>JBBSLI010000005.1:0-151094 GCA_038255395.1 Solirubrobacterales bacterium
TCCCGGGATGCCCGGCCGGGATCTGACGGTCGGCGGTGACCCGCCTTCGTGCTGGTGGCACGGGGCGGGCGCCGGCGGGCGTCAGGCACGGTTCGGGCGCCCGGGAAACGCGCAGAACTTGCGGATGGATGTACTAGCGGCGCCAGTTGGAGATCCGCACGTGCACGTGGTCGTCGTGGTACCTGATCGCCTGCACGACGCCGGGCGGCCCGCCGAGGCCGACGGTCAGGCCGACGAACGCGTACCGCGCCCCCGCCGCCACGAAGCGGTTGACGAGATCCTGTGCCAGCCCGCGGTCGACCTCGGCGACGGCGGCGGGCGGCTGCGGCGTGCGATCCAGGCGCGGGTAGTAGACGTCGACGTCGAGGCCGTTCTGGTGCGAGGCATGGCCGAGGCCGCCGAAATCGCTGCCGAACGGCCCGCCGTAGGGACGGCTGAGGTCGCCGATGACGACCGGCGGCGCGCCGCCGTTGGCGAGCCGGTAGTCGCGCAGGACGTAGAGCAGGAAGGCGAGCATGCGATCGGTCGCCCAGCGCCGGTCCTCCCTGTTGGGAACCGTATGCCGGATCGGGTCGTAGGTCACCCAGTCGGGCCCGGTGCCGGGCAGCTGCAGGCCGTTGACGAGGCGGCCGTCGTTCGGCCGGCCGACGGCGACAGACCCGACCTGCGGAACCGACATCGCCGGCGGCAGCCTGGCTGCGCTGGGCGTCGTCAGCGCAGCGCGCACGGTCGTCGCCGTCGTCTGCGGCTGCTTGGTCACGATCGTTGCGGGGTTCAACCGCAGCACCCGGACCTGCTCGACCGGCGGCTCGTCGCCGCAGCCGCCGAGCGCGACAAGCGCCGCCGCCGCGAGGGCGGCCACGACCGGCATGGGGCGGGTGTTGCACGGCATCGGCATGTGCTCGGCGCGGACAGCGCCGAGGACAGTGTGCTCGATCAGGCTAGGCCTCCGCTACGGCGAGGCGGCCGACGGCCGCCTCGATGCGCTCGGCGATTCGCCTGCCGGTGAAGCCGACCTCGGCATGCAGGACCGGCACGGGCCCGTGCGTGACGAAGCGGTCGGGCAGGCCGATGCGCAGGATGCGCGGCACGGGCAGCGCGGCGTCGTTGAGCGTCTCCCAGACGGCGCTGCCGAAGCCGCCGGCGAGCACGCCCTCCTCGATCGTGACCAGCAGCTCATGGTCTCGGGCGAGCTCGGCCATGAGCGCGGCGTCGATCGGCTTGGCGAAGCGGGCGTCGGCGACGGTGACGTCGATCCCGCGCTCGCGCAGGCGGTCTGCGGCCTCCAGGCCCTTCGCGACGCCCGTGCCGTAGCCGATGATCGCGACCTTGCCGTCGCCCTCGCGCAGGATCTCGCCGGTCCCGATCTCGATCGGCTCCGGGATCCGCGGAAGCGGCACGCCGAGCGCCTCGCCGCGCGGGTAGCGCAGGGCGATCGGCCCGTCGTCGTAGACGAGCGCGGTGCGCAGCATGTGGACGAGCATCGCCTCGTCGCGCGGCGCCATCAGGACGATGTTCGGCAGCGAGCGCATGTATGCGATGTCGAAGACGCCGTGATGCGTCGGGCCGTCGTCGCCGACGAGCCCGGCGCGGTCCAGCGCGAACACGACGTTGAGCTTCTGCAGGCAGACGTCGTGGACGATCTGGTCGTAGGCGCGCTGCAGGAACGTCGAGTAGATCGCGGCGACGGGCTTGACGCCCTCGAGCGCAAGGCCGGAGGCGAAGAGGATCGCCTGCTGCTCGGCGATGCCGACGTCGAAGTAGCGCTCGGGCAGCTCCTTCTGGAGGATGTTCAGCCCGGTGCCGGTGTTCATCGCGGCGGTGATGCCGACGATCCGCCGGTCGCGGCGGCACTCCTTGACGAGCGCCTCACCGAAGACCGTCGTGAACTGCGGCGGCGGCTTGGGCAGCACGGGCGCGGCGGGCGCGGCGACGACGCCGCCCATGATCGACTTCGGCTTGGCGGCGTGCCAGCGCTCCTGGCCCTCCTGCCCGCCGTCCTCGGCGGGCGCGAAGCCCTTGCCCTTGACGGTCGCGACGTGGACGACGACCGGCCGCTCGGCAGCGAGGGCGCTGCGCAGCGCGATCCGCAGCTCGTGGATGTCGTGGCCGTCGATGACGCCGGTGTAGGCCCAGCCGAGTTCCTCCCAGAGCAGGCCCGGCGCCCAGAAGGCCTTGATCGACTCCTTCATCTGCGGGCCGAAGCGCTCGATCTGGCGACCGACGCCGGGCAGCTCGCTGAGCCTGGTCTCGACGTTCTCGCGCGTGTGCCAGAGCTTGGGATGCAGGCGCACGCGGTTGAAGTAACGCGACAGCGCCCCGACGTTCGGCGCGATCGACATGCCGTTGTCGTTGAGCACGACGACCATCGGCGTGCCCGCGCCGCCGGCCTGATGGAGTGCCTCGAACGCGACCCCGCCGGTCATCGCGCCGTCGCCGATGACCGCCACGACCTTGCCGGGATCGGGGTTCTTGAGCGCGCGCATCGCCTCTTTGAGGCCGACGGCGTAGCCGATCGAGGTCGAGGCGTGGCCGGCGCCCATGATGTCGTGCTCGGACTCCGGGATCGAGCAGAACGGGGCCAGCCCCTCGTACTGGCGAATCGTCGCGAGCGTGTCGCGGCGGCCGGTCAGGACCTTGTGCGGGTAGGCCTGGTGGCCGACGTCCCAGAGGATCTTGTCGCGCGGCGAGTCCATCAGCGAATGCAGCGCGACGGCCAGCTCGCAGGTGCCGAGGTTGGCGCCGAAGTGCCCGCCGATCTCACCGACCGTGGCGATGATGTGCTCGCGCACCTCCTGGGCGACGCGCGTCAGCTCCTCCTCGCTGAGGCGATGGAGGTCCTGGGGGCGGTCGATGTGCTGAAGGAGGGTCGTGGTCATGAGGATCGGGTGGCGATGAAGTCGGTGATCTGTTCGAGCTCGGTCGCCCCGGCGGGCGCCGCCGAGGCCAGTGATGCCCGCGCGTGGCGATGTGAACGCAGCGCGAGCTCACGTGCGCCGTCGAGGCCGAACTCGCTGACGTATGTGCGCTTGCCCTGGCGCTCGTCGCTGCCCTGCGGCTTGCCGAGCGCGTCGTCGGTTCCGGTCACGTCGAGGATGTCGTCGACGATCTGAAACAGCACGCCGAGCTCGGATGCGAACTCGCGGTAGTCGGATGTATCGGGTCGGCTCATTCCGGCAATAAGCAATACGCACTCTACCGACGCGCAGATGAGCCTCCCCGTCTTCAGGCCGTGCAGCCGCCGCAGGTCCTCGGCCGTCTGCTGCTCGCCGGCGACGTCGAGAAACTGGCCGCCGACCATCCCGTCGACCCCCGTCGCGGCCGCGAGCTCCGCCATCGCGGCGAGGATGCAGGCCGGATCGCCGACCTGGTGGCTCAGGACGTGCCGAAAGGCCTCGGCGTAGAGCGCGTCGCCGGCGAGGATCGCGACGTCCTCGCCGAACGCGACGTGCGCGGTCGGGCGCCCGCGGCGCATGTCGTCGTCGTCCATCGCCGGCAGGTCGTCGTGGATCAGCGAGTAGGTGTGGATCAGCTCCAGCGCGGTCGCCAGCGGCAGGAACTCCTGCTCGTCGCGGCCGATCGCGCGGGCGGTGGCGAGCGCGAGCACCGGACGGATGCGCTTGCCGCCGGCCAGCAGGCTGTAGCGCATGGTCTCGACGAGGCGGCCGACGCCGGTGTCGTCGGTGAACGTCAGGCCGTCGAGCTCGCGCTCGACCAGGCCCTGCAGCTCGTCGGGGTAGGGCACGGCGTGGTCCGCGCTCAGAGCAGCGTGTCCTGGCCCGGCAGCGGCTCGCGCGCGGCCTCGCGGGCACGCCGCTCGAGCTCCGCGGACGCCTGCGATGCCAGCGCTGCGCAGTCCTCGACGACGGTCGCGGCGGCGTCGGCGCTGAGGTCGCCGGAGCGCAGCTGCTCGGCGGCGCGCTCGAGTCGGCCGACGAGATCGTCGAGGGTGGCGTCGGCGTCGCTCATGCGTTCTCCGACGGCGGATTGTCGCCCATCTCGCGGTGGATCGCCGCGAGGATGCCGTTGACGAACTTCGGCGCGTCGGCGCCGGAGTAGATCTTGGCGAGCTCGACAGCCTCGTCGATCGCGCCCTCGGGCGGGATCGGCGTGTCGGCCGGCGCGGCGTCGGGGTGCAGCATCTCGAGCAGGGCGATGCGCATGATCGCCTTCTCCAGGGGCGCGATGCGGTCGATCGTCCAGCCCTTGGCGTGGCGGGCGACGAGCGCATCGAGCTCGTCCTCGCGGTCCTGCGCGGCGTGCGCGAGGGCACGCGTGAAGATCGACGCGTTGCGCTCGAAGACGTCCTCGAGCTCCCGTTCGGTCAACTCGGCCTGGTAGATCGCGAAGACCGCGGCGCGGCGCTGATCGGTCCGGCGCGACACAGCTCTAGTGGACCACTGCTACGCGCGTGACATGTAGTCGCCGGTCGCCGTCTGGACCTTGACGCGATCGCCGATGTTCACGAACAGCGGGACACGGACCGTGGCGCCCGTCTCCAGCGTGGCGGGCTTGTCGCCGCCGCCCGAGGCGGTGTCACCGCGCAGGCCGGGCTCGGTCTCGGTGACCTCGAGCTCGACCGATGAGGGCAACTGCAGGTCGCCCGGGTTGCCATCGATGAAGAGCACGTCGACGGAGTCGTTGGCCTTCGTCCAGCGCAGCGCGTCGGCGACCGAGCCCTCCGGGACCGCGATCTGCTCGTAGGACTGGGCGTCCATGAAGTGCGCGTCGGTCCCGTCGCTGTAGAGGTACTGCATCTTGCGTGCCTCGGTGTGGACGGAGCGGAACTTCTCGCCGGCGCGGAAGGTCTTGTCGATGACGTTGCCGTCGCTCGCGCGGCGCAGCTTGGTGCGCACGAACGCGCCGCCCTTGCCGGGCTTGACGTGCTGGAAGTCGAGGACCTTGAAGATCGTGCCGTCGACCTCGATGTGGTTGCCGTTCTTCAACTGGTTCGTACTGATCATGGCTGCGGGTGAGTGTAGGGCGCTCCCGCGGCTTGGAGCCTGCGGATGAGCTGGCGCGGTTCGCGTATCGCCTGCTCCGCGGTGGTCCTGAGCACGCGCTCGCCCGCAGCTTCCAGATCGGCCTGGCGGGCGGCGTCGAGCTCGTTGGCGAGCGGTCCGTCGTGCCAGGCGCTGTCGATCTCGAGGATCAGGCGCTGGCGCGTCCACCGCAGGTCGGGGTAGTAGGTCTCGGTGGCGACGACGAGCCGCTCGTTGACGGAGGGGTGCTCGAGGCCCGCATGCAGCAGGAGGTCGAGGACGATGTCCTCGTCGCCGCTGGCCGTCGGCGCTGCGCCCGTGGCGATGATCGCCGCCAGCCTACGTGAACCTTTGGCGCCCGGCGCGCGACGTAGCGCCTCCGCGACGGCCCGCACGTTCGTCGAGCGCTCGGCCTGCGCCTGGCGAACTGCGCGCTTGAGGCGCTTGTCGGAGAGCTGCGGCGCGATCTCCAGTAGCGCCCGGGCAGCGGTGGTCGTCGGGATGCACGCAACGCGGATGGTGTCACGGACGTGCAGGATGCGGGGACGGTGAAACCGGATCCCGGCGCGGCTGCGCCCGCTGCGGTCGGGCAGTGTCACGTCGATGCTGCGTCCGTCCCACCGCACGAGCCCGTGGAGCGCGGCGGAGGCCCAGTGACTCGCAACGGCCCCCTCCCCACCGGCCAGGACCGCGGCCATGATCTGATCGCGCCAGTCGCCGCCGGGATGGCCGACCGCGTAGACGCCCGTGTACACACGATGCAACTGACCCTTCTGCACGCGCCGAGCAACGGCCTTGCGGTCGAGGCCGGCGGCGGCGAGCTGGTCGATCCGCACGCGCCCTCGCTGCCGTGTCGCTCGTTCGGCCACCCTGCGGTCGGGCGCCGGGCCGAATCCCTCCCGCCCGGCGGGGCTCATTCGGCCCAGCGTTCGTGTACTCGCGTGTCCGGCACGCGCCGATCGTGACCGAGCACATGTGACGAGACCAGACGCAGTCGCGACGAATTCGCGCAACGGCCGCCGCGAAACAGACAACGCGCCGCGCTGGGCCGAATCGCACCCGCCCGGCGACGCAGATTCGGCCCACCGCCTGGTGCGTGTGCATCCGGTAGCGTCCGGCTCGTGGACCGCGATGCCCTGCGCGCCCTCCAGGCGCCGCTGAAGGAGCGTTACGCCGACGAGCCCGCGGCCGCGCTCGTGACCCTCACCGCGACCGCCACCCTCGACGACGAGATCGCCTGCAACGTCCAGACCGGCCGTGCCCTCGCCAAGGCCGGCCTGCACCCCGCGACCGGCGGCGACGGCAGCCTGCTGTGCTCGGGCGACATGCTGCTCGAGGCGCTCGTCGCCTGCGCCGGCGTCACGCTCAAGGCCGTCGCGACCGCCATCGATGTCCCCCTCGACGGCGCCACGATCACGGCCGCCGGCGAGCTCGACTTCCGCGGCACGCTCGGCGTCGACCGCCAGGCGCCGGTCGGCTTCGCGAGCATCGACCTGCGCTTCGACCTCGACGCGCCCCAGGCCACGGAGGAGCAGCGCGCGACGCTGCTCAAGCTCACCGAGCGCTACTGCGTCGTGCTGCAGACGCTGCGCAGCCCGCCGCAGACGACCGCGTCGATCGCCTGAGGACTCACTCCGGCACGATCGCCGGCTTGGTCTCCGAGCGGCGGCGCCGGTGCGACTCCCAGTAGGCCTCCGAGCGGAAGTGCAGCAGCGGGTCGTTTGACAGCTCGATGCCCGCGGGCATCCGCGTCGGGTCGAAGACCCACCCGTCGACGAGCTCGGAGTCCTCGTGCTCGCGCTCGATCACGAGCTCACCGGCCACGACCTGCGGGCGGCTCTCGGGCCACTGCACGCGCAGGTCGTCGGTCTCGTCGCCCGCCTGCGCGAGTTGCAGCACGAGCTTCCACGCGACCGGTCCCTGCTCGACGCGGTTGCGGATCTCGCTGACGACGTACTGCGGCGGCAGCAGCGGGTCGTCCTTGGGATCCATGTTCTGGATCCCGGCGACAGGCATCCAGCGGAAGCGAAACGCCTGCCGGCGGCCGTCGGCGTCGACGAGGTAGTAGGCGTGAAAGCCGTTGAAGCGCGCGGTCGCGAAGCTGACGGGCGGCGCGAGCGTGGCGGCCGCCTGGATGCCGGGCAGCACCTTCGGCAGGCGCGGCACGAGGAACGAGAGCATCCGCCCCGGGTTCGGCGGTCCGCCCGGCTTCGCCGAGCGCGTGTTGACGACCATCGAGTGAAAGTCGTCGGGCGTGCGCGGCGGGAAGGCGGCGAGGTTCAGCGCCGTCCAGGACGAGTGGTCGCCGGAGGGCAGCTCGAAGCGCACGCCGATGCCCAGCGGGTTGCCGCGTTTGGCGTCGACGCGGTCGGCGAGATACGGGCTCGAGCCGCCGTTGGACAGCCGCACGACGACGTCGATCCGGTCGGCTGCGAACAGCTCGGCGGTCGACAGCGCGGCGACCTCGGGCGTCGGCGTGAAGTGGCCGTGGAACGCGACGCCGCGGGCATGCCCGCGCTTGTGGCCCGGCACGTTGTTCATGTACTGCTCCATCGCGCCGAGCACCCTGCGGACGCGCTGCGGCCCTCCGAGATCCTGCGGCCGCTCGCTCATCACGCTGCTCCCTCGACGATCGCCTTCAGGCCCGAGATCCCCGGCACGAACAGGTACTCGCCGCCGCGCGTGACGACGAACGGCTCGGACGGCGCGAGGAAGAACGGCTTCTGGCCCTGGATCGTCATCTTGGTGGCGCCGGTCCGATCGCCGAGCAGGAAGTCCTTGTCGGTCCCCAGGCCGAAGATGTTGCCGTCGTTGATCCACGGCGTCTGGACGCCTTCGAACTGGCGGAAGATGCTCGCCTGGAAGCTCACGAAGACGAGGCCGCGCTCGGCGCCGTCGTCCTGCATCTCGCCGTCGGGCAGCGGCGTTCCGTACGGCATCCCGCGGCGGATCATGCGGTGGCGCAGGCTGAGCTTGCCGTCCGGGTCCAGCGCGTCGCGCGGGTTGGAGCGGCGGATGTGGGCGCCGAGCGGGCAGCGGCGGCCGTCGGCGTCGCGGCGGTAGCGAAAGTCGTTGGCGCCCGCGGCGGCGGGATCGAAGTCCGGGTCGGGCCCGTGCGGGTGGGTCTGAAGCGGCGTCCCGTCCTGCCAGCGGCCGACGACCTTCGCCGCGAGCTTGCGCGCGTCGCCGTAGGCATAGTTGTGTGCGGCGGCGGTGATCGTGCGCCGCCACAGCGCCACGTCCTGGTGCAGCTTGCGCCAGACCATGTACGTCGCGTTGGCGCCGAGCGGGCCAGGCGGCGCGGCCGGCAGCCGCCCCGCCCGGTCGACGTTCGTGTCCTCGTCGGGGTAGCCGAGGATGAACTCGCCCGCGGCGAGCGCGCGCCAGCGCCCGTCGCGCTGGGGCACGCCGCCGCCCGCGACCTTGTCCTCGGTCGCGCCCTCGATCGCCGGCTGCGCGAAGCCGTCGGCGAAGCCGAAGTGCTCGCGCGCGCCCTCCAGCAGCTCGGCGTCCTGCTGAAACAGGACGCTGACGCCGCCCGCGTCCTGCATCGCGTCCTGCATCTTGCGCAGCGCGCGGCGGTGATCGGCGGTCGTCTGGGCGTTGATCGTCAGCAGCACGTGCGCGTCGCCGCTGCCCAGGCCGTCCTCCCACGTCGTCGGCGCGCTCGGCCCCGTGTCGCCGAGCTGCTCGGCGCGGGCCGCCATCCCCTGGCGAAACTCGTGCGAGCAGCCGGCGATCGTCTCGCCGGCAACGCCGAGCGCCGCCAGGCCGCTCGCCGTCAGCGCGACGTTGAGCGTCGTCAGCGGCTTCTCGGTCCACGGCGCGGCGCTCGTGACGTGGCCGACGACGCCGTCCAGCCAGGCGCGCGCCTGCTCGGCGCCGCAGTCGATCCGCACGAACGCGTAGGAGGTGCAGTCGTAGGCGTTGCCGTAGGCGCGCAGGATGTCGCCCTGGATGTCCGGCAGCTCCAGCACGGGCGCGGCGGGTCGCGTCATGCGCTGCCGAACGCCTTCAAAAAGGCCTTGCGGCGCTGGCCGGGCTTCATCTCTTGGGCGCGGACGGCGAAGTCGATCAGCCGCGCGCGCTTGTCGAGCGCGCGCCTGATCTGCGCGACCGAGGCGTTCGGGTAGGCGGCGAACGCGACGCCCGAGTCGACCTTGTTGCGGTGCAGGTAGGCCTTCAGCGCGGCCCCCTCGGCGGGCTGCGGGCAGCCGATGCAGTGGCTCCAGATCTCGGCGGCCTCCCGCGGGATGAGCTCGACGAGCTCGCGCAGGTAGCTGTCGGCGTCGCCGTCGAAGTTGCTCGTGAACAGCAGAAACTGCGTGCCGAGCGGGTCGACGAGGTCGGTGCCGGGCGCGACGGGCATGTCCGGCACGACGATCCAGCGCGCCATGTGCGTGCGCGGCACCCTGGCGAGCGGGCTGTCGGCCCTGTCCAGGCCCTCGAGATGGGCGCGCAGGTCGTCTTCGCGGCCCGGTGCGATCGGCGTCCAGACCATCAGCGCGTACGTCCTGCCGACGATGTTCGGCGATCGCGGGACGGTCACAGCAGCCCCTGTGCGTCCTCGATGAACGCCTCGTAGGCCGCGTCGAACTGCTCGGCGGGAAGGTTCGCGGCGCGGTGGGCGAACATGTCCAGGCGCTCCTCGAGCTCCAGCGCCGAGCGCACGATCGTCACCGTCGCCTCCGGATAGGCGCAGTGGTAGTGGCTCGTGTCGACCTCGTGGGATTTGAAGAACGCCTGGAACGGTCCCGCCGGCAGCGGCCCGGGAAAGCGCCGCGAGCTGCCCCAGAACGTGTACATGCCGGTCGTCAGGACGCGTACCGAGGAGTCGATGTACTGCGCCCAGCTGCCGTTGAAGCTCACCTCGAAGAAGAGGTGCGGGTGGCGCAGCCTGCGCACGGTCTGCGGCGGCCCGTTGTAGGGCAGCTCGCGGATCAGCGACCAGCTCGCGAAGCTGATGAACGAGAGCCTGTCCATCGCCTCCAGCGACTTCGGCGCCGCCCGCGTGAGCGTGAACATCACCGGCATCCAGAAGCGTCCCCAGCGCTTCTGCGTCGTGAACAGCGTGATCGACGTCGTGCGGCCACAGACGTTGCCGGGCGGCGCGTCGGGTGAGATCGCCGGGAGGTTCATGCGGGGTCCTTCGCGAGCTCGCCGAGGATGATCGGATGCCAGTCGCGGCCGGCGTGCTCGCCGACGAAGACGTCGAGGTGGCCGTAGCCGGGGACGATGTGGACGGTGTGGCGGCCGGGGTCCTGGCGCTCGAGCCACTCGAACGTGCGCAGCTGGCTCTCCGGCAGGAAGCAGTTGTTGCGCCCGCCGGTGATCAGCGAGATGCGCGCGTCGGTCTGCGGCGCCTGCGCGACGAAGCTGTCGGGCAGTTCGGGGCGCCCCTCGACGCTGATCAGGTGGCCGGCGCGGATGCACGCCGCGATCTGCTTGAAGAACGTCAGCGGCGCGGGCCCGAACTCGCCCTTGGTCCACTCGTGCGTCGCCGGGCTGAGCTGCTCGTGCGTCCACAGCGTCGGGTTGCCGGCGCCGAACATGAAGCTCGACACCTTGCAGACGCCGTTGTCGCAGTCGCGCCGCGAGATCTTGCAGTACGCGGTCAGCGCCTTGGGCAGCAGCCACGGCGCGTCGCTCTCGCCCCAGCGCGGGTCGAGGTAGCCCAGCAGCCGCGAGACCGGCGGCACGACGTAGTCGAGCTTGAGCTTCGCCATCCGCGTGACGACCGGGTGCAGCGAGACCGCGCTCGCGACGATCGTGCGCACCTGCGGGACGAGGCCGGCGCAGGCGGACATGAGAAAGCTCGTCGAGCCCTGGCAGTGCGTGATCGCCTGGATCGAGTCGGCGCCGGTCAGCTCGACGACCTTCCTGACCGCGACCGGGTGGTCGAGCACCGCGCCTTGGTCGAGCGTCCACGTGTTGTCGGGCACGTCCATGCTCGCGCGCCAGGTCTCCATGAAGACGTCGTAGCCCTCGTCGACGAGCGCCTCGACGAGCGTGCGCGGCGTCGGCGGGCGCCAGATCTCGGTGCGCACGCCGACGCCGTGGACGAGCAGCACCGGCCCCTTCGTGGGCGCCTCGGGACCGCGCACGCGGATCAGGTTGCACGGCGTCCCGTCTGCGATGTCGAGCGCGATCAGCTCGTCGGTGTGCGCGGCGGCGGTCGTCACGCCGCGCGCTCAGTCGCCCTTCTTGCCGCCGGGGCCGAAGGCCTCCCAGAGGCTGCCGGCGAACAGCGCGCCGAAGCGGCCGAGCGCGTCGACGCGGTGCGCCGGGTGGACGCGGAACGTCGTGCACTGGACGGCGAAGTCGGCGGGCAGCACGTGCAGGATCCCGGTCGCGACCACCTCGGCGTCGTCGTCGCCGTCGTCGGGCGTGACGTGGCCGGCGAGGATCCGCGTGAACAGCGTCGTCGTGTCGCTCCAGACGTCGAAGCCGCGGTCGTCGTGCACGTCCTTGTAGCCGTTGAGCGTGATCGGATGACCCTCGCCGTCGGCGATCAGCAGCCGGTACTTCATGTACTTGTGCTCTTCGCCGTCCTCGTCGCCGGCGACGAAGAGGTTGAACCAGCCCTGCTGCACCTCGAGCCTGCCGCCGAGCGCGTCGCACTGGACGTGACCCGTGATCGTCCCCGGGTGGTTGGGGTCCTTCATGAAGCGCTCGACGTCCTCCATGTACACCGTGACGTGGAACATGCAGGCGGTCTTGGCCTTCTTGCCCTGCCGGAAGCCCTTGTCGTAGTCGTCCTCGCCGAACGTGATGAAGCCGCGCATCTTCTCGGTGAACTCGAGATCGGCGGGCTTCTCGCTGGGGGGCGGCGGCGCCGCGGCGGGCGCGGCGGGGGCGTCATCCTCGGGCGGGGGCGGCGGTGCGGTCACGGTGGGTCCCTTCATGTCTTCGAGGATGGCGTCGGCGAAGCGGTCGGCGAGGCCGGCGATCGTGAGGCTCGGGTTGGGCCCGACGGGTCCCGGCATCACCGAGCCGTCGGCGATGTGCAGCCCCGGGTAGTTGTAGACGCGGCCGTAGGGATCGACGACGCCCTCCTCGTCGTCGCGGCCCATCGGACAGCCGCCCAGCGCGTGCACGGTGACGACCCGGCTGAGCGCCCAGATCGGGTTGTCGAGAAACGTCCCGCCGAGCTGCTCGGCCATGTTCCTGGACACCTCCCGCACGCGCTCGAAGTACTTCTTCGACGCGCCGTTCTTCTTCCAGTCGATCGCCAGGCCGCCGTTCTCGAGCGACATGATTCCCTCGGGCACGTCGCGGCCCATGCCCAGCAGCGGCAGGAAGCCGGCGGACTCGCCACAGTCGCCGATCAGCTCGGTGATCTCGCCGCCGATATCGGTGTCCTTGTGCGTGAGGAAGTTGCCGCCGAGCCTGACGAGCTTGGGCAGGTCGTGAAAGACCGAGCGGGGCGCGTCGAGCAGCTGCAGCATCCAGGAGACGAACTCCGGCTGGCCGGCGTCCTCGAGGTAGAAGCCCCTGTCACCTGGCCCGCCCCCGCCGGATCCCCCGCCGTCGAGCTCGTCGGGCATCCGGATCGCGCTCGTGATGACCGGCGCGTGGGCGGAGTCCAGCACGTGCGGGACGCGCGTGCCGTCCGGACCGTCGGACTTGCACTGGCGGGCGAACGTCAGCAGGTCGCCGTTGCCGCCGAAGCGCGTGCCGAGCGCCTTGCTCAGCCCCGGGAACGCCGCCCGGTTCTTCAGCATGAGGTACGTCGTGCCCATCGTGCCCGCCGACAGGATCAGGCGGTCGCAGGTCATCGTGTGACGGTCGAGCGCCTTCGTGTCGGTCTTGACGCCCTCGGCGCTGGCGTCGTGGATGACGTATTCGAGCTGATATCCGCCGCCCTCGCGCGGCTGGAAGGCGCGCACCTCGTGGCGGGTGCGCACGTCCGCGCCGGCGTGCCAGGCGGCCGTGATGTACGTGTAGTCCAGCGTGTTCTTCGCGCCGTGGTTGCAGCCGAGATCGCACTCGGCGACGTGCTTGCAGGTCAGCCGCGTCGCGCCGTGGATGTTCGGGCGGTCCTCACGGATCGGCTCGCCGACGGTCGTCGGATCGCCGGCATTGGCGAACGTCACGGCGAGGTTGACGAGGCGCCAGTCGTAGCCGAGCGCCTGCGCCGCGTCGCGGAACGCGCGCGTCTTGCGCGTCAGGTCGGCCGGCAGGTCGTCGAGCGGGTATTTCTGGACGTTCATCATGCGCTCGACGCGGTCGTAGTGCGGATCGAGGTCGTCGCGGGTGACGGGCCAGTGCTCGTAGCCGCCCTTCCACGAGCCCTTGCCCTTCTCCTCGCGCACGAACCACTGCTCGTCCTTGCGCAGCAGGACGTTGGCGTAGATGAGCGAGCCGCCGCCCAGTCCGCTCGCGCAGATCGCGTCGATGTTGTCGAAGCTCCACATGTTGAACATCCCCTGGAGCCCCTCGCTGGGGTCCCAGAACTGCGTCTTCATCCCCAGCGGCGAGCGCGGGAAGGAATTGGGTGGGAACGGCTTTCCGCGTTCGAGCAGGCAGACGGAATGCCCGGCCTCGGCCAGGCGATATGCCGTCACGGATCCGCCGAACCCGGATCCGACGACGACAGCGTCGAAATGTTCGGAAGCTGCGCTCAAGACCTACCTCGGCGCCTAGCTATAGCCGATGCCCGGCCGCACTGCAATGGACCGCGACCGGCCTGCCCGTTCGTGCTAGTGCTGGGGCAGAGCGGCGATCGCGGGGCCGCGCGGGACAGCCGCGTCGGCCCGCTCGGCGCGCGCCGCAGCGGGCGTGAACGCGGTGCGCGCCATCCAGACGACAAGCGGCAGCGCCCACGCGACGAAGAACACCGACTGCATGTCGGGGCTCAGGTAGTCCGGCGCGGTCTCGAACGTGACCCAGGTCAGGACGGTCGCCGTGAGCGCCCCGATCGGCAGGCGCTCGGGGCGGCACAGAGCCTCCCACGCGAGCAGCGCCAGCAGGAACGGGAGCTCGTAGTAGCTGATGTTCCAAGGGTCCAGCGCGCAGCGCAGCAGCAGCAGCAGGGCGAGCAGGAGGAGCACCTGCTCGCGGCCGCCGCGCAACGAGCGATGGACGCGCGCCCACGCGAAGGACAGCGGTACGACGAGGAACGCGATCAGCGGGTGCGTGAGCGGCGACAGCCACTGCGGCGGGATGCGGTAGCCGTCGGGCTTGGGCAGACCGTTGCCGCCGATGACGACCTGGCCGGTGTCGCCGAGAAACCAGAAGACGTGCCAGGGCGCGAAGATCTGGCCCGTCGTGCTGGTGCCCTGGACGAAGGCCTGCGGCGCGGTCGACAGCAGTAGCGGAGCGAGCACGGCGAGCGTGACGGCGCCGGCGATGGCGAGCGCGAGGATGCGCCGCTCGGGCAGCGCCAGCAGGACCGGGCCGATCGCGAGCACGGCCCAGGACTTGCATGCGATCGCGAGGCCGAGCAGCACCGCTGCGAGGATCGTGCGGCGGTCGCACGCGGCGAGCACGGCGCCGATCGAGAGGGCCGCGCCGAGCAGCTCCTCGGGATGGCCGATCTCCAGCGCCCGCAGCGTCACGGGATTGGCGACACAGAGGCCCAGGACGAGCGCGCGGGCACCGTTCGTGCGGCCGCGCGCGCCCATCCGGCGCACAAGCGACACGCCGAGCACGGCGACCGCGAAGACACAGGGGATCGACACCGCGCGATACACGGCGACCTCGCCCCCTCCGAGCGCCGCTGTCGCGGCGGCGAAAGGCGAGCGCAGGATCATCGACCCGCCATAGACCGGAGACAGGGTGAGGAAGCCGCGGATGTCGCCATCGATCACCGCTTTGAAGGCCGGGCTCGCCTCCACGTCATAGTCGTTCCAGGCGAACCCCTTCAACGCAAGCCAGCTCATCGTCACGACGCCGGCAAGCGCGGCGGCCCACCAGATTGCGTCGGTCCTCGGTCGCTCTCGCATACTCGCGCAATCGGCGCGCGCGTGGGGCTGCTTGAACGGCGCGCGACGCTACTGGACGGTCCGCAACTCCTTCGACAGCCCGTTGAGCACCTCGTGCCCGTCGGCGGTGACGGCGACGAGATCCTCGATCCGCACGCCGACGGCGCCGGGCACGTAGATCCCCGGCTCGACGGTGACGATGTTGCCGGCGGCGAGCGCCTCCTTGCCCAGCTTGGACAGGCGCGGGCCCTCGTGGACCTCCATCCCGACGCCGTGTCCGAGGCCGTGGCCGAAGTGCTCGGCGTGGCCGGCCTCGTCGATGATCGCGCGCGCGATCGCGTCGACCTCCTGCCCCGTCGGCCCCGGCCGGACGGCGGCGAGCGCGGCCTCCTGGGCGGCGAGGACGGTCTCGTAGACCGCGCGGTCGCGCGGGTCCAGCTCGCCGGTCGCGACGGTGCGCGTGCAGTCCGAGGCGTAGCCGTCCAGCTGCGCGCCCCAGTCGATGACGACGAGCGTGCCGGCCGGGATCGGCACGTCGCGCGGGACGGCATGCGGGTGGGCGCCGTGCTCGCCGGCGGCGACGATCGGCGCGAACGATGCACCCGATGCGCCGCGGCGGCGCATCGCGATCTCGAGGTCGAGCGCGACGTCGCGCTCGGTGCGTCCGACGAGGCCGGCGCCGACGACCTCCTCGAAGGCGGCGTCGGCGAGCTCTGCGGCGGCACGGATCCTGTCGATCTCGGCCGCGTCCTTGACCGCCCGCAACGCCTCGACGATGCCGCCCGCGGCGACGAGCTCGACGTCGCGCTCGGCGACGAGCTGCTCGAGCTGCGCGTGCTGGCGGACGGTGAGGTGGGCGTCGTCGTAGCCGAGCTTGAGCGGTCCGTCGGCAAGCCCCTCGACGGCGCGCTTGAGCAGCTCGGTCTCGATCTCGCGCTCCCAGACCGGATCGAGCTGCGCCGCCGCCTGGGACAGGTAGCGGAAGTCGGTGATGAAGCGCGGCTTGGCGCTGCCGACGACGACCGCGCCGTTGCTGCCCGTGAAGCCGGTCAGCCAGCGCACGTTGACGAGGTTCGATACGAGCAGTGCATCGAGCTCGCGCTCGGCGACCTTCGCCTCGACGGCCGCGATGCGCGCTGTCATGGACGCAGCGCCTGGCGCAGCGCGACGAGCGCGTCGCGGTAGCCCTCGACGCCCTTGCCGGCGACGGTCGCGACGCAGCCGTCGGCGAGCACCGACACGTGGCGCCACTGCTCGCGCGCCATGACGTCGGAGATGTGGACCTCGGCGCAGGGGACGCCGGTGAACTGGAGCGCGTCGCCGATCGCGCGCGAGTAGTGCGACCACGCGCCGGCGTTGAGGAGCGCCGCGTCGGCAAGGTCGGAAACGCGGTGCAGCTCCTCGACGAACTCGCCCTCGTGGTTGGTCTGGAAGAAGCGCGCGTCGAGGCCGAGCTCGTCGGCGTAGCCGTCGATCGCCCGCTCGAGCTGCAGGTACGTCATCCCGCCGTAGTGCGCGGGGTCGCGGCGCCCGATCTGGTCGAGGTTGACGCCGTGCATGACGTGGATGCGATTGTGAGCGGTGGGCATGTGCCGCCAACTCTGGCACGGAGCCCGCGCCGGCGCGTCGCTGTGGCACCTTCGCCGACCGCGGACCGGATCGCTCACCGAGCGGGCGCGGGCCGCCGATGGAGCGGCGATGAGCGATTCGCGCGCCCTGATCGCCCCGCTGGCGGTCGTCTGCCTCGCGGCGCTCGCGCTCGCGCTCTTCCTGCGCGGATCGCCGGCCGACGGAATCGGGCGGCCCGCTGCAGACGACGGCGCTCGCTACGAGCTGAAGGACGGCACGCTGCCGCCGGCCGCGCCGCTGAACTTCGACCCGTCGATCGCGGTGAGCGACCAGGAGATCGTCCGGCGCGCCGTCGCCGAGGCGCGGCCCGACGCGCGGCGCCTCGTCGATCTCGTCGCCGGGCTCGTCACGGTCAGCATCAGCGACCTCGGCACCGGGATCGCGGGCCAGACCCGGCCGACCGAGGGGGCCTACGACGTCGTGCTCGACCTCGGCGGTGTGTACAGCGGCGCGGGGATGCGCGGCGTCCGGCGCCTCGTGCTGCACGAGCTCGCGCACGTGATCGACCACGCGCTCGTCGGCGGTGACCTGGAGGCGCAGCTCGACGCCGCGACGCCACCGGGCTTCGGCTGCGAGGAGGGCAACTCCGGCGGCTGCGCCGCCCGCGAGGAGCGCTTCGCGGAGAGCTTTGCGAAATGGGCGACCGGCGACATCGGCAATGACCTGTACCTGGGCTACCGCGTGCCGCCGCCGAACTCGCTGTCGGGGTGGGGCGCGCCGCTGGCCGTGCTGACGCGCTGAGGCAATCACCTCGCGACCGGTGGGCCGAGTACCTCCCGCCGGGCGGGCCTCATTCGGCCCACTGGCCGTTACCCCACGAGTTCAGCGACTGCCGCGAGCACGTCGTCGGCTGCCACCCGCTGCCCGAAGCGCACGTCCCCGGGCGCGCTGACGAGCACGAACGGGACGCTGTCGCCGACGCGCTTCTTGTCCAGCCGCGTTGCCGCGACGACGGCTTCGGCGTCGGCGTCGGCGCCCTCCAGCGTCGTCGGCAGCCCGGCGGCGGCCAGCAGCTCCGCGACCTGCGCGCGCAGGTCGTCGGTTGCGCCGAGCCGCAGCGCGGCGAGCAGGCCGAGCGCGACGGCCTCGCCGTGGCGGTAGCGGCGGTAGCCCGTCACGGTCTCGATCGCGTGGCCGACGGTGTGGCCGAGGTTCAGCAGCTGGCGCGCGCCGCCGTCGCGCTCGTCGGACGCGACGATGGCGATCTTCGTGCGCGCACAGTCCAGTACGACGCGCTCGTCGACCGCCCCGCCCTCCGCGATGCGCTGCCACAGCGAGCCGCCCGCGATCAGCGCCGTCTTGACGACCTCCGCGTAGCCCGCGGCGAGCTCCTCGGCGGGCAGCGACTCCAACGTGGAGACGTCGGTGATCACGGCGGCGGGCTGGTGGTAGGCGCCGACGTAGTTCTTCGCCTCCGGCAGGTCGACGCCCGTCTTGCCGCCGTAGGCCGAGTCGACCTGCGCCACGACCGTCGTCGGGACCTGCACGACGGGCACGCCGCGCTGGTAGGTCGCCGCGCAGAAGCCCGCGAGGTCGCCGACGACGCCGCCGCCCAGCGCGACGAGGTGGTCGTCGCGGCCCATCCCCTGCGCGGCGAGCGCGCGCCAGACCGTCTCGGCGGCGGCGAGCGTCTTGTGCGCCTCACCGGCCGCGATCGTGATCGTGCGATGCGTGTCGCGCAGGGCCTCGGCGTACAGCGGGCCGACGTTCGCGTCGGTCACGACGAACGCCCGCCGCCCCGGCCGCGGCAGGCCGCCGATCAGCCCGCGCCCGACGTAGACCGGGTACTCGCTCCCGCCCGCGACCGCCCACACGAGCTTCGTCCCGGCAGGCGCGGCAGCGAGCGCCTCGAGCGCCGGCAGCGCGCGCCGCACGAGGCGGTCGCCCTCGGGCAGGAACGCGTCGGCGATCGACGCGTACAGCGGCCGTCGCTCGGCGTGCAGCGCCTCGAACGCGGCGCGGTCGGCGGCCAGCGGCCGCTCGTCGCCCGCCGCCCGCGCCCATGCCGTCTCGTCGGAGATGTCCATCCACACGACCGTGTGCTCGCGCAGCGCGGCGCGGACGGTCTCGGACAGGATGCTGCCGCCGCCGAGGGCGATCGCGGGCGCGCCCGAGCGCAGCGCGCGCAGCACGATCGGCTCCTCGCGGCGGCGAAACCTCGCCTCGCCGTAGGCGGCGAAGAACGACGCGATGCTCATCTCGAGCTGGTCCTCGACGAGCGTGTCGGTGTCGAGCACGTCGTCGAGCGCCGACGACTTCCCGGCCCCCATGAACCCGACGAAGACGAGCGCCATGCGCGAGCGTCCCCCCTACGCCGTCGTCGCCGGCCAGCCGATGCGCGCGCGGTAGGCATCGACCGCGGCGACGACGTCGCCGATGTGGTCGCCGCCGAACTTCGACCGGTACGCGTCGGCGAGCACGAAGGCGAGCATCGCCTCGCCGACGACGCCCGCCGCCGGCACCGTGCAGGAGTCCGTGCGCTCGCGCAGCGCCTGGGCGGGCTGCTTGGTGGCGATGTCGACCGAACGCAGCGGCTTGGTCAGCGTCGGCAGCGGCTTCATCGCCGCGCGCGCATACAGGGGATCGCCGTTCGTCATGCCGCCCTCGAGGCCGCCGGCGTGGTTGGTCTCGCGGTAGTAGCCGCGCTCCTGCGAGAAGAAGATCTCGTCGTGCGCCTCCGAGCCGGGCTTGCCGGCAAGGTCGAAGCCCTCCCCCAGCCCGACGCCCTTGATCGCCTGGATCGAGGCCAGGGCGCCGGCGATGCGGCCGTCGAGGCGCTCCTCCCAGGAGACGTGCGAGCCGAGGCCGGGAACGAGGCCGAAGGCGATCACCTCGAAGACGCCGCCGAGCGACTCGTTGGCCTTGCGCTGCACGTTGATGTGGGCGACCATCGCGCGGCTGCACTCGCGGTCCAGGCAGCGCACGGGATCCTCGTCGACGCCGTCGAAGTCCGCCACGGTCAGCGCGACGTCGCGCTCCGGCGCGAGCACGCTGCCGATCTGGATCACGTGCGAGCGGATCTCGACGCCGAGCGCGCGCAGGAACGAGCGTGCCACCGCGCCGCCCGCGACGCGCGCCGCCGTCTCGCGGGCGCTCGCGCGCTCGAGCACGTTGCGCACGTCGGTGAGGTCGTACTTCTGCGTCCCGACGAGATCGGCGTGGCCGGGACGCGGCAGATGCACCTCGGGCACGTCGGCCTCGACCGGCCACGGGTTCATCCGCTCTTCCCAGTTGGCGTAGTCACGGTTGGCGATCTGCAGCGCGACGGGGCCGCCCATCGTCAGCCCGTGGCGCACGCCGCCGGTGACGTCGGCGCGGTCGCGCTCGATCTTCATGCGTCCCCCACGGCCATGGCCCAGCTGACGCCGGGCCATGTCGCGGTTGAGCGTGTCCTCGTCGAGGGCCAGCCCAGCGGGCAGTCCCTCGACGATGCAGGTGAGACCGGGGCCGTGTGACTCCCCGGCGGTGACGAAGCGCAGCGCCATGGCGCTGCGCAGTGTATGTGGCGCTACTCGGCGGGCTGCGCCGCGCCGGTCGCGGCGGCGCCGGCCTGCTTGACGAGCAGACCGGAGTCGCGGTCGTACTGGATCGGGCGCAGCGCGGTGGCGGTCGGGACGTGCTGCCACATGTCGCGCATCACGTCACGGCCGTCGGGATGGACCCGCAGGCGCATGGTGCGTGCCGTGGCCGCGTCGGTCGTGACCGCCTTGACCCTGACGACGTCCAGGTGATAGCGGCGGACGTCGCCCCCGGCGGGCGGCTGGACCGTGACGATCTGCGACTCGCCGGACTTCAGGCCGATGACGCGGCAGGCGCTGTTCTCGCACTCACCCTCACCGTCGGACGTCGCGTTCGGGCCGAGCAGGAAGATGGCGTAGTTGCCGCTGGACTTCGTGACGCCGAGGTACAGGACCGCGGGGTCGACGAGGCCGCCGAGCGGCGTGAGCCGCGACAGCGGGCGCGCCTTGCCGCCCTCGGCCGCGGACCAGCGCACCTCGGTGCGGTAGTAGACGTGATCGATCGCCGGCTGCGTCGGCTCCGCGGGCTGCGGGGTCGTCTCGTTGGATGTGCCCGCGCCGGCGGACGCCCCGCCCTCCTTCGGCGCCTCGGCCGTGGCCGTCGACGCCCCAACTGGGGTCGCGGTCGCCTCGTTGGGCGGATCGGGCGGATCGTAGAACGGGTCGGAGATCCGACCGCGACGCGAGTCCTTGCCGGTGACGGCCTGGTCCACAACGGTGACGAGCGACTTCGAGCCCGGATCCGCAGGCGCGGTCGCGAGGAGCCCGGCCGGCGCCGAGGTGTCCTCGCCGGTCGAACCGCCGACGAGCATCGGGACGGCGACGAGCGCGGCCAGCAGCAGGACCGCGACGGGCCACAGCTTCTTGTCGACGAGATCGCGAGCGATCCGCTTCAAGGGTTCGATCAGCGTGTTCATCGTCCGGCTCCCTGAGCGTTCGTGGTGAGTGCGGTCGTGGTCGGCGCGACAGCCGCGCCGGCAGGAGCCTGCGGGGTCGCGGCGCTGGCGGAGTCGGCTTCGGGCACGATGTACGCGGTGGCGCTCACGAGCGCCTTGAGCTTCGGAAAGCCCTCGGGACCCGCTGCGAGCGAGAACCCGTCGACCGTGAGCAGGCGGCCGCGCACCGAGATCTGATCCTTCTTGCTCTTCGCGAGGCCATTGATCGCCTTCAGCAGGCGCTGCAGCTTCAGGTAATCGCCATCGAACGCGAACGTGAACGGCACCGTCAGCAGGCCCGCCGTTCCGACGACGGCGCCGGGCGGTGGCTGGGCGACGACAGGGGCGACCGGGGCGGTGGAGGCGGCGGTGGGATCAGCTTCGCCGTCCTTCTTCTCGCCGCCACTCGTCGCAGCCGTGTCGGCCGGCGCCGCAGCAGCCGCGGGAGGCGCGGCACCCGCGGCACCGGTCAGCTTCACGGCGCGGAAGTCGATCTTGTTGGCGCGCGCGATCGTCTCGAGCTGATACACGAGCGAGGCGACATCGTCATCGGCAGGCACGGCCTTGCCGAGGCGGGCGACGGTTGCGTAGTCCTTCTGGTAGCCGGCTCGCGCCTGCTCGGCCTGCCCGGCCGCCGCGACCGCGGCGTCGCGCCGTGTCTCGGCTTGAACGACCTTGTCCTTCGCCGCGCTGATCTCCGTGCGCTTGGGCGCGAGGAGCAGAAACCAGAAGCCGGCGATCATGGCGACTACAGCCAGGACAGCGGCGATCATGCGGGTTTGAGCGCTCACTTGGAACCTCCGGCAGCAGCCGTGGTCGAGGCGGCCGGCGCCGCGGTGGTCGAGGAGGATGCAGCGGCTACCGCCGGGACGATCCCGTCCTGCGCCTTGTAGAACACGGTGAGCTGGAACTGCGGCATCTTGTCGGTGGAGCGGCAGTCGGTTTCGTTCGCCGATGCCGAGTCACTCTTCTCCGAGCTTGCGAGGCTGACGCGCTGGACGCCGTCGATCGTGCGCAGACGAGCGAGCAGCGTGGCGACGTGCGCCTGGCTTTTCGCGCACCCGATCAGGTCGACCGCGGGCACCGGCAGACTCGCCCGCATTGACGCTCCGCCGCCGCCTTCCACCTTCGAGGTCGGCGAGACGGTGCCGACGAGCGACGTCAGGTCGACGTCGCGGGGCACGACACGCGCCACCTCGCGCAGGCTGTGTGCCCAGTCGAAGCGGCCCTCGAGCAGCCCGCCGACGGTCTCGACGCGCGCCTTGCTCAGTGCGGCGAACTCCGTGTAGGACGTCAGCGAGGACACCTTCGCCTCAGCCGCCTGCGCCTCGCGCTCCACGCGGACCAGATCGGATTGCGTGTCGGAGAGCTGCTTGCCTGTGAGCGTCCAGGCGCCCGCCAGGACGACGGCGACCGCGAGCAGCGCGAGGACGGCGTAGGCGCCGATCGGTCCGCTCGAACCGAGCGACCTCGCTGCGCCCGCACCGCGCGGCGCGTCCACAGGAATGAGATTGACGGCCTTCATGAGCTCGGTCCCTCCTCGACGGCGAGTCCCGCCGCGACGCTGAGGCAGGCGGCATCGAGCGCGCCGAGGGCCATACCCTTGGCGGCGGCGACGACACGCTCCTGCACCTCGAGGCCGAGCTCGGCCTCCAGGGCGGCGGAGAAGCCGGCGACGGCGACGGCGGGACCGGTCAGCACGACGCGGCGAACGCCGGTGCCGTCCTCGACCTGCCCCTGGTGGAAGTCCAGCGACGCGCGAACCTCGGAGGCGATGCGGCGAACGCCGCCCGTGAGGATGGAGCGGGCATCGGCGACGATCGCCTCCTCGCCGTCGATGTCCTCGACATCGGCCTCGAGGCCGACGTGATGCAGCCACATGCGGGCGTGCTCGAGCGTCAGCTCACGGCGTTCGGCGAGCTCGACGGCGAGATTCTCCAGGCCGCTGCCCGCCACGCGGGTGAAGGTGCAGACGCCGCGATCGGCGACCGCGAGGTTGGTCAGCCCGCCGACCGATACGAACAGTTCGGGGCCGTCGTCGGCGCCGGGGCTCTTCAGCGCGCGGACCATGCCGAAGGCGGAGAGGTCGATGCCCATCGGCTTCAGTCCGGCGGCGCGCGCTGCGGTCAGCGTGTCCAGGATCATCTCCCGGCGAGCAGCCACCAGGACGACCTTCTGCCGCGGCCCGTCGGGCGTGTCGACGACGCCGAGCGACTGGTAGTCGAGCACCGCATCGTCGAGCGGCATCGGGATCTCGTCCGCAGCCTGGAAGCGAACGGCGATCGCCAGCTCCTTGGGATCGGGGATCGGCGGAAGATGGATCGTGCGGACGACGATGCGCGCATTGGCGACACCGATCCGCACCCGCTTGTCGAGGCTCTTGTGCTCGCTCCAGAGCGAGCGCAGTGCCTCGGCCAGGGCATCCGAGTCGGCGACTTCGCCGTCCCGCACGACGCCCGGCTCGAGCTCGGCGCGTCCACCGTCTTGGATGACGATGGATCCGTTGACGCTCACGTGAGCGGCAGCGACGCGTCCGGGCTCGATGGTGAGTCCGACGAAGGTTGTTGAGCGTGAGCGTCCCATTGACGAGACGGGCATCGGCATCCGGGTCGCAACATCGCAACGAGGACTCCACAAGATCGCCCGAATGTCCAGACGCCGCGGCGATCCGCTGGATCGGCGGGGATTCGAGGTCGTCGGCTTGCGTTCCACCCCGGTAAGGCTGGTAGGCGCCTTACATGCGGATCACGACAAAAGGGCAGGTCACGATCCCCCAGGAGCTCCGCGAGCGCTACTCGATGGGGCCGGGCGCAGAGGTCGAGGACGTGCCAACCGAGGAGGGTGCGCTGGTCCGGCCCCGTGGCGCACTCCGGACGGGGTGACCGGCTGCTCGCTCATCTCCGCGACCGGGCCGACGGAGGTCTCACCGCGGAGCAGGTGCTGCAGCTGACACGCGGCGATGCGTGACCACGCTTGTGGACACGAGCGTCTTGATCGACGTTCTGGCGCCGTCACCGTGGCGTGCGTGGTCTGGGCTCATGCGACTGGGCATTCCGTGGGCGGCCGGCTGGCTTGCCGCGCGGGCGTTCCTCGAGTACCGGCGACAAGGTGGCCCGCGAACGTCTCCGCTGCCCGATTTCTTCATCGGCGCTCATGCCGCGGCGGCGGACCTGCCACTGCTTCACCAGAGATCCGAAGCGCGTGCGGACGTATTTCCCGCAGGTGCGGCTCGTTGCGCCTGACTGACGCCGGCTGACAGCGCGACGTCGACATCGGGTTGCGAGCTGGATGCCCGTCGTCAGAACGCCGTCAGGTACAGCTGCACGAGCTCGTCGCCGGCCAGCAGGCCGACGAGCCCGCCCAGCGCGAGGAACGGCCCGAACGGGACCGGGGTCTTGCGCCCCGCGCTCATGCCCTTGCGGACGATGATCGCGATCCCGACCGCCGTTCCCGCGACGAACGCCACGAAGAAGGCGGGCGCAACCGCGGCCCCGAGGAAGAGCCCGAGCACGCCGACGAGCTTCGCGTCGCCCATGCCCATGCCCTTGGGGTTGATCAGCGACGGCAGCCCGAGCACGGCGGCCGCCGCCGCGCCGGCGATCAGCCGCTCGACCTGTCCGCCCGGATCGAGCGCCGTTCCGAGCACGATCGCGAGGACGGCGGCGGGCAGCGTGAGCCGGTTGGGGATGATCTTGTGGTCGAAATCGATCAGCGCGATCGGCACGAGGAAGGCGACGAGCACGAGGCCCATGACGAGCGCGGCGACGTCGGTGTAGTGGACGGCGACGACGGCCGCGAACAGGACGGCCGTCATCGCCTCGACGATCGGGTAGCGCGCGCTGATCGGCTCGGCGCAGCTGCGACAGCGTCCGCGCAGGATCAGCCATGACAGCACCGGGATGTTGTCGTAGGGCTTGATCGGAACCTCGCACGACGGGCAGTGCGAAGCCGGCAGCGCCAGCGACATGCGGCCGGGCATGCGATGGGCGACGACGTTCAGGAAAGACCCGACGACGAGGCCGAATGCGGCGGCGAAGGGCAGGGCGACTGGCATGGACACGTCCTCAGTCTTGCGGTTCGGGAAGTGATGCGACTGATGTGCGTATCGGCCGCCCCGCCACCCGCCTTGAGGCACCCGAGGAAGGTCCGTCAGAACTATGGAAGGTCGCCTGGCGGCAGCTCGCGCCAGGTGTTCTGGACGAGGCCGGTGGTGCCGAACGTCGCCAGCGAGTCGAATGCGCCGGCGCGGTAGGTGATCGACGGGCGCGGACCGCTGGCCTGGCCGACGTTCAGGTGGCCTCGGCCGTCGATCGCCACGCCACCGAAGATCTCGGCGTTGGCGCCGAGCGACAGCAGCGGGTAGTCCAGCCGCGACTCCATCTGCTGATTGGCGAGGTAGAGGATCGCGTAGTAGGTCCCCTTGATGTCGACGAGCCGGCCGCGCGGCATGATCACGATCCCGTACTCGGTCGGCGAGTTGTAGGTCGCCCCGTTGACGTCACTGCACGTCTTGGTCGCGGCCACGTCGATGTAGACGACCGCGCCGCTGTACGTCTGCGCGGCTGTCGGGCAGTCCGTGTAGTAGGTCGGCGGGCTTGCGGTCTGCGCGGCGAGCTTGAAGCGCGCAAGCTGCGCCGCGCTCATCGTGGGTGGGAAGCTCGGGTCCTGCTTGATCGGCTCGGGCGTGACCTGCTCCTTCTTGTCGTCCGGGTCGGCGCCCTCGTATTGGGTGCAGGTGTCGCCATTGCCCACGCAGCGTGTTATGACCACCGATCCTGAGGAGTCGATGATCGTCTTGTTGCCGTTGTTGGAGGTGCCGAAGCTGCCAGCGATGACGCCGGCGCGTGTGATCGACTCGCCGAACAGCTCGCGCTTGAGCAGGGCGACGACGTTGCGCGGCTTGCCGCGCACGACGGTGCGCGTCTGGACCCAGAGCTGGCGGTCGCCGTTGGCGTCCCACTTGCAGGGACCGGGGCAGGTGTAGGCGACTCCCTTGGCGTTGGTACCACTCTGAGACGCGTTGACGTTCGCGAACACGAAGCCACCGGAGAGCGGACCGCCGTTGTCGCGGATCCGCGTCGTCCACTTGACGTTCGCAAGCGCGTCGACATTCGCGAAGTTCGCGGTCGTCGTGGAGCCCTGCGCGGCCGCGAGCGTCGTCGGGTCCGGACATGTCCGCGCCGTGCCGGCCGCCGGCGCGACGTATGTCTGATCGCAGGTCGCGGGCATCGCGTTTCCGCCCGCCTCGTTGCCGGGCCACTGCTGCCCCAGCGCGAAGCCCTGGTTGAACAGGACGCCCTCGGCGAGGTTCAGCGACGTCTCGCGCTCGCGTTGCTCGCGGGTGCGTCCCTGGTTGCCGTCGACGAAGGAGTAGGAGGCAAGCGCGACCATCAGCATCACGGCCAGCAGGCTGATCGCGCTCACGAGGATCCAGCCCTCTTCGTTGCGGATGTCGGGGCGTGTCATGTCGTCCTCAGTTCGGGATCTGGACTGCGATCGTCGCCAGCGGGGGAATGCCGGCCTTCCCGTAGCGATCGCCTGGATCGCACACGACGAGACCGACGTTGACGGTGCTGCCGGCCGTGCCGTCGGAAACGGGGAAGGTGTGCGAGAGCGTGATCCCGCTGCCGATGTATGTCGCGCCCCACAGGGTGCTGCTGGAGTCCACCGCAGGCGTGGTGCAGTCGATGTTGGCCTCGGTCGGCATGGTCCGCTTGAACCAGCGGTAGTTGAGCGTGCGGTTCTCGAAGTCCGTCGAGCCAGACGCGTTCAGGACGACCGTGCGCGACCCGGAAGCGGTGGCCACGAATCGCGCCTCGGGCGCTTGGTTCTGATTGCGCAGATGCACGCCTGTCGCGACCTTCAGCTCGGGCGCGCCGCGGCCGGGCTGCGTGTCGACCATCGTCTGCGCCGCAACGCCGACGATCTTGTCGTAGGCAGGCGTGGCGAGGGAGGCGCAGGAGGCCGTGCCATCGGTGCAGGTGTAGGTGAACAGCGGCCGCTCCAGGCCGTCGCGCCGGTTTGTGACGTGGTCGGCGACGACGCGGGTCTGCCAGCCGCTGCCGCTGCCCGGGCATGCTCCCCGGTTGCTCGCGGTCACCGCACCGCTCGACGTCTCCGCCGTCCAGAGGCGGCCGCGGCTGCGCGATGCGGGCGCGGCGGTCGTGTCGAGGCAGTACCGCACCCAGGTCTTGGCGGGGTCGGCGGTCTGGAAGATGAAGTCGTACCCGTCCGTGCTGATCGTGTCGATCACCGGCGCATTGTTCAGGCGCTTGGCGAGGTTGCGAAGCTGGCGCGCCTGGACGTCGAGCGCTACGCGGGCGAGTTCGGCGGTGTCGTTGCGTACGTCGTTGTCGTGGTGCGCCTGGTAGCTGGCGTTGAACGTCGTCAACGTCGCCCCGAGGATGCCGATCGCGATCGCCATCACCACCAGCAGCTCGACGAGCGTGAAGCCGCGTTCGTCGCGCACGCTCACGGCGCCGCCCAGGTGACGGGTCCGACGGGCGCGGACTCGTTGTAGGAGCTGTTGACCGCCGTGACCCAGTACTGGTGCGACGTCGCGCCCGACTGCGAATCGGTGTAGGCCGTCGCCAGGGGACTGGGTGGGGTATCGACGCGATCGTGGCGGTCGCTGTACGTGACGGTCGCGGGGTTGGCGTCGGAGTCGTCGCGGTAGATCCGGTAGAAGGCCACGCCGCCGGTCGCCGGCGCCGTCCAGTTCAGCCGGGCGAGCCCGTTGGCGCTCGTGCTGACCGTCAGGCCGGTCGGCGGATCGGGCGCCGTGACCGGCGCGCTGACGGATAGGGTTCGCTCGGTTCCTTGGCGCAGGCTGCCGTCCGGCGCGCGGTCGATCGCGACGATGTAGTACGTCGTCGCCCCGCTGGTGGCCGGCGAGAAGTCCGTGCAGCTCTGCGTCGTCGGGCTGAGGTACGGGGCGCCGGCCGGAGGCGCGCACGCGACCGCGTCGTTGCCGCCGCCGAGAGCCCCGTCGGGTCCCGCCCAGATGACGCGGTAGCCGAGAACGTCACGCTCGCGGTTGAGCCCCCAGCGAAAGTCGACGCGACTGCCGAGACGCGTATTGCGACCGCCCTGCAGCGTCGGCGGCGCGTACGGTGCGCGGCGGTTGAGCACGATGTCCGCGCGCTTGGCCTCGCCTCCGATGTTGAGGACGTCAAACGCCTGTCCCGTGAGGACGTAGGGGCCGTCGAGGACCTCGCTGCCGTCGCCGACTGTGGCGTCGCCGATGTCCCAGAGGGTCGTGAAGGTCGTACCGCCGGAGGCGTTCGTAGAACCGACGATGTCGCCGCGGCTCTGAAGGTCGCCGTCGTCGGCCTCCCAGTGCAGGCTCTGGGCGGTCGTGGTCGTCCAGACGATCTTCGCGACGGTCGCCGTCGACGTGGCCGCGCCGGCGGCCGGGCAGGCGGCCGGTGTGGCCGGCGCGCCCGCCGCATAGGTCTGGGCGACGGGGGTGAAGCATGTGATCCGCGGGCCGAGACCGCCGGACGGGTTGACGACGAGCGTCGACTGCGACGCGCTCTTCGTCGGGCCGCGCGCGTCGCGCCAGGAGACGCTGAAGGTCGCTCGGCGGAAGTCGTCGCCGTTCGCATCGGCGCCGGCGGCGTTGCCCGTGTTGCAGGCGTTCGCGGGAGCCGGCGCGCCGTAGCCGTCGGCGGGGTCGTCGTAGGCGCAGGTCGTGGTCGTCACCGTGTACGTCACGCCGCGTCGCTCGATCGTCCACGGGGAGCCCGAGCCCAGGTTGCCGCGTGCCTGCAGACGTGTCACCACGAGCGCGCTCGTGAGATCCTCGTAGTCCAGGCCGCGGGTCGCCTCGACGAGCTCGCGGGCGAGGTTCGTCGCGCCGACGCGCTCGTTGTTGGCCGCCGTCGCCTGCAACGCGCCGCTCAGCAGCGAAAGCACGCCGAGCATGCCGATCAGCAGCACGACCATCGCGACGATGACCTCGACGATCGTGAACCCGTCCTCGTTGTGGAGCCTCTGCGCCATCGCCCTCCAATCGACTGGGACCGTCTGCGACTGAAGGGCGTCCACCGGCGGTGGACGATTGGCGGGTCCGACGGCGGCGATCACGCCCACTACCAGCTGCTGTCTGAACGACAGCCGCCGGTGCCCGGCGCGTTACAGGTGCGCGAGTAGCCGTCGGACTGGCGGGCGATCGTGAACACCGTGCCGGTGGCCGAAGTTCTGAACGCGACGTAGCTCGCGCCGCTGCCGGTCACCGTGGCGGAGACGCCGGACGCCAGCGGATGGCTGGCATCCGGGCAGCCCGTGTACATCTCGGCACTGCGAAAGCACGACTCCATCTGCGAGACGGCGTTGCGGACGTCGGACTTCGCGTTCGCGTCGCGCGCCTTGTCGGCCTGACCGAGCAACGTCGGCAGAGCGATCGCCGCCAGGATCCCCATGACCAGGACGACGACAAGAAGCTCGATCAGGGTGAAGCCGCGCTCGTCCATGTGATGGTCACTGTCGTCCTGGTACCGGGCCGCCCACAATGACCGGCACCTGAAGTCGACAATCGTCGTAGAACGACGAGGGGCGGGCCCGGAGGGCCCGCCCCTTGTCAGGTGTTGCCCTTCGCCTACCAGCTACCGCTGTTGCA
The DNA here is from genome assembly GCA_038255395.1 of Solirubrobacterales bacterium. Lineage (GTDB taxonomy): Bacteria > Actinomycetota > Thermoleophilia > Solirubrobacterales > Solirubrobacteraceae > CADCVQ01. The sequence continues at coordinate 29,611 of JBBSLI010000005.1, forward strand.
GCCGTCCGAACCCGTGCAGGTACGAGCGAAGCCTGCCGCGGTCTTCGTGATGATGAACGTGTTCCGCGGCGAGCCAGCCTTCGACGTCGACGTAACGGTGTAGCCGACCGTGCCATTCGGCGCGATGACGGAATCCGTCGGGGTCGTATACGGCGCCTTCGGGCAGCCCGCGTAGGTCTCGCTATCGGTGAAGCACGACTCCATCTCAGAGACGATGTTGCGGGCATCCGCCTTCGCGGACGAGTCCTGCGCCTTGGCGCGCTGACCGAGGAACGTCGGCAGGGCGATGGCGGCGAGGATGCCGATGATGAGGACGACGACCAGGAGCTCGATGAGCGTGAAGCCCGACTCGTCCGAAGCGCGGTTGCGCAGGTTCTGCAGCATATGATCCCTCCAGGATCCGTGTGATGTAGATGTGCACGACCTCGCCGCAGCGCGTTCGCGCTGGTGAATGACGGGAGATCCGTCGCCCGCCCTCACGAGCGGTTGCCCTATGCGCTGAGCGGTAGTCCGTTGCACGAGTCGCTCATCGGCCCGCGGACGCTGCGACGGCGAGCAAGGGTCCTGGCTTCTGGACGGACGGTCTATGGCCGCCGCGTGGGAAGCCCCGAACGGCCAGTCCTACGGGGCGCCGGCGTTGCGCGCGGCCTGAGCAGCCCGCCGAAGCTCAGAGCCCGAGGACGACTGCCAGGCGCCATCCAGCGCTCGCATCTCCTGAGCGCCGAGCCTTCCGACCGAGTCACCCAGCCGGCCCATCGTCACGGCGGTCACCTGCTCCACAAGCACGCGTGTCTGCTGCCCGGCGAACTCGATCGCCGGTCGGAAGCAGCGCGGTGGTGCGGACGTCGACGTCGGGGCGACGAGCACCGTGCTCAGCGCGAGCAATTCGTCGGCCTGCACGACCACCGCGTAGCACCCGCCGCGCTGCTCGCGTCCGGGCGCGCCGCGTGGGGCACGCAGGCGGAACACCTCGCCGCGAACCACCGCTCAGGCCTCGGGCCAGGGCGCGATCAGCGCATCCACCTCCTCGCGGACTCGGCGCGCCTCGGCGAGGTCGTCGGCGTCACCGGCCGCCTGCTGCGCCTCCAGCCGCAATCCGCTCCTGCCTACCCGCCTGTCACTCGCAACGTGCGCGGTGGATCCTGTCGCGCCGCTCGGTTGGGCGCTGCGCTCGCCGGCGCGGACGGGCGCGTGCGCATCGCGCTACGTCGACGCGGCGCTGCGCGCGGCCTGCGCGTTGTGCTCCGGCAGCTGCACGCCGCCGCCCTCACACCACGGGCACGTGACCTGCTGCGCCGTCCCGCCGAGGTTGGAGATCACGTTGCCGGTGCCGCGACAGGGGGCACAGGGCAGCGGTTCGCCGGGCTTGGTGTCGTCGGTGGTGGCCATCGCGACCGGCCACGCTAGTCCATCGCTTGCACGGCCGGCGGGCCGACCCGTTGCAGGATCCTGCAATACGTGTGCACAGATCTGCACCAAACTCCTGCGGGAAGGCGGCTTTGAGTTGCTGGACTTGCGAGCACGGCGTCGGCACAATGGAGGGCATGCCGGGGGGTAAGGATGCCAACGGGAAGGACCTCGCGCTCGCTTCGCGGGCGTGAACTCGTGAATATGAACCATCGCCGATCGCATCTCGAGCTGCTCGTATGTGCGTTGCTCGTCGCAGCGCTCGCTGTGCAGCCCGCCGTCGGAGACGGCAAGCGCAAGTCCACGAGCGCGGCGGCTGCGGCCGCGACCGCCCCCAAGGCCAAGCGCGCCAAGCAGGCCAACGTCCTCGCGACGGCCAAGAAGGTCAGCGGGCGCGCCACCCGCTCGGGCGCCAGGTCACGGGCAGCACAGGACCCGGCGCCCGCGCCGACCGCGGCGGCCGATCCCGCTCCCGGGCCGCCCGCCGATCAGCCGCCCGTCCCCAGCGGTGCGGCCGTCGACCCGATCGCAACCGCTCCGCCCGAGGACAGCGCCGCCGGCGCGCCGCCGACCGAGATGCCGGCGCCGCCAGCTGAGACGCCCGTCGCGCCGACGGCCCCGGCGGAGTCCAACGCAAACCCGGTCGCGCGCGACCCCGGCGCCCTTCCCGACACCGCCCGCGGCGAGCCGGTCAACGGCAGCGCCGCCGCGGCCTCGCCCGCGGGGGAGCAGCCCGCCGTCGGCGCCGTGGCGGTCGTAGCGCCCGGCACGACCGCACCGACGGCGAATCCGAGTACCGAGGAATCCAGCGGTACCGGCATCCCCGTCCCTCCCGACGAGGGCACCGGTTCAGCGCGGCCCCGCAACCCCGGCGCAGGCCGCACCGACTCGAACTCGGCCGACGGCTCGCCACCGCAGGCTTCGCCCACCGGCACCGGCGGCTCGACGCTGACCGCGACCGGCCCCGCGATCTCCGCAACCGCGATCGAGGCCCCGCTCGCCCCCCAGGCGACGGAGGCGATCACGCGCGTGCGCCCGAACGGCGACAGCGAGTCCTCGGCGCCGCAGCCGCAGCGCGGTGACGTCGCCCCGTTCTCGGCTGCTGCGAGCGCGGGCGCCAGCGATCAGTCCGTCGCCGAGGTGCTCGCCGACTGGGCGAAGTACGCGCTCGCCGTCCTCGCCCTGCTCGTCCTCGCGCTCGGGGTCAACTCGATCCTCGCGGCCGCCCGCACGAAACGCCTGGAGCGCCAGCGCGAGCGCCTGATGGAGGACATCGGCCTGCTGCAGGCGGCGCTGCTGCCCGCCGTCCCCTCGCGCCTCGGCGCTTTGTTGACGACGGTCGCCTACCGCCCCGCCGACGGTCCCGCCGCCGGCGGCGACTTCTATGACGCGTTCGCGCTGCCCGACGGGCGTGTCGGCCTGCTGCTCGGCGACGTCTCCGGCCACGGTCGCCAGGCGCTCGCCAAGACGACGCTCGTGCGCTTCACGGTGCGCGCCCACCTCGAGGCGGGGCTCTCCCCGCGCGAGGCGATCGCGATCGCCGGCCGCTCGCTCGACGGGCGCCTGTCGGACGACTTCGCGACGGTCATCGCCGCGATCCACGACCCGGTCAAGGGCACCCTGACCTACGCGAGCGCGGGGCACCCGCCCCCGATCGTCGTCGGCCCGGGCCGCCACCAGCCCGTCACGGTCTCCTCCGCCCCGCCGATCGGGGTCGGCTTCCCGACCGGCCAGCGCCAGACCGTGCTGCCGATGCCCGAAGGCGTCTCGGTGATGATCTACTCCGACGGCCTGCTCGAGGCCCGCATCGACGGCGTCCCGCTCGGTCCCGAGCGGCTTGCCGCCTGGCTTGAGGAGCTCGGCCCCGAGGCCACGGCGAAGGCGATCCTCGACCGTGTCGTCGCAAACGCCGATCGCGTCCCCGACGACCTCGCCGCCGTCCTGCTGCACGCGTCGCCCGGTGCAAGTGCGCCGGCCGCGCGGATCGAGCAGCTCAAGCTCGACGTGCTCGACATGGACGGCCCGGATCTCGACGGCTTCCTCTCCGCCGCCTGCGTCTCGGAGGTCGACCGCCTGATCGTCGGCCGCCGCGTCAGCGAGCTGCTGGCGACGACGAGCGGCGTCGTCGTCGAGGTCCGCACCGGCGAGCACCCGATGGTCAGCGTCGCGCCGATCGGCGACGAGTCGGGGCTCGTGTCGCGCCCGACGGCGCGCGCGCGCTGATCGACCGACGGGACGGCCGACGGCGCAGGCGCGGAGGCGTGTCGGCGGCTCGCGCAGACCTGTGTCGCGCTGGCAGACGCGGCCGGAAGTACTAGCTGCCCAACAGGCGCGCAACGCCGTCGGCATCAGGGATCACATGGGCAACGTCAGCCTCTGCGAACGCTGCGTCGGCCGAGACGAGCGCCGCCGCGCCTGCCCGCGCCGCCGTCGCCGCCAGCACGGCGTCGAACGCGCCGAGGCGGTCGCTGCGGGCGTACAGCCGCAGGCCATCCCCGAGGTCGTCCTCACCGACGATCAGCAACGGAGCGAGCAGGTCGAGGTAGTCGCGCATGTGCCGCGCGGCGTCCTCGCGGTCGCGCCGGCGTGCGCGGACGTGAGCAAACTCCTGCAGCACCTCGACCGTGGTCGTCGCCGGCAGCCGGCCGGCGGCGATCGCGCCGATGACGTCACGGGACGGCTCGCGCAGCGCGTGGTCGCCGCCGACCGCGTAGACGAGCACCGTGGTGTCGAGAACGATCATGCGCGCCGTGCGCGCAGATCGGCAAGCTCCGCCGCGAGGGCGCCCGGATCGGGCACGTCCATCGGCTCAGCGGCCAAGAGGCGTTTCGCCGCGGCGCGACGCCGGGTGTCGGGCGCAGGCAGCCCACGATCGATCGCCTCCCGGACCACCGTCGCGACGGACACCCCCCGTTCCCGGGCCACCGCGATGAGGCGAGCGTGACGGTCGGCGTCCAGCAGGATCTGAAGGCGGTGATCCAGTGCCATGTGCATACATTAGCATGCATAGGTATTGCTCCGGCCGTCTCACAAGTGGGCTGACGGCGTACGCAGGGACATCCGCCGGGGGATCTGGCAGGACTCAGGCCACGCAGAAGTTCCTGCCGCGCACTGATTCGTACGCGAAGTCGAGTGCCATACCCCGGCCGCTCCGGAGCGGTGCAATCCTCCGTCGGGCACGCGGAAGTTGATGACGCTCGCATCAACTACCGTGTCGACGCGTTGAGCGCATGAACGCCACCGGCCGTTACGCGCCGTCCCCCACCGGCACGCTGCACCTCGGCAACCTGAGGACGGCCCTGCTCGCCTGGCTCTTCGCGCGCTCGCAGGGGGCGCTGTTCCTCATGCGGATCGACGACCTCGACAGCGGGCGGGTGCGGACCGGGGTCGCCGAGCAGCAGCTCGACGACCTCGCCGCGCTCGGGCTGGACTGGGACGGGCCCGTCGTGCGCCAGTCCGAGCGCCTCGGGCTGTATGCCGAGGCGCTCGCGACGCTCGACGCCGGCGGTCACCTGTATCCCTGCTACTGCACCCGGGCCGAGATCCGCCAGGCCGCGTCGGCACCGCACGGCGCGCCTGCGGAGGGCGCCTACCCGGGCACGTGCCGCGAGCTCACGCGCGCACAGCGGGCCGAGCGCGAGCAGGCCGGACGCCCGCCGGCGCTGCGCCTGCGTGCCGCAGGGACCGTCCTGTCGTTGACCGATCGGCTCCTCGGGGCCTACGAGGGCAGGGTCGACGATCTGGTCGTACGTCGCAACGACGGCGCGCCCGCATACAATCTCGCCGTGGTCGTCGACGACACAGCTCAGGGGGTGGGCGAAGTGGTCCGCGGAGCGGACCTCGTCGAGACGACACCGCGCCAGCTGCACGTCGCGGCGGTCCTCGGCGCCGCCGTTCCCGGCTACGCGCACGTCCCGCTCGTGCTCGGTCCCGACGGCGCGCGCCTGGCGAAGCGTCACGGCGCCGTGACGCTCGCCGACCGCGTCGCCGCGGGCGAGTCGCCGGCGCAGGTGCGTGCCGAGCTCGCGCGCTCGGTCGGGCTCGCCGACGCCGGCGAGACGCCCGGCCTCGCCGAGCTGCTGGCCCGTTTCGATCCGTACCTGCTCCCAACCGAACCGACGGTGCTCGCCATATGAGTCAGTATTTCGCCCCAGTCGCGATCGGCGCGCTCGTGATCGTCGCGATCATCGCCATCGTCTTCAACCCGAGCTTCACGGGCGTCCTGTATGCCCTTGTCGTCATCGTCGGCGCCTGCACCGTGTGGCTGCTGCGCCAGCTCTACCTCGCCTCGGGCGGAGACGACTGATGACGGCTCCCGCACCGGTCACCTCCAGCAGTTGAGCGATCTCGCCGGCAACAGCGCGGTCGCCGCGCTCGCCGGTCTCGCGCGCGAGACCGGGCGCCTGGGCATCGACACGGAGTTCATGGGCGAAGGGCGTTACCGCACGCTCCTGTGCCTCGTCCAGGTCGCGGCGATGACGCCTGCCGGCGAGGTCCAGATCGAGGTCCTCGATCCGCTCGACGACGCGCTCGATCCCTCGCCCCTGGCCGCTGTGCTCGCCGACCCCGCGATCGAGATCGTCATGCACGCCGGCCGCCAGGACGTGGCGCTGCTGCGGCGCGTCTGGCAGACGGACATCACGAACCTCTTCGACACCCAGCTCGCCGCCGGCTTCGCCGGCCTGCGCGCGCAGCTGGGCTACGAGCCACTGCTGCACGAGCTGCTCGACGTGCGCCTGAAGAAGAGCGCGAGCTTCACGCGCTGGGACGCGCGGCCGCTGAGCGCCGAGCAGATCGACTACGCCCGCGACGACGTGCGCCACATCCTGCAGGCGGCGAGCGAGCTGCAGCAGCGCCTGCGCGCGCGCGGACGGCTGGAGTGGGCGCGCGAGGAGTGCGTCGCCCTGGCGAGCGCGACCGATGAGCGCGACCCGGACACCATCTTCGCGCGGCTGCCGCGGGTCAACTCGCTCGATCCCAAGCTGCGCGCGATCGCCCATGAGCTCGTCGTCTGGCGCGAGGAGACCGCGCAGGCGCAGGATCGCCCGATCCCGTCGGTGCTGTCCGACGCGGGCCTGATCGAGGTCGCCAAGCGGCGGCCCGGCGAGATGCGCCAGCTCGAGCAGATCCGCGGCATCAACGAGTCGACGATGCGACGCCGCGGGAAGGCGATCCTCGAGGCCGTGCAGCGCGGCCGCAGCCGCCCGCCGATCCCCGTCGACGGCGAGCGCCCGGCACAGCCCGACGCGCTCGACGCGCCCGTGATCGCCCTCGCGGAGGCGCTCGTGCGCACGCGCGCGCTGCAGGAGGGGCTCGCCTACGAGTTGATCGCCGCGCGCGCGGATCTGCAGCGGATCGTGCTCGCGATGCGCGACGGCCGCCCGCCGCCGGAGGTCCGCACGCTGCAGGGTTGGCGGCGCGAGGTGGTCGGCAACGAGCTGCTGGAGCTACTGGACGGCAAGCGGGCGCTGACCGTCGGCCCCGACCGGCACGTCGCGGTCGCCGAGCGCTGAGCCGGAGCCGCCGCCACCGCCGCGCAGGATCGTCAGGCCGGCGAGCGGGAAGACGAGCAGCGACAGCAGCCCCGCCGCGACGAGCGCCGCGGCCTCGCCGCCGCCGACGAGCCCGAGCTCGAGACCGATCGCGGTGCCCGCGACGATGAACGGCAGCGACGTCGCCTGCAACAGCGCGGCGACCGCCGTGCGGCGGGCGCCGATGGCGCCGCGGTAGGCGAGCGCCGGCAGCCCGCGGATCGCCAGCAGCGCGAGCAGGAACAGCGGCACCTTGACGATCGCGTCCATGCTCGCCAGCAGCGCGTCGAGGTCGAAGCGCACCACGGCCATCCCGAGCAGGGCGGCGATCAGCAGCAGCGTCGCGGTCGTCCCGCCCTCGCCGGTGAACAGGATCGACAGCAGGATGATCGCGCCGAAGTCGGCGATCGTGCCGGCGGCGACGACGAGCTGGCCGAACGGCGTCGCGATCTCGCCGGCGTCCTTGAGCACGGGGATGATCACGCCCAGCGACGTCGCCGACAGGATCACGGCGACGAGCAGCGGCGTCTGCACGAGGCCGCCGGCCTGCAGCGCGTAGGCGACCGCGACGGCGATCGCGAAGGAGGCCAGCCAGGCCAGGCCGGTGAGCTTCAGCACACGCCCGCGCAGATGCTCGAACTCGATCTCCAGCCCGGCGAGGAACAGCAGGAAGACGAGGCCGATGAGCGCGATCACCGAGACCGTCTCGTCGAGCGTGACCCAGCCCAGGACGGCCGGCCCGACGACGATCCCGAGCACGAGCTCGAGCACGACGGCGGGCAGCTTCACGCGCGGCAGCAGCCCGAGCGTGAACGGGACGGCGAAGGCGACCGCGACGATGATCAGCAGGTTCGTGAAGCCCGGCGCGTCCATACGCGGTGGTCCGCGAGCCCGCGCGCGCGTTACGGCGCGTCGTAGACTCGCCGCCGATGGATCTCGGCGCACTGACCATGGCGGACTTCGAGCCGCTCGTCGGCGATGCGTTCATGCTCGAGGGCGTCACCGCGGACCCCCTGGCGTGCACGCTGCAGTCTGTGACCCCGGCCGGCGAGCGGCCGGGTGGACGCGCGCCGTTCGGCCTGATCTTCCTCGGCCCGCCGCAGCCGATCCTGCCGCAGGCGACCTACCGCCTCGTGCACGGCGGTCTGGGTGCGCTCGAGATCTTCGTCGTTCCGCTCGGCCAGGACGACGGCGGCACGACGTATCAGGCGATCTTCGCCTGATCCTCCGCACCGGCGGCGCGTTCCATCAGCACGTGCACGCCGTGTTCGCCGGCCGGCCGGAAGCCGAGCCGGTCGTAGAGCGTTCGGGCGGGGTTGTTGACCTCGACGTGGATCGACAGCTTGCGCCCGCTCTCGTCGGCCTCGTCGATCAGGGTCTGCAGCAGGCCGGTGCCGATCCCCCGCCCGCGCAACGCCGGCAGCAGCGCGATGTCCATGATCCGGATCTCGCTCGGGCCGCGGTGCACGTACAGACGGCCCGCGCGCTCGCCGTCGACCTCGACAAGGTCGAGCGTCGCGCCGGGGTAGTTCGCGCGGTAGTGCACGTCCTGGGCGGCGAACTGGTGCTCGACGAACGCGCGCTTCTGCGCGTCGTCCCACGGGACGGGTGCAAGCTCGGCCTCGCGGACGCTCGCGTACAGCTCCACGAGGAACGTCCGGTCGTCATCGGCCACCGGCCGCAGGCGCGGCTGCACCACTACGTGCGGGGCGGGAAGACGCCCTGCAGGGCGATGTTGAAGAACATGGTGAGGTAGGGCTGCATGTTGTTGTGAGGCTGATCGCCGCCTGCCGGCGCGAGCGCTTCGGAGGCCAGCGTCACGAGGCTGCCCGGGGTGTCGAGGTAGACGTTGGTGGTCGCGCGCCCGAGCACGCGGTCCGCGGCCGGCGCCTGCAGGTTGGCGGGCCCGTTGGTCGCGTTGACGGCGTGGGTGTGGGCGGGGATCTCGCTCTGCAGCAACGTCACCGTCTCCGAGCCACCGGTCTCGCCGAGGTCGTGCAGCGACAGGCCCGGTCCCTGGCCCGGGTGCATCGGCGCCCTGCCCTGGAGATCGGGCAGCGCAAAGTTCGACTGGCCGTTGCCGCCGTAGGTGGTTCCCAGCAGCGAGAAGAGCGCGGTGTTCTGCGAGAGCGGCAGGAGCTGCCCGTCACAGAACGCCCAGCCCCTGGGCGCGAAGTTGAACGGGAAGATCCTGATCTCTGCGACGAAGGGATCGGCCATGGCTGCCTCCTAGCCTGGGCTCGGGAAGATCCCGAACAGCGAGATGATGAAGTCGACACACAGGTAGGGCTGGAAGTTCGCGTGCGGCTGCGAGCCGCCGACCGGGCCGACGGTCTGATTGGAGAGCGCGACGGCACTGGGCCCGGCTCGGTAGACGTTCGACGAGCCGCTCGCGGCGAGCACGCTGTTCTGCGGGCTCGCGGCCGCGCCGACCGCGGTCGTCGCGAGCAGCGGGTGGGAGTGCGCCGCGACCTGCTGGACGGTCAGCGTGACCTCCTCGACGCCGCCCGTCTCGGCGAGGACGAAGCCGTTGCCCTGGTGCAGCGGCAGGCGGCCGCGCAGGTCGGGCAGGGCGAACGTGCTCTGGCCGTCGCCGCCGTAGGTGGTGCCGATCAGGTTGAACAGCGTCTCGTTCTCGGAGATCGGCAGCAGCTGGCCCTCGCAGAACATCCAGCCCGCGGGCGCGAAGTTGCCCGCGAAGATGCGGATCTCGCCGACATATGGCTGTGCCATGAAATCGCCTCTAGTTCGGTGACGGGAAGATGCCCTGCAGCGCGATGCAGAAGCTCAGGGTCAAAAACGGCTGCATGTTCAGGTGCGCCTGCGATCCGCCCGTGCTGCCGTTCGTCGAGGAATCGAGCGCGGTCAGCTGCGCGGCAGGCCCGTACAGCTGGCTGGACTGCGCGACGACGTTGTCCGTCGGCGAGACGACGTCGGCGTTCGACGACGAGCCGTTCATCACGTGCGCGTGCTGCGGCAGCTCGGCGATCGAGATCGTGTGCGCCTGCTCGCCGCCGCGCTCGCCGTTGGTGTGCGACGAGCCGACGTGGATCGGCGCCCGCCCGCGCAGGTCCGGCAGCGCGAAGTTCACACGGCCGTCGCCCCCGAACGTCGTGCCGAGCAACGAGAACAGCGCCTGGTTCTGGTTGATCGGCAGCAGCTGCCCGTTGCACAGCGCCCACCCCTGCGGCGCGAAGCCGAAGCTCATGATCCGGATCTCCGAAAGGAACGGCTCGGCCACGTCCGCCTCCTACGTCGTCTCGGTGCTCATGGGGTTCCGGAGGTCAGCGTACAGGCCGTCGCCGCGGTCGCGGTCGGGCCGTTGCTGTAGGTCTCGGCCGTCAGCGCCCCGCTCAGCGGGTTGACGGACCGCAGGTAGGTCTGCAGCCCCGGCACCGTCGTGCCGTTGTGGCCGGCGAAGCGCAGCTGTGCGGTTCCGTTGGAGAACCTGTCGATCGCGAGGTCGGATGTGCTGTTCTGGCCGATGGCGTCGAAGTCGTTGTTCTTCATGTCGACGCAGACGTTGGCGGCATCGCCGACGGCTCCGCCGGCGAAGACGTACATGCCCTCGAAGTTGTTCACGCTGAGGTCCGGCGTGTTGAAGGTGTTCCCGGTGACCGTGTAGTCGGCGCTGCCGTTGCCGTCGTTGTCGGACAGCTCGAGCGCGCGGCCGCCCCAGTTCTGGACGGTGTTGTTGGTGACCTCCATGCGCATCGCGCCGTCGCCGTGCGCCCAGCCCCAGATCGCCGAGCCGCCGTCGGCCAGCGCGTCGAGGCTGCCGGGCTGCGCGTCGTTGATCGTGTTGTTGATCACCTTCGCGTCGAGGCTCCCCGCCGCCGTCTGGCTCGCGAGCGTGTTCACGATCACCTCGGCGCCCGCTGCCGACTTGATGCGGTTGTTGCTGATCGTGAACCTGCCGACGGACGCGCTGTCGGTGTTGATCGAGACCTGGGGCCGGCCCGAGACGGCGTTCGAGCTGCCGCCGGAGACGGTGTTGTTGTCGAACAGCACGGTCTGCTGCGCGGTGTTCGACGCGTCGGTCTGCACCGAGAAGCCTGGGTCGGCGTTCAGCGAGAACGTGCTGTTCGTGACGTTGGCGCTGACGACCGACGAGCCCTCGCCGCGCAGCCGCAGCCCGGCGTTGAACTTCGAGTTGGAGAACGTCGACTGGTCGGCGGACAGCGTGGTGCTGCCTGCGACGGTGTTCCTGATGTTGGCGTTGGAGTCATCCGAACCCGACACCGTGGTGCGCAGGACCTGCGGCGTGCCCGTGACGTTGAGGTAGTCCAGGCCGCGCTCCTCCGCACCGCCCGCGTGGCTGTTGCCGTTGTTCGTCACGACGCTGTCCGCCAGATCGACGTCGTTGACCGTCGTTGCGCGGATACCGTCATCGCCGCCGCTCGTGACCGCCACCCGGGTGAAGCTCGCGCCGCCGGGAACGCTGGTGAGCGCGATCCCGGCCCCGGTCGAGTTCTGGATCTCGCCGCCGGAGCACGTGCCGAAGCCGGTACAGGCGCCGCCGTTGCCGGCGACGACCAGCCTGCCGTTGGCGCTGGACGTCGCGTTCAGCACGATGCCGTTCGCCGCACCGTTGGAGGCGATGCTGCGGAACGTCAGATCGTCGTCGTGGATCGTGGTGTTCGTGACGGTGAGCGGCGTCCCGGTCGTCGTGAAGAGGATGTTGTCCAGCCCGGCGCCGACACCGCCCGGGTCGGTGATCGCGAGCGTGCCGGCGCTGCTGGCGACGATCGCGTTGGACGAACCCGTGTACAGGCTCAGGCCGCCGTCGAAGCGGGTCGTCGTCGCGGCGTTGTTGGACGACACCGAGATGCCGCCGCCGTCGCCGTCGGCCGGGTTGTCGTCGATCGCGCCGTTGAAGTCCTTCGTGCCACCCGTCTGGTCGCTGATGCTGACGAGCTGGCCGCTGTCGTCGCTGATCGCGCCGTTGTAGGTGAAGTTCACGTCGTCACCGGCGTCGTTGCCGCTGATCACGACGTCGGTGCCGGTCGCGGAGCTCAGTGTCCCGCCGCTGCCCGTGAATGTGCCCGTGGTGTTGTCCAGACGGATCCCCTGCGTCCCGCCGGTCGCGGACACCGACGAGAACGCCATGTTGAGCGTGCCGCCGGAGATGTCGACGGCCCGGCCGCCCGACGTCGTGTTGTTGATCGTGCCCGCCGTCGTGGTGTTCATCGTGGCGCTGCCGACGCCGGTCCCGATCAGGGCCGCCCCCGAGGCGTTGCCGAGGCTCATCGCCTGCATCGTGTTGCCTGTGGAGAGGGTGAGGCCGTTGCCGGACCCGTTGACGATCACCGGGTTGCTGCCGCCGGCCGGGACGATGTCGTTGCGCAGCGGCGTGGAACCCGCGGGGTCGACGTCGAGGCTGTGGGGCTCGCCGATCAGGCTCTGCCCGGCCTCGAGCGACAGACCGCCGCTGTAGGAGGAGGCCGCGCCGTAGACGAAGATGATGTCGTCCGAACCGTCCAGGGAATCCAGCCCACCGCCGGCCGACAGCGCCGACAGCGTGTTCGCCGGCGAGTGCGAGCGCCCGTCGCCGGTCGGGCCCGAATCGCCGTCGACGTACCACACGACCGGGCCGACGACGGTGATCGTCACGATGCCGGTGTCGGTCTGGTTGGCCGGCGCATCCGCGTCGTTGTCGGTGACCGTGTAGGTGAACGTGTCGTCGCCGGTGTAGCCGGGCTTGGGGTCATAGGTGAACTGCCCGTCGGACTCCATCGTCACGTTGCCGACACACGTCGGCGGCGCGGCACACTGGGTGGACGTGATCGTGCCGGCCGCGGCCGTCAGGCTGGCGGCGGGGGTGTCGACGTCGCTGTCGCCGTCGAGCACGTCGCCCGCGACCGTCAGCCGCGGCCCGCTCGAGGTCGTGCCGACGACGAAGCGGGTGTTGCCCAGCGCGTCTCCGAACGGGTCGTCGTCGGCGACCGGCGCGTCGTTGACCGCAGTCACCGCGATCGCCTTCGTCGCGAGGTTGCTGTCGGCGTCGCCGTCGTTGACCTTGAACTCGACGGCCTTCGACAGCGCCGGGCTGTCGTTCGTCGAGCTGAACCCGACGGAGCGCAGGACCGTCTGGAAGTCCGCGACCGTGCCTGGCCCGGTCAGCGTCAGTACGCCCGTGCCCGCGTTGTACGCGCTGCCTGCGCCGCCCGCGCCGCCCGTCGGCGTGAACGTCAGGGTGTCGCCTGAGTCCAGGCCGGACGAGATCCGCACCTGGGCGCTCTGGAGGCTCGTGTCGTCGACGTCCGTCACGGTCACGCCGCCGTCGACGGCGACGCTCGCCGCGTTCTCCGTGTACGTGGTGTCGCCGCCGGTCGTCGTGATCACCGCGGCGTCGTTGGCGCCCGCGAGCGTGACGCCGCGTGTCGCGACGTTGCTCGGCGCCGCCGAGCTGTCGGTGACCTGGAAGGAGATCGTGCGCGTCGCCGGCGCGGGGTTGTCGGAGGAGTTGGCGTACGTCACGGAGCGCAGGACGTCGCGGTACTGCGTCAGCGTTGCGGCGCCGCTGAGGGTGAGCACGCCGGTTCCCGCGTCGTAGCCACCGGTGATGGCGCCCTGCAGCGTGACCGCGAGCGCGTCGTCCGCCGTGCTGAAGTTGGCGCTGATCGCCGCCGTCGCGCCCGACAGCTGCGCCGAGTCCGGATCGGCGATCGTCAGACCGCCGTCGACGAGCGCCGGGCCGCCGCCTTCGTTGAAGGTCGCGCTGGCGCCGCTCGTCGTGACGGCCGGTGCGTCGTTGACGGGCGTGATCGCGATGTTGCGCGTCCCCGCCGGGCCAAGGCCGTCACCGTCATCCGCGCGGAACGCGGCGGTCTTGGGGCCCGACGGGTTGTCGCCGTTGTGGCGGTACTGGACCGCGCGGAGCGCGAGCTGGTAGTTGGCCAGCGTCGCCGTTCCGGTCAGCGTCAGCACGCCCGTCGCCGGGACGTAGCCGCCGTCGGTGATCCCGAAGGCCGACGTGAAGAGCAGCTCGTCGTCGCTCTGCAGACCGCCGGTGATCTGCACGGTCGCGCCCGTCAGGTTCACGTCGTCGGGATCGCTGACCGTGAGGCCGCCGTCGATCGCCGTCGCGGCGTCGCCCTCGGTGTAGGACTGGGCGGCGCCGGTCGTCGTGACCGTGGCGCTGTCGTTTGCGGCGCCGAGCGTGATGTCGCGGGTCGCGGGCGCGCTCGCGGCGCCCTCGGCATCGGTCGCGACGAACGTCAGCGTCCGCGTCGGCGGCGACGGGTCGTCGGAGCTGTTCTCGTAGGTGACCGCGCGCAGCGCGGCCTGGTAGTTGGCGATCGTCGTCGTGCCCGTCAGCGTCAGCGTGCCGGTGGCGTCGTCGTAGGACCCGCTGATCCCGAGCTGGGTCGCGAACGCGAGCTCGTCCTGCGCGGAGACGAAGTTCGACGTGATCTGCACGGTGGCACCCTGGATCTGCGCGGAGTCCGGGTCGGTCACCGTCAGGCCGGAGTCGGCGGCGACCGGGCCGGCACCCTCGGCGTACGCCAGGGCGGCGTTCGTCGTGTCGAGCAGCGGTGCGTCGTTGGCGCGCGTGACCGCGATCGCCTTCGTCGCGAGGTTGGAGTCGACGTCGCCGTCGTTGACCTTGAACTCGACGGTCTTCGACAGCGCCGGGTTGTCGCTGGTCGAGCTGAAGCCGACCGAGCGCAACGCGATGAGGTAGTTGGCGACGCTCGCGGTGCCGGTCAGCGTCAGCACGCCCGTGCCCGCCGTGTAGGACCCGGTGATGCCGTTCTGGGTGATGAACGCCAGCAGGTCACCCGTGTCGAAGCCGGCTGAGATCCGCACCTGCGCGCTCTCGAGGCTCGTGTCGTCGACGTCGCTCGGTGTGACCGTCGCATCGACGACGACCGCTGAGCCGTTCTCCGTGTAGGCCGTCGTGCCGCCACTCGTCGTCACGACCGGTGCGTCGTTGGCCGCCGTGATCGTGATGTTGCGCGTCGCGACGTTGCTCGCCAGCGCGCCGTCGGTGACCGAGAAGGACACCGTCCGCTGTGTGGTCGACGGGGTGGCCGAGGTGTTCACGTACGTGATCGAGCGCAGCGCGGTCCGGTAGTCCGCGACGCTGGCGCTGCCGGTCAGCGTGAGCGTCCCGGTCGCGTCGTCGTAGGAGCCGGTGATCCCGGGCTGGTTGGTGAACCCGAGGTCATCCTGCGCCTGTACGTGGTTGGCCGTGATCTGCACGGTCGCGCCCGTGATCTGGCTGTCGGGATCGGCGAGCAGGAGCCCCGGATCGATCGCGGTCGCCGCTGCGTTCTCCGTGTAGCCCAGCGCGCCCGCGGTCGCGGTGATCACCGGCGCGTCGTTGACCGCCGCGACCGTGATCGTGCGCGTGCCCGCGGCGCCGAAGCCGGCGGCGTCGCGCGCCTTGAGCGTGACGGTCCGGTTGCCGGTGTCGGGGTTGTCGCTGGAGTTGCGGTACGTCACGGCGCGCAGCGCCGTCTCGTACGCCGCGACGGCCGCCGTGCCCGACAGCGTCAGCGTGCCGCTCGCGGCGTCGAAGGAATCCGTGATCCCCGGCTGCGCCGGCAGCGCGAGCACGTCCTGGCCGTTGTTGTAGTTGCCGGTCAGCTGGACCGTCGCCCCGGTGAGGCTCGTCGAGTCGACGTCGGCGACCGTCAGCGCGGGCGCGATCGCGGTCGCCGGATCGTTCTCCGTGTAGGCGAGCGTCCCCGTCGCGGTCGTCGACGGCGCCTCGTCGACGTTCGTGACGGTGATCGCCAGCGCTCGCTCGAAGGTGCCGCCCCTGCCGTCGGCGACCCTGACGCGCACGGAGTAGCTCGACTTCACCTCGGCGTCGAACGCGGCGCCCGCCTTCAGCGCGGTCCCGTCGATCGTGAAGGCGGCGTTGTCGTCGCCGCCGGTGCCGCCGACGAGCGCGAAGCTCAGCGTGTCGCCCGCGTTGGCGTCGGTGCCCGACAGCGTGCCGACCGTCGTGCCCGCGGGCTGATTCTCGGCAACAGACGAGTTCGACAGGCCGATCGCCGTCGGCGCCGAGTTGCCGGCCCCGGGCGGTGGCGGGGGCGGCGGCGGCGTGGGCCGGATGATCGTCAGCGAGATGATCCCGCGCGCCCGCAGCTTGCCGATCCTCGCCGTCACGCGGAGATTGAGCTTGCTGCCCCTCGGCGTCGCGTTGAGCCGGCGCTTCAGCGTGCGCGAGCCGGGCCGGAGCAGGACGGCGTTCCAGGCCTGCAGCTTGCGCTGGCGATTGCGGATAACCGCGAGCCGGATCTCGACCTTGCGCTTGTTGCTGAGCCTGACCTGAACGACCTTGCCGGTCAGGCGCGCGTTGCGCGCCGTCACCCCGAGTCGACCCAGGGTGCGGTACCTGATGCGCTTCCCGACCTTGCCGGCGGTTGCCGCGGCAGCGCCGGCGGTCATCGTCGCGTCGATGCCGACCGCTGCCGAGCCGCGCAGCGGCTCGTCGGCGGCCCACGCGTCGCCGCCACCGGCCATCAGCAGGGCGAGAAGGACTGTGCCGGCCGCGAGGGATCCGCGGCGGGAGGCGAGGGTGGGACGACGCATTCGAGGGAGACGGGGCCTGACGGGCCGTCGCGACCGGTATCGGCGCCGGACCTTAGTCGCTTGACCCCTGAACGCCCAATCGTGTGTCTACTGCACGGCTTTCAGGGTGCAGACCGTTATACGAGTCAACGGGCGAAGTGCCCGACGACGGCGAGCACGAGGCCCATTGGCGCCGGCAAGGCCGCGTGGCCGCACCGGGCGGATGCTGTAGTGGTCGGTGTCGTCGGTGATCTGCTCGTGCGTCCACGTGCGGCCGTTGTCGGGGGTCAACCACAGCTCGACCCGGTTCCAGCGGCCGATCGTGCGCGAGAGGTAGACCAGGCGCGGGTCCTCGTGGTCGAACGTCGCGCCGCCGGAGGTGAACGAGTTGCGCCCCGCCCCCGCCTCGACGATCTTGCGGCTGATCCACTTCTCGCCGTTGTGGTGGGCGTACCAGAACGTGTCGCGCCCGGTGGGCCCGTCGAGACGGCGCGTGTACACGACCCGCGGCCGGCCCTCGGCGGTGAGCGCGATGTCGTGCGGCCAGGCGCGCCCGCCGCTGTCGGAGTACCTGTAGATGCGGTCCAGCCGTCGATCGCGAAGGGAACCTCGGCGAGCCTGCCGATCCGCCCGCCGCTGGCCTTGAACAGCTCGCCGCCCTCGTAGCGGACGTAGCAGGTGCTTGCTGAGCCTGCCGCTCCTCGTCAGGCGCGCGACCCAGACGTGGCCGGCGGTCGAGATCCAGCCGGTGAACGTGTCGCCGTCATGCGAGATCGCGCGCGGATCGCCGAAGTACGACCACGCGCCCGCTCCCAGTTCCCTGCCGGCCATCGCCGCCTCCCCACTACCCCGTGGTCGTCTCCATCGCCGTGCGCACGGCCGCGCGCAGCTGTGCCGGCTTGGCCGCCTTCGGCATCCAGCCGTCGGCCGCCAGGCGCTCGGCCTCCTTCTCGAGGCTGAACGGCGGCATGTTCGAGATCAGCACGATCGCCGTGCCCGGCGAGCTCGCGCGGATCCGCTCGACGAGTTGCGCGGGCTCGGGGACGTCGGGCAGGACGAGATCGAGCAGCAGCACGTCGGTCGCGCAGCTCCCCAGCTTCTCGAGCGCCTCCTCCCCCGTGCTCGTCGCAGCGACGACCTCGATGTCGCCCTCCTCCTCGAGCACCTGGCGCAGGAAGAACTTCACCGCCCGGGCGTCGTCGCACACCGCTACCCGAATGATGGCCGTCACGGGCCGCAGGCTAGCGGTTTGAGGGCAGGCGTTCGACTCTCCGCGCACGCCTCAGAGCAGGTTGCTGGCCTGCAGGAACTCGCGCGCGACGTCGCCCGGCAGGCGGTCATTCAGATCGACGGCCGCGTTCATCTCACGCATCGCCGGTGTCGTGAGCACCTTCGACACCGCATCGATCGCCGTCTGCAGCGCCGGACCGTGAAGCTCGAGGATCTGATCGCTGATGACCGGGGCGACGTGGCCGGAGGCGAACAGACCGCGCGGATCCTCCAGCACGACGTAGTCCCTGCCGGCGAGCTGGGCCTCCGCGGTGAACACGGAGGCGACGTCGACGTCACCGCTGTCGAGCGTCGAGTAGCGCTCGCCGGAGTCGACGGTGGTGACTTCGAGCTTGCGCAGGCCGTAGACCTCCTCCAGCCCGTCGAGGCCCTCGAAGCGCGTCTTGAACTCCGGCAGCGCACCGATCTTGACCGTGCCCTTCAGCTTCTTGAGATGGGCGATCGTGCGCACGTCGTTGCGCTTGGCGAACTCCGGCTTGACGGCGAGCGCGTTGGTATCCGACAACGGCGTCTGCGCAAGCAGCGTGTAGCCGGCCCGCGCCTCGTAGTCGCGAGCGGCCTCGTACTGGGCGGCGTCGGTACGCGGGCGCGAGCGCACGTTCGCGACCTCGCTGAGCAGCACGCCGACGTACTCGGGGTACATGTCAAGCCGCCCGCGCCGCAGCGCACGGTGGATGATCTCCGTGCTGCCGATGTCGGCCTTCAGCACGACCTTGTAGCCCTTGGCCTCCAGCGCCTGGCGGTAGAGCTCGCCGAGGATCGACTGCTCCGTGAAGTTCTTGGCGCCGATCCGGATCGGCGTCTCGTCGGCGGGCGCGGCGCGGTCGGTCGTGTCCGTGCCGTCGCCGTCGGACCCGCCGCAGGACCCGAGCATGAGCGCAAGCAGGAGCGCCGCGAGCACGAAGGCGGTGCGGCGCAGCATCACACGCTCGCTCGCACGCGCGGCGGTTCGGCGCCGGTCCGCGACCCGGCCGGGAGCGTGAAGGAGAAGACGCTGCCCGCGCCGGGGCTGCTCGTGACCCAGATGCGGCCGCCCAGCTGGTCGATGATCCGCTCGCAGACGGCCAGCCCGATGCCCGTCCCGGGGTAGTCCTCCTCGCCGTGCAGGCGCTGGAAGGGCTCGAAGATCCGGCGCGCGTGGTCGGGGTTCATGCCGATCCCGTTGTCGCGCACCGAGAAGCGCCAGTCGCCGTTGTCTCGCTGCGCCTCGATGCTCACACGCGCAGTTTCCTCGCCTGTGAACTTCACTGCGTTGCCGATCAGGTTCTGGAACACCCGGCAGAGGTTCGCGCGGTCGGCGCGGACGACCGGCAGCTCGCCGACGGACACCTGCGCGCCGGTCGCCTCGATCGCGCCGGCGAGCTGCTCGAGCGCCTGATCGACGACGATGCCGGCCGGCACGTCCTCCACGCTCAGATGTCCGCGGCCGGCGCGCGAGTACTCGAGCAGGTCGCGGATCAGCGTGCGTGCCTGCTGCGTCGCGCCGCGGATACCGTCGACGAGGTCGAGGTCGCCGTCCTCGTGCGCGCCGCGGCGGCGCTCGAGCAGCTCGGCATACATCGAGATCGTCGTCAGCGGCGCCTGCAGGTCGTGCGAGGTGACCGACGCGAACTGCTCGAGCTCGGCGTTGGAGCGCTTCAGCTCGGCGTTGGTCCGCTCGAGGTCCTCGCGCCCGAGCTCGAGCGAGTCGGCCATCGAGTTGAACCCGCGGGCGAGCTCGCCGAGTTCGTCCTCGCGTTCGGCGGGGACACGGGTCGACAGGTCGCCGGCGGCGAGCTGGCCGGTCGCCTCGGCGACGGTGCGCACCGGACCCAGCACGGAGCGGCGCAGGTACAGCGTGAACCCCAGCGCGACTGCGAGGACGATCACGAGGCCGCCGATGCCCAGCCCGATCGCGCGTGCCGAGCCGCGCTCGGCGGCGTCCTCGCGGGCGCGGATGACCGCGCGCTCGCGGTTGAAGAGGCTCTCGAACTGCGCCCGCACCTGGTCCAGGCGGCTGCGCCCGCCGTTGGTCTCGACCTGGCTGCGGGCCTTCTCGAAGCCGTCCTCGCTGACGATCTGGATCAGCGCCGTCGCCCAGAAGTCGTCGTAGTCGACGATCGCCTCGGTCAGGTCGGCGACACGCTCCTGCTGGCCGGGGTCGTCGGACACGAGGCCGGCGAGCCGGCGCGTCGCCGCCGGGTAGTCCGCCAGCTCGCGCTTGACGGTCGCGAGGTAGCGCGTCTCGCGCGTCGTGACGTAGCGGTTCAGCCCGCTCTCGATCGACAGCAGCGACTTCTCGAGCTGGTTGGCGAGGCTCAGCGCCTGCTGGGAGCGGAACGCGACGCGCGCGGCGTCACGCTGCCCCGTCACCGCGACGATCAGGGTCACGAGCGCCGCCCCGAGCAGGATCGATGCGGCCGCGCTGAGCGCCACAACCTTGGTCGTGATCTGGGTCCTGAGGCTTCGTCGCAGCACGGCGCGTCATCGGCAGAGGGCTTGGTGGAACTGTACCCGGGCCTGCGGGCCCGCGTCCGCGGCTACGCGGTCAGCGACGCGAGCGCCGCGGAGACCGTGCGGACCGTGATCGCGGACGCACGGATCGCCTCCATCTGCTCCGCGAACGCCGCCGCCGTGACGTCAACGCTCTCGGGCGGCAGCCCGCTGCCGTCCGACAGGACGCCGTGGTAGGTGAAGATGATCCACGCGTCGTTGCCCGTGACGTTGAAGATCGCCGACCGGATGTCGTCGGCCGTCGTCGCGTTGGTGACGTTGTATCCGACGAGCCGGTACGGCTGCAGGGTCGCCGCGAAGTTCAGGCCGCCCATCGTCGTCCGGCACGCCGTGAAGACCTTCGCGGCCTCCGCAACGACCACGTCGTTGTGGGCCCCGAACGGATAGGCGCAGGTCGTCGGGGTCGCGCCGACCGCATTCGCGATCGACGACTGCGCGGACTGAAACTGCGCGCCTATCTGCGCCGCCGTGAGCGTGGCCAGGTTCGGGTGTGTCTGCGTGTGGTTTCCGATCTCCGAGCCCTCTGCGGCAAGCTGGCGCGCCTCGGCGGCGTTCATGTACGCGCCGCCGAAACCGAGCCCCTCCCCGATGACGTAGTACGTCGCCGGGATCCCGTTGCGCACGAGCGCCGGACGCGCGTTGGCGTACTGGCTCTGCAGGCCGTCGTCGAACGAGACGCTGACGACGGGCGTCCCGTCGGCCGGCACGATTGTGATGACGAAGCTTCGATCGACCGTCAGCCCGCCGCCGTCCATCACGCGCAGGCGGATCGCCGCGGTGGTCGGCTGCGCGCCTGCGTCGAGGACCGCAGCGGTCGCGAGCACCGCGCCGACGATCCGGAAGTCGCCGTTGTCCTGGGACCCGGCACCGGGCACGAGCGCGAACGTCGCGGTATCGCCGGCATCGGGATCGATGTCCGACAGCGCGCCGACGATCGTCGGTGCCGGCTGCCCCTCGGCGACGGACGCGTTGGAGAGATCGATCCGCGTCGGCGCCTCGTTGACGTTCGTCACAGCGATCGCGAGCACCTGTTCGATCGCGGCGCCGGCACGATCGGTTCCCCGCACGCGGATCGAGTAGCTCGAGCGCGCCTCGAAATCGAACGTCGCATCGCTCTCCAGGCGGGTGCCGACGATCCGGAAGTGACCGTTGTCCTGTGATCCGGCGCCCGGCACGAGCACGAACGTCGCCGTGTCCCCCGCGTCGGGATCGACCGACAGCGCGCCGACGAGCGTCGCCGCCGGCTCATTCTCCGGGACCGACGCCGGCGACAGGTCGACCAGCGTCGGCGCCTCGTCGACGTTCGTCACCGCGATGACGAACGACTGCTCGACGACGGAGCCGTCGGCGCCGGTCGCGCGCACGCGGATCGAGACGCTCGGTCGCGTCTCGAAGTCCAGCGGGGCGGCGGTCTCGAGCTGCGCCCCGGCGATGCGAAACCGCCCGTTGTCCTGCGACCCGTCGCCGCCGACGAGCGCGAACGTCCGTGCGCCCGCGCCGGGATCGACGTTGGACAGCGCACCGACGTGCGTCCCCGCGGGCGCGTTCTCGGGGACCGACGCGGTGGACAGCGCGATGCCGAGGTCGGGCGCGGGAACCGGCGGCGCGGTCGGCGGCGCCGGTGGCCGTGTCGGTGTCGGTGGCGGTGTCGGTGTCGGCGCCGCCGTCGGCGGGCGCACGACGAGCAGGAGGGCGAGCGTCCCGCGCCCCTGCCGGCCGCGGCGCGAGACCGTGATGCGCAGCCGCAGGCTGCGATCGCGCGTCGTGGTGCTGCGCGACAGCACCGTCGTGCCGGCCCTGGCGTGGACCGCGCGCCACGCCCGCACGACCCTGCCGCGACGGACGAGCACGAGCCGGACGGAGACCGAGCGGCGCGCGCGGATCCGCACGCGCGTGCGGCTGCCGTCCAGCACGGCGCGGTCGGCGCGGACCCCGAGTGCGCCGAGCGACGTGTGGCGCACCTTCGCCGTGGCCGCCGATGCGGGCGCGGGCGCCACAGCGACGAACGCCGCGAGCGTCGCCATCGACGCGATGATCACGTACGTCATCGCCGCTCCGCGGCGCCGGTCGGATGTCGTTGGGTTCGTGTGTGCCTCCATGCAGACCTGGCCGCCTACGGAGCGCGTCCGTGCGCTCGTCGCCGACGCAGCGTACCGGCGACCGGGCCCGGGGTCGAGTCCTCGCCCGGCGCGCCTCGAGCGAGCGCTCGTGGGCGATCCTCATTGCGTGCGGCAGGTACCGGTTCTGCTTCACAAACACAAGCGCCTCGCGGGCGCAGGTCGTCGATCGCCGCCGACACCGCCGCCGCGGTGACGTCGTCGGCGCGATGGCGCGACCGCCGGCAGCGGCCCGCCCGGGACGGCGCGAACACGATCGGGCCGGCCCGCGAACGGGGTTCGGTTGTCCGCACCGAGGGTAGGGGTGGGCCGTATTGAGGGAGCTCCCATCTGGGCCGACAATCACTGTGTGTCCCGGACCGTCCTGATCGTCGACGACCACGCCGCGTTCCGGACGCTCGCGCGGCAGTTGCTGCAGGCCGACGGCTACGACGTGATCGGCGAGGCGAACGACGGCGCCACCGGTCTGGACGCGGCGGGCTTCCTGCAGCCCGACGTCGTGCTGCTCGACGTTCGCCTGCCCGACATGGACGGCTTTCAGGTCGCGTGCGATCTCGCGGGCTGCTGCAGCGCGGCGGTCGTGGTCACCTCGAGCTCCGACGATCCGCTGTATCCGGAGCGCGCGACGAGCAGCGGCGCCCGCGGGTTCGTCGCCAAGCACGACGTCTGCGGCGCCGCGCTGGACAGGCTGCTCGCGTGATCGGGCCGGACGAGCGGTGAGGTACACGGCAGCCTGACCGGTCGGGATGCGAGGCTACGCAGATGCGCGTTGTCATCGCTGACGACTCCGTCCTGCTGCGGGCCGGCCTCGCCCGCCTGCTCGAGGACGCCGGCTTCGAGGTCGTGGGCCAGGCGTCGGACGCCGAGGATCTCCTGCGCAAGGTCCGCGCGCACAAGCCGCAGGTCGCCGTCACCGACATCCGGATGCCGCCGACGCAGACCGACGAGGGCCTGCGCGCCGCCCAGCAGATCCGCAGCGAGATGCCCGAGGTCGGCGTCATGGTGCTCTCGCAGTTCATCGACGAGGGCTACGCACTGGAGCTGCTGCAGGGCGGCGCCGAGGGGATCGGCTACCTGCTCAAGGACCGCGTCGCCGACGTCGACGCGTTCGTCGACGCGCTGCGCCGGGTGGGCGCGCGCGGCTCGGTGCTCGATCCGGAGGTCGTCGCGCAGCTGCTCGGCCGCCGCCGCGGCGACGATCCGCTGGACCGGCTGACGCCGCGCGAGCGCGAGGTCCTCGGCCAGATGGCGCAGGGCCGCTCGAACAACGCGATCGCCCGCGAGCTCGTCGTCACCGAGCGCGCGATCGAGAAGCACGTCACGAGCATCTTCGCCAAGCTCGGCCTGAGCGCGGCGGAGGACGGGCACCGCCGCGTGCTCGCCGTGTTGCGGTACCTCGACAGCTGAGCGCGCAGATGCCGCACGCCCGGGAACCGGTCGGCGGGGTGCGGGTAGCCGCACCCCCGGACACCTGCAGCCCCCATCGCCGCGCCGGCGGCCGGCTGGGAGCCTGCACCCATGCAACCGGACCTGAGTTCCAGCTACGTCGAGGGGACGACGATCGCGCCCGCGATCGATCCCGGCGGGCTCTTCCGAACCGTCCGGTGGCAGGGCGTGACGCTTGCCGCGGTGCACGGGACCCCTCCTCGTGTTCGCGTTCGCAGCTGACGAGGCGGCGGCGGTCGACCTCCTCCCCGGTCGCCGCCGCCTCGCACTGCGCCTCGCCCTCGTCGCCGCGGTGCTCGCGGTGCTCGCCTTCGCCGTCTCCTCGCTGCCGGGCCTCGCCGAGGTGCGCGAGCGCCTGAGCGACGCCACGCCCGGCTGGCTCGTCGCCGCCGCGCTGGCGCAGATGCTGTCCTGCCTGGCCTTCGTCGCCGCGTTTCGCGGCGTCTTCTGCCGGCGCCTGCCGTGGCGGCTGAGCTACGAGGTCGGCATGGCCGCGCAGGGCACGAACGTGCTGCTCCCCTCGGGCGGCGCCGGCGGCCTCGCGCTCGCCGCCTGGGCGCTGCGCAGGACCGGCATGCCGACCGAGCGCCTCGCGCGCCGCACCGTCGCCTTCTACGTGCTGACGAGCTCGGTGAACTTCTTCACCGCCGTGATCGCGGGCCTCGCGCTGGCGCTCACCGGCGGCGCGCTCCTCTGGACGGCGGGCCCCGCGATCGCAGCGGGGCTCGTGATCTGCGCCGTGCTCGCGCTGCCGCGGCTGGCCGCCCGCCACCGTGCCGGCCGCCTCGGCCAGGTGCTCGCCGCGCTGAGCGCCGGGGTCGGCGACGCCGTCCGGCTCGCGCGCTCCGGCAACCCGCTGATCCTCGCCGGCGCGATCGGCTTCATGGCGCTCGATCTCGCCGCCCTCGGGGCGGCCTTCGCCGCACTCGGCGCGCTACCGCCGATCGGGGTGCTGGCGCTGGCCTACGTGCTCGGCCAGCTCGGCGGCCTGATCCCGCTGCCCGGCGGCGTCGGCGGCGCCGACGGCGGGCTGATCGCCGCGCTCGTGCTCTACGGGACGCCCCTCGGCACGGCCGCCGCCGCGGTCCTCGCCTACCGCGCGTTCCAGCTCGGCCTGCCCGCCCTGCTCGGCGCGCTCGCCGTCATGCGCCTGCCCGGCGTGCTCGAGCGCGCGCCGGACGTCGGCGCCCTCTGCGAGCCGCGGGTCGCCGTCTGCGCCTGAGACGCCGAGCGGCGCAGCTCGACGGCTGAGCCGTCAGAACGCGCCGTTCGAGCAGATCAGGCCGTCGCCCTGCCGGCGCCGGTCCTGTCGCCCTCTCGCCTGGAGAACACGACCGCCGCGATGACGCCGCCGATCGCGCCGAAGAGGTGCGCCTGCCAGGAGATGCGCTCCTGCGGCAGCAGGCCCTGCAGCAGGCCGAACCCCCACACGACGACGACGAACGCACCGACCGCGAGCTCGGTCAGGCGGCGGCTGAAGAGGCCGCGCGCGACGAGGTAGGCGGCGTAGCCGAATACGACGCCGCTGGCGCCGAGGTGGACGGAGTTCGAGGATGCGACGAGCCAGGTCCCGAAGCCGCTGACGAGCGTGACGAGCAGCGTGACGAGCGCCACCCGGACGAGCCCGCCGAGCGCGATCGCCGCGCCCATCACGAGGAAGGGCACGGTGTTGGAGAGCAGATGGCCGAAGCCGACGTGCAGGAACGGCGCCGAGATGATCTCCGGCAGGCCGCCGGCGGCGCGCGGATGGATGCCGTATCTGTCCAGATCTCCGAAGCCGATCGCGTCGACGATCTCGGTCAGCCACATCAGGGCGACCATCGCCACGACCAGCAGGAGCGCGTTCGTGCGGTCGGGCCCGAGGCGGTCTGCCATGAACCACGAACGCTACAGGGCGACTACGTTTGCACTCCCCGATGGCCGATCTCGCGACGACCGACCCACGCGCCGCCGCCTGGGAGCGGCGCCTGCTGGCGCCCGTGATCGCGGCCGCCGCCGCGGTCCTGCCGCTGCTGGCGCTGCACCTCAGCCATCCGCACGGCGCGCTCGCCGTCGTCGAGACCGCCGGCCACTGGATCGTCTGGCTCGTCTTCATGGCCGAGGTGATCGTGATGCTGAGCGTCGTCCGGGACCGCCGCGCGTGGGTCGACGGCCACCGCTTCGAGCTGCTCGTCGTCGTCGTCTCCTCGCCGCTGCTGCCGCTCGCGCTCGCGCTGGCGCCCGCGCTACGGCTGCTGATCGTCGCCAAGCTGTTCAAGACCCTGAAGCTCGCCAAGGCGATCAAGCTCGCCAAGCTCGGCAAGAGCGTGAAGCTCCTGCGCCGCAAGCTCACGTTGAGCGGCGCGGCCTCGTTCGCCCTCGGCCTGCTGGCGCTCGTGCTCGCGGGGCTGACCGTCGCCTACATGACGACCGGCGACTCGCCGCTGGAGGGCGGCGCGCGCACGGTCGTGCTCGTCGTCGCCGGGATGCTCGCGACGTTCGGCGTCAACCACCTGCGCCGGCGGCGGGCCACGCCGGCCGCGCACGAGCGCTGACGAGCGAGCCTCATACCGCCGTGGCTGTGCGTGATGGCGGCCGTCGCGCCGGGGCCGGCCCGGGGTGCCGTGTCGTGAACGTGTTCTATGCGAGCACATTCGCGACACGGCTGCGCAGCCACCCAGCTGCGCTTGGTCGTCAGAAGCACGGGATGTACTAGAACTCCCTGGCATGGCTGCGTCCGAGGCGACGGTCGTCGAAGCCGGTGACCGGGAGGTGCGCGTGTCGAGTCCCGACCGCGTGATCTTCCCGAGCACGGAGCGCACGCCCGCGATCACGAAGCTCGACGTCGTGCGGTACTACCTCGCGGTGGACGACGGGATCATGCGCGCGCTCGCGCGGCGGCCGACGACGCTGGAGCGCTGGCCCAAGGGCGTGCACCCGGGCATCGTCCTGTCGACGCGCGAGAAGGGCGGCGGCGACGCCTTCTTTCAGAAGCGGATCCCGCGCGGAGCGCCGGAGTACGTGCAGACCGCGCGGATCGCGTTCCCGTCGGGCCGCGTCGCCGACGAGGTCTGCCCGACGGAGATCGCCGTCGTCGCCTGGGCCGCGCAGATGGGCACGATCACGTTTCACCCGTGGCCGGTTCGCAGCGACGACGTCGAGCATCCCGATGAGCTGCGCCTGGACCTCGACCCGCAGCCCGGCACGGACTTCGCCGACGCCCAGCGCGTCGCCGCCGAGGCGCGCGTGCTGCTCGCCGACCTGGGCTACGCCGGGTTCCCCAAGACCTCCGGCGGCCGGGGGATCCACATCTACGTCCGGATCGAGCCGCGCTGGTCGTTCACCGACGTCCGCCACGCCGCGATCGCCTTCGGCCGCGAGCTCGAGCGGCGCCTTCCCGGCCAGGTGACGACGAACTGGTGGAAGGAGCAGCGCGGCGAGCGGATCTTCGTCGACTACAACCAGAACGCGCGCGACCGCACGATCGCCTCCGCCTACAGCATCCGCCCCAAGCCCGGTGCGCCCGTCTCAGCGCCGGTCACCTGGGACGAGCTCGCGGACGTCGCCCCGGCGGACTTCACGGTCGCGACGATGCCCGCGCGCTTCGCGGAGATCGGCGATCGTCACGCCGCGATCGATGACGTCGCCCATTCGCTGCAGCCGCTGCTGGACCTGTACGAGCGCGACGAGGCGCAGGGCAGCGGCGACATGCCCTATCCCCCCGACTATCCGAAGATGCCGGGCGAGCCCAAGCGCGTGCAGCCGTCGCGCGATCGCGATCGCAAGCGCTAGCTTCAGGGTGCCTGCGGCAGCCGCTTGGCGCCGCGCCGGGCCCGCGGCGCGGACGGCGGCGGCACGACCGGCCCGATGTCCCCGTCGGGGGCCTCGTCGAGATCGACGATCACCGGCGCGTGATCGCTGGGCCCGGTGCCCTTGCGCGCGTGCCGGTCGACCCACGCGGCCCGCGCGCGGCCCGCGATCGGACCGCCCGCCAGGATCAGGTCGATCCGCATCCCGAGGTCCTGGTGGAACATGCCGGCGCGGTAGTCCCAGTACGTGAACAGCCGCTTGTGGTCGGGCCAGCGGTCGCGCACGACGTCGCGCAGGCCGAGCGCCTGCAGCTCGGCGAGCGCCGCGCGCTCGGGTGCCGTCACGTGGGTCTGGCCGATGTAGGCGTCGGGGTCGAAGACGTCGTCGTCGGTCGGCGCGATGTTGATGTCGCCGCAGACGATGCTCCCCTCCGGGTCGGCTGCGACCAGCTCGCGCAGCGCGGCAAGCCACGCGAGCTTGTAGCGGTAGTGCTCGGAGTCGGGCGTGCGCCCGTTGGGCACGTAGACCGAGGTCACCCGGATCCCGTCGCAGGTGGCCGACACGGCGCGCGCCTCCGGATGCGGGAACCCCGGCGCTCCTGGCAGGCCCGCGACGACGTCCTCGAGCCCGGCGCGCGAGAGGATCGCGACGCCGTTCCAGGTCGCTTCCCCGTGCGCCGCCACGGCGTAGCCGCGAGCGGCCAGCTCCTCGCCGAGCAGGGCGGCGAACGCGTCGTCGGCGAGCTTGGTCTCCTGCAGGCACACGACGTCCGGCCGCCGCTCGTCCAGCCACGCCAGCAGCCGCGGCCTGCGCTGCTTGACCGAGTTGACGTTCCACGTCGCGATCCGCACGCAGCGCACGGTAGCGCTGCGGGCGGGAGCGGGGCTCGACGCGACGCCCCCGGAGCAACAACGACGAGAGCCCGGCCGAAACCGGGCTCCCGAGGCCGTCGAGCCGGGGCTGGTGTGTGCCCCTACTTGATCGCGTCGTAGACGCTGAACAGCGGCAGGTACATCGCGATCACGATGAAGCCGACGATGCCGCCGACGAACACGATCATCACGGGCTCGAGGATCGAGGTCAGGGCCTTGACGGAGGCCGAGACCTGGTCCTCGTAGAAGTCGCCGATCTTCGACAGCATCGTCGTCAGCGCGCCCGTCTCCTCGCCGACCTTGACCATGTGGCCGACCATCGAGGGGAACACCGGCGAGTCGATCAGCGGCTGGGCGATCGTGCCGCCGGCCTTGACGCTCGCCGTGACGTTGTCCATCGCCTCCTCGACGACGATGTTGCCCGCCGTCTGCTTGGTGATGTCGATCGCCTGCAGCAGCGGTACGCCGGCGCCCATCAGGGCTGAGAACGTGCGCGACCAGCGGGCCAGCGCGACCTTGTGGAAGATGTCGCCGATCTTGAACGGGATGCGCAGCAGGAAGCGCTGCAGCAGCGCGCGCCCGCGGTCGGTCTTCTTGAACCGCGCGAAGGCGATCACGATCGCGACCGTCCCCGCGATCAGGAAGTACCACTGGCCCGTGACGATCTTCGAGATGCCCATCACGAACTTCGTCATCGCGGGCATCTCCGCGTCGCCGCCGATCTCCTCGAACACGCCCGCGAACACGGGCACGATGAAGGCGACCATGCCGAGCATGACGACCATCGCGAAGGTCAGGATGACGATCGGGTAGGCCATCGCCGACTTGACCTGGCGGCGCAGCGACTCCTCCTTCTCGAGCTGATCGGAGATCCGCAGCAGGGATTCCTCGAGCACGCCGCCCGTCTCGCCGGCGCGCACCATCGCGACGTAGAGCGGGCTGAAGGTCTTGGGGTGACGTTCCAGCGCGTCGGACAGCGGCAGGCCGGCCTCGACGTCCTTGCGCACGGCGACGAGCTCGGCGGCAAGGCGCTTGTTCTCGGTCTGCGCCTCGAGCACGTAGAGCGATCGCAGGATCGTCATGCCGCTGGAGACCATCGTCGCCAGCTGGCGGGTCATGATCGACAGGTCGCCGAGCTTGATCTTGTTGGCCCAGGGCAGCTCGATGTCCTTCTTGGCGGCGCTCTTCTCGCCGATGTCGAGGACGATCAGCCCCTTCTGCTTGAGCTGATCGGCGACGGACTGCTTGGACTCGGCCTCGACCTCGCCCTTGGCCTGGTGGCCGGCAAGGTCGATCGCCTTGAATACGTAGGTGCTCATTCAGGGGCTCCTAGTTCACCGCGAAGGACCCTGCGCCCAGCAGGCGGCGCAGCTCATCCGGGGTCGAGGAACGGGACTCGGCGAGCTTCTGCGTGATCTTGCCCTGGCGCACGAGCGTCGCCAGCGCTGCGTCCATCGTCTGCATGCCGATGTTCGCCCCGGTCTGCAACGAGGAGTAGATCTGGTGGGTCTTGCCCTCGCGGATGAGGTTGCGGATCGCCGGGGTGGCGAGCAGCACCTCGCAGGCCGCGATCCGCCCTGCCCCGTCGGCGGTGGGCAGCAGCTGCTGGGTGATGATCCCCTGCAGTGCGACCGAGAGCTGGACGCGCACCTGCTGCTGCTGGTTGGCCGGGAACACGTCGATGATGCGGTCGATCGTCTGCGGCGTGTCCTGGGTGTGCAGCGTGGCGAAGACGAGGTGGCCGGTCTCAGCGGCGGTCAGCGCGGTGTGGATCGTCTCGAGGTCGCGCATCTCGCCGACGAGGATCACGTCGGGGTCCTGGCGCAGGGCGGCCTTCAGGCCGGCTCCGAAGGACTGCGCGTCGGAGCCGATCTCGCGCTGGTTGACGATGCACTTCTTGTGGCCGTGGAGGAACTCGATCGGGTCCTCGATGGTCATGATGTGCTCTTCGCGCGTGGCGTTGATCTCGTCGATGACGGCGGCCAGCGAGGTCGACTTGCCCGAGCCCGTCGGGCCGGTCACGAGGACGAAGCCGCGAGGCCGCTTGGCGAGGTCGTGCAGGACGAGCGGCAGGCCGAGCTCGTCGACGGTCTTGATCGTCGCGGGAATCAGCCGGAAGGCGGCTCCGATCGCCGCGCGCTGGTAGTACGCGTTGACGCGGAAGCGGGCGCGATCAGGGATCGAGTAGGCGAAGTCGATCTGCCAATCGGTCTCCAGGCGCTGGCGCTGGTCGTTGGACAGGATCGAGTAGACGATCTCGCGCGTCTGCTCGGTGGTCATGACGGGGTACTCCTCCAGCGGTTGGAGGCGTCCCCGGATCCGTACCGTCGGATGGGCTCCGGCCGTCAGATGCAGGTCGGAGGCGTTGCGCTCGATCACCTCGAGCAGTAGATCGGCGAAGTCAAGGCTCATTACGGCGGGCTATCGGCCCTTGGTCGGCCGCCGCAGCGGCTTATGCCCGCCAAATGGACGACCGTATGATCAGAGGCACGGATGGCTGAGCCTCAGACGCGCATGCGCCCCAAGGAGTCCGCCGATCGACGCCCGTGGCGCGTCGAAGGCGAGCGCGGCGACCCCGCGCGGCGCGACGGCGGCAACGGCCGCGGCGTGCGCATGCCGAAGATGCCCGGCTCGCGCCGCTTCTGGCAGTTCCTGCTCGTCCTGCTCGTCCTGAACATCCTTCTCGGGCAGCTGATCCCGACCAGCGAGGACCGCCGCCTCGACGTTCCCTACACGTTCTTCCGCGACCAGGTGATCGCGGGCAACGTCAAGGAGGTCAACGCCCGCAACGACGTCATCCAGGGCGAGTTTCGCAAGGCGGTGAAGTTCGAGAAGAAGGGGCCCGAGAAGACGTTCGAGACCGTCCGCCCGACGTTCGCCCAGGACGACGAGCTGCTCACGCTGCTGCTGGACAAGGACGTCGAGGTCAATGCGCGGCCGATCGACGAGGGCCGGTCGCTGCTGCTGACGCTGCTCGTCTCGTTCGGCCCGTTCCTGCTGATCATGGCGCTGATCTTCTATTTCCTGCGGCGCAGCGGTGCCGGCGGCGGCGGCGCGCTCGCGCTCGGGCGCTCGAAGGCCAAGCGCTATGACGCATCCGACACGCGCGTGACGTTCGACGACGTCGCCGGCATCGACGAGGTCGAGGACGAGCTCAAGGAGATCGTCGACTTCCTCAAGAACCCCGATCGCTATCGCAAGCTCGGCGCGGCGTTCCCCAAGGGCGTCCTGCTGTCGGGTCCGCCCGGCACCGGCAAGACCCTGCTCGCGCGCGCCGTCGCGGGCGAGGCGGACGTGCCGTTCTTCTCGCTGAGCGCCTCGGAGTTCGTCGAGATGGTCGTCGGCGTCGGCGCGTCGCGGGTGCGCGACCTGTTCTCGCAGGCCAAGAAGGATGCGCCCGCGATCATCTTCATCGACGAGCTCGACGCGATCGGCCGCGCGCGCGGCGGTGGCGGCGGCTTGGGCGGCCACGACGAGCGCGAGCAGACGCTCAACCAGATCCTCACCGAGATGGACGGCTTCACCGGCTCGGAGGGCGTCATCGTGCTCGCCGCCACGAACCGCCCGGAGGTGCTCGACGCAGCGCTGCTGCGGCCCGGCCGCTTCGACCGGCGCCTGACGGTCAACCCGCCCGACAAGGACGGCCGCGAGCAGATCCTGCGCATCCATACGCGCTCGGTGCCGCTCGCCGACGACGTCGACCTCGCGCGGATCGCCGCGACGACGCCCGGGATGGTCGGCGCGGACCTGCGCAACCTCGTCAACGAGGGAGCGCTGATCGCGACGCGGCGCGACCACGAGAAGGTCACAGCGGCGGACCTCGCCGACGCGCTCGAGCGGATCGTGCTCGGCGCCGAGCGGCGGATCACGCTGTCCGACGAGGAGCGCGAGCGCACGGCCTACCACGAGTCCGGCCACGCCGTCCTGGGCATGCTCGAGCCCGGCGCCGACCCGGTCCGCAAGGTGTCGATCGTCCCGCGCGGGCGCGCGCTCGGCGTGACGTTCCAGTCGCCCTCGACCGACCGCTACGGCTACGACGCGCGCTACCTGGAGGGCCGCATCGTCGGTGCCCTGGGCGGGCGCGCCGCCGAGGAGATCATCTACGGCAACGTCACGACCGGCGCCGAGTCCGACCTCGAGCAGGTCACGCACATCGCGCGCCAGATGGTCGGGCGCTGGGGCATGTCGGACGTCATCGGCCTCGTCTCCGTGATCCCGGCCCCGGGCGAGGAGAACTACTACGGCCCGGGCGGGGCCGCGTCGGTCTCCGACGATACGCGCGAGCTCGTCGACCGCGAGGTGCGGCGCATCGTCGAGGGCTGCTACGGGCGGGCGCTGCGGATGCTGCGCGAGCACCACGAGCGCCTGGAGTCGCTGACGCGTGCGCTGCTCGTGAAGGAGACGCTCGACCAGGACGACGCCTACCGCGCCGCGGGCTTCGAGCCGGGATCGGCGCCGGGCGACAGCGCGCCGGAGGTCAAGGTGCCGGCGGGCCGGGCGGCCGCGGCCGGCGGCGAGCCGGCGAAGCTGACGTCCGGCGAGCCGGCGGCTGAGCTGCCCGCCCCCGACGCCTGAGCGCCCGCTCGGCACGGCGCTCGGACGTGCTCGATGCCCGCGAGTCGGCCGAGCCGCCTACGCAGGCGATTCGATCGGCGCCGCGCCGGTGCCGGTCACGCGCGTGACCTCCGCGATCGACGTCAGGCCGTTGCGGACCTTCTCGATGCCGTCGTCGCGCAGCAGGCGCATGCCCTGGCGGACGGCCACCTCGGCGATCTCCGGGCCGGGAGCACGGGCCAGAGCGAGCTTGCGGATCTCGTCGCTGACGGTCATCACCTCGTAGAGGCCGACGCGGCCCTTGTAGCCGGAGAAGCCGCAGCGCTGGCAGCCGCGGGGGCCGTAGGCCTCCATGTCGAACTGGCTGCGGATGCCGTTGTTGCGCAACTGCTCCGACGTGATGATCTGGCGCTCCTTGCAGTGCTGGCAGAGCATGCGGGCCAGGCGCTGAGCGACGACGCAGTCGATCGCCGACGCCACGAGGAAGGGCTCGATGCCCATCTCGACGAGCCGCGCGATCGCGCTGGCCGCGTCGTTGGTGTGCAACGTCGAGAGGACGAGGTGGCCGGTCAGCGCGGACTCGATCGCGATCTGCGCCGTCTCACGGTCGCGGATCTCGCCGACCATGATGATGTCGGGGTCGGCGCGCATCATCGAGCGCAGGCCGGTGTGGAAGTGCAGGCCTGCCTTCGTGTTGACCTGCACCTGCGTGACGCCGTCGAGCTGGTACTCGACCGGATCCTCGATCGTGATGATGTTCTTCTCGATCGTGTTGAGCTGACCGAGCGCGGCGTAGAGCGTCGTCGACTTGCCCGAGCCGGTCGGCCCGGTCACGAGCACCGCGCCGTAGGCCTGGTGGAAGGCGCGCTCGAAGCGCTCGCGCTCCTGCGCCGCCATGCCGAGCTTGTCGAGGTCCATGACGACGTTGGACTTGTCGAGGATGCGCATGACGACCGACTCGCCATGCACGCTGGGCAGCGTCACGACGCGCAGGTCGATCTTGTGGCCGTCGATCGTGAGGCCGACGCGGCCGTCCTGCGGGATGCGCCGCTCGGAGATGTCGAGGTCGCTCATGATCTTCATGCGGCTGATGACGCCGAGCACCATCCGCCGCTGCACGGTCGTGGACTCCACGAGCACGCCGTCGATGCGGAAGCGCACGCGCAGCTCGCTGCCGGTCGGCTCGAGGTGGACGTCGGAGGCGCCCTGCTCGACGGCCTGGGCGATGATCTGGTTGACGAGGCGGATGACCGGCGCGTCGTCGGCGGACTCGCGCAGGTCGACGACCTCGGCCGGACCCTGCACGCTCTCATCCTCGGAGTCGTCGGCGAAGACGTGGTCCAGGCGCGTCAGCCGCGCGATCAGCCCGAGGATGTCCTCGCGGCTCGTGACGGCGGGGCGGATCTCCTTGCCGGTCAGCAGTGCGATGTCGTCGACCGCCAGCACGTTGGCGGGGTCGGCCATCGCGACGAGCAGCGTGCGGTCGTCGATGAACGCGACAGGCACCGCCTCGTAGCGCTTGGCGGCAGGGATCGAGATGAGGTTGGCGGCGGCCATGTCGGGCTGGAAGGTCCCGAGGTCGAGGTGGTCGAGGCCGTGGCGCTCGGCGACGGCGCGCGAGAGGCCCTCGGCGGTGAGCGCGCCCTGCTCGATGAGGAGGTCCTCGGGCATCTTGCCCGTGCGCCGGCCCTCGTCGATGGCGGACGCCACGCGGTCGCGCTCGACGAGCCCGAGATCGACGATCACGTCGGTCAGGAAGCGCGCCGGGCCGCCGGGGTGACGGGGCTTGGTGATCCCGTCCGGGCTGCCGGAATGTGACGGGACCGGTTTCAGTGGGATCGGGTTGGGGAGCATTGGGCTTCGGGTCGGTTGTCGCGCGCGGCCGTGCGCATCGAGTCCAACGGGGCCGCAGCGCAGCCGGTCCAGATGGTGAAGCTCAACGCGCCTTGCTGCACCAGGATCTCCAGACCGTCGATGGCATCGATCCCGCGCTTTGAAGCCTCTCGCATCAGCATCGTGCCACCTGAGTTATAGACCAGGTCCACCACCGTCGCGTACTCGCTAAGCCCATCGGCGTCGAGCGGAAGGTCCTTGAAAGCGCTGGACGAACGGTCTAGCCCCACGCTCGTGCAGTTGACCAGCAGATCCGCGGCGATCGGGCGCTCCACGACGCGCGCTCCCAGGCCCTCCGCACGCGCCCGCGTGCGGTTCCAGATCGACACGTCGGCGCCCGCCTGCGTCAGCGCCCAGACCACCGCGCGAGCGCTGCCGCCCGCGCCGAGCACGAGCGCCGAGCGCACCGCGCGGTCGCCGAGCGCGGCGATCAGTCCCGGCGCGTCGGTGTTGTCGGCGACGATCTCGCCCCCCGCGCCGAACGTGAGCGTGTTGGCCGCGCCGATCTCGCGGGCAGCGTCGCCGGCGCTCGTCGCGAGCGCGAGCGCGGCCTCCTTGTGCGGGATCGTGACGTTCGCCCCGCGAAAGCCGGCGCCGTGCAGCGCGCGCACGGTGTCGGCGAAGGCCGCCGGCGCGACGGGCAGGCGCTGATAGCGCTCCAGCCCCGCCGCGCGCATCATCGCCGGCGAGCGGCTGTGGCCGACGGGCCAGCCGAGAACGCCGAACCGGCTCTCCGCCCAGCCGTCGCTCAGCACGTCGTCGGCGACGTTCCGCCCGCGGCCTCGCGGGCCGTGTTGTAGCGCGCCTCGTCCTTGCGGAACTGCTCGCTCGTCGTCGAGAACGCGTGCTCGCCGCAGGTGCCGGGCTTGACGACGAAGTAGAGGAACTTCACGTTCGCGGGTGCCGCCGCGGCGCGGATCGACGACAGCCCGGGGTTGCCGATCGGCGTCGGCGGCAGTCCGGTGCGCTTGCGCGTGTTGTAGGGCGAGTCGCTGTCGAGATCGGACTCTGTGAGCGCCCCGCTGGGCTTGTCGAGCTGGTAGCGCGATGTGGCGTCGATGCCGAGCGGGATGCCGTCGCTCAGGCGGTTGTAGATGACCGCGGCGATCAGTGGGCGCTCCTTCTCGAGCTGCGCCTCGCGCTCGACCATCGATGCGATGATCAGGACGTCGTAGGCGGTCAGGTTCTTGCGGCGGGCGCGGCTGAGGTTGATGGTCGCGAAGCGTTCCCTGAACGTCGCGAGCTGCTGCTCGACGAGGTCGCGGGCCGGCGCCCCGGGCCGCAGCTCGTAGGTCGCCGGGAAGAGGAAGCCCTCGAGCGAGCGCGTGCCGCGCGGGGCGTCGTAGCGAAACGGGTTCAGGGCGCCCTTGAAGCGCCGTGACGCCTCGAGGTAGTCGCCGGTCAGGCCGGCGCGCTTGGCGATCGGCGCGATCTCGCGCCGCGAGCGCCCCTCGGGGATCGTGACGTCGACCGTCGCCGGCGCCGTGCTGACGTCGGTGTCGCTGAGCGCGGCGATCGCCTTGCCGTAGGACATGTCCTTGCGCAGCGTGTGGCGGCCCGAGCGCAGTTGCTCGCGCTTGCCCGACAGCGTGGCGCGCAGGCTGAAGAACAGGCCCGAGTCGACGACGCCCGCGCCGGCGAGCTGATCGCCGATCGTGCGCGCGCCTGACCCCTGCGGGATCGTGACCTGCACCTGCGCGCCCTCGGTGCTGCCGAGCGGCTGGAAGAGCAGGAACGCACCCATCAGGACGACGGCGAAGACGGCGAGCGCGAACAGGCCCAGCAGGCGCGCCGCGACCGAGCGGTGGCGGCGCCGAGCCGGGCCGGCGGGCTTGTCGCCGGGCGGCGTCACCACGGGCCGCGGCCCGCGGCGGACCTTGCGGATGCCGATCGGGCGCTCGGTCTCGTCGTCCAGCGCGCCGGCCGGTGCCGCGGGCGGGGCGGGCGGCTGGGGCTGGATGCGGCGCACCGCGTCGCGCGCCGGCCGGGCGCGCTGCACGGGCTTGGCAGGCTGCACAGGCTTGGCGCGCTGCGGCGACCGCCCGACGGTGGCGGCGGGCTTGGGCGTTCGCGGTGTGCGAGGTGTCTGGATCGGGGCTGCATGCTCGGTCTGCGGTGCTGCGTCAGGAGGTGCGGAGGACGGCGCGGCGGGGCGCGTTCCCTTGCGGCGCGCCTCGCGCTCGAGTCGAGCGCGCTCGCGCTCGTCGGGCGAGCGCCCACCGCCCGAACCGGATTCGTCTCGGCGTGGCCTGCTCATTCAGTGGTCGGTATTCGTCATGAACGCTATCCGGCCTCCCGCGAATCGTGCGCCGCGAGCCAGCCCGTGAGCAGATGCGCGGCGGCGCGCGAGTCCTCCGACGAGGTCGGATCGCCCGGATCGCGGCTGGCGATCAGCGTCGTGAAGCGCTCGTCGTGGAGCTCGACCGGGACGTCGACGCGCTCGGCGAGCCGCGCCGCCCAGGCGCGCGTCTCCTCGGTCTGCGTGGAGTCGCCGCCTGACAGCGACAGCGGCAGGCCGACGACGACGCGGCCCACCTCGCGCTCGCGGACGAGGTCGGCGACGCGCGCCAGGCCCTTGCGCGTCGCCGGGCGCAGGACCGGCTCGATCGGCGTCGCGAGCGTGCCGGTCGGATCGCTGACCGCGCAGCCGCAGCGCGCGGCGCCGTAGTCGAGAGCGAGAACCCTGGGCACTACGGGGCGAGCGCGGCCTCGATCGCCGCGCGCGCAGCGGCGATCGCCTCGGGGAGCCTGTCCGGATCGCGACCGCCGGCCTGCGCCATCGTGTCGCGTCCCCCTCCCCCGCCGCCCGCCGCCTGCGCGGCCGCCTTGACGACCGCGCCGGCCTTCACGCCGCGCGCGACGAGCGCCGGCGTGACCGCCGCGACGAGATGCACGCGGCCGTCGACGGCCGCGCCGAGCACGGTCACCGACTGCTCCCCCAGCTTGCCCTTGATGCGGTCCGCGACGTCCATCAGCTCCTTCGCACCACCGGCGCCGGAGACGATCTCGGCGACGACGTCGGCGCCCGCGAACTGCGTCGCGGCGGCCGCGAGCGCGTCCGCGTCGACGGCGCCGTTGGCCGACGCGCCCGCCTTCGCCGCCTCCTTCATGCGCCTGCGCAGCTCGCCGATCGCTTCGGGCAGCTGCTCGACCTGGGTCTTCAGCAGCGCCGCGGCCTCGCGCGCCTTGGCGTCGGACGCGCGCAGCTCGGCGACGGCGGCGGACCCGCTGATCGCCTCGATGCGGCGCACGTTGGCCGCGCTCGAGCTCTCGCTCTGGAGCCTGAAGACGCCGATCTCGGCGGTCGAGCGGACGTGCGTTCCGCCGCACAGCTCGCGCGAGTAGCTGCCGTCGCCGATCTGCACCATCCGCACGACGTCGCCGTACTTCTCGCCGAACAGCGCCATCGCGCCGAGCGCGCGCGCCTCGTCGAGCGTCGTCGTGATCGGGCGCACCGGGTCGTTGCGCAGGATCCACCCGTTGACGCGGTCCTCGATCGCCTGCAGGTCCGCCGGCGAGATCCGCTCGCCGTGGGAGAAGTCGAAGCGCAGCTTGTCGGGCCCGACGTAGGAGCCCGCCTGGCGCACGTGGGTGCCCAGGCGCTCGCGCAGCGCGGCGTGCAGCAGGTGCGTGGCGGTGTGGTTGGCGGCGGTCGCGGTGCGGGCGGCACGGTCGACGCGCGCGACCACGCGCTCGCCGGGTTCCAGCGTGCCGCGCTGCACCTCGACGACCACGGCCTGGTCGTCGCCGACGCGCACGACGTCGACGACGCGCGTCGCGCAGGCGCCGGTCTCGCATTCGATCGTGCCGCCGTCGGCGACCTGGCCGCCGCCGGTGGCGTAGAACGGCGACTCGGCGAGCTTGACGAGCACGCGGCCGCCCCCGCCGGCATCCGTCAGCGCGCCGATCGTCGTGTGCTGCTCGAGCGTCTCGTAGCCCGTGAAGTCCGTCTCGAAGCCGGCCGCACGTGACAGCGCGCGGGCCTGCTCGCGCACGCCGCCGGCCGCCGATGTTTCCGCGCGCCCACCGGCGCGGGCCCGGGCGCGCTGCTCGTCCATGAGCGCGTCGAAGCCGGTCGTGTCGACCTCGAGGCCCTGCTCCAGCGCCAGCTCCCGCGTCACCTCGAACGGGAAGCCGTACGTGTCGTGCAGCTTGAAGGCGTCGATCGCCGGGATCGTCCCGGACTCGCGCGAGCGCTCGATGACCTCCTCGAGCAGCTTCGTGCCCTGCTCCAGCGTGCGGCCGAAGCCCTCCTCCTCGGAGCGCACCCAGCGCAGGATCGGGTCGCGCTCGCGCTCGAGCTCCGGGTAGGCGGCGCCCATGATCGCGATGACCTTCGCCGCGAACTGCGGCAGGAAGCCTGCCTGCATCCCGATCCGGTTGCCCTGCTGGATCGCGCGCCGCATGATCCGCCGCAGGATGTAGCCGCGGTCCTCGTTGGAGGGCACGACGCCGTCGGCGATCAGGAACGTCATCGCGCGCGAGTGGTCGGCGAGGATCCGCAGCGCGCGCTCGTCGGGCTCGGCGCAGGCGAGCTGCCGGCCGAGCGCCATCAGCGGCGCGAACGTGTCGGTCTCGAAGACCGTGTCGACGCCCTGCTGGATGACGGCCATCCGCTCCAGGCCGAGGCCCGTGTCGATGTTGCTGGCCGGCAGCGGCTCGAGGCTCTCGCTGCCGTCGGTGTGCGTCGTCAGGTCGTACTGCGTGAAGACGAGGTTCCAGTACTCCAGGAAGCGCTCGTTCTCGCCGCCGGGCAGGTCGTCGGGCGTGCCCCAGTCCAGGCCGCGGTCGATGTAGAGCTCGCTGCAGGGGCCGCAGGGACCGCTCGCGCCCGCCTGCCAGAAGTTCTCCGAGCGCGGGCACTCGACGATCCGCTCACGCGGAACGCCGACCGCGAGCCAGGCCTCGATCGCCTCCTGATCGGGGCCGAGGCCGAGCTTCTCGTCGCCCTCGAAGACCGTGATCCAGATGTCGCCGGGATCGAAGCCGAAGCCGTTCTGCGACAGCTCCCAGGCCCACTCGACGGCCTCCTGCTTGAAGTAGTCGCCGATCGAGAAGTTGCCCAGCATCTCGAAGAAGGTCAGGTGCCGCGTGGTGTTGCCGACGTTCTCGATGTCGGTCGTGCGAAAGCACTTCTGGACCGTCGCCAGGCGCGGGTGCGGTGGCGTCTCCTCGCCCTTGAAGAACGGCACGAGCGGGTGCATCCCGGCCGTCGTCAGCAGGACCGAGGCGTCGTGCGCGGCGGGCACGAGCGACGCCGACGGCAGGCGCATGTGGTCGTGCTGCTCGAAGTAGCGCAGGAACGTCTCGCGGATCTCGTCTGTGGTCTTCGCCATCGCTAGCTGGCGATTGTGGCGCATCCGACGATCGCGTCCCCGCGCAGGAAGACGGCGGTCTGCCCGGGCGCGGCGCCGTCGGCGGGCTCGGCGAGCTCGATCCGGTCGCCCTCCAGCCGGCAGCGCAGCGCAGGCGCGTGGTAGCGCAGACGCACCGCGTCGGGCTCGGCGCCGTGCAGGCGCACGCCGCGCACGCGGACGGTGCTCGTCTGCAGCTGCTCGCGCGGGCCGACCGTGACGGTGTT
This sequence comes from Solirubrobacterales bacterium, assembly GCA_038255395.1. Taxonomy (GTDB): domain Bacteria; phylum Actinomycetota; class Thermoleophilia; order Solirubrobacterales; family Solirubrobacteraceae; genus CADCVQ01. Next base: position 70,112 of record JBBSLI010000005.1, read on the forward strand.
CGCGCGCGGGTCGGTGGCGAGGACGTAGAGCGGCTGCGCGGCGGCGATCCCGAGGCCCTTGCGCTGGCCGACCGTGAAGCCGTGATGGCCGTCGTGGCGGCCCAGCACGACACCGGCGCCGTCGACGATGTCGCCCGGGCGGCTGCCCATGCCGCCGTGGCGCGCGAGGAACAGCGCGCGCCCGGTACCGGCGAGGAAGCAGAGGTCCTGCGACTCGGGCTTGTGCGCGACCTCGAGGTCCGCCTGCACGGCGAGCGCGCGCACATGCTCCTTGCGGTGCTCGCCGAGCGGGAAGCGCAGGCGCGCGAGCGCGTCGCGGCCCAGCGCGGCGAGCATGTAGGTCTGGTCCTTGGCGGGATCGACGGCGAGCCGCAGCAGTCCGTCGTCGGTGCGGCGCGCGTAGTGGCCGGTCGTCAGCGTCGCGGCGCCGATCCGGTCGGCGAAGTCGAGCATCGCGTCGAGACGGACGTGCCCGTTGCAGCGCACGCAGGGGTTCGGCGTCAGCCCGTCGGCGTGCTCGCGCAGCCACGGGTCGACGACCCCGTCGCGGAACTCGTCGCGCAGGTCCAGCGTGAAGTGCGCAAGGCCCTGGCTGTGGGCGAGGCGGCGCGCGCCGCGCACGGCGTCGGCCGAGCAGCACGAGCGCTCGCCGTCGTTGTCGACGTCGGCCCACAGCTCGAGCGTCACCGTCGCGACGTCGCCCGCATCGGTCAGCATCGCGGCGACGGCGCTGTCGACGCCACCGGACATCGCCACGAGCGTGCGTCGCGGGTCGGCGGGCAGCGCGCCGGCGCTGCGGACCGCGGCGCCGAGCGCGCGATGCAGCGCATCGGAGACGAGGTCGGCGGCGTGCAGCTTGCCGATGCTGAGGCCGCCGAGCGCGGCGGCGATCTGCGGTGAGCCGATCCGCGCGGCGTCGAGCAGCCCCGCGCCCTCGACGAGTTCGGCCGCGGCGCTGCCGGCGGCGATCATCGATCCGCAGCCGGAGGCCTCGAAGCCGGCGGCGCGTACGCGCTCGCCGTCGATCGTGAGCGAGAAGCGCACGATGTCGCCGCAGGCGTTGCCGCCCGCGGCGCCGTGGAAGGCGCCCTGCGGCGCGAGCCCGCGCCCGCGCGGATGGGTCAGATGGTCCTCGAAGCGCTCGTCGGGCACGCGCTCGAGTCTAGATCCGTGCAGAACCTGCCGATATCCACCCCATGGCGTCACCGAGGCCCCATCCTCTCCTGAGCGGTTCCGCGGTTCGAGCCCTGCGCGCCCTTGCCGGCGGCGAGCGCGCGCCCGCTGCGCCGCAGCACGACGTCAGCGGCTACGAGCAGCTCGTCGACGCCTACGTGCGCACCAACCGCGAGCTGCGCGAGGAGCGCGAGCAGGCCGCCGAGCAGGCCGCCCTCAACGAGGCGGTCCTCGCGACGTCGCACGACGCGTTCATCGCGATCGACGCCGGCGGACGGATCACGTCATGGAACGCCCGCGCCGAGGACATGTTCGGCTGGCCGGCCGCGATCGCGATCGGTCGCTCGCTGGCGCGCACGATCATCCCGCCGTCGATGCGCGCCGCCCACGAGGGCGGCATCAGGCGCTTCCTCGAGTCCGGCGAGGGGCGCGTGTTCAACAAGCGCCTGGAGCTGACCGCGCTGCACCTCGACGGCACCGAGTTCCCCGTCGACATGACGATCACGCCGCTGCGGCTGGGCGGCACGTACAGCTTCAACGCCTTCATCACCGACGCGACCGGCGCGCGCCGCGCCGCGCGCCACCGCGAGGCCCAGCACGGCGTCGTCCTGTCGCTCGCCGAGGCGGCGACCGTCGAGACCGCATTGGCGGGCGCGCTGGCGGCGCTCGGCACGCGCCTGCAGTGGGAGGTCGCGACCTTCTGGTCGGCGGACCGCGGCGGCAGCGTGCTGCACTGCGGTGGCGTCTGGCACAACGGCGCCACCGGCATGGAGGACTTCGCCGCGGCGACCCGCGCGCTCGTGCTCGGACCGGGCGACGGGCTGCCCGGCCGCGCCTGGGCGCAGGACACCGCGATCTGGGTCGAGAACATGCAGCGCGACCGCGAGCTGCCGCGCCGCGCCGCGGCCGCTCGCGCGGAGCTGCTGACGGCCGTCTGCGTGCCCGTCCGCTGCGAGGGCGAGCTCGTCGGCGCGCTGGAGCTCTGCACGACGCAGGCCCGCCGCCGCGAGCGCGACCTGCTGGCGATGCTCGACGCGACGGCCTCGCAGCTCGGGCAGTTCGTCGAGCGCAAGCGCGCCGAGGCCGAGAGCGAGCGGCTGAAGGGCGAGTTCTTCGCGCTCGTCTCACACGAGCTGCGCACGCCGCTGACGTCGATCATGGGCTACGTCGAGCTGCTGCGCGAGGAGCCCGACCTGACGCCGGACCTGCGCCACTTCGCCGACGTCATCGATCGCAACGCCGAGCGCCTGCAGCAGCTGCTCGGCGACGTGCTCTTCGTCACCCAGGTCGAGGCCGGCCGCCTGGACCTGCTGCGCGGCCCGGTCGCCTTCAGCGAGCTCGTCAAGGCGGCGGTCGACCACGCGGCGCCACAGGCCCAGCGCGGCGAGATCACCGTGCGCACGTCGCTGGCCCCGGTGCCTCCCCTGCTGGCCGACCGCGATCGCCTGCATCAGCTGCTCGATCACCTCGTCTCCAACGCCCTGAAGTTCACCCCGCGCGGCGGCGAGGTCGACGTCGTCCTCGAGCGCGACGGCGAGGACGGCGTCGTCCTCAGCGTGCGCGACACCGGCATCGGGATCGCCGAGCACGAGCAGGAGCGCCTCTTCGAGCGCTTCTTCCGCACCTCGGAGGCGACCGCGCGCGCCGTCGCCGGCGCCGGCCTGGGCCTGACCGTCTGCAAGGCGATCGTCGAGGCCCACGGCGGCGAGATCGCGGTCGTCAGCCGCGCGGGCGCGGGCACGACGGTCCGCGTGCACCTGCCGGCGCACCCGGTGGCGAGCACCGAGCGCGCCGAGCAGCGCGTCGCGTCGTAGCGGGCGCCGCCCCGGCGCGGCGCGGCGCCCGCCTCGCCGGCGCGCTACAGGACGATCATGATCTCCGCCCGACGGCGGGCTCGGATCGGCGTTGCCGGCGATGTCGCGCGCGACCGCGGTCACCTTCCACAGCCCGAGCTGCCGCGGCCTGGGCGCAAGCCAGCTGCAACTCAGGCGCGCGGGGTCGCAGGTCAGCTGCGCCTCGACGGCGTGCGTCGAGCTTGATCGTGGCGCTCCCGGGGCGCCCCGCGCAGCGCCATACCTCAGCGGGGGGAGCGACCTCACCCCGCGTCCGCTCGTCTGGGCCTACGACGAAAAGCCGGGCGGTGGGCGCGAGGTCAGCGCGCGCTCGACCGTGGGCGCCGGCGGCGGCGCGGCCCAGCGGTCGGCCGGGCCCAGGCTCGCGTTGACGGCCGCGATCAGCGCGGGGGCGACGAACGGCTTCGTCAGATACGTGGCGCCGAGGTCGCGCCCGGCGGCGATGTCCTGCGGCAGGATCCGCGCGCTGAGGAAGATCGCCGGCAGCTGCTGCAGCCCGTCGCATCGGCGCAGCTCGACGAGCAGCTCCAGCCCGCTCATCCCCGGCATCATGATGTCCAGGACGGCGAGATCCGGAGCGCCGCGGTCCCGCACGAGCGCGAGTGCCGCGGGACCGTCGGCGGCGGTCAGGATCTGATGTCCCGCCTTGCGCAGGCGAAACTCGACGAGACCGCGAAGGTCGCTGTCATCGTCGACGACGAGGATGTGTGCCATCGTCGGCCGGCGCTGGTCAGCGGCGGCCGGCCAGGGCGTCGTTGACGGCCTGGTTGAGCTCTCCGCGCTCGGTCAGACCGACGATCGCGCGGCTGCGGCGCTGCTTGTCGATCACGAGCGTGGTCGGCGACTGGTTCACCGTGACGCCCCGCGTGATCGACTCGTACTGGCCGACGCGGCTGATCGGGACGACGTGGACGGCGACCTTGCCACCGCGACGGCTGACCGCGCGGACGGCGCCGCGGGTCGCGACGTCGTCGGCGCCCTTGGCGTTCCAGAAGAGCAGGACGACGACCTTGCCGGCGCGGATGTCGCGCACGACGGCGGCCTCGCGCTTGTTGGCGGCCTTGACGTCGGCGGCGACGTTCGTCGCCGGCTTGGCGCCGGAGGCGGCGGGTGTCGCGGCGGTCGCGGCGGCGGTCGCGGGTGCAGCGGCGGTGCCACCGCCGTCGGCGACGCTTGACAGCCTGCCGTTGGCCGCATCGGCGGCCGCGGCGGCGTCGCGAGCGCCCGCGACGGCGGTCACCGGGGCGGCCGGGGTGTCGGCGACGTCGGGAGCTTTGGGCCGCAGGGCGACGAGCCACAGGGCGGCGAGAACGATCGTTCCCGCGAGGGCGATGAGCATCGGGCGCGAAACCTGGTCCATGGCTCGCTAGTCGGCACGCGCGCAGGGCGGCCCGAGGCGCGATGCGCGCGGCTAGTACACGTGTCCGTCCGGCTGCGGGCACAGCATCGCGGGAGCGGGTAGAACACGGCGATGTCGACTCCCGGCGACGGACCCGACCTCGACGCGATCCGCCGCACGCTCGAGGAACGCCGCGACCGCAACCTCGAGCGCGTCGCCGGGCTGGCGGAGCGCCCGGAGCTGGGCGCAGCGCAGGGCTTCGGCAAGCGCATCGGCGACGGCACGACCGAGGCGATCAGCCGGTTGACGGACATCGGCGTCGGCCGCTCGCTGGAGAGCAGCGTCGGGCGCACCGAGCGCGCGCTCGCCAAGCTCGACGAGGGCACGTACGGCATCTGCGACAGCTGTGGCGAGCCGATCGCGCCCGCGCGCCTGGAGGCGATGCCCGACGTGGCGCTGTGCGTGACGTGCGCCGCGGCCGAGCGTCGCGACCGCCCGCCGCCGCGACGCTGACCCGTGCGGGACCGGGCGGCCCGAGCGGCCTTTACCTGGGCGCCGCGGTCGAGCGCAGCCCGAGCTCGCGCAGCTGACGCGCGTCGACCGGCGCCGGCGCGCCCGTCAGCGGATCGGACCCGCTGGCGGTCTTCGGGAAGGCGATGACGTCGCGGATCGAGTCGCGGCCGGCGAGCAGCGTGACGATGCGGTCGATCCCGAAGGCGATGCCGCCGTGCGGCGGCGCGCCGAAGCGCAGCGCCTCCAGCAGGAAGCCGAAGCGCTTCTCGGCATCGTCGGCGTCCATGCCGATCGCCTCGAAGATCATGCTCTGCACGACCGGGTCGTGGTTGCGGATCGAGCCGCCGCCGAGCTCCCAGCCGTCGACGACGAGGTCATAGGCGCGCGACTTCCAGATTCCCGGGCTCTCGGCCGCGGCGAGATCCGCGGCGCTGGTGCCGCCCGGCGCGGTCGGCGCGGTGAAGGGGTGGTGCGACGCGTCCCAGCGATCCTCGTCGGCGTTGTAGCCGAACATCGGGAAGTCGACGACCCACAGCACGTCGTGGACGCCGTCGGCAACCAGCGACCAGCGATCGGCGAGCTCCAGGCGCAGCACGCCGAGCGCGTTCGCGGCGACGTCGGCCTTGTCGGCGACGGCCAGCAGCAGGTCGCCGGGCTGCGCTCCGAGCGCGCCCGTGACCGCGGCGATCTCCTCGCCCGACAGGAACTTGGCGATCGGCGAGCGCCACGTGCCGTCCTCCTGCACGAAGGCCCAGACGAGTCCCCCGGCGCCCGCGCGCTTGGCGATCTCGGTGAGGTCGTCGAGCTCCTTGCGAGCCACCTCGCGCGTGCCGGCGTTGATCGCGCGCACGACCCCGGGCGGGTGGGACCGATTCAACACGGATGCAAAGACCTTGAACTGCGAGCCGCTCAGGTGCTCGCTGACATCGGTGATCTCCAGGCCGAAGCGGCGGTCGGGGCGATCGCTGCCGAAGCGCAGCAGCGCCTCGTCGTAGGCCATCCGCTCGTACGGCGGAGGCGGCAGGCCGAGGTCGCCGAGCGCGAAGACCTTCGCCATCAGGCGCTCGTTGACGTCGATGACGTCGTCCTCCTCGACGAAGGACATCTCGAGGTCCAGCTGCGTGAACTCGGGTTGGCGGTCGGCGCGCAGGTCCTCGTCGCGAAAGCAGCGCGCGATCTGGAAGTAGCGCTCGTAGCCCGCGACCATCAGCAGCTGCTTGAAGAGCTGCGGCGACTGCGGCAGGGCGTAGAAGTTGCCCGGCGACAGGCGCGACGGGACAAGGAAGTCGCGCGCGCCCTCGGGCGTCGACCTCGTGAGGATCGGCGTCTCGATCTCGAGGAAGTCCTCCTCGGACAGCGTCTCGCGGATCGTGCGCACGACCTCATGGCGCAGGACGAGCGCGTCGACCATGTGGCGGCGCCTGAGATCCAGCGTGCGGTTGCGCAGCCGCGTCATCTCGTCGAGGTCGGCGTCGGTGTCGATCGCAAACGGCGGCGTCGCGGACTCGGCGAGCACCGTCATCTCCTTCACCTGGATCTCGATCTCGCCGGTCGCGAGGTCGGGGTTGACGTTGCCCGCCGCGCGGCGCACGACGTCACCGGCGACGCTGATCACGTACTCGCCGCGCAGCCGCTCGGCGGCGGCGAACAACTCGGCGCCGTTCTCGGGGTGCAGGACGAGCTGGACGATGCCCGCGCGGTCGCGCAGGTCGATGAAGATCAGGCCGCCGTGGTCGCGGCGGTTGTTGACCCAGCCCGCGACCGTTGCGTGAGTGCCGGCGTCGCCGGCGCTCAGGTCTCCCGCCCAGTGGTCGCGGTAGGGGTTGGCCCGCGGCGGCTGCCTCACCGCATGCCCCGCGAGCGCAGGATCCGCGCCACGACGGCGGTCGTGTCGACGTCCTGCTGTTCGCCGGCCAGCGTGTCCCTGAGCTGCGTCGTGTCGTCTCCCACGATCGCAACGTAGCGCGCGCCGAGCCGATCGGCGTGCTTGAGCTGCCCCTTGCGCGAGCGACCCGCCAGCTCGATCTGCGCGTTCAGGCGCGCGCGCCGGGCCTCGTCGACGATCGTGAACGCCGCCGCGCGCTGCCCGGCGGACTCAAATCCGACGTAGAGGTCGACCGGCGGCGGCGCGATCGGCAGCCCGTCCGAGGCGAGCAGGATCCGCTCGATCCCGGCGGCGAAGCCGCAGCCCGGCGTCGGCGGCCCGCCGAGCATCTCGACGAGGCCGTCGTAGCGCCCGCCGCCGGCGACGCCGCTCTGCGCGCCGAGCGCGTCGGAGGTGAACTCGAACACCGTGCGCGTGTAGTAGTCCAGGCCGCGCACGAGCGTCGGGTCGACCTCGTAGGCCACATCGGCGCGGCCGAGCAGATCGCGGACGGTGGCGAAGTGCTCGGCGTCGTCGGCGTCGAGGTTGTCGAGCAGCAGCGGCGCGCCGGCGATCACGGCGCGGGTGCCCGGGTGGTCGGAGTCGAAGGCGCGCAGCGGGTTGAGGTCGATGCGGCTGCGGACGTCCTCGGAGAGCTGGTCGGCATGCTGGTGCAGGTAGGCCTGCAGCTGCTCGCGGTAGTTCTGGCGCGCGGCAAGCGTGCCGAGGCTGGCGATGCGCAGACGGATGCCGGCGACCTCGAGCTCGCAGAGCAGCGTCGCCAGGAGCGTGATCACCTCGGCGTCGACGGCGGGATCGTCGGAGCCGAGCACCTCGGCGCCGACCTGCCAGAACTGGCGAAAGCGGCCCTGCTGGGGCTTCTCGGAGCGAAAGAAGCTCGACAGATACCAGAGCTTCACCGGCTGGGGCAGCTTGTGCATGCCGTGCTCGACGTAGGCGCGGCAGACCGCCGCGGTGCCCTCCGGGCGCAGCGTGACCGAACGCCCGCCGCCATCGTCGAAGCTGTACATCTCCTTCTGGACGATGTCCGTCGACGCGCCGACGCCGCGGGCGAAGACCTCGGTCTGCTCGAACGTCGGCGTCTCGATGCGCCCGTAGCCCGCGCCCTCGAGAATCCTGCGCGCGGTCGACTCGAGCGCCGCGCGCGCGTCGGCGTCGGCAGGCAGCACGTCGAACGTGCCGCGCGGAACCTGCAGCCGCTGCACCACTACCAGTTCGCGGGCTGGGTGAGGAAGGGGTTCGTCGTGCGCTCGCGGCCGAGCGTCGTGACGCCCATGTGGCCGGGGTACACGACGGTCTCGTCGTCGAAGCGCTCCAGCAGCTCGGCGATCGAGCGCATCAACGTCGGCCCGTCGCCGCCGGGCAGGTCGATCCGGCCGACCGAGCCCTCGAACAGCACGTCGCCCGAGAACAGCGCGGCCTCGGCGCGGACCGAGTACGTGACATGGCCGGGGCTGTGGCCCGGCGTGAACACGACGTCGAACGTCAGCCCGGCGAGCTCGAGCGTCTCGCCGCCGGCGACCGTGTGCTCGGGGTCCCACGACTCGTAGGGGCCGAAGCCCGGCCATGGGACGAAGGCCATGATGTCCTGCAGGACGGGCACTTCGAGCCGCGGGCAGTAGACCGGAGCGCCCGTCGCCCTGGCCACCGGCGCGACCGCGCCGACGTGGTCGAAGTGCGTGTGCGTGAGCAGGATCGCGTCGAGCGTGACGCCCGCCTCCTCGATCGCCGCCAGCAGGCGCGGCGCCTCCTCCCCCGGGTCGACGATGACCGCGCGGTCGCTGCCCGCGGCGCGCACGAGGAAGCAGTTCTCCTGCACCATCCCGACCGTGAACATGCCGACGTCGAGCGCCACCGGACCAGCTACTTCGCCTTCGAGGGCTTCGTCGGCTTCGTCGGCTTCGTCGCCTCCTGCTTGACGCGGCGGCGGTAGATGAACTGGTCGGTGTAGTAGCCGAGCGGGATGTAGAACAGAAAGACGAAGCCCGTCAGCGAGACCGCCTGGACGACCGGCGTGTCGAAGGCGAATACGAGCAGGACGCCGAAGACGATCGCGGCAAGCGCGGCGCGCTTGGCGGCGGCGTTCCAGGACGGCTCGCGCATCATCCGCTCACGGCGGCGCTCGGCGGCGGTCTGCTTCTCCGAGGCCTTGCGCTCGGTGGCGGTCGGCGGCCGGCCGGTGCGCCCGCGCGACTCGATCACGCCGGCGGCATTGCCGCGGTGCTTGCTGCGCCGCTTCTTCTTCGTCTGGGCCATGGTGTGGCTACGAGCTTAGCCCCAGCGCGTCCTCGACCGTGCGGCGGTTGCGCACCGGGACGTCTTGCGCAAAGCCGTCGAACGCCGCCGCGGGAGCCAGGCCGACGAGCTCGCAGCCCGCAACCGCAGCGTGGCGCGCGACCGCTGCGACGACGTCGGCGAGCGCGACGCGACGGTGGTCCTCGACGTTCGTGGAGACCTGCGCGATCCCGGCGCGCGCGGGCAGGTCCAGGCCGATCGCCCGTACCCCGACGAGCCCCTCGTCGCCGCCCTCGCGGATCAGCGCCGCGATCACGCGCGCGTCCTCGACCGTGGCCGGCGGCGCCAGCTCGACGTTGAACGCGACCAGCGGCGCGCGCGCGGCGACGAGCACCGCGCCCGCGCCCGGGTCGACCTCGGCGGGCCCGAAGTCCGGCGCGATGTCACCGACGGCGACACGCTCGGCCAGCGCGCTCAGGCCACCGCGGCGGATGTCGTGGCGCGTGCGGCCGCCGGCGAGCACGCCGTAGAGGAAGACGGGCAGCCCGGCGCGGCCGAGTTCCTCGCCGGCGACGAGCGCCGCCGCGCAGGCGGCGCCGCGGCGCTCGTCGTCGAGATGGACCAGCGGGGCGACGTCGAGGGCGCCGACGTGCGGATGGCTGCCGCGCTCGTCGCGCAGGTCGATGTGCAGCAGGCACGCGCGCGCGCCCGCGACGAGCGCGGGCACGAGTTGCTCGGTGCTGCCGGCCAGCGTGTAGACGGTGCGATGGTGGTCGCGGTCGGAGTGGACGTCCAGAAGCTGCGCGCCGGTCGACGAGAACGCCTCCCCGACCGCCGCGATCACCCGCTCGTCGCGGCCCTCGGAGACGTTCGGGATCGCCAGCAGGATGTCGTCAGCCATCGAGCAGCCAGCGGCCGCCGTCGAGCACCTGCGTGTCGCCGATCCACAGGCTGGGCTCGAAGATGACGACGTCGAGATGAACCGGCACGGTGACGGTGCCGCCGATCCCGGCGCTGGCGCCGAACGCGATGTGCGTCGTGCCGAGGATCTTCTCGTCTTCGAGGATGTTGCCGGTGACGGTGGCGCGGTCGTTCGTGCCGACGCCGATCTCGGCGAGGTTGCGGCCGCGCGGCCCGTGCGCGTCGAGCGCGTCGAGGAAGCGCTGGGCCGCGTCGCCGGCGCCGTCGGCGCCGGCGAGCGCGCCGTCGCGGACGGTCAGCAGCACGGGCTCGTCGGTGAGGCCGACGTCGGCCAGCGCAGAGGTCGCGATCGTGCCGTTGCCACCCGCGGGCGACGCGAAGCCCTCGCCGCAGGGCAGGTTGCCGAAGGCGCCGGGCGCAGCGAGGTCACCCTCGTCGGAGATGCCGTCGCGACCGCGCAGGTCCAGATGCAGGTCGGTGCCGCGAGGGCATGTGACGTGGGCGTCGCCGGCGCCGGTCAGCCGCGCCGCGACGGCGCGGCAGCGCGCGGCGAGCGCGTCGAAGTCGGTGCTCATGAGCCGCGCGAGCATGTCGACCGTGACGCCGGGCAGCGTCGCGCCGCGGTGGCCGAGCTCGCAGGCGCGCTTGCGCGCGCTCGTGTGCGACAGCGACGGCAGGCAGGGTGCGATGAACACGTCGGCGGCGGCCAGGGCGGCCGCGACGGGCGCGGGAGGCTCGCTCCCGCGGCCGGGGTTCGGCGGCAGGATCGTCAGGACGGCGTCGCCGCCGGCGGCCCGTGCGGCCTCGAGCAGCGCCGCACCGATCGCGGTGCTGCCGGGGTCGGCGACGACGAGCACCGTCTCGCCGGACTGCACGCGCAGGCAGCGCCCGACGACGGTCTCCACGGCCTGCTCGAGCTCGCTCACGATGGCGCGAAGGCTACCCCGCGACCCGACGCCGGCCAGCGGCCCCGAGCCCCGACGGCGGCGCTGCTCAGCGGCCGGAGATGACGGCGACCTTGATGCGGCCCTCGCCGATGACCTTCGTGAGCTGCGCGCTGGCGGTCACGATGCACGTCTCGGCGTCCCGCATCGGCAGCGGAACGCTGCGCGAGTCCGGCGGCCGGGTCCGGTAGGAGCCCCTGCCGACGCGCGCCACGCGGTTACGGAAGCAACCGAGCTGGTAGTTGACCGTGACGGTCTGCTTCGGCGCTGCGCTGACCCTGATCCGGATGACGCTGGGGTCGACGACCGTGCCGCGCGCCTGCGCGACGGCGAGGCGGCCCACGCGACGGGCCTCGTCGAGTTGGCCCGTACGCACCCTCGGAGCCTGCTTGGGCGGCTTGCGCCTGCTGCCAGGAAGCGAGCCCGCATCGCCCTCGCCGACGCCGAGCGTCGGATTGGGCAGATCGGACTCGTCGTCACCGCCGACGACGAACACGAAGATGCCGGCGACGACCAGCGCGACGACCAGCACCACTGCAACGATCAGGTACAGCGGATTGATCTCGGTGATCTTCCCGGCGAACTTCTTCACGCAGTTCCCTCCGTCGTCTCGGGCCCGGCCACGATCGGCACCTTACGGCGAAGCGCGCGACGACGCTCGCACAACCCCCCGGCCCCAGCGGCCAGGACCCCGTTGCCCGGCTACACTTCGCGCCCCCGCCGGAGTAGCTCAGTCGGTTAGAGCAGCGGAATCATAATCCGCGTGTCGGGGGTTCGAGTCCCTCCTCCGGCATCGGGAAGTACCTGGAAAACGATGGTTTCAGCTTGTCGTTCTAGGTCTTAACACGCCAAATTGGTCCCGAACTGGTCCCGAAATCTTCTCCGGGATGAACGCGAATACAAGCCGATGGTCGGACGCTGCGAAGCGCCCCGGAGTTGCACCACGCTGTGGTTGTAGCACGGCGATTCGCTGGAATCTCGCGGGGCCCGTCCGGTGGGCCGAGGACGGCCAGGACGCTGCGCGCATGTCGCGTGTCCGTCTGCCTGCGCAGCGAGGATCTGCGGCCTGAAGAATCTGACGCATGAGGCGATTGGCGCCGCCGTGACGCTGGCAGTGTGCGCCGCGGCCGACAGCGGAGGGCTCGTCGCGACTGGCGCTGTCTGCGCCTCGCTGCTGGGATCGCGCCTGCCCGACGCCGATCGTCCTCGCCGGCGCGGCGAAGGCGCTGTGGCCGCCGTTCGCCCTGCCAGTCGCTTTCGGAGTCGGCTCTGGCTACGCCGCGCACCTGCTCGCCGGCGCATGCACGCCGCACGGCGCGCCCCTGGTCGGCCCCTTCAGCGGCCGCCGCGTCCATCTGCTGCCACCCCGGATGCGGTTCGTTTGCGGGACGCCTGAGCGTGCCGCGGGCGGCTTGGAGACCCGGGTCCGGCAGGCTACGGGAGTAGCTCGAATGCGTCGGTGTGTCGCGGTTTGATCGCGCCGAAATGGCGGCGATCGAGGGTGATCACGATGCTCGCGCCGATGCGCTCGGCGAGTGCGACGACCGAGGCGTCAGTACCGCCGAGTGGGAAGTTCGCGTACTGCTCGACGAGCTCGGCGATGCGGTGGAAGTCTTCGCGGGCGGGGCCTTCGACGTCGAGAGTCCCCACCCCGGTCAGGAAGGCGGCTTCGGCCACGGCACCGAGCCGGCGGCCGACGAAGTACGTCGCTTCAGCCACGACGAGGGCAGGGACGACGAGGCGCAGATCGCCGCGCGAGAGGACGCGGCGGCAGGCTTCGTGGTGCTCGTCGTCGGCGTCCGCGGTGGCGTACAGGGGGCCCGCGTCAACGACCGCGAGCATCCGCGGCCCATTCGTGTTCGAGGAGCTCTTCCATCTCGCGGGCGGTGTCGGAGTGGCCGCTGCGACCGAGCGCCGCGAACGGCAGCTCGCGCTGATCGTCGGGGCCGCCGATCCCGAGGTATGCGGTCAGGGCGTCGCGTGCGATCGCCGAGGCGGACATCGAGCGACGGCGCGCCTCGCGCTCGAGCGCAGCCGCCAGCTCGTCAGGGAGGGAGATGGTGGTGCGCCGCATACGCGCACACTAACACCGCGCGCGTTCCACTCAACGGATCCCGCGTCGAGCACGACTGCTCGCTCAGACCAGTCGCCCCACCCTCATCCGAGCGTGATGACGTTCGCCGCGCTACCCGCGATGATCAGCGATGACATGGAACGGATGGCCGTCATCGACATGGGCTCCAACTCGTTTCGGCTTGTGATCTTTCAGTACAGGCTTGGCAGCTCGTGGAGTCTTGCCGACGAGATCCGGGAGGCCACGCGAGTGAGCGCAGGGATGGGCGAGACGGGCATTCTGCAGCCCGAGCCGATGGACCGCGCCCTGCACACGGCTGCCGTGTTCTCGTCGTTCTTGCGGGCTTCGGGAGTGGAGTGCGTGGACGCCGTGGCTACCAGCGCGATCCGCGATGCCGCCAACCGCGACGAGCTGCTGGACGCGATCCGAGAACGGACGGGGCTCGAGGTGCGCGTGATCAGCGATGCGCAGGAGGCCTGGTACGGCTACCTGGCGATCGCCAACTCCCTCGCCATCACCGACGGATTTGGGATCGATCTGGGCGGCGGCAGCGTGCAGATCATGCAGATCGCCGACCGGCGGCTCGAAGAGGCGGCGTCGGTGCGCCTGGGGTCGGTGAGGGTGAGCGAAGCCTTTCTCGAGGGCGAGAAGACCACTGGCAAGCAGGTCAAGGCGCTGCGCAAGCACGTGTCGCACACCCTTTCGGAGTTCGCGTGGTGGGGCGGTGGCGAGGGGCAACACCTGGCTGGCATCGGGGGCACGATCCGTAACCTGGCCACGGCGGCCCAGAAGCGCCTGGACCTGCCGGCCGTGGATGTGCAGGGGTTCCTGCTCACGCGCGATGTGCTGGAGGAGCTGATCGAGCTGCTGGCGTCAAAGCCAGTTGCGAAGCGAGGCTCCGTGCCGGGCATCAAGCCTGACCGCGGCGACGTGATCCTCGGCGGTGCACTGGTCCTCGCCGCGGCGATGGAGCACGGCGGCTTCGACGGCGTGCAGGTCGTCGAAGCCGGTCTGCGCGAAGGGGTCTTCTTCGAGCGCCTGCTGAGCGACCGTGATCCACCGCTGCTCGAGGACGTGCGGCGCGAGTCGGTCATCAACCTGGCGCGCCGCTTCCGCACCGACGACGACCACGTCGAACATGTCGCGCGGCTCTCGCTTCAGATGTTCGCGGCGCTCAGAGAGGCCGGCCTGCACAAGCTCGGAGACTGGGAGCGCGAGCTGCTGTGGGCCGCCTGCATGCTCCACGACATCGGCGTCGCGATCGGCTATGACGATCACCACCGCCATTCGCACTATCTGATCTTGAGCGCGGGTCTGCCGGGCTTCGATCCAAGGGAGCTCGCGCTGATCGCGCTGATCGCCCGCTGGCACCGCAAGGGCGACCCAGACTCTTCCGAGCTCGGCGACCTCGAGCGCACGGACGACGGTGAGCGCCTGCAACTGCTGTGCGGCGTGATCCGCCTGGCCGAGCAACTCGAGCGCAGTCGCGACGGCTCGATCGCCGCGGTCGAAGTCGACGACCGCGAGCCATGCGTGATCCTGCGCCCCACGACCGATGGTGGGCAGCGGTCGGACCCGAGCGTGGCCATCTGGTCGGCGCAGCGCAACTCAGACCTCCTGGCCGACGCGATCGGCAAGCCCGTCGAGGTCGTCGGCCCAGGCTGAGCGGCGCCGGGTGCAGGCCGCCGGTTTGCGTTGAGAGCGTTGACGGCCTAGCTCGCGTGAGGCGTGGCGCGCATCGGGCCGGGCATGAGCGCTGCCCCGGCGATGACGAGGCAGAACGCCAGGAAACGCGCCGTGATGCCGGCCGAGCCCGAGCCGATCGGGTCGTGAAAGACGATGATGCCACCTAAGATCGCGGCGAGGTTGGCAGCCACCGAGGTCAGCGCGATGACCTCGACGCCGTCGCCGATCTGCAGGCTGCGAGCAGAGGCGTAGAAGGCGATCACGCCGGCGATCATCGCGGTGAGCGTCCACGGGCTCACCCAGCCCAGCAGCGGTCCTGGCGTCGCGTCGGTGATGTACTTGATCGCAACCGCGGAGACCCCGAACAGCGCGCCGGCGGCTGCGCCAAGGAGCCGACCCTCGGCACGGGCCCCCAGGTGACGGCGAGCTGAGATCCTCACGAGCGTGGCACCAAGCGCAAAGATCGCGGCCTCGACGGCGATCAGCGCCGCCAGCGAGGCGCGCTCGGTGTCGCTGGCTCCCGCGCCGGTCAGCCCGATGACCACCAGCCCTGCCGCGGTGATCGTCACGCCGACCCATTGCCGACGTCCGAGCTGAAAGCCGAAGTACCGCTCCGCAAACACGGCAAGGAAGACAAGCCCGCCCGAGAGGACCGCCTGGACGATCGACAACGGCGCGAGCGCAAGAGCACCCACGTGCAGAAACCAGGCCACGACCGCGACGCCCCAGCCGACCGCGAACCATCGGGAACGAAAGAGACCCGCTGCGCTTCGCAGCGGATGGCGGACCTCGATCGGCGGGGCAAGCACCGCCCCGCGGTGCTTGAACAGAAAGGCGAGGTTCGTGGCCACCGCCGCAGCGGCGGCGAGGATCAGGCCGAGGATCATCACAAGGCCGGCGCGAGCGAGGCCGTGCTGGAGCACGGCCGGCGTTTGGGGTGCTCCATGCGATCTACCAGGTCGCCTACCACGACATGATCGCCGTCTTCAGCGGCTTCGTGCTCTCCCCGACCGCGCCACTGACGAGCCGCAGCGAGTCCGCACGCCGGTCGCTCGGCAGGACCATCGACTGTCAGCGCGGTATTCAGGAGCCAGGTTGGCCTCTGCGGGGCTTCAGGCCACCCCGTCGCTTACCACAGCGACGACCGGCGCCAGCACGAACACCTCGACCGCCACATCGGGATCGATGTGGTTGTCGCTCATGAACGCCGTGACCTTGCGCCCGAGGATCGCCTCGACGCCGGAGACGAGCTCGATGCGCATCGTGCCCTGGTAGGCCTTGCGCGTCGTCAGCACGAGGTCGAAGAGGCTGTCGCCGACGAGGCTGCGCTCGCCCTTGGTGAGGGTGTCCTGCAGAACGCACGTCACGAGGTCGTCGTTGAGGTACGTGCGCGCCTTCGTCGGCCCCCGGCCCGTGAACTCGCTCACGGTCCGGACGATGTGGTTGGAGATCGCGGCAGCCTTGGAGCCGCCGATCGAGTGCTCCGTCAATGTGCTGGCCATTGCCAGCCTCCGTCCTCGCCTCCCTCCTGTGTGAGGGCGCGCGCGAAAAGCAGGAAGGAAACGAAAAAGCATCCGCCGCGCGGCCCACGCCTCCCTGCCGTCCTGGGAGACCAGACCGATCGAGACTCGCGTACCTCAAGCGTAGCGGTGCGCCCTAACCGGCCGGCGATCGCGCCACCACGACGAGCGTGACCGTGACCGTCTGCGGGGCTGGGATCGTGCTGGCGATGGTGCCTGTGGCCGCGGCAGGCCGTCCTCCCGCCCGGGCGGGGGCGTCGTCACGGTGGTTCTCCCGTGCCGTCACACCGCCAGCGCCGTCGCCAGCTCGCGCCGGCCGTTGATGCCGAGCTTCATGTAGACCCGGCCGAGGTGGTTCTCGACCGTCTTCGGCGTCACGAAGAGGTCCTGCGCGATGTCGCGGTTGGAGCGACCCTGCGCGGCGAGGTCGGCGATCCGCCGCTCCGAAGCGGTGAGCGAGTCGGCGCCCGAGAACATGAGCTTGCGCGGGCGGTCGCCGAGCGCGGCGAGGCCGTCGAGCGCCCGTGTGCGCAGCGCGCGGGCGCCGCAGTCGTCGGCCAGCTGGGCGGCGCGGCGCAGCGGCTCGTGCGCGTCCGAGCGCCGCCGCGCCACGCGCAGCGCCGCGCCGTAGTCGGCCAGCGCGCGCGCGAGCTCCAGGCGCCAGGGTGCGTTCTCGAGCAGCGCGATCGACGCCTCCAGCAGCTCCAGCCGCCGCGTGCCGTCGACGCGGGCGTTCAGCCGCAACGCGGCGCCGACGTCGCTCGCCGTCCCCCACTGCCGCGCGAGCGCGAGCTGCTCGGCGACGAGCACGCGCGCCTCGTCCTCCTCCCCCAGCCGCTGCAGCGCGATCGCCGCCGGGGCGCGCCACGGCACGGTCGGCGTGTCGATCCGCACGCGGCGCGCCTGCTCGCCGAGCGCGAAGGCCTCGATGCGGGCGAGCGCCGGGTCGTCGCGCGCGAGGGCGACGGCGGCGCGCGCCTGGCGCAGGCGCGTGACCGGGATCAGCGCCGGCGCGTCGCGGCAGTCGCTGTCGAACCGCGCGATCGCCGCCGCCGCCGCGTCGGCATCGCCGCGCTCGAGCGCGGCGAGCGCGAGCAGCCGCGTCGCGACCGCGCGCAGGGCGACGATCGTCGCGCCCGGATCGGAGAACGCGAGCGCGGCGACGACGGCATCCGCATCGGCCTCGGCGCCGGTGACGTCGCCGCAGCGCCAGCCGACCGTCGCCGCGATCGCGCTGACCGCGGCGAACTCGACCGGTGAGCCGCCGGCGCGCAGCCGCCGGCGGCCGTGCTCGACCTCCGCCAGCGCGGGCTTGACGCCGTCGGCGGCGATCAGCGCGTTGAGCGCGTTGCCCCACGGGACGAGCCCGTCGGCCGCCTCGGCGGCGTACGCGCCGTCGCCGAGCGCGCGCGTCGCGAGGCTCACGACCTCCTGCGCGGGCCGCACGTCGTACATGGCGCGCTGGGCGAGCAGCGCGAGCAGCGTGCGCTCGGCGCGGTTGGCGCCGGGCAGGTCGGCGAACGCCCGCAGACGCTCGGCGTTGCGCTCGATCTCCTCGGGCAGGTAGGAGCACAGCGCCGCCAGCCGCGCCTCGAGCACGATCCGCTCGGGCGCGCGCGCCGTCTCCTGTGGCCACGTGTCGAGGTCGGCGCGCAGCTCCTGGATCGCGATCGCCGGCCCGTCGAGCGCGAGCGTCGCGGACGCCAGTCCGGCGACGCCGTCGGCGCGCTCGGACAGCGTGCTCGCCGCCCGCACGGCGATCCGCAGCTGCTCGCGCGCTCCCTCGAAGTCGCGCGCCCGCAGCAGCGCGGCGCCGAGCTCGGCGACGATCGCCGTGTCGCCCGGCGCCTCCTCGAGCGCGCGGCGCAGGAAGCGCGCGGCGGTCGCCGCGTCGCCGTCGGCGAGCAGCTCCGCCGCCGCCGAGCGCAGCAGCGTGACAGCCGCGGGCAGCGTTCCCGTCGGCGCCGACGCGAGGTGCGCGGCGATACGGTCGACGGGCGCGCCGGTCGTATGCAGCGCGACCGCGGCGGCGGCGTGCAGCGCCCCGCGCTCGCCGGGGCCGAGCTCGGCCAGCACCGCCTCCCGCACGACCGGATGCACGAAGCGCAGCTTCTCGCCGGCACGGACGCGGTCGCTGCCGGCGAGCACGTGCCCGACGACGAGCGCGTCGATCGCGCCGGGCAGGCGCGCGGCGTCGATCCGCGCCAGCGACGCCGCCAGCCGGGGGTCGCAGCGCGTGCCCAGGACGGCCGCCGTCGCGGCGAGCTGGACCGCGTCGAGCGGCAGCCGCGACAGCAGCGCGCGCGAGATCGTCGCCGGGCCGAGGCCGGCGATCGCGCCCGCCGTCGCCGGGTCGTCGAGCGCGAGGTCGCGGGCGTCGAGCTCCTCGAGCAGCTGGCCGGCGAGGAACGGGTTGCCGCCGCTGGCGGCGTGCAGCGCGGCGAGCACGGCGGCCGCGGGCGCGGGCGCGCCGTCGTCGCCGCACGCCAGCTCGGCCATCGCCTCGAAGGAGAGCGGCTGGGGCGCCAGGCGCTCGCCGTGGCGCGCCGCGACGAGCTCGGCGAGCGGGCCCGAGCGCTCGGCGGGCGGGCGCGTGGCGACGATCAGGGCGATCGGCAGGTCCCCGATCCGCGGCGCGAGGTGCGCGAGGAACCGCAGCGACGGCGTGTCGGCCCATTGCGCGTCGTCGACGGTGATCAGCACCGGGCGGTAGGAGGCGAGGTCGGCCGCGACCCACCACAGCGCGTGCAGCGTCCGCGCCAGCGCGGCGTCGCCCGCGTGCGCCTCGTCGGGCGCGCGGTCCAGCGCCGCGAGCGCGGCACCCGACGGGCCGGCCAGCAGCTTCTGGCGTGCCTCACCGCCGTAGCGCGCGATCGAGCGCTCGACGAGCTGGCGCACCACCGCCCACGGCATCGCGCTCTCGAGGTCGTCGCCGACCGCCCACATCCGCCCGAAGCCGCGCAGCTTCGCGAGCGCGCGGGCATCGGCGACCAGGCGCGTCTTGCCGATCCCGGCGGGGCCTTCGATGACGACCGTGGCGCCGCGTCCCTGCGCCGCGGCGTCCAGGGCGGCCGCGATGCAGTCCAGCTCGGTCTCGCGCTCCAGTGTCGGCATCCGTGTCGCCCCCTGCTGCGGCACGGTACCGCTCAGCCGGTCAGCCCGAAGCGACGCGCTCGGCCCGCGGCTCGTGCAGGCCGGCGAGGAACTGCTCCAGCGGTTGCGGCTCGGCGAGGTAGAAGCCCTGGCCGTGCGTGACGCCGAGGTCGCGCAGCAGCGCGACCGTGTCGCCGTCGCCGACGTGCTCGGCGACCGTCTGCTTGCCCAGCCCGCGCGCGATGTCGACGACGGCCTGGATGACGAGCCGGTCCGTGCTCGTCGACGTGCAGTCGCGCACGAACTCGCCGTCGATCTTGAGGATGTCGAAGCGGACGTGCTTGAGGTAGTAGAACGATCCGAAGCCCGCCCCGAAGTCGTCCAGCGCGAAGTGGCAGCCCAGCTTCGCCAGCTCGTCGGAGAACTCGCGCGCCTTGCCGAGGTTCGCGATCGCCGCCGTCTCGGTGATCTCGAAGATCACGCGGCTGGGATCCAGGCCCGTCTCCTTCAGCGCGCGCTCGATCGTCCGCAGCATCTCAGGATCGCCCATCGACGCGCCCGAGAGGTTGATCTCGACGCGCGGGCGGTCCGCGGCGGGCGGGCCGGCGTCACCGTGGGCCGCCATCGCGCGGATCGTGCGGGTGACCGTCATCGCGTCGATCTGCTGGATCATCCCCAGCCGCTCGGCGGTCGACAGGAACGCGCTCGGCGGGATCAGGTCGCCGTGGTCGTCGCGCATGCGCAGCAGCACCTCGAACTGCGTGACCTTGCTCGTCGCGAGGTCGTAGATCGGCTGGGCGACGAGCGCGAAGCGGTCCTCGTCGATCGCGACGCGGATCCGCTCGGCCCACGTGATCCGCCCCTGCATGCGGGCCTGGACGTGCTCGCCGCCGCTGACGTGCAGCGCGAGCTGGTTGCGGCCCGCCTCCTTGGCGTCGTACATCGCGAGGTCGGCGTTGACGAGGACGGCCTCGCCGCTCAGATCGTCGTCGGACTCGTCGAACATCGCGATGCCGATGCTTGCCGTCATCGTCCGCCCGGCGGTGCCGGGCACCGCGATCCGCTCGGCGCGCAACGCTTCGAGCAGGTCGTCGGCGACGCGCCTGGCGGTCCGCACGGTCGCGCGCGGCAGCAGCGCGGCGAACTCGTCGCCGCCGAGGCGGGCGAGCACGTCGGAGTCGCGCAGGCGCGAGGCCAGGACGGTCGCCACGCGCGCGATGAGCTGGTCGCCGGCCTGGTGGCCGAGCGTGTCGTTGACGTACTTGAAGTGGTCGAGGTCCAAGAGCAGCAGCGCCCCGTCCGAGCCGTAGCGGCGCACGATGTCGGCGTGCGCGTCGAGCTGCTCGGCGAAGCTCGCGCGGTTGTGCAGCCCGGTCAGCGGATCGTGTGTGGCGAGGTAGTGCAGGTTCTCCTCGTAGTGGCGGCGGTGCGTGATGTCCTGCACCTGGACGAGGAAGCGGCGCGTGGCGCCCTCGCCGGCGTTGATCGTCGTCGCCTGCAGCGCCACCCAGATCGCGGCCCCGGTCGCATGCAGAAAGCGCGTCTCGACCTTGTAGTTGGGCCGCGACCCGGCCAGCAGCGCGCCGACGGCGTCGCGATCGAAGGCGCCCTCGATCGGATGCGTGAGCGCGTCGAAGCGCATGCCGGCGAGCTGCTCCACCGCGCGTCCCGTCAGCTCGCACAGCGCGCTGTTGACGCGCACGATCCGGCCGGCGTGATCGGTCAGCGCCATCCCCATCGGCGAGCCGTCGAAGGCGCCGCGGAAGAGCTCCTCGGCGGTTGCGAGCTCGGTCAGCGCGCGCTTGCGCGCCGTGATGTCGCGGATCGCGCTGGAGACCATCGTCCCCTCGTCGGTCTCGATCGGGCTGAGGCTGATCTCGACGGGGAATTCGCTGCCGTCCTGGCGCAGCCCGTAGAGCTCGTGCTCGCCGCCCATCGGGCGCGTCACGGCGTCGTGCAGGTACTGCTTGTGGTGATGGCGGTGACGGGCGCGATAGCGCTTGGGAATCAGCTCGGAGATGCTCTTGCCGATCAGCTCCTGGCGGCGGTAGCCGAAGAGGGCCTCGGCCTGCTCGTTGACGAGCGCGATGTGGCCGTGGTCGTTGACGATCACCATCGCGTCGGGCGCGGCCTCCAGCAGCGCGCGGAACTTGCGCTCCGATCCCCACAGCAACCGGTCGCCGCGCATGAGGCGCCGCATCAGCCGGTAGTAGCAGCTGCGGGTCCGGTAGAGGATCCAGCGAACGATCTCGCCGAGCGTGATCACGCGCGAGCTTTCCCGCGCTGTGGCTGCGCCGGGCCTGGCGCCGCCGGCGGTCCGCGCCAGAGCGGCTCCTGCTCGAACTTCAGCAGCAGGTTGCGCTTGCGGAAATGGCGAAACAGCGGGCCGTAGGTGAAGCGCTGGAAGTTCGCTGCCGCGTTGCCCCACGGATCGGGATCCATGAACGGCATGAACTTGTCGGGGAAGCCGGGCATCGTGCAGCCGATGCAGATCCCGCCGACGTTCGGGCAGCCGCCGACGCCGTTGGCCCAGCCGCGCTGCGGGACGTTGCAGATGGCCGCCGGGCCCTTGCAGCCGAGCTTGACCAGGCAGCGCGGGTCGTTGCCGTACGTCGTCGCGAACTGGCCCTGCTCGGTGAAGCCCGCTCGCCCGCAGCCCTCGCGCGTCGTGCGGTTGAAGATGCTGACCGGGCGCAGGCGTTCGTCGAGCTCGGGCGCCGGGCCGATGCCGCCGACGAAGAGGATCAGCTCGAGCAGGATCGAGGTCATGTTGTCGGGCTGCGCGGGACAGCCGGGGATGCAGACGATCGGCACGCCCAGGCGCGAGCGCCACCCCCAGCCGAGGAAGTCGGGCACGCCCATCGCTCCCGTCGGGTTGTTGCGCATCGCCGGCACGCCGCCGTACGTCGCGCAGGTGCCGATCGCGACGACGGCCGCCGCCTTCGGTGCGAGGCGGTCGATCCACTCGTTGACGGTGATCGGCTGGCCGTCGATCGGGTCCACGCCGAAGCCGGTCCAATGGCCCGTGCCGCTGCGGCGCTCGTCGCCGACCGCGCCCTCGATGACGAGCAGGAAGTCGCCAAGCCGGTCGTCCTCGGCGTCGTACCAGGCCTGGATGAAGTCGTCGCCCGTCTCGAAGGCGAGCAGCGGGTTGTGCAGGATCATCCGCGGGCTGCCCGGGATCACCCCGCTGAGCAGGTCCTCGAGGCTCGGCGTGGTCGCGGAGGTCATCGCGACGGACTCGCCGTCGCAGCCCAGGCCGGCCGTCATCCAGAGCACGTGAACGGGCTCGCGCTCGTCGCGACGCCGCTGCACGGCATCCACTTCACGGCTCGCCATCGACGCTCCTTTCCCCGCCACGAAACAGGGCGAGGACATCCGTTTCCCGATCCCCCTGATTGCGGGGTCGCCTTGTGGCCTGTACATGCGCACGGATCCTGGGATCCGTCGATAGAACGCTTGTCGAGAAGCGCGGCGTCATGGGCATAGACGCTCGGCGCGCACGCGACCGTGCCTACGCCGCGTGGTGCTCCCGGGCCGCGTAGTAGGCCTCGAACGCGGCGTACCGTTCGCGCCGCGCCGCCGCGGCGCGCGCGAGCGCGAACTGCGCGTCGGCGTCGTCGCTGGCGGGCTCCTGACGGCGCACCGTTCCGCCGCCGCAGCGCGGGCAACAGCCGTCCTTCGCCTGATAGGGCCACCAGTTCACAACGCACTCGGAGCAGTAGTAGGACATAGGTGTGTAACACATATATCGGCAGATCCGGCGAGAACCTGAGGGATTGCCAGCCGCATCCGCGACCCCGTCGCTCGGCGGGGCGTCAGGCGCTCGCGGCGCGCACGTCGGGCAGCGTCAGCGCCATCAGCGCGGCGCGGTCGGGCGGGCTGCCGAGCGCCAGCAGCCGCTCGGCCTGGTGGGCGATGACGTCGTCGAAGAGGTTGCGCACGGTGCGGGCGTTGCCGAAGTAGCGGTCGCGGGCTGCGTGCAGGCGCTCCATCGTGCGCTGCAGCTCCTGGCGGGCGTCGGCGTCGAGCGTGTAGTCGGCGTCCGTGGCGAACACCTCGAAGATCTGCACGAGCTCGACGGGGCCGTAGTCGTCGAAGTGCATCGTCTCCCCGAAGCGGCTGCGAAAGCCCGAGTTCGAGGCCAGGAACTCGTTCATCTCGTGTGGGTAGCCGGCGGCGATCACGGCCAGCCGGGCGCGGTCGTCCTCCATGCGCTTGAGCAGCTCGACGACGGCCTCGGGGCCGAAGTCGCCCTGGCTGCCGGGCCGCACGAGCCCGTAGGCCTCGTCGAGGAACAGCACGCCGTCGAGCGCGCGGTCGATGACGTCGTTGGTCTTCGTCGCGGTCTGGCCGACGTAGCCCGAGACGAGGTCCTCGCGCGTGATCTCGACGACCTGGTCGGTGGCGAGCAGCCCAAGGCTCTTGTACAGGCGCCCGAACAGCCGTGCGACGGTCGTCTTGCCGGTGCCCGCGCCGCCCTCGAAGACGAGGTGCAGCGAGACCTGCACCGTCTTCAGGCCGGCGGCCCTGCGCATCGACGCGATCCGCAGCAGCTCCGCCAGCCGCCGCACCTCGGCCTTCACGGCGGCCAGCCCGACGAGCGCGTCGAGCTCGGCGAGGACGGCGTCGAAGCCCTGCTCGTCGAAGCGCAGCGAGGCGCGATCGGGCGGCGATGGCGGGCCTTCGGAGGATGTGCGCCCGCGTACCGTCACACCGCGGGCGCTGCGGGCGGCCACCGGGCGCAGGTCCTCGAGCGCCCCGCGGGCGGCGTCGACGATCTTCTCGCGACCCTCGACCGGGGCGCGCTCGGCGACCGCGATCGCGGCGCGCAGGCTCGCCTCGGCGTCGGCGCGGCGGCCCAGGCGGCGCAGCGACTCGGCGCGCGCGATGTGCGCGTAGGCGAGCGGGATGAAGGCGCTGCCGAAGACGGCGGCGAGCGTGATCGCCTCGTCGAACGCCGCCAGCGCAGCCTCGTCACGACCCTGCCCGGAGCGCGCCATGCCGAGCCGTTGGTGCAGATCGAACACCTCGCGCCCGCCGCTGACGCCGTCGCAGCGCAGCGCGGCGATCGCATCCTGGAAGCCCTGCTCGGCGCCGGGGTAGTCGCCCTGGCTCATCGCCCGCTCGCCGCGCTGGGCATGCAGCTTGGCCATCAGCTTCGGCGGCGAGCCGAGCTTCTCGAGCGTGTCGCGCGCAAGCCGCTCCAGGCCCTCCGCGCGCAGGAAGTCGCCGGAGCGCACGAGTTCGGCGGCGTGGCGCAGGTAGGACTCGAAGCGATCGCTCATCGGCGGCGAACGCTACCGGTGGGCCGGGGCGGGAAGGGGCCGATCCGGCCCTTCGGGTGATCTCCGGCTCGACCCCTTCCCGCCCCGGCTTGCGGACCGCTTGCTACGGCGCTTGGGTCGCAGCTTGTCGGGCCGAGCGGGTGGACCAGTGGGTCGACCACTAGGGTGCTGGCCATGGACGCCAAGCGGGTCGCACGCGGCGCGAGCACGACCCTCGGCGTCGTCGCGGCCGGCGTTGCGGCGCGGCGGGCGTGGCGCTCCCCGCCGGTGTACGTGGCACGGATGACCGGCACCTCGATCAGCGCGCCCGACGCGGTCGGCTGGGTGACCGACTTCCTCAACGCCGCCTACTACGCGCGGCGTCCCGAGCTGCGCGACGTCGAGGACCTGCGGATCGCCTTCGCGATCCTCACCACGCGCTGGCACCAGCTCGGCCATCGCCGCCTGCACGCCCCCGACGTGCTCGCCTTCCATCGCGCGTTCTTCCGCGAGCGGATCGTCGACAGCGCGCACACCCCGCGCGGCACGCTCGACGGCGAGCAGCTCTTCGCCGGCGCCGCACGGCTGATCGGCCCCTGGTTCGAGCAGGCCTACGAGGACGACGAGCGCCGCGCGCACGGGATCGTGTTCGAGACGCTGCAGGAGCGCGACGCCTACAAGCCCGAATATCGCCTGCGGCACGCGAAGCTCGGCGAGCTCACGCCGCCGGTGAACCCGCGCAAGGAGCAGGTGTGGCACACGTACAACCCGGTCCCGATCGCGTCCGCGCCACGCACGCTCGCGGCGCTCGCACGGCCCGAGCGATGGCCCGACTTCGCGAGCGACCTCGGCCGCTTCACCGCGGTCCGCAGCGGTGGCCTGGGCGGCCAGTCCTTCGAGATCGAGGTCATCAGCGCGCTCACGCCCCGCACCCCGGCGATCCTGCGCGGCTACGTCAGCGTCACCCGCTTCTTCACGCTCGCGGATGACCCCGACGAGCTCGCGCACTACGCCGCCCGGCTCAGCGAGCTGATGGTCCGCTACGGCCGCGACGAGCCGCCCGCCTACCCGCCCGGCTGCACGCCGCTCGCCGCGATCTGCCTCGACACGCACGAGGGCCACTTCATGGGCCGCGGACGCAACCGGCTGCTCGCCTACGAGCTCGACGGCCGTGCCTACCTGCGCGCCGCGGGCACCTGGGACGACATGCCGGTGACGCTCGAGCAGGCCTACCGCACACAGGGACGCAAGGCGCAGCAGGCCTTCTGGGGCGACGCGCGGCCGGAGTCGAGCATGCTCGAGCAGATCGCGATCAGGACGCGGGAGCCGTGAGGTGAGCGCTGACCGCTACGACGCGATCGTGGTCGGCGCCGGTCCCAACGGCCTGACGGCGGCGGTCACGCTCGCGCGCGGCGGGCGCTCGGTGCTCGTCGTCGAGGCCGCCCCCACGCTCGGCGGCGCGGCCTCGACCGCCGAGCTGACGTTGCCCGGCTTCAAGCACGACGTCTTCTCCGCCGTGCACCCGGCCGGGATCGCCTCGCCCGTGTTCGCCGAGCTCGAGCTCGAGCGCCACGGGCTGCGCTGGATCCAGCCCGAGCTGGGGATGGTCCATCCGCTGCCCGGCGGCCGTGGCGCCGCGCTCTCGCGCGACCTCGACCACACGGTGCGCTCGCTCGACGCGCTCGGCGACGGCGACGGCAGGCGCTGGGCCGAGTTCGTCGGCCCCTACCTGCGCCACTTCGAGGCCGTGCGGAGCACGATGCTGTCCGGCTTTCCGCCCGTCGCCGGGCCCGCGAGGCTGTTGCCCGCGTTCAAGCTCGGCGGCACGCTCGAGTTCGTGCGGCTGCTGCTGATGTCGGCCGAGGCGCTCGCCGGCGAGGTCCTGCGCGGCGAGGGCGCGGCCTGGTTGTACGGCTCGTCGCTGCACGGAGACGCGCCGCTGGACGGCGCCGGCAGCGCGATCGCCGGCGTCTGGCTGAACGTCCTCGGGCACGCCGTCGGCTGGCCCAGCCCCGAGGGCGGCGCGGGCGCGATCACCGCTGCGCTGGCGAGCCGGCTGCGCGAGCTCGGCGGCCAGACGCGCACGAGCGCGCCCGCCGCGCGCGTGCTCTCCAGGGGCAGCCGCGTGACCGGCGTCGAGCTCGAGGGCGGCGAGCGGATCGCCGCGCGCACGGTCATCACGACGACGACGCCGCAGGGCCTCGTCGCGCTCGCCGGCGACGCGCTCGGCGACGCCTACACACGCAGGGCGCTGCGCTTTCGCTTCGGCCCGCAGACGATCAAGCTCGACTGGGCGCTGGACGGCCCGATCCCGTGGGCCAACGAGGACGCCCGCCGCGCGGGCACGATCCACGTCGGCGGCAGCACCGACGACCTGCGCACCGCGCTGCGCGACGTCCAGCGCGGCCGGCTGCCCGAGCACCCGTTCCTGCTGTCCGGCTCGCAGTCGGTCGCCGATCCGACGCGCGCGCCCACCGGCAAGCACACGATGTGGGCCTACACCCACACGCCCGCGGGCGTCGACTGGGGCCACGAGCGCGACCGCTTCGCCGACACGATCGAGCGCCAGGTCGAGCGCTTCGCGCCGGGCTTCCGCGACCTCATCCTCGCCCGCCACGTGATGGCGCCCGGCGACCTCGAGGCGCGCAACCCCAGCCTTCCCGGCGGCGACGTCGGCCACGGCAGCTACGCGATGGACCAGCTCATCTTCAGGCCGGTGCCGTCCCTGAACCCGTACTCCACGCCCGTGCGCGGCCTCTTCATCGGCGGTGCCTGCACGTTCCCCGGCGGCGCGGTCCACGGCGTCAACGGGCACGCGGCCGCGCGCGCGGCACTGCGCGAATCGCGGATCCCGCGGATGCCGGCGGCGGTGCGGCTGCCGCGCCTGCGCCGCGGCGGCTGAGCGCGAGGCTCGGCGGGGCCGAGACCGGCTTGGCGCTACCTGCGCTCGTTGCGCTTGGGAATGTCGCGGTTGATGATCGCGACGTAGTCCTGGGTCTTCGCCGTCGTCGTCGACGGGGTGACGAACAGGCGGATCACGCCGAAGCGCGGGTGGCGGATGCCGACCGTGCCCTGCGCGACGCGCAACGAGCGCGGTCCGCGGAAGCGCAGGGCGTAGGCGTTCTGCGAGCCCGCCAGGTGCTTGACCGACGCGCCCGCGAGATCCTCGACGGCGACGAGGCGCACGCGCACCGCCGGTGCGCCGGCCGGGCGGAACTTGACCTTCGTCCCGACGTGGGGCTCGAAGCGCCTGCGCTTCCAGCCCTTCTTCAGCAGCCGCACGCGCGGGAGCGCGCGTGTGGTCTTCGCCGACGCGACGGTCGCGCCGTCGAGCAGCGTGAAGGCTGCGATTCCCAATGCCCCGCAGCGCAGCGTGCTGCGACGTGTCAGCAGGTGCGGCGTGTCGTCCCCGTTCACAGCCCTGGTCTCCGTTCCATTCTCGGCGTACGACGACACTATCGGCGCGGAGGGCGGCGGCCATGAATGCAGTCCGTCAGACGTCGCAACTGTGCAACTGCGGGCCGCATGGCTTCGTGCAACCGCGGCCGAGAGCGCGACTATCGTCACCCGCCGTGGTTCAGACGACGATGGCCCGCATCAACCGTCGCCGGCAGGGGGGCTTCGCGATCGCGCTCGCGCTCGCCGTGCTCGCGGGACTCGCATTCGCCGGCCCCGCAGCGGCCCAGTCCGCCTGTCCCGGCGCCACGCCGGCCTGCCCGTACCTCGTCGCCTCGCAGGTCGGCCAGCGCGGCGCCGGCGTGCTGCGCTTCCCGCAGTCGGTCGCGATCGGGCCCGACGGCTCGGTCTACGTCGCCGACCAGTCCTCCAGCGTCATCCAGGTCTTCGATCGCAACGGCGCCTTCCGGCGCGAGGTCGGGCGCGCGGGCACGCGGCCGGGCGAGCTGACGTCGGTCGGCGCGATCGCGGTCGCCGCCGACAACACGCTGTTCGTCGCCGACGGTGCCAACCGCATCGACCGCTTCGACGCCGCCGGCAACCTCATGCACTCCTTCGGCCGCCGCGGCACCGGCGTGGGCGAGTTCAACTTCGGCAAGGGCGGCGGCAACGACGCGCCCGCCGGCGGCGGTCTCGTGACATCGGGCTATTTCCTGTTCGTCTCGGACAGCCTCAACAACCGCGTGCAGCGCTTCAACCTCGACGGTTCGGGCGCGCTGGAGATCGTGCCGCCCGGCCGGCTCCACAACCCGCGCGGCCTGGCGGTCCGCGGTCAGCGGCTGATCATCGCCGACGACAAGAACCACCGTCTCGTCGTGACGGACTTCGGCGGCCGCGTGCTGCGCACCGTCGGCAGCGGGCAGGGCGCGCGCGGCAACCAGTTCAGCTTCCCGTTCGGCGTCGCGGTCGATCCGAAGGGCCGCGTCTTCGTCGCCGACGACATCAATCAGCGCGTGCTGCGCTTCGGGCCGCAACCGAACTACACGTACAAGGCCCGCTGGGGCAGCTACGGCACCGCCCCCGGCAAGCTCGCCTACCCGCGCGCGATCGCCTCCGACGTGACCGGCGCGCTGTACGTCACGAACACCGGCAACGACCGCATCGACGTCTTCGACAACAGCGGCAGGCTGCTGCGTTCATGGGGCGTCTCGGGCCGCGGAACCGGCCAGTTCAACGCACCGCTCGGCGTCGCCGCCGACGCGGGCGGCGTACGCGCGGTCGCGGACTCGGTCAACGGCCGCATCGAGCTGCTGAACCCCGACGGCTCGATCGCCTCGAGCTGGGGCTCGCCCTCCCCCGGCCCGACGATCCTGCGCTCGCCCGCGGCCGTCGCGTTCGACGACGCCGGGGACGCCTATGTGCTCGACCAGCGCCGCGCGCGGATCTTCGTCTTCGGCCGCGCCACCGGGCTGCCGGCCCGCACGATCGCCGCCCAGGGCAGCGGTCCCGGACGCCTGCTCGGCCCGACCGCGATCACGATCGCGGCCGGCGTCATCACGGTCGCCGACACCGGCAACCGCCGGATCGCGCGCTTCACGACCGCCGGCGACTACCTCGGGGCGTGGACGAACACCGGCCGCGTGCGCGGCGTGGCCGTCACGCCCGACGGCTCGCGCACGTACGCCAGCGGCACGGACAACCGGATCACGATCTTCGACGCCCAGGGCTCGATCATCAGCCAGTTCGGCGGTACGGGCCGCACGCTCGGCAAGCTGTCGGCCCCGGCGCAGATCGCGCTCGACGCCGGCGGCAAGCTGTGGGTCGCCGACCGCGGCAACAACCGCATCCAGCGCTTCGGCCCCGACGGCGAGCGGCTGGGCATGTTCGGTGAGCGCGGGATCGGTCCCGGCCAGTTCATCAACCCGACCGGCGTGGTCGTGGACTGCCACGGCGTGCTGACCGTCACCGACACGCGCAACAACCGCATCCAGCAGTTTCTGCTCGCCGCACCCGAGGCGCCGCCGTGCATGGCGACCACCCCGCTCGGCCATCCGCCGCCGCCGAAGGCGCCGACGCTGCCGCCGCCGCTCGGGCCCGAGCTGGCCGTCAAGGTCCTGCGCACGGGCAAGCTCTTCACGACGCGCCAGCTACCGCTGCGCATCGGCTCCGACACGATCGCCACGATCGAGGTGACCGGCACGCTGACCGAGCGCAACAAGCCGCGCAAGCGCAAGCGCGCGTTCTCGATCAGCCTGCGCAAGACCGTCGTCAAGCTCGCCGCCGGGGACTCGAAGATCGTGCGGATCAAGCTCACCAGAGCCCAGGTCGCGCGGCTGCGCAAGGCGATGCGCAACCGCCGCGGGCTCACCGTCACGTTGCAGATCGAGGCGACCGCCGACGCCGGCGAGCCGACGACGGTGAGCCGCAGCTTGACCGCACGAGGATAATCCTCGCGTGGCCGCGCGGGACGGCCGATCGGACCAGCGTTGGGAGTTCAGCGATTCAAGGACGAGGGTTGGGCACATTCGCCGATCGCGGCGTCATCCACATCGTGCGACCGGGCGCCTGCCTCGCCCTCGCGATCCTGCTCGTCCTGCTCACGAGCGCGGTGCCCAGGGCGCAGGCGGCCGAGGGTGACGTGCTCGTCGTCGGCGACTCGCTCGCCGTCGGCACGCAGCCCTACCTCGGCCCGATGCTCGGCGCCGTCAACCTCATCTCCGACGTGCGCAACGGCATCACGACCCCCCAGGGCATGCGCCTGCTGCGCATGTCGCTGAAGACCGTCGTCCCGCGGACCGTCGTCATGAGCCTCGGCACCAACGACGGCGGCGACCCGAGCCGGTTCGCCAGCCGCCTGCGCCGCACGCTTGCGCTGCTGCCGTTCGACACCTGCGTCGTCTGGGCGACGATCATCCGGCCGCAGCGCAAGGGTCCGTACCGCCCGCTCAACCGCGTCCTGCACAAGCTCAAGAAGCGCGATCCGCGGCTCGTCGTCGTCGACTGGGAGCACGCCGTCAGGGGCGGCGCGGTGGTCCTCCCCGACGGGTTGCACGCCGATTCCGCCGGCTACCGCTACCGCAGCGCGATGATCGCCGACGCCGTCAACGCCGGCTGCCCGGCGCGGCTCGGCACGGCCTGAGAACGCCCGCTCGGCAGCGACCTGAGGCCAGCCGCCGCTACGGCGGCGCCGTCGCGGCCCACTCCTGCATGAGCGCCTCGATCTTGCGGCTCAGCGGCGGCGCCAGCGTCTCGGCGAACACGAGCGTGAAGTGGTGCAGGTCCTTGTAGACCAGGGCGCCACCGATGACCGGGAAGCACTGGCGCTCGCTGCAGAACACCTCGCTGAGGTCGATCGCCTGCAGCCGCGGGGAGTGTTCCTTGCGCGCCCCGATCAGGGCCGGGTCGTTCTCCAGCGCCTTGGAGCGCGGCACCGCACAGCGCAGGGTCGGGCGCTGCTTGGCCGCGATCGCCCTGTCGACGCACTCGACCGTCGTGCGGAAGATCTTCGGCGTGTCGCGGATGACGACGATGTGCTTGACGGTGGCGGGCAGCGTTCCCCAGGCCTTGCGCACGCCGTTGACCTTCGCCTCCAGGCTCGTCCGTCCCGGCGGCACGTTGACCCGGCCGCCGGTGATCGCGACGACGAAGACCGTGTCGATCTCCGGGTGCCTGCGGAAGAACCTCGGCACGTTCTTGACCCAGTTCAGGCACTGCGTCTTCGTCGGCTCGGGCGTGATCTTCGTCGCGGCGGAGAACACGCAGCTCGTGCGCGTCACCGACAGCCCGCGCCAGCCGCGCTCGCGGGCGATGACGTTCAGCGGCGCGCGCCAGTGCGACGCGTGGCTGTCGCCGAGCAGCGCCACGGTCTTCTGCGCCTGCGCAGGCTTCACGCCGAAGTCGCAGACGCTGACGCCGTCCTCCTTGCGGAAGTTCGGGCAGGGCGCGTTCTCCTCCGACCTGGCGGCGACCGGCAGCGGCACGACCTTCGTGCGCAGCGCCGGGTTGTCGCAGGGGGCGCTGGAGTTGCGTGCCGCGGCGCCGAAGCAGTCGGGCGTCGCCGAGACGAGCTTGACCTGTTCGCGCTCGGCCGACTGGATCTGCGCCTCGACGTGCGACGCGCCGCCGACGAGGACCACCGCGAGCACGGCGGTCGCGGCCGCGCTGCAGGCGAACGTCATCCGCGGCTGCGCCGACAGCCAGGCGCTGCGGCGCACAGGGTCCTCGACGAGCACCTTCGTGATCCAGGCCAGCAGGATCGTCAGCAGCGGCACGGCGATCCGCGTCTCGGTCAACCCGGGGTTCGCGAAGACGAACGGCGCGAAGACGAGCAGCGGCCAGTGCCAGAGGTAGACCGAGTAGGAGATGTCGCCGAGGAACTGCGCCGGCCTGATGTCCAGGATCCGCGACGGCGCCCAGCGCGCGCTGGGCATCCCGGCGTGGATGACGGCGAGCGTTCCGACGACCGGCACCGCCGCGGCCCAGCCGGGAAACGCCGTCTGCGTGCTGTAGGCCGCCGCCGCGTAGCAGACGGCGCCGAGGCCGGCCCAGGACAGCAAGGCGCGCAGCGGGTCGGGCAGCCGCCCGCGCGCGCCGACGAGCGCGAGCAGGCCACCGGCGCCGAACTCCCACGCGCGCGTCGGGGTCACGAAGTAGGCGGCGGCGGGGTTGGCCGCGGTCTCGCTGATCGAGTACCACAGGCTCAGCCCGGTCACGGTCAGCAGCACGGCCCAGATCGCCAGGCGCCGGCGCGCGGTCCACGCGGCGACGAGGATCAGCAGCGGCCAGAGCACGTAGAACTGCTCCTCGGCCGACAACGACCAGAAATGCTGCACCGGCGAGGCGCGGTTGTCGGCGCCGAGATAGTCGACGGCGTCGGAGGCCAGCTGCCAGTTCTGCACGTAGGCCGTGCTCGTGCCGATCTCGGTCAGGAACTGCTGCCAGTACAGCTGCGGCACGAGCGCGATCGTCGCGACGGCGCAGACGAACAGCGTCACGAGCGCCGCGGGCAGCAGGCGGCGCGCGCGGCGCGCCCAGAACTGCCACAGCGACAGGGTGCCGGTGCGGTCGACCTCGCGCACGAGGTGCGCGGTGATGAGGAAGCCCGAGATGGCGAAGAACACGTCCACGCCGACGAACCCGCCGGGCATGATCTCCGGCCAGACGTGGTAGGCGACGACCGTCAGCACGGCGATCGCGCGCAGCGCCTGGATCTCCGGGCGGACGTTCGAGCGCTTGGGCGGGTCTTGCATCGGCTCGGTCACTACCCCGCCGTCGTTGACCTGATCGCTGCCGGGTCGCATCTGCCCCTCTAACGCCCCGCGCCCCGCGGTGGTTGCGCTGCCGCCTCGATCAGCGGCGTCGTGCGCGGCGGAACCTGGCGCGTCAGCACGATGTAGCTCGTGCAGCGCCGGATCGCCGGCGTCGCCGTCAGCCGGTTGACGATCGCCTGCAGATGCTCGGTGTCGCGCGCGACGACGCGGCAGATGAGATCCTGCGGCCCGGAGATCGCGTCGGCCTCCAGCAGCTCGGGAATCGACTCCATGACGTCCACGGCCGCGCTCAGCTCGCCCTGCGCGAGCTCGATGAGGATGAACGCGCTGATCGCGTAGCCCATCGCGACGGGGTCGACCTCGGGCCCGTGGCCGGTGATGACGCCGCGCGCCTCGAGCTTGGACAGGCGCGCCTGGACGGTGCCGCGAGCGACGCCGAGCTGGCGCGCGATCTCCAGCAGGCCCACGCGCGGGAACCTGCGCAGTGCTGCGATGAGGCGGGCGTCGAGGCTATCGATGGACAAGTTGACCAGTATTTCATGCCATTCGGCGTATCTGTTGTGCTGATTGACCTGTTGAGATGAGCAGACTTGTAACGCACGGCCGAAGCGCCGACCCTCTGTAGTACGAGAGAGGAGCCCGAAGTGTTCGAAGAAGCCCAGCTGTACTCACCGGTCACGACCGGAGCGGGCGGCGAGGTCACGGTACACCTGCACGACGGCCACCCCGGCGCCGGCGATCCCGAGTATCGCCGCCGGCGCAACGAGATCGCCACCGCGGCGCTCGCCTGGCGCCCCGGTCAGCGCGCCCCGCAGATCGCGTACCTCGATGCCGAGCAGGACGTCTGGCGCACCGTCTGCCGCGAGCTGGCGCCGCTGCACGAGCGCCACGCCGTGTCGGAGTACCGCGCGGCGCTGGCCGTGCTCGATCTCCCGTGCGACCACGTGCCGGGGCTCGACCTCGTGTCCGAGCGGCTCGTCACGCACAGCGGCTGGAGCTACGTCCCCGCCGCCGGGCTCGTCGACCTGCGCACGTTCTACGCCGCGCTCGGCGACCGCGTCTTCCACTCGACGCAGTACGTGCGCCACCCGGCGATGCCGCTCTACACGCCCGAGCCGGACATCGTCCACGAGGTCATCGGCCACGGCCACCTGCTCGCGACGCCGACGTTCGGCGGGCTGCACCGCCGGGCCGGCGCCGCCGCCGTGCGGCTGCGCCGCGAGGAGTCGCTGCGCTTCCTGTCGCGCGTGTTCTGGTTCTCGCTGGAGTTCGGGGTCGTCTGGGAGGACGGTGACCTGCGCGCCTACGGCGCCGGGATCCTCTCGAGCTCCGGCGAGATATCGCAGTTTCAGTGCATGGAGCTGCGCCCGCTGAACCTGCTCGAGATGGGGACCGCCGACTACGACATCACCCACTACCAGCCGATGCTGTATTCCGCCACGTCCGTCGCGGAGATCGAGGCCGTCGTCGGCGGCTTCTTCGACACCTGCACCGACGAATCGATCGAGGAGCTGCGCCGTGAGCACGCTGTCGCTTGACCCGAAGGGGGGTGGGCGGGGATCGAGTCCTCGCGACTTCATGCCGCTGCACGGCATCGACCACATCGAGCTGTGGGTCGGCAACGCCGCCCAGGCCGCCTACTACTTCGTCCACGCCTTCGGCTTCACCGAGGTCGCCTACGCGGGCCTCGAGACCGGGCTGCGCGACCGCGTCTCGCACGTGCTCCAGCAGGGCCGGATCCGGCTCGTGCTGACGGGCACGCTGGGCGTCGGCAGCGAGATCGCCGCCCACCAGCACGCGCACGGTGACGGCGTGAAGATCGTCGCGATGTCGGTGCCCGACGTCGACGCCGCCTATCGCGAGGCCGTCGCCCGCGGTGCGTCCGGGCTCGCCGCGCCGTTTGAGCTGCGCGACGCCGACGGCGTCGTTCGGATCGCCGACATCGCCGCCTACGGCGACACCGTGCATCGGTTCGTCGGGCGCGCCGACTACGCGGGCACGTTCCTGCCCGGCTTCGCCGACGTCGCGCACGACGGCGACGCGTCGCAGGTGGGCGGGGTCGGATTCCTGGCAGGGATCGACCACGTCGTCGCCAACGTCGAGCTCGGCGAGATGGATCGCTGGGTGAAGTACTACGAGGACGTCTTCGGGATGGTCGAACTGATCCACTTCTCCGACGAGGCGATCTCGACGGAGTACTCGGCGCTGATGTCGAAGGTCGTGACGAGCGGCGACGGGCGCGTGAAGCTGCCGATCAACGAGCCCGCCGAGGGCGCGCGCAAGTCGCAGATCGACGAGTACCTCGAGTTCTACGGCGGGCCGGGCGTGCAGCACATCGCGGTCTCGACGACCGACATCGTCGCCTGCGTCGAGGCGCTCGCCGCGCGCGGGGTGACGTTCCTGCGCACGCCGGAGTCCTACTACGAGGGCGTGCCCGCGCGGGTCGGCGAGATCGACCAGTCGCTGGACGACCTGCGGCGGCTGGGGATCCTCGTCGACCGCGACGACGAGGGCTATCTGCTGCAGATCTTCACCAGGCCGCTCGGCGACCGGCCGACGATCTTCCTGGAGATCATCGAGCGCCACGGCGCGCGCGGCTTCGGCGAGGGGAACTTCAAGGCGCTCTTCGAGGCGATCGAGCGAGAGCAGGCACTGAGGGGGAACCTGTAGCCATGCGGTACGTAGCTCGTGGGGACGTTCCGGCCAAGCGCCATACACAGGTGCGTGACGGCGACAGCGGCGATCTGCTCGTCGAGGAGGTCATGGGCTACGAGGGCTTCTCGGGCAACGAGTCGATCCTCTACCACCTGGTGTCGCCATGCGACGTGATGGAGGTCGGCTCGTTCGAGCCGATCGTGCTGGAGGAGTGGGTTCCGGACGCGCACGTGCACCGGCTGACGCAGACCGCCGGGCTGGCGCCGTTCGGCGATCCGGTCTTCGGCCGGCGCGTGCTGATGTACAACGACGACGTCGAGCTGGCGATCTGCCGGCCGTCGGAGGACTTCGATGGCTTCTACCGCAACGGCGAGGGCGACGAGGTCGTCTTCGTCCACGAGGGATCGGGCGTGTTCGAGACGATCTTCGGCAACGTGCCGTATGCGCAGCACGACTACGTCGTGATCCCGCGCGGCACGACGTACCGCGTGCGCTGTGCCGACGGACCGCAGACGTGGCTGACGTTCCACACGCCCGGTGAGATCGAGACGCCCAACCGCTATCGCAACCGCTACGGGCAGCTGCTCGAGCACGCCCCGTTCTCGCAGCGCGACTTCCACCCGCCCGTAGATCTGCAGACCCACCGCGAGCGCGGCGAGTTCGAGTTGGTGGTTCGCGCGCGGCGCGGCTACCAGCGCTTCGTCCTGGACCACCACCCGTTCGACGTCCTCGGCTGGGACGGCTACGTCTACCCCTACAGCTTCAACATCCACGACTTCGAGCCGAAGTCGGGGCGCCTGCACCAGCCGCCGACGGTGCATCAGACCTTCCAGGGCCCGAACTTCGTGATCTGCTCGTTCTGCCCGCGCCAGCTGGACTGGGATCCGCAGGCGGTGCCGATCCCCTACCACCACTCCAACCTGCAGTCCGAGGAGGTCATCTACTACGTCGACGGCCAGTTCGGCTCGCGCGCCGGCGTCGGCGCGGGCGCGTTGACGCTGCACCCCAGCGGCCTGCCGCACGGACCGCAGCCCGGCCGCGTCGAGGCCTCCCTCGGCGCGACCGACACCGACGAGCTCGCCGTCATGTGCGACACGTTCCGCCCGCTGCGCCTGGCCGCGCTGGCGCGCGACCTCGACGACCCGTCGTACGCGACGAGCTGGCACGCGGGGGCGCGGGCACCAACCATCTAGGTGGTCGTGTCGCGTGAGGGGCGGATAGCGCCCCCTCGCGCGACACGACGCGCGCCAAGGGGGGCGAGAACTGCGGTCGTGTCGCCTCAAGGGGTCAGATGCGCCCTTCGTTCGACACGATCGCCAGGATCGCGGGCCGCCAGCACGGCCGGATCTCGCACTCGCAGCTCGTGGCGGCGGGCGTCGACCGGGAGCGCATCAAGCGATGGCGCGCCGACGGGCGACTGCAGCTCGTGCACGTCGGCGTCCACGCGGTCGGCCACACGGCGCCCTCGCTGCTGGGTGACCTGATGGCCGCGGCCCTCGCGGGTGGCGATGGATCCGCTGTGAGCCACGGCTCCGCCGGTCACGCGGTGCGGATCCTGTCGCTGCGCCCAGCGCGACCGGAGATCACCGTTGCGACGACGGCCGGAAGGACGCGAGCCGGCCTCGTCCTGCACCGCGTGCAGGTGCTGCACCCCGCGGACGTCATGCGCTTGCACGGCATCCCGATGACCACCGTCCCGCGCATCCTGCTCGACGTCGCGCCGCGCCTGTCGCTCGTCGAGCTGACCCGCGCCTGTCACGAGGCGTGGATCCGCCACCGCGTGACGCAGCGCCACGTCGAGGCCTGCATCAAGCGCAACCCGACGAAGAAGGGCGCCGCGAAGCTGCGCCGCGCGCTCGGTGCCGACGTGACCCTGAGCGATCTCGAGGACGGGTTCCTCGCGCTGCTGCGGCGCTACGGGCTGCCGCTTCCGCGGACGAACATCGACTACGCCGGCGACAAGGTCGACTGCCACTGGGAGCGCCAGGGCGTGACCGTCGAACTGCTCAGCTATCGCTTCCACGCCAGCCGCAAGGCGTTCGAGGACGACATCGCCCGCCGCCGGCGCTCGAACCACCTCGCGTACACCTGGGGTGACGTCTTCGAGCGCGACGAGGTGACCGCAGCCGAGCTCGCGCCCCTGCTCGACTGCAGCCTGCTGGAGGGGTCGTGTCGTACGGAGGGGCGCATACCGCACCCGGCACGACACGATCGCCTAGGTTGGCGTGCAGGATGAGCGGGCCGAACTTCCAGTGGGGCGTCGTCTCCGTCGGCGGCGGGGCGCCGTGGCCCGCGCTGCGCGACGGTGACGACGTGCTGATCGCTGCGCGGCTGCGAATCGACGGCGACGCGGATCTCTCGCGGGCGCTGCACAGCCCCACCCTCAACGCGCTGATCGAGCTCGGTCCCGCCGCCTGGCGCGACGTGCGCGACGCCGCCGCGGCCTACGTACCGGCCGACGCCCGGATCGCGCTCGCCGACACGACGCCCCTGCTCCCCGTCCAGATCCCGGACTACGTCGACTTCTACGCCTCGCTCGAGCACGCGACGAACTTCGGGCGCATCTTCCGCCCCGGCTCGCCGCCCGTGCGCGACAACTGGCGCCACATGCCGATCGCCTACCACGGCCGCGCGTCGACGGTCGTCGTGAGCGGCACCCAGATCACGCGCCCGCAGGGCCAGACGGGTCCGGGCCTGCTCGAGCCGACCGCGCAGTTGGACCTCGAGGCCGAGCTCGGCTACGTCTGCGGCCCCGCCACCAACGGCCCGATCGCGATCGATCGGGCGGACGAGCACATCTTCGGCGCCGTCCTCGTCAACGACTGGAGCGCGCGCGACATCCAGCGCTACGAGTACGAGCCGCTGGGCCCGTTCCTCGGCAAGTCGTTCGCCACCTCGATGTCCGCGTGGATCACCCCGCTCGCCGCGCTCGCCGGCGCACGCGTCACGCCGCGCGCGCAGGACCCCGCGCCCGCGCCGTACCTCACCGCAGCAGACCCCTGGCTGCCCGCCGTCGACCTCACGATCGAGATCGACGGCGAGGTCGTGTCGCGCCCGAACGCGGGCGGCCTGTACTGGACGCCGGCGCAGATGCTCGCCCACCTGACGGTCAACGGCGCGCGCCTCGGCGCCGGCGACCTCTTCGCGACCGGCACGATCAGCGGCGCGCAGCCCGGCAGCGAGGGCTCGCTCGCCGAGCTGCACCACGGCACGCGCTGGCTGCGCGACGGCGAGGAGGTCGTCATCCGCGGCACGGCCGGCGACGTCATCCTCGGCGAGGTCCGCGGGCGCATCGCCGTGGCCTGAGCTACGCTCGCGCCGTGGAGGGCGCAACCGGGACCCAGCAGCCTCAGCAGCCGCCGCCGGCCGCGTCGCAGCAGCGCAGCGGTCCGCGTCCCAACCTCACCGTCCCGCAGCTGCTCGCGTTCGCCGCGTTCGTCTTCTACGCGCTGCTCGCGCTGTTCGCGACCGACACGATCTCCCCGACGGAGCTCGAGCAGATGGGCACGCTGACGATGTTCCTCGTCGCCGCGCTGCTGCCGTCCGACGCGCTGATCCGCTTCGGGCGCAACCTGCTCTTCCAGACCGTCGACGACCCCGACAAGGCCGCGAAGTACGCGCCCGCGACGACGCTCGTGCAGATCCTCGGCTTCGCGACGTGGTTCGTGGTGCTCGTGCTGTCCTTCTTCGCGCAGGTCAGCCCCGAGGAGTTCGCGCAGATCAGCGAGGTCGCCCGCATCCTGATCGTCGCCCTGCTGCCGTCCGACGCCGGGATCCGCTTCGGGCGTGCGCTGTACTACCGCGCGGGCTCCACCCCGCAGCCGGGGATCGCCCAGCTCAAGCGCATCTGATGACGCGGCCGAGCCTCCGCTCGCGGCCGCCGTGGCTGCCTGAAGCCCTGTGGCTCCTCGCGACGGCGCTCCTGGCGACGATCGTCGCGATCGTCGATCTGAAGCTGTGGCGGATGGACCCCGACGTTCCGATCTTCGACATCACCGGCGACGGCACGTACTACCTCGCGACCGTCAAGGGCATCGTCGAGAACGGCTGGTTCTGGACCAACCCGGACCTCGGCGCACCGTTCGGACAGTCCAACTACGACTTCGCGGCCCCCTTCGGCGACGTCATGCACAGCGTGATCGTGAAGGCGCTCGGCATCGTGCTCGGCGACCCGGTCCTGACGTTCAACGCGTTCTTCGTGCTCACGTTCCCGCTCGTCGCCGTGATCGCCTACGCCGTGATGCGCGACCTCGGCTCGAGCCGCATGCCCGCGCTCGTCGCCGCGCTGCTGTTCGCGTTCCTGCCCTATCACCTGGAGCGCAACGAGACGCACCTGTTCCTCACGGCGTACTACGCGATCCCGCTCGCGGTGTGGCTCGTGGTGAAGCTCGCCGAGGGCGACCTGCTCCTCCGCCGCGACCGCGCGGCGCGGCGGCGCACGCTGCTCGTCGTGGCCGTCTGCCTCGTCGTCGGCGCGGCGTCGAACTACTACGCCGTCTTCGCGCTGCTGATCGTGCTGACCGTCGTGCCGGTCGCAGCGATCGCCCGCCGCTCGCGGACGATCGCGCTGCAGGGCGCCGCCGTCGCCGCGCTCGTCGGGGCGAGCTTCGCGCTGTGCCACGCGCCCGCGATCATCCACCCCCTCCTCAACGGCGCCAACGAGAGCGTCGCCAAGCGCCAGGCCAGCGACAGCGAGCTGTTCGGGCTGAAGCTCACGCACATGGTCATCCCGCGGCCCGATCACCGCGTCGGGTTCCTGGCGCAGCGCGGCCAGCGCTACCGCGCCCAGTCGACGCAGGCAGGCGAGGGCTTTCAGGCGGCGCTCGGCACCGTCGCGACCCTCGGCTTGCTCCTTTCGCTCCTCGTCCTGCTGGCCACCGGGCTCGCCGCGGACGCCTCGACGCTGCGGCGATCGCGCGTCGCGACGGCGGGCGCCGTCGCGCTCGCGAGCTTTCTGACGGGAACCGTCGGAGGCGCGTCAGCCCTGATCGCGTACGAGCTCTCGCCACAGCTGCGCGCGTGGAACAGGCTCTCGCTCGTGATCGCGTTCGCGGCGCTGCTGACGATCGCCCTGGCACTGACGGCGCTCGGCGACAGGCTGCGGGCGCGCGGCCGGCCGGCCTGGGTCCTCGGCGTCCTGGCGGCGGTGGTCGGCGTCGTCGGCATCCTGGACCAGACGTCGCCGACCGACGCGCCCGACCACCCCGCCGTCCAGGCCGCGTGGAAGCTCGACGACGACTTCGTCGCCCAGATCGAGCAGCGCCTGCCGGCACAGGCGAAGCTGCTGCAGCTGCCGTACATGCGCTACCCCGAGGCCGGCCGTCGCAACGGGATCGCCGACTACGACATGTTCACCGGCTACGTGCACTCCGACGACCTGCGGTGGACCTACGGAGCGATCCAGGGCCGCCCGTCGGACTGGCTCGGCCACCACCCTGCGCTGACGCCCGAGCAGGTGGCGACCGCCGCAGCCGCGGCCGGCTTCGGCGGCGTGTACCTCGATCTGAACGGCTACGACGGGGCCACGGCGGGCGCCACCAGCAGCGCGCTCGCCAAGCTGACCGCACCGGCACGGCCGCTCGGCTCCGCGGACGGGCGCCTGCAGTTCTTCGACCTGCGCGCGCCGGCGGCGCGGCTGGCGGCGCGCACGTCCCCGCCTCAGCGCCGTCAGATCGCCGACGCGCTGGTCCATCCCACGGTCCTGAGCCACGGCCGCGGCTTCTCCTACCAGGAGATCGGCGAGCTGCCGTTTCGCTGGACCGGACCCGACGCGCAGCTCGAGTTCGACAACACGCTGCGCAGCGCGCGCGAGGTTCGTCTCACGGCGCAGCTGTTCGGCGGCACGGCGGCGCCGTCGACCGTGACGCTGACGCTGCCCGGCGGGGCGAGGAAGACGCTGCAGGTCACCGCTGCGGGGCTACCGCTGAGCATCGCGCTGCGCCTGCCGCCCGGTCGATCCACCCTGCGCCTGCAGACGGTCGGCGCCCCGGCGGCCCCTCCGCCCGGGGTGGTGCGCGATCTACGCCTGCGGGTGGTCGACCCGAAGGTCGAGGACGTGATCCTGCAGCAGCCGCGCTATGTCGCCGCGGCGACGCCCTGAGCGATGCGCGCGACGTCGTCGTCGTCGAGGCCGACCCACAACGGCAGACGCACGAGCTGGCCGGCCGCGGCCTCGGTGACGTCGATCGGGCCGTGAACGCGGCCGAAGCGCCGGCCGGCGGGCGAGGAGTGCAGCGCGACGTAGTGGAAGTACGCGGAGATCTCGTCGGCGGCGAGCCGCGCGATGACGGCGTCGCGGGCGGCGCGGTCGGGCAGCATGAGCCGGTACAGGTGCGCGTTGTGCTGCGCGCCCGCCGGGATCACCGGGCGGCGCACGATGCCGTCCAGCTCGAGCTGCTCGAACGCTGCGTGGTAGGCGTCCCAGATCGCCAGCCGCGCCGCGGTGATCTGCTCGACGCGCTCGAGCTGCTCGGCGAGCAGCGCCGCGATCACGTCGGACATGACGAACGAGGATCCGACGTCGACCCACGTGTAGTGGCTGACCTCGCCGCGCGCGAAGCGCTGACGGTCGGTCCCCTTCTCGTGCAGGATCTCGGCGCGCTCGGCAAGGGCCTCGTCGTTGACGAGCAGCGCCCCGCCCTCCCCGCAGGAGATGTTCTTCGTCTCGTGGAAGGACAGCGTCCCGAGGTCGCCGATCGTCCCGAGCGCGCGCCCGTTCAGCGAGGCGCCGACGCACTGGGCGGCGTCCTCGACGAGCAGCAGCCGGCGTTCGCGCGCGAGCGCGCCGAGCGCCTCCATGTCGCAGCCGACGCCGCCGTAGTGGACGGCGACGATGACCCGTGTGCGCGGCGTGATCGCGTCGGCGACGCGCTGCGGATCGACGTTGAGCGTGTCGGGATCGACGTCGACGAAGACGACCGTCGCTCCGCGCAGGACGAACGCGTTGGCCGTCGAGGCGAACGTGAACGACGGCATGATCACCTCGTCGCCGGCGCCGACCTCGGCGAGCAGCGCGCTCATCTCCAGCGCGCCGGTGCACGAATGCGTCATCAGCGCGCCGGCGCAGCCGGTCAGCTCGCGCAGGAGCGCCTGGCAGTGCTCGGCCGCGGGACCGTTGCCGCCCGTCCAGCCGCGCTCGAGCACCGCCGCCACCCGCGCGGCCTCGCCGCCCGTGCGCAGCGGGCGGTTGAAGGGAATCGGCCGGCTCATCCGGCGCCCGCCCTGTCTGCCGTCCCCGCGAGGACGTACACGTGCTCGCG
The DNA here is from genome assembly GCA_038255395.1 of Solirubrobacterales bacterium. Taxonomy (GTDB): domain Bacteria; phylum Actinomycetota; class Thermoleophilia; order Solirubrobacterales; family Solirubrobacteraceae; genus CADCVQ01. The sequence continues at coordinate 113,195 of JBBSLI010000005.1, forward strand.
CCCGCCGGGGACCGGCGCGCTGAACAGCACGTCGCCGCCGACGCGCTCCATCAGCGCGCGCAGCGACTCGGCGTCGAAGCGCTGCGCCTGCGCGCCCTCGGCCGTCGCGGCGCCGCCCGCGCCGAGCCGCGCGACGAGCCCGAGACGGCTCGCGGCGAGGTTGCGAACGGGCTCGGCGATCACGACGGACGCGGTGGCGGCGGCGCGCATGCGTCCAAGCATGCCCTCTGCGTCGGGAAGAAAGTGATACAGGCTCGCCTGCATGACGACGACGTCGGCGAGCGGCAGGTCGGCGGTCCGGACATCGGCCTGACGGGCGTCGACCCCGCGCCGGCGCAGGCGCTCGACGAAGACCGCGCTGGCGTCGATCGCGACGTACGAGCCGATCCGCCCGCGCAGCTCGCGCAGGTACAGGCGGGCCGGCCCGCAGCACAGCTCCAGCACGCTGGCGCCGTCGGGGATCTGCGCCGCGACGGCCACGTCGCGGGCCGCGTAGTAGCGTCCGTACAGAACGCGCATCGCGAGGCCGTAGCCCCACGCGCTGCGGTAGACGAGGCTCTCGGGCAGAGCGCGAGGATAAGCGAGTGACCGAGATCAGCGTCGTCATCCCCGTCTACAACTGCGCCGGCTCCCTGCGTGCGCTGCACGAACGGCTGACCGCGAGCCTGACGGTGCTGACGCCCGACTACGAGATCGTCCTCGTCGACGACCGCTCCTGCGACGGCGCCTGGGAGATCCTCACCGAGCTTGCCCACGGCGACCGCCACCTGAAGGTCGTCAGGCTGAGCCGCAACTTCGGCCAGCACGCCGCGATCACCGCGGGCCTGACGCGGGCGCGCGGCGCCTGGACGGTCGTCATGGACTGCGATCTGCAGGAGCCGCCGGAGGAGATCGCGCGCCTGTGGGCCAAGGCGCAGGAGGGCTACGACATCGTGCGCGCGGTGCGCGAGGGGCGCCGCCATTCGGCGTTCCGGCGCGTGTCCGCCTCGCTGTACCGGCGGATGCTGAGCGAGCGCGAGGGCGAGATCGAGTTCTCGACGCTGTCGATGATCTCGCGCAAGGTCGTCGACGCGTTCCTCGAGCTGCGCGACCGCGACCGCGAGTACCAGCTCGTGCTCGACTGGCTGGGCTTCAGCCAGGCGACGATCAGCTTCGCCCACGCCGAGCGCGAGGGCGACTCGCCGAGCGCCTACGGCATCCGCGAGCTCGTCGAGGTCGCGCTCGACGGCATGTTCTTCCGCACCACCGTGCTGCTGCGCTGGATCGTCTTCCTCGGGTTCATGGTCGCGGCCGCGGGCGGCCTGCTGGCGACCTACGCCGTCTACTCGCGCTACGTCGAGGACACGCCGCCGGGCTACACGAGCATCGTCGTCCTGCTCGTGCTGCTGAGCGGCTTCATCATCATCTCGCTCGGCGTCGTCGGGCTGTACGTCGGGCGGATCTTCGATCAGGTGAAGGGCCGGCCGCTGTTCGTCGTCGACGAGCAGATCGACGGCGACCAGATCCACCGCTAGCGATGGACGACGCGCTCGAGCGCTCCACGTTCGACATCGAGGAGCGCCACTGGTGGTACCGCGGCCGGCGCGCCGTGCTCGCGGCGGTGCTCGACGGGCTGAGCCTGCCGCCGGGCCTGCGGATCCTCGATGCCGGCTGCGGCTCGGGGCGCAACATGGTCGAGCTGGCGGCGCGCGGCAGCGTCACCGGCGTCGAGCTCGCGTCCGCCTCGCTGCAGGTCGCGCGCGACCGCGGCGCCGGCGCGGTCGTGCCGGGATCGCTCGACGAGCCGCTGCCGTTCGCCGACGGCGCGTTCGATCTCGCGGTCGCGCTCGACGTGCTCGAGCACGTCGCCGACGACGAGGCCGCGCTGCGCGAGCTCGCGCGCGTGATCGCCCCCGGCGGCCGGCTGCTCGTGACCGTGCCGCAGTACGGCTGGCTGTGGGGCGAGCACGACGTCCTGGCCCATCACCACCGCCGCTACTCGCGCGCGCTGCTGCTCGGCCGCGCGTCCGCCGCCGGGCTCGAGCGCGAGCGCATGACGGCGTTCAACGCCGCGCTGCTGCCGGCGATCGCCGCCGTGCGCCTGGCACAGCGCGCGCGGCGCCGCGCACAGCCCGGCTCGGACCTCGATCGCACGCCGCAGGGCGCCGTCAACAGCGCACTGGAACGGGTCCTCCGCGCCGAGGCCGCGCGCATCCGCCGCGGGCGCGACCTGCCGGTCGGCGTCTCGCTGCTGGCGGTGCTGCAGCGGCGCCGCACGAGGCCGTAGCGCGACCCGGCGCCACTGCGGCTTCGGCCCGACGACCCGTACAGAGTCCTTCGTTACTGCCACAGTACGGCGATCGACGGTATACACACGGGACGAGATGTAAGAAAGTCGCGAACTCCTAGAATTCAGTTGTAAAAAGGTCGGATTCCGGTGGACTTGGCCGCGGGATCGGTGGAGGCTTGCACGGCATCGTGCGGGATGCCGCAGCCGGGACTAGGAGTGATGTTAGGGCGACTCCTCCTCAGACCGGCTGTGACGCCGCCGCTTCTACCCATATGTAACAGGGGGTTTCACCTCATGCACCGGCGTGCCATGGCCGGCCGATCTCGGCTGCGCCTCTTTCACCTATCCATCGCCTGCCTGACGGCAGCGGCCTGCTCGGCTGCCCTCGCCAGCTCGGCACAGGCCGACGTGACGGAGGTCACCGGAGGCGCCTACGGCGAATCCGTCGACGTCACGCTGCTCGGCGGCCTCGTCCCGATCACCACCACCTCCGGTCCTGAGCCCGCGGTCTCGATGAGCGCGACCGAGGGCGGCCCTGCCGGCGATCTCGGACCGTTCACCGCCTCCACGGCCAGCGTGTCCGTGGGGACGGGGCTGCTGTCGACGGGCATCCTCAACGCCAGCACCGAGGGCGGCAACCTCGAGGGCGACGATCACTCCGGCTTCGCGACGAGCTCGGCCAGCGTCAACGAGGTCAGCGCGGCTGCCGGTCGCATCACCGCGACGACGGTCGGCAGCACATGCACCTCCAACGGCGACGGGTCGAGCGGGACGAGCACGCTCGAGACCGCGGAGGTACTGGGTGTAGCGGTCGCGCTCAACCCGGCGCCGAACACGACGATCCCGCTGCCGGGCGTCGGCAGGGTGATCCTCAACGAGCAGATCAGGCCGACGAACGGTCCCGGCGACACGAGCATCATCGTGCGGGCCATCCACGTCGAGCTCGACGGCATCCTCGGCGATGGCGACATCATCATCGCGGAGTCGCGCTGCGGCGCCAAGGGCCCGGACGTCGTGCCGGTCGCCCCGATCGGGCTGCTCGGTGTCACGGCGCTGCTGGGTCTGGGATTCGCCGGCATGCAGTGGAAGAAGCGGCGCGACCACCCGTCCGTCGCGGCGTCCACCCACTAGGCGCCGATCGTCAGCGCAACGAACGGAGTCAGCGATGAACATTCTGGCAATCGGAGCCCATCCCGACGATGTCGAGCTGGGCTGCGGCGCGGCTCTCGCCGCCCATACGGCGCGGGGGGACAACGTCGCGATGCTGATCATGACCACGGGTGAGCAGGGGCCTCAGGCGGGGTGCTCGCGGGTGCGAGAGCAGGAGCACGCTGCCGAGATCCTCGGAGCGCGTCTGTTCTGGGGCAACTTCCGCGACGGTGCGGTGCCCGAGGAGCGCGAGACCGTCGAGCTCATCGACGCGGTGATGGGCGAGGTCGAAGTGGACCTCGTCTACACCCATTCGCAGGAGGACAGCCACCAGGACCACCGGGTGACCGCCCGCATGAGCCTCTCGGCCGGACGGCGCACGCCGCGCTTTCTGACCTACGAGGCGCCGACGTCGCGGGCGTTCGTCCCCTCCCTGTTCATCAACGTGGACGGCTTCATGGAGAAGAAGCTCGAGGCCCTCCGCGCGCACCACTCGCAGGTGCTGAAGAACAGGTTGGTCGACCTCGAGGCGATCGAGGCGCAGGCGCGCTACCGCGGCTTTCAGTCGCGGATGCGCTGCGCCGAGGCGTTCGGCGTCGAGCGGTTCGCCTGGGACCTGTTCCCGACCTCGTCCACGGCCGACAGCGCAGATCGGTTGCTGGCCGCGATCGGGCACGGTCTGGCATAGCCCAGGGGGCGCGGCGTAGGCGTCGCGCCGGCCGGTGGCGGGCCGTCCCCGAGGGGACGGCCCGCCGCTAGCATCAACGGCGAAAGCGACGGGGGTGGCAGGGATTGCGACTGAAGGGTCGCCGGCGACATGAAGCGCAGCCCGATCGTCCTGGCGACGCGAGCGCTCAGGGCACGCCGTGGGTGTTGATCGCGCTGCCGGGGCTTGCCCTCACATCCGTCGGGACGATCGGCGTGGGTGCCACCATCACGGTCATCGGCATCGGCCTGCAGGTCGTGTTCGTCACCTTCTTCGCGCGCCACCTCGCGTTTGCGATATCGGCGCTCCACACCGCTCCCCGCGACCTCGAGGGCCCGATCGTCGACACGGGCTTCCGCCCCGCGGTCGCCGTCATCGTGGCATGTAGGAACGAGCAGCAGGTCATCCGCAAACTCGTGGCGAGCCTGCTGGCGCTGGACTACCCGCCCGCACTGCTGCAGCTGATCGTGGTCAACGACGGCTCCACCGATCGCACCGGCGAGATCCTCACCTCCCTCGCCGCCGAGCACTCACATCTCACCGCGCTGCACCGCAACGGCGACGAAGGCGGCGGCAAATCCGGTGCGCTGAACGCAGCGCTCACCATGGTCGAGGCAGACATCGTCATCGTCTTCGATGGTGACCATCAGCCACGCCCGGACGTCGTGCGCCGCCATGTGCGCCACTTCGAGGACCCGACGATCGCCGCCGTGCAGGGCCGCTGCCAGATATCCAACCCCGACGACTCCCTCATCTCGCGGCTCGTCGCGATCGACTACCTCGCCGGATATCTGGTGAATGAGTACGGCCGCCAGTCGATCTACCGGCTGCCCGCCTACGGCGGCGCGAACTGCGCCGTACGGACGACGAGCCTGCGGCAACTGGGCGGCTGGAACGTCGGCAGCGTCACCGAGGACACCGACCTGACGATCCGGCTGACGCTGACCGGGCAGCGCGTGCGCTACGACGTCACCGCCGTGGACGAGGAGGAGGGCGTCGTGACGCTTGGCCGGTTCTGGCGCCAGCGCTATCGCTGGGCGCGCGGGCACCAGCAGGTCTGGCGCGACTACCGCGGTGCCGTATGGCGCTCGCCGATCTTCTCGCGGATCGAGAAGATCGAGATGACGATGTTCCTGCTTGTCTTCCATGTCCCCGTGCTGTCGGGCCTGGGCCTGCTCGTGCTCGCGCTCTGGAGCAGTGGGGCCGCTCCGGCCGGGCAAGACCCGGTCAACCTGTTTCTGCTCTGGACGCTGCTGCTGCTGGGGCCGCTGCTCGAGCTCAGCGCGGGGCTGCTGCTCGCCCGTGCCGATCGGCGGGAGGCTCCGATCCTGCTGTTCTTCCTGCCGCTGTTCCTCGTCTCGGTCGCGTTGTGCTCCAAAGCGTGGTTCGACGGCATCCGCGGCAGCGGATACACCTGGGGCAAGACCGTGCGTGCCGGCGACGCGCCCGCCGGAGCGGTGTCGGCATGAGCACGCCCGCGCGCCACGCGTTCGTGCGCGTGTTCGTGGTCCTGTTCGTCTCGATCGTCGGCTTTCTGCTGATCGAGGAGCCCTTTCGCGTCGGCGAGTCACACGTCGTCGCGACGCTGCTCGGGCTTGTGGGCGCGGATGGTACGCGCGTCCCCTATGGGTCCGTGATCGAGATCTTCCCGAGCGGCAGTCCCTCCCTGTTGGCCAGTATCTCGATGTCGTGCTCGTCGTTGTCATCGCTGCTGGCGATCGCCTGCCTGGCATTCCTGGGCCCCGACCGCCTACGCGGACGCTGGTGGTCGGCGCTCGGCATCGCACTGGTCGTCGTCGCCGTGGGAAACATCCTGCGGATCGCGCTGTCGCTCGGCGCGGGGCTGCTGGCCGGGCGCGATGCTCTCATCCTGTTCCACGACTGGGTGGGCGGCGTGTTCGCGTTCGCCTACACGCTGGGCGGCTACATCCTGTTTCTCTACCTCGTGCTCCCGCGACACGGCAGGCCCCTGGGACAGACCCATGACGCTGTCGCTTGAACTCTGGCTGCCACCGCTCGTCGCAGGGCTCACGCTGCTGCTGCTGGGCGGAGTCTGGCGAGCGGCAGCACGCGAGCGACGCAGGCGTCGCTCGCGAGTCCTGCTGCATGCCGCGCTGTCAGATCCCGATCCACTCGCGCGGCTGGCTGCCGTCCAGGTCGCCGTCCAGCAGGGCATCTCACCGGTCGCCGGAATCCTGCTCGACGCCACGCGCACAGAGGACGACGTCGCCGTGCTGGAAGGCATCACCGAGGCGGTCGCCCGGCATCAATGGGAGCCGTCGCTGGAGCCCGAGCTACTCGAGCTGCGACTCTGGGCTCAGCGCCGGCTGGTCGCGGGGCGACGTGCCGAGCGCGAGCGCCACCCGCGGGCGAACGGCTTCGTGCACGATCCCGCAGAAGCGGCCCCGGCGGCTCCCGGCGGCGTGATCGGATGGCTGCTGGGCTATCGCTCGGGCCACGGGCGCTCCCGCAGCCGAAGCTGACGACCGATGAACGAGCCCGATCCTCGCCTGCAGCAGCCGACCGAGCTGACGACGATCGTCACCGGAGCGGGCGGAGCGGCCGGTGTCGCCGTGATCCGCGAGCTGATGGCCCGCGGGGTCGACGTCGTCGCCGCCGACGCCGACGAGAGCGCCGTCGGACTGACGCTGGCGAGCTCGTCTGCGACGCTACCGCGCTGCGACGACGCGGACTTCGTCGCACGCGTCTGTGCGCTGGCGACGCAGCGCTCGGCGGGCGCGCTCATCAGCACGGTCACGGAGGAGATGGCGCACCTCGGCCGCTGCGGCGACCAGCTCGAGGCGGCGGGACTGAAGACCTGGCTGGCGCCACCGGGTTGCGTCGAGGACTGTCGCGACAAATGGCGCTTTGCCGAGCTGCTGCGCGCGTCCGCAGTCGCCGCTCCCAGCACGGGCCTGGGTACGGCCGACGGCGTGGACGGGCCCTGGATCGTGAAACCGCGGTTCGGCCGCGGATCACGTTTCGTCGTCGCCGCCGACACGCATGAGGACATCGCGTGGGCGCTGGGCCGGGTGCCCGAGCCGATCGTCCAGACACGCCTGGGCGGACGGGAGTTCACCGTCGACTGCCTGATCGACCGCGATGGGTCGCTGGCCGGCGCCGTACCGCGCTGGCGACTGGAGACGAAGGCGGGCATCTCGACGAAGGGACTCACGTTCGAGGACGATGTCGTCCTCGCGGGCGTACGCGAGCTCGTGACCGTGGTGGGCCTGCAGGGCGCCGCCAACGTCCAGGGCTTCGCCGGCGACGACGGCGCGGTCTCCTTCGTGGAGGTCAATCCGCGCTTCTCCGGAGCGCTGCCGTTGTCGCTTGCAGCCGGCGCCGACCTCGTCGGCGAGTATCTGCGCGGCCTGGCCGGCCACCGGTTGCGGCGCGAGCGACTGACCTACCGCGCGGGGATCAGCATGGCCCGCTATTACCAGGAGGTGTTCGCAGGATGAGGATCCTCGTCGCGATCGGCACGCGCCCGGAGATCATCAAGCTCGCGCCCGTCGTCCGGGCCCTGCGGGGCCGGCCCGAGTTCGAGGTCCGTACGGTCGCGACGGGCCAGCACTACGACAGCTCGCTGATCGACGTGCTGCACGAGCGGATGGGGCTGCGTATCGACGAGACCTGGCGGCTGGAGGGCGACGAGGCGCAGCGGCTCGGGTCGATGCTCACGCGCGCGATGACCTCGGTGCAGACATGGTCCCCCGCGGTCGTGCTCGTGCTCGGCGACACCAACACGGTGCCGATGTTCTGCCTCGCGGCGCGGCGCCACGGCGTCCCGGCCGTGCATCTCGAGGCGGGGATCCGATCGTTCAACCCGCGCTCGATGGAGGAGGTCAACCGCCGCACCGCCGCTGCGCTCGCGTCGCTGCACTTTGCGCCGACCGCGCTGGCGGCGCGCTTTCTCGGCGACGAGGGGGTCGCCCCCGAGCGCATCCACGTCGTCGGCAACCCGGTCATCGACGTGTTGCGCGAGTCCGGTGTGGCGCGGCTGGCGCCCGGCGAGCGAAGCGGCGTGGTGGTCACGGCTCACCGGCCGACCAACGTCGACGACCCCGAGCGCCTGGGCCGCCTGGTCGAACTGCTCGAGGGCCTCGCGGCGCGGCTGGCGCCGGTGACGTTCCCGCTGCATCCGCGCACGCGAGCGCGCCTGGAGCAGGCGGGCGCGATCGACGCGCTGCGGGCTGTCTCGGGGCTGACGCTGCTCGATCCCCTCCCGTACCTCGACATGCTCGCGCTGATCGCCCGCTCGCGCGTCGTGGTGACCGACTCGGGAGGCCTGCAGGAGGAGGCGTCGTGGCTCGGCACGCCGGTCGTCGTCCTGCGCGCCTCGACGCCCCGCTGGGAGGGCGTCCAGGCGGGGACGTCGGTCCTGACGGGGCTGGACGTCGACCGGGCGCTGGACGCGGCGGTGAGCTTCTCGGCGCCGGCCGAGCAGGACCGCGTCTTCGCGTCCGTGTGCCCCTACGGCGACGGTCGTACGTCGCAGCGCGTGGCCGCGATCCTTTCCGATCCCGAGATCGCCCCGCTGCTGCGACTCGACGAGCCCGAGCTCGGCGCGGGCTGGGTGCCGGCGTGATCGCCGCGGTGCTGTTCGACCTGGACGACACGCTGTACGAGCAGCGCCACTGGCTTGCGACCGCATGGGCCGCCGTCGCCGCGGCGGCGGCTCCGTACGGCGTCGAGCGCGCTGCGCTGGAGCGGTCGCTGACCACGGTCGCGGCCCAGGGGTCGGACCGGGGGCAGATCATCGACCGCGCGCTGACGCATGCCGGCGCTCCGCCAGACGTACCGATCGCGCCGCTGCTGGCAGCCTTCCGGTCCGCCGTCCCGCGCAGCCTGTCGCCCTACGAAGGCTCTCGGGAGGCCCTGCGCAGCCTCCGCGACCGATGTCCGATCGGCCTCGTCACCGACGGTGACGTCGAGATTCAGCGCGCGAAGCTGCGCTGTCTCGGGCTCGAGGACGCGTTCGACGTGATCGTGCTGTCCGACGAGCTCGGGCGCGAGCGGCGAAAGCCCCACCCGGCGCCGTTCCGCGCGGCGCTGGCCGCGCTCGGAGTGCCCGCCGAGCACGCTGTCCACATCGGCGACCGGCCAGACAAGGACGTCCGCGGAGCCGCCGCGGCCGGCATGCGGTCGATCCGCGTACGGACCGGCGAGTACCACGGGCTGGCGGACGATCCCGCGCCGTGGCGCAGCGCAGGCGACGTCAGCGAGGCGGTCTCGATCGTGCTCGGGTTCGAGCTCAGGGACCGAGCAGCCGGCTGAGCACGTTGCCGGGACGCTCGGCGAGAACGACGAGTTGGCCGGCATCGGCTGGGGTGAACGGCCACGCTCGATTGGCCCGCAGCGCCGCCGCGCGCAGCCTGCGCGAGGCAAGCCGGCCCCGGCGTTGCTCTCCGACTCGGGCGAACGCCCAGGCCGCCGGGGCCCAATAGCCGACCGCGGCCCGCGCCGAGCCTTCCCCGCGGCGAAAGCGCGCCGTCGCTTCCGGGCGATCCCAGCGCGGCTGCTCGCGCGCGAACCGGCGCATGAGCGCGCGTGCGCGCCGGCCGTGCACGAGACCGAACGCCACGGCCCATGCCTGCTGCAGCGCATCGGGGTACAGGACGCGCCAGTTCGTCCGCTGGCGCACGCCATCGCCGTGCACCGCCCAGTCATACGAACCGGTGCGCGGGTTCCACAGCCTCCTCACCCCGGCGCGCAGGCGCCGGGCCGATGCGGATGCGCGGACCTCGAGCTCCGAATCGGAGAGCGCGCGAGCAAGCATCGCCGCCGATCTGAGCCCGGCGAACGCCTCGGCCTGGTCCATCAGGTACTTCACATGCGCCGACGGCTTGGCCCATGTCAGCCCGTCGCGAGTCTGTGTCGCGGCGATCGCCGCGACGGCGGCGGCGATGCCGGGCTGCAGCTCGCGCAGCCGCTCGAGGTCGCCCGTCGCCTGCCAGGCCGCGTTGGCGGCGATCAGGAACGTGCCCGCGTAGGCGTCGGTGGAGTCCATGTCGCCCGTGCTGCCGAGCACGCCGTCGACGACCGTGTAGTCGGTGACGAAGCCCGCGGCGTCCTGGTGCGCGCGGTACCAGCTCAGCCAGCGCCACGCCGCATCCGTGAACCGCGGGTCGGCCGCGAGCTGGCCGGCGCGCGCAAGGCCCACGGCGGCGAAGTTCCCGAGGTAGGGCCAGATCGCGCGCTGGTCGATCTGATTGGCGATGGCACCGTCCGGCAGCTGCGCCTGCAGGATCCACTCCGCCTCCGCGCGCGCCTCGTCGGCGGCCGTGGCGTTCGCCGTCGCCGGGAGCGCCACCGCCAGCGCCGCGAGGATCGCCGCGGCAAGGACGGCGGCCATGGTGCGGCTTATCGATTCGCGGTGAAGGACATCGAGCATCGGTCGGTCCATGGTGGCGTGCGCCCCATCTTCGCGCGTCGGGGCGGACGAAGAGAGGATCGAAGGTTCTCGATCGGTCACCGTCACGCCCCGGCTGCGAAGTACTCTCGTTGCCCATGACCCCCGTCGCCACCGCCGAGACCGAACCCCGCACCTACGCCGACGACGAGGCGCTGCTCGGCGGCATCCTCGACGAGGTCATCTGCGCCGTCGAGGGGCCGCAGGCGCTTGAGCTGCACCGCCGCGCGATCGAGCTCGGCGAGCGCTCGCGCAGCGGCGACGGCGCCGCCGCCGACCAGCTCGCGCAGCTCGTCGCCGGCCTCGAGCTGCCACAGATCGTGCTGCTGATCCGCATGCTCACGCGCTGGTTTCAGCTCATGAACCTCGCCGAGGACCTCGACCGCGTGCGCCGCATCCGCAAGCTCGACGCGCAGCCCGGCCCGCGCCGCGGCTCGCTGCACGCCGCCGTCGCGCAGCTCGCCGCCGACGGTACGAGCGCCGCCGAGCTGCACGAGACGCTCGCCGAGGCCGAGGTGCGGCTCGTCCTGACCGCGCACCCGACCGAGGCGCGGCGCTACACGACCGTCAGCAAGCTCGCGCGCATCTTCAAGCTGCTGCGGGAACTCGACGAGCGCCGCCCCGGGCGCGGCAAACGGGAGCTGATCCGCCGCCAGATCGCCGCCGCGGTGCAGGAGATGTGGGGCTCCGACGAGCTGCGCGCGGTGACGACGACCGTGATGGACGAGGTCCGCGCCGGCCTGATCTACTTCAGCTCGACGCTGGCCGAGGTCGTGCCCGAGGTCTACCGCGACCTCGAGTCGACGATCCGCGCGATCTACCCGGACTCCGAGATTCCCGTGCCGCCGCTGCTGAGCTTCGGCTCCTGGATCGGCGGCGACCGTGACGGCAACCCGAACGTCACGCCGCAGATGACCGCCGAGGCGCTGGAGCTGATGAAGGACTCCTGCCTGTGGCATCACCAGGACAGCCTCGCGGCGCTGGCGGGCCGGATCACGCTGTCCTCCCGCGTCGCGGGCGAGCCGGCGGAGCTCGCCGAGTTGCTCGGCGAGCTCGAGCAGCGCTTCCCCGACGTCGCCGCGCTGGGCCGCGGCCGCAGCCCCGAGGAGCCCTACCGGCGCCTCTTCAAGCTCCTCGCCGAGCGCGTGCGCGCGACCCGCAAGGGCTGGCAGAGCGGCTACCGCCGGCCCGCGCAACTGCTCGACGACCTGCGCGTCGCCGAACGCTCCCTGCGCGAGCAGCACGCGTCGTTCGTCGCCGAGGACGCGCTGCGCGACGTCATCCGCCAGGTCGAGGTGTTCGGCTTTCACTTCGCGCTGCTCGACGTGCGCGAGAACTCCAACGTCCACCGCGCCGCGCTCGACGAGATCCTCGCGGTGCTCGGCGTGAAGGAAGGCTACGCGGAGCTGCCCGAGGCCGAGCGCGCCGCGATCCTCTCCCGCGAGATCGCCGACAAGCGCCCGTTGATCCCGCTCGACATCAGCGGCTTCAGCGCCTCGACGCGCGAGGTCGTCGAGACGTTCCGCATCCTCTATGAGCTGCTGCGCGGCGAGCACCCCGGCACGATCGACTCCTACATCATCTCCAACACGACCTGCGCGTCGGACCTGCTCGAGGTCCTGCTGCTGATGAAGGAGGTCGGCCTCGCCCGCGCCGGCGGCCAGGACGCCCAGCTGCGGATCGTGCCGCTGTTCGAGTCCGGCGAGACGCTCGAGCACGCCGCCGAGACGATGCGCACGCTGCTGCGGACGCCCGTCTACCGCGCCGCGCTGGACGCCGCCGGCGCGCAGGAGGTGATGGTCGGCTACTCGGACTCCAACAAGGACGTCGGCTACGTCGCGTCGGGCTGGCGCGTCTACAGGGCGCAGGTCGAGATGGCCGAGGTCTTCCGCGAGTACGGCGTCGCGTGGCAGTTCTTCCACGGCCGCGGCGGCGCCGTCGGCCGCGGCGGCGGGCCGAGCTACACGGCGGTCCGCGCGCAGCCGTCGGGCACGGTCGCCGGGCGGCTGAAGGTCACCGAGCAGGGCGAGATGCTGTCGGCGAAGTTCTCGCTGCCCGAGATCGCCCACCGCGAGCTCGAGCTGACGACGAGCGCCGCGCTCATCACGACGCTCGACCGCACGGCGAGCAAGCAGCCCGAGCGCCAGCAGCGCTTCGAGACCGTCGTCGCCGAGATGGCCGAGGTCTCGACGGCGGCGTACCGCCGGCTCGTCTACGACGACCCGGATTTCGCCGGCTTCTTCCACGCCGCCACGCCGGTGCGCGAGGTCTCGCGCCTGCAGCTCGGCTCGCGCCCCGCCCGGCGCAAGGCGACCGCCCGGATCGAGGACTTCCGCGCGATCCCCTGGGTCTTCTCGTGGACGCAGGCGCGCGCGGTCCTGCCGGCCTGGTTCGGCCTCGGCACCGCGCTCGAGACGGCCCGCGAGCACCACGGCGTCGAGCTGCTGCGCGAGATGGAGCGCGACTGGCCGTACTTCGCCGCGCTGATCTCCAATGCCGAGATGGCGTGCGTGAAGGCCGATCTCGACATCGCACGGCGCTATGCCGAGCTGTGCTCCGACGAGCAGATCCGCGAGCGCGTCTGGGGCACGATCGAGACCGAGTTCCAGCGCACGGTGCGCGAGATCGGCGCCGTCCGCGACGAGCGGCAACTGCTCGACCGCGAGCCGATCCTGCAGCGCGCGCTCGCGCGCCGCAACCCGTTCATCGACCCGCTGTCGTTCGTGCAGCTCGAGCTGCTGCGGCGGTTGCGTGCGCCCGGCGGCGATCCCGACGACCCCGGCCTCGTGCGCGCAAGCCTGCTGGCGATCAACGGCATCGCCGGCGGCCTGCGAAACACCGGATGACGCGCGTCTATGTGTGCGGGCACCGCAACCCCGACACGGATTCGATCGCCGCCGCGATCGGCTACGCCGAGCTGAAGAACCACCTCGACGGCGGGACGACCGAGTGGATCCCGGTGCGCCTCGGCGTCATCAACGCGCAGACCGAATGGCTGCTGGAGCGCAGCGGCGCCGCCGAGCCGCGCTATCTCCCCCACGCCTACCTGCGCGTGCGCGACGTCATGCGCACCGACTTCCCCGTCGCCGACCATGGCGCGCCCGTGCGCACCGTCGGGCTGATGATGGCCTCCGAGGGCGTCGACCTCGTGCCGATCGTCGACGACGACGGCGTCCTGCTGGGCCTGTTGACCGAGCGCGCACTCGCGCGGCGCTATATCCGCGAGTCGCGCGAGGCGTCGCGGCTGGACGTGCCGACGCCGGTCTCCGCGATCGTCGAGGTGCTCGAGGGCGAGCTGCTGGCGGGCGATCCGGGAGTCGAGATCAAGGGCCGCGTCTGGGTGCAGGCGATGCACTCGACCGCGAACAGCAAGGTCCAGCCCGGCGACGTCGTGGTGATCGGCGACCGGCCGGAGGCGACCGAGGCCGCGCTCGCCCACGGGATCGCGCTGCTCGTGCTCTCCAACGACACGGAGCCGACCGAGCGCGTCCTGAAGCTCGCCGCCGACCAGGACACGTGCGTCGTCCGGTCGCCACTGGATTCCTACGTCACGAGCCGGATGATCACGCTGTCGGAGCCGTGCCGCGCGTTCGTCGAGGGCGACCCGCTGACGGTCGGCAAGGACGACCTCATCCGCGACGTCTCCGACGAGATCAAGAACGTCCACTACCGCGGCGCGGTCGCGACCGATCGCGACGGCAGGCCGATCGGGATCGTGACGCGCACGAACCTCGTCAACCCGGCGCCGCGTCGCGTGCTGCTCGTCGACCACGGCGAGCGCGCGCAGAGCGTGCCGGGCATCGAGGAGGCGGAGATCGTCGAGATCCTCGACCACCACCACATCGGCTCGATCGAGACGAAGCTGCCCGTGACCGCGATCTTCGACCCGGTCGGCTCGACGTCGACGCTCGTCGTCGAGCGCTTCCGCCAGGCCGGCGCCGAGCCGGCGCCGCCGACGGCGACGATGCTGCTCGGCGCGATCTGCTCGGACACCGTCCTGCTGACGTCGCCGACGACGACCGAGCGCGACCACCGCGCGACGGCGTACCTCGAATGGCTGCTGCGCGTCGACGCGCAGCAGTTCGGCCGCGAGATGTTCGAGCAGAGCTCCGACGTCGCCGACGTCGCCGCCGCCGACCTCGTCGCGCGCGACCTCAAGGAGTACGAGCTCGACGGCGGCCGGACGCTGAGCGTGGCGCAGATCGAGACCGTCGGGAGCGCCGTCTTCGACCGCGCGGAGGAGCTGCTCGCCGCGGCGGTGGCGCATCGCGAGCGCCGCGACCACGTGCTGTTCGCGCTCATGCTGACCGACATCCTCGCCCAGCACACGCGGCTGCTCGTCACCGGCAACGAGGCGCTCGCCGAGCGCGCGTTCGGCACGCCGGTCGTCGACGGTGCGATCGAGCTGCCGGGCGTGATGAGCCGCAAGAAGCAGGTCGCGCCCGGCCTGCTGGCGGCGGCGAGCGCGAGCTGAGGAGTACGAGCGGGGACGCAACAGCGGCGGCGGCGATCCCTCGCCGCCGCCGCATGTCCGCCCGACGGTCGCCGGCGCCTACCGGATGCCGGCCTTCCAGGCGTCGAACAGGCCCCACGCGTTGTTGCTCGTCGCGTTGTTGCGCGAGTTGAACAGCGCGACGATCTGCACGTCGCCTGGCAGCATCACGAGCTGCGATCCGCAGCCGCGGCCCTTGTCGCTGCCACAGCCGCCGTTCTTCTTGTCCGCGAGGCCGAGCCCGCGGGCATCGGGATCGATGAAGCCGTTGGCCGGCCCGCCGTTGCCCGTCAGGTCGTCGAAGCCGAGCTCGCCGTCCTTCATCGCCTTGACCGTCGCGCGGCTGACGAAGCGGCCGTGCTCGAGCTTGGCCAGGAACTCGCCGAACTCGCGGGCGTTGATCATCAGGCCGCCGGTCGGGTTGGGGACAGCGGAGACCGGCAGGATGCCGGACAGGTTCTTGTTGAGGAAGTCGTACTTCAGCGCGCGGTTGTTCGTGCGGTAGTTCCAGCCCGCCGCGACGCCCTGGGCGGAGAGCATGTCCAGGACGCGATCGCCGTAGATGTCCATGATCTCGCCGTAGGCCTTCGTGCCCTTGCCGCAGCCGTGCTGCGCGATCGACGCCTCGACCTTCGGCTTGTCGATCAGCGCGGCGAGGAGGTAGCCGAGGTGGACGTAGTTCATGTTCTCGTAGCCCTTCGTCCCCGTCGTGCCGCCCTCGGCCGCCTGCATGTGAAACAGCCAGGCGTCCTCGTTCTTGACGGCGTTGGACGGTCGGAAGATGCCCGAGCTCATGTCCAGCACGCGCTCGAAGGTCAGCGACATCATGCCGGGGCCCAGCTGCCAGCAGTCCGGGTACCAGGGAAACACCGGCGACTTGACCGACATGCCGCGCTTGGCCAGCTCCTGCATGACGGCAGTCGCCGTGACGAGCTTCGTCGTGCTGGCGGTCAGCGACTCCGTCGCGCTCGTGAACGGCAGGCTGATGTCGAAGCCGTTCTTGCCCTCGGAGAGGTACGAGTTGCCGCCACCGCCGGAGCGCACGACCTTGCCGTTGCTCGTCAGCGCCCAACCGAAGCCGACGACCTTCTTGTCGAAGTGCTTGTCGATCCGCTCGGCGATCTCGTCGAGGTCGAGCGCGTAGTCGGCCTCGATCCGCCCCGAGCGGCCGGCGGGCGACCCGCTCATGCCGACCGCGTACTCGCGGCCGAACTGCAGCCGCCCGAGTGCGAACGCGCCGCTGGCGGTCTGCGTGCCCTTGGGCACGTCGAAGTACTCGCCGATGACGGCGCCATCGGCCTTGCGCGTGCCGAAGAAGACCGTTACCCAGGCGGGGCGCTTGCCGGCCTGCGCGGGACCCTCGGCGACGCCGAACGCGCCGGCCCCGTTCTCACGCCAGTACTGGCGTGAGCCGTCGGGCTCCAGCGACGTCGAGCGGCCGATGAAGGCGCCGTCCATGTCCGAACGCGACTGCGACTGAAAGCCCGCCTCGCGGGCGCCCGGCCACGGGATCGAGCCCGCGGGGATCGCGGTGAAGATGTCCGGGCCGAAGTCGCTGCCGCTGCCGCGAACGAGCCGGTCGCCCTGCTTGAAGATCTTCAGCCCGATGCTGCCGACCGTCGTGCGCGTGCCCTTGGCGACGTCGTACCAGGAGCCGTTGATGACGTTCTTGCTGCGCGTGCCGCGAAAGACGAACGCGTACTTGCGCCCGGGGTGCTCGGCGTAGCCGACGACCTTCGTGCCCTCGGCGCGCAGGTACAGGGCGCCGCCGTCGTCGCCGCGGTAGATCCGGGTGAGCTTGGGCGCCAGCTCGCCGGCCGACAGCGGCGGCTGCGGCGCCGGCGCGGGTGGATCGGGCGGCACGGGCCCCGTCGGCGCCGCGACCGGGGGCGGCGGCGGGGGCGGCGGCGGCGGGGCCGCGATCGGCGGCTGGCTGCCCGGGCCGCCGGGGACCTGGGCCTGCGCAGCGGTGGCGGCGCTGCCCAGCAGCGCGGCGCAGAGGGCGCCTGTCGCGCAGGCCCGCGCCGCTGCATGCAGGCCGCGGGGGCGGTCGGCGGACGGTGTGCGGACGGTGCTGTCGATGCCGGGCATGGTGTTCTCCTGAGGTCGTGCTGCGGTTGCCTGGGCAGCATCGACTCGGGGCGGTCCCGGCGCATGAGGGGTGATCCCTCATCCTCGGTCAGCGGGACCCGCCGAGCGCGTCGACGATCCGACGCTCGTGCAGCTCCGGCGCCTGGAACATCGACACCCGGCGCGGCCGAGCGAGGGCCGGGGTCCAATCTCCAGGACATGCGTGGAGCATCGTCACCTCCCCACGCCGACCTCGCGCGGCGGTCGATTCTCCATGCTCCCCGCCGACCTCGCGCGTGCGCCCCCAACCGGCGCCGACGCCTGGTCGCGCATCGATGCTGTTCCTGTCGCCCCGAAGCGATCGCGTCCGTCAGCACCCCGCCAGCGCGTCGGCGTAGAAGCGCAGGTAGGTGCCGAAGTGCGCGCGCCAGTAGTCGCCCTCGTGCTCGCCGGTCCAGTGGCGCATCCCGATCCCGAGCGCCGCGGCGAGCGCCTCGCCGCCCTGGCGGAACGGGTCCGCGGTGCCGCCGTCGAGCCACAGCCGCGCGTCGCCCCAGTCGCCGTCGGCGCGCTTGTGGAAGTAGGAGCTCTCGCCGCCGTTGGGGAAGACGACGATCGGCGCCCGCGCCGAGCCGGTCGAGTGCGGCGAAGAACGCGCCGTCGGCGTTGGACTCCTCCGCGTCGCCGCCGCGGCCGTGCAGGAAGACGAGCAGCGGGCGGCGCTCGCGGCGCCGCGCGGGATCGCCGCGACCTGCGCCAGCGTGCGCGGCACGAAGCGCGAGCGCACCGTGTAGCGCTCGATCTGCGCGCCGTGGGCGGCGGCCGCGCCGGTGCCCGTGCTCCTACCTGCACCCGCGAGACCGTATCCTGCGCGTCGCGCATGCCCAAACCACCCGTCAGGATCGCCGTCGCCGGCGGCGGCTACGGCGCCAAGGTGCCGCTGCCCGTGCTCGCCGGGCTCGACGAGTTCGAGCCCGTCGCCGTCTGGTCGCGCCGCCCCGAGCGCGCGGCCGAGCTCGCCGAGCAGCACGGCCTGCAGCTCGGCACCGACGACGTCGACGAGCTCCTCGCGCTCCCGGGCCTGGAGGCCGTCCACGTCGCGACGCCCGTGGCCTCGCACGCCGAGATCGCGATCGCCGCCGCGCGCCGCGGCCTGCACGTGCTCTGCGAGAAGCCGCTCGCGATCGACCTCGCGCAGGCGCGCGAGGTCGCCGCCGCGGTGCAGGCGGCCGGAGTCGTCTGCGTCGTGAACTACGGCCGGCGCTTCCAGCAGACGCGCGAGCGCCTGCTGCAGCGCGTCGCCGAGGTCGCGGGCGCGCCGCGGATGGTGTCGATCTCGCTCGTCTTCGACGACCACGCCGAGCCCGGCTCGCGGCCGTTCACCTGGGTCCAGGACGCGGACCTCGGCGGCGGCCGGCTGCAGGGCTACGGCGTCCACGACCTCGACCTGCTGGTCGAGGCCTTCGGCGGCGTCGAGGCGGTCGCGGCGGCGACCGAGGTCGGCGTCCCCGACCGCCGGACGCGCAGCGGCGAGCCACGCACCGTCACCGCCGAGGACGCCTACGTGATCGTCGTGCGCTTCCGCGGCGGCGGCCTCGGGCAGATCAGCCTGACGGCGACCGCGCGCCACAAGCGCGGCGACGTCGTGGAGGTCTTCGGCTCCGAGGGCACCGTGCGCCTGGACGCCGACAAGCGCCTGCACTGGGGTCGCGCCGGCGAGGAGCTGCAGACCGAGGGGCCGCTGAGCGCGAACTCCAAGGAGGCCTACGCGCGCGTCGCGCGCAGCTTCTTCGCCGCGATCCGCGACGGCGCGCCGGCCGAGCCCGGCATCGACGAGGCGCTGCACGTGCAGGCGCTGCTGGATGCCGTCCACCGCGCCGGCGACGAGCGGCGCTGGGTCGAGCCCGAGGCCGTCTGAGCACGTGGCGGCCCGCAGGGTCACGCTCGTCCGGCACGGCCAGACCGAGCGCTCGAAGGTCGGCGCCTACTCGGGCCGCCTGGACATCGCGCTGACCGACAGCGGCCGCGAGCAGGCGCGGCAGACGGCGCAGCGACTCGTCGGTGCGGGCATCGACGCCGTCATCACGAGCCCGCTGCAGCGCGCGCGCGACACGGCGCAGGCGATCGCCGACGCGACCGGCGCGCCGCTGCGCGTCGACGAGCGCCTGACCGAGGTCGACTACGGACCGTTCGAGGGCCTGGACCGCGACGGCGCGCGGGCCAGGATCGGACCCGCCTTCGGCGACTGGCGCGAGGACCCGTTCGGCGCTCCCGTGCCGGGCACCGAACCGCTGACCGACGCGCTGACGCGCGCACGGGCGGCGACCGAGGAGGCGCTCGCGGCGCACGACCATCCGGTCATCGTCGGCCACCAGGGGATCCTGCGGATCGTGCTGATCGCGCTCGGCGAGATCGAGCCCGGCGACTACTTTCACACCCGCCTGGCCGAGGCCGACCCGATCGCCGTCGACGCGCCCGTCGTTCGCTGAGCCAGGCTGAACCGCCGCAACTGCCCGACCGGCGCGCCCGTTGGTCCTTGACTGCGACCGGACGGCACTGTGTGCTTAGCCCGTGAAGCTCGAGTTCAAGAACCTGGGGCCGTGGATCTTCGGCACCGAGCAGCTCAAGCGCTTCACCCAGGATTCGCCGATCATGCCCGACGTCTGGCTGCACTACGGCCGCGAGCCGGGCGCGGCGCTCGACCTGCTGCTCGAGCCGCACGCCGAGTCGACGACCGCCGAGCTCGCGCGTCACGTGCTCGACGCCGACCACAGCGCCACCGACCCCGCGCCGCTCGATCTGGCCTACAACGCCTCGCACGTCGCGGTCACGCTGACGTTCGGCGAGCTGCTGCGCAGCGTCCTGCCGCTGTCGCAGTGGTGGCAGCAGCACCTCTGGCCGCCCGGCGCGGACGCGGTCGCCGCCGTGCTGAGCGAGCGTCGCGCGGACATCATCAGCGGCCTCGCGGAGCCGATGCGCGAGCAGGGCCGCCGGCCCGTCGACGCGGGCGAGCTGTCGGGGACGCTGATCTGGTTCGTCGGCCTGGTCGGGCGGATCGCCTGGGAGGAGCAGCATCCCGACGACGACCAGCCCGACGAGGAGCCGCCCGCCGGCCTCACGTACGACCTGCTCGTCGACCTCGCCGCCGCGGCGCTCGGCGAGCTGCAGCGCCTGCCGCCGCCCGGCCGCCCGCTGCTGTGGTCGGTCAACCGCAACCGGCCGGCGCGGCCGGCGCTGTGGCGCTCGCGCAATACGATCAAGGCCGATGCCGCCACGCTGCTGTTCGACCTGCGCTGCAGCGACATCTGCTGGGCGGTGATCGACTCCGGCGTCGACGCGACGCACCCCGCGTTCAGCGTCCGCGACGCAGCCGGCGCCCTGACCGGTGAGTCGCGGGTGCGCGCGACCTACGACTTCACCCGCCTGCGCGCCATCCTCGCCGGCACCGATGCCGACGCGAACACGCTCGGCTCCGCGGCCCAACAGCAGCGCGAGGAGATCGAGCAGCGGCTGCGCAGCGGCCGTGCGATCGACTGGGCGCTGCTCGCCGACCAGCTGCGGGTCGCGCCGCAGGACCGCGCCGCGTACACCCCCAAGCACGAGCACGGCACCCACGTCGCCGGGATCCTGGGCGCCGACTGGAAGGCGACCGACTCCACGCCGCCGCGGCGCAACGACGTGCGCGGCATCTGCCCCGACATCGGCATCTACGACCTGCGCGTCTTCGACGACGCCGGCAACGGCGACGAGTTCGCGATCCTCGCCGCCCTGCAGTTCGTGCGCTGGTGCAACGCCAACTCGCCGGTGCCGATCGTCCACGGCGTCAACCTCAGCCTCTCGCTCGACCACGAGGTCGGGTCCTTCGCCTGCGGGCGCACGCCCGTCTGCGAGGAGTGCGAGCGCCTGATCGGCAGCGGCACGGTCGTCGTCGTGGCGGCGGGCAACGAGGGTCGCGCGTTCGTCTCGATGGCCTCGGGCCCGACGGAGGGCTACCGCCAGATGTCGATCACCGATCCGGGCAACGCCGAGGGCGTCATCACCGTCGGCGCGACCCACCGCCATCAGCCGCACACCTACGGCGTCTCGTACTTCTCAAGCCGCGGGCCGACCGGCGACGGGCGCAGCAAGCCCGACCTCGTCGCGCCCGGCGAGAAGATCACCGCGCCCGTGCCCGGCGGCGGGCTGAAGAGCCTCGACGGGACGAGCATGGCCGCGCCCCATGTCTCCGGTGCCGCGGCGCTGATCCTCGCTCGTCATCCCGAGCTGATCGGGCGCCCGGCCGAGATCAAGCGCGTGCTGTGTGCCACCGCGACCGACCTCGGCCGCGAGCGCTATTTCCAGGGCAGCGGCGTCGTCGACGCCCTGCGTGCCATCCAGTCGATCTAGTGCTTCGTCTCCTAACAGACGCCCGGAAACCCGGGATGCCGGCGCCGACTGGCAAGATCCGATCCCCGCCCGCCCCGACGGTGTGCCTCTGGCACATCGAGCGTCCGAGGACGCCGCCAGGCGGTGATCGGCGCCCGGGGTTCCGGGCGAACTGTTATGAGACGGAGCACTAGGGGGAACGACGCGATGACCTTCGCACTCGAGGCGTTGCAGGCCTTTCACGGCGACGCGTTGCTGTTGCACGGGGGCACGGCCGACAAGCCGCTGCTCGTGCTCATCGACGGCGGCCCGTCGGGAACATGGGAGCAGCACCTGCAGCCGCGCCTGGAGCAGCTGCGCGCCGAGCGGGCGCCCGCCGGCGGCCCGTTGCGGATCGACCTCGCGATCGTCAGCCACATCGACTCCGACCACGTCGCCGGCATGGTCGACTTCGCCGCCTCGCTCGTCGAGCAACAGGCCGACTCGCAGGCGCTGAGCTACGACGTCGCAACGCTCTGGCACAACTCCTTCGACGACGTCCTGGGCGACGAGGCCGAAGCTGTGCGCGCGGCCGCGCTCGACGTCCTGTCGCAGCCGACCGGCGACGCCGTCGCCGACGAGATCGCCGCCGCCGGTCACGCCGTCGTCGCGAGCGTCGCCGAGGGCCGTGAGCTGCGCGACCACGCCAAGACGCTCGGCTGGAGCGTCAACGAGCCGTTCGGCGGGCCCGTCGTGCTGCCGCAGGAGGGCGTGCGCTCGATCGCGCTGGGCAACGTGACGCTGACGGTCGTCTGCCCCCATCAGGCGCAGCTCGACAAGCTGCACAAGGCCTGGGACACGTGGCTGCAGGAGCACCCCAAGGCCGTCGCCGGCGCCGCGCCCGCAGCGGTCAGCCGCGACAACTCGCCCTACAACCTGTCGAGCATCGTCGTGCTCGCCGAGTGCGACGGCAAGACGATGCTGCTGACCGGCGACGCCCGCGACGACCACATCCTCAGCGGGCTCGACGAGGCGGGCATCGCGAAGGACGGCAGGACCCACGTCGACATCCTCAAGCTTCCGCACCACGGCTCGATCCGCAACATGAGGCCGGCGTTCTTCGAGCGCGTGACGGCCGATCACTACGTCATCTCCGCCGACGGCCGCCACGGCAACCCGGAGACCGACACGCTGGCGCTGATCGCCGACAGCCGCGCCGATGACGACTTCACGATTCACCTGACCAACCGCGTCGGCATCGACACGCTGAAGGGCCGCCTGGACGACTTCCTCGCCGACAAGGACACCAGGCAGCGCGGCTACGCCGTCGCGTTCCGTGACGAGGATCGGCACGGATTGCGAATCGACCTGCTGGAGGGCAGTTAGATGGGCGAACACGACGATCTCCTCAGGCGCTTCCAGCCGGCGCTGCGCTACGACTCCAACGAGCAGTTCTTCGCCGACAGCGCCGCGCAGTACACCGACGCGCCGGGACTCCAGCTGCGCCGCGTGCCGGCGGGCGGCAAGCCCGGGGCGGTGATCGCGAGCGCGTTTCCGGCGGGCGACGAGCCCAAGCTGTCGCTCGCGTTCCTCGCGCCGCAGACCTACGCCGACGGCGCCAAGGTCGACAAGACCGACGTGATCGGCGTGCGCGGCAGGGACTACCGCGCGCAGTACGTGAAGCTGCGCACCTCGCGCCCCGATCTCAACAACCGCATGTACGCCCGCGCGGTCGAGGCCAACGGGCGCCTGTGGTTGCAGTACTGGCTGTGGTACTTCTACAACGACTACCAGCTCGCGCTCGGCGTCGGCACCCACGAGGGCGACTGGGAGTGCATCCAGCTGCGGATCGGGATCGACGGCGACGTGCCCGACATCGCCGTCTACGCGCAGCACAAGCACGGCGAGAAGCGCGACTGGGAGGACGTCGAGAAGCTCGCCGACAGTCCCGACGTGCCGGTCGCGTACGTCGCTCGCGGCTCGCACGCCGCCTACTTCGAGCAGGGCTATCACCAGACCGAGGCCTGGTACGACATCGCCGACGGCAAGCGGCCGGCGCCCAAGCTCGTGCTGGAGATCGTCGCGGACGCGACCCATCCGTGGATGCGCTGGCCCGGGCGCTGGGGCGACACGGCGCCGCGCGACCGCGCCGAGGCGCTCGACCAGTCCGCGCCCACCGGCCCGGGCACGAAGAAGCACTGGCGCGATCCCGACAAGCTGCTCGACAGCGCCAGGAAGTCCGTGCTGCGCGACAGCCCGCGCGCGCCCGACGCCAAGCTCAGGCGCGGCAAGGGCGACCGGCTCGAGGTCGAGTACGACTTCTCGGCACGGGCGATCCCGCCGCGCGCGCTCGTGGTGACGGTCAACTCGCGCAACGAGAAGGGCGTGCCACCGACGACACACACCTTCGACGAGGTCGCCGCCGAGCCGAAGGGCGCGATCCGCAGCGAGATCGTGCTGCACCCCGAGCGCCACTACGACGTCTACACCTCGACCGTCGCAGGCGACCCGCCGCAGCCGTCGGCGTCGCGGTTCACCGAGATCGAGGCGGTGCACGAGGAGAAGGACCAGCCGTTCGGGCAGGAGGTCGCCCAGGCGGTCGGCAAGCTGTTCGCGAGGATCCGCGGCGACCGCTGAGGCGCGCCGCGCTCCGGGCGGCGCTACTCCTGCTCGGCCCCGCCCAGCGCCTCGAGCAGCTCGAGGGCGGCGATCTGCGCCGGTGTCCCCGCGATCTCGCCGCCGCCGAGATCCTGAAGCTCGGGGTGGAAGCTGGCCTGGACGGTCACGCCGTCGCGATCGATGTCCTCCAGCACGATCACCGCCCGGCCCGGGGCGGGCTCTTCGCCGTCGGGCTCCTGCGCCCCGGTCGTCGCGCTGGCCGCGGTCAGCACAGTGATCGCAAGCTCACGCCAATGCACGATCGCATCGCCGCGCTCGGCCTCGGTCATCGACTCGATGTGATGGCGGTTGCGCTCGGCGAGCGCGGTCACGGCGGCGCCGACGGACGCCTCGGAGAGCAGCGGGGCGGGGTCGTCTTGCACTCCGTCAGGCTACTGCCCGCGCACGTCCGTCGCGCCTGCACTACCCGAGCGTGAAGCGCACGAGGTCGGGCATCGTGAAGTCGCCCTTCTTCGCCGACGGCAGGATCGGCGTCCAGCTCGGCCTGCGGCGCAGGTAGGACTGCGGGTCGCCGGCCAGCAGGCCGACGAGGACCTCGGCGACGATCCGACCGCCGACGGGGCCCAGCCGCTGGCCGCTGCCGAGCGTCGCCGCCTCGCGCAGCAGGTAGAACCACAGCGGCGTCGCGGCCTCCAGCTGCGCGCGGCCCGCGGCCGGCAGGTCGATCCTGCCCAGGCCCAGCTGCGCCTTCGTCAGCGGCGGTGCGCCCATCGCGGCGGCGATGTCCTGCCCCGACGCCAGCCCGAGCGCGCGGCCGCGCCTGAGGTTCAGCAGCGGCAGCGACGGCCGCTTGCCCGGCAGGCCGGGCAGCTTGAACAGCGGCGCGGCGATGCTCGCGTCGATCTTGCGGCTGAGCTGCGGCTGCGCGCTCGCCGACGTCTTGAAGTACAGCGACCAGTCGATCGTCCAGACCGCCGGCAGGCGGCGAAAGCCGCCGAGGTGCTCCAGCGGGCCGGGCCTGTCGGCCGCGGCGAAGATCGGCACGCCGACGACGATCTCGTTGAGGTCGTAGGCGGCGCGCACCTGGCTGTGGCCGTAGCGGTAGGCGGCGCCGGAGAACTCGACCGGCATGAACGGGGTGTTCTGCCACGCGAAGAACCTGATGTCGGTCGTCGCGGGATCCGCAGCGGTGGCAGCCGGGATCAGGATCGCCCGCGCGGTCGGCTTGCCGACGATCCGTTCGAGGAAGTCGTGCACGACGATCCACTGGTAATGCCAGCGCGTGATCCGCTGCGCCTCCTGGAACAGCGCCGCGCCCTCGAGCCTCTGGTTCTTGCGCGTCCGATCGACGACCTTGTTGTGGAAGCGGATGAACAGCAGTTGCAGTTGCGAGACGATGATGTTCTCGTCGTTGCGCGGGTCGCCGATCAGCGCCCGGCCCTGCTGGTTGCGCGGCAGATCGTCGCGGTCGAACTCGCCGTTGGCCGTCGGGTTGCGTCCGACGAGCAGCTTGACGCCGCGGTTGGTCGGGCTCGACCACTCGTACATGAACGGGTCGTCGTCGGGGCCCGAGCCGTAGAGGCAGTCCAGGTCGAAGCGCGGCGTGCGGAAGTCGACGAGCGCGTCGGGGTCGTTGTCGCGCTGCAGCTTGGACATCGGGTCGAACGTGATGTCGTGGTCGACGAACTGGCCCAGGTACGTGTAGCCCGACGGGATCTTCGTGTTGTCGCCGGCGGCCGCCGAGCCGCTCTCCTTGACGAGCTTGGCGAGCGCGACGAGCGCGGCGTCGTCGGGCTTGAGCGGCTGCGGGTCGCGGAACATGCGCCCGAAGCGCCCCTCGTGCAGCGGCGACAGCGGCACCTGCTGCTGGCCGCGCACCTGCGCGATCCCGTGGCGCGGCGCGTCCGTCGCCGAGCTGTCGGCCTGGTCGTCGCCGTCCTGCGGAACGTTCGCCATCTCCCCACCTCCAGGGATCTCGCCGTTACGAAAGCGTCCTGGCGGCGACCCTATCCGCCTCGACGGCGGCGCGTACACGACATTTGTCGAGGTGGTCGTTGACGATCCCCGTCGCCTGCATCAGCGCGTAGGCGGTCGTCGGTCCGACGAAGCGAAAGCCGCGCTTCTTCAGATCGCGCGCGAGCGCCTTGGACTCGGGCGTGGTCGCGGGCATGTCCGACAGGGAGCGCGGCGCGGGCGCGTGTAGCTCGGGCGCGAAGGACCACAGCAGGTCGCCGAGCGTCTCGCCCGCCGCGTGCAGCGCGACCGTCGCGCGGGCGTTGGCGATCGTCGCCTCGATCTTCGCGCGGTTGCGCACGATCCCCGCGTCGGCCATCAGCCGCTCCACATCGGCGTCGCCGAAGTGGGCGACCTGCTCGGGATCGAAGTCGCGGAAGGCGGCGCGGAAGTTCTCGCGCTTGCGCAGGATCGTGATCCAGGCCAGGCCCGACTGAAAGCCCTCCAGGCAGAGGCGCTCGAGCAGGCGCTGCTCGTCGCGCACCGGCCGCCCCCACTCCTCGTCGTGGTAGGCGATGTAGAGCTCGTCCGTCGTCGGCCAGCAGCGCACGACGGCGGCCGGCGTCTGCGGCTCAGCGGGCGACACGCAGCGCCTCGGTGACGTCGGAGAAGAACAGACCCGGCGCCGGGCCGCCCTCGAGGACGACGATCCGGCCACTGTGGGAGACCGCGCCGAGGCCGTGGCGCGGCGTCTTCAGGCGCGGCTCGGCACGCCAGCGGCGCGTGCGCGGATCGAAGGACTCGACCTCGGCGATCGTGCCCGCGCTCTCCTCGCCGCCGACGACGACGATCCGGCCGTTGACGGTCGCCGCGGCGATCCCGCCGCGCGCCCTGCGCATCGCCGGAAGCCGCTCCCAGCGGCGCCTGGCCGGCACGTAGCGCTCGGCGGCGCGGAAGTTGTTCAGCCCGCCCGCGCGGCCGGCGAGAACGTAGAACGCGCCGCCCTGTACGGAGCCCGCGAGGTGCTCGCGCGCGGTCCGCATCCGCGGCCCGCGCGACCAGCGGCGGCGCCTGAAGTCGTACATCTCCAGCGTCGTCAGCGCCGCGCCGCCGCGCGCGCCGCCCGCGACGTAGAGGCGCTCGCCGATGACGCCGGCGGCGATCGCGCCGCGCGCCGTCGGCGCCCCGCGCAGCCTCGTCCAGCGGTCCGCGACCGGCTCGTAGCGCCAGAGCGCGTTCGTCTCGGCGGCGAGGCCGCCGGCGGCGGTGTAGCCGCCGACGACGTACAGATCGCCCTCGTAGGCGACCGCCGCGGCGTGGTTGACGGCCTGCGGGATCGGCGCCACGCGCTCCCAGCGGTCGCGGCGCAGGTCGTAGCGCTCGACGATGTCGGTCGTCGCGCCGGCGGGCGCCGCGAAGCCGCCGACGAGGTAGGCGCCGTCGCCGATCCGCGCGGCCGCGACCTCCGTGCGGGCGACGGTCGAGCGCGCGAGCGTGCGCCAGCGCTCGGCGGCGGACGATGACGACGGGCCGCCCTCGCCGCCGCCGAACCCGAAGCTCGCCGTGAGCACGAGCGCGACCGCGAGCGCGACCGCCCAGTGCAGCATCCGCGACCGGCGCACGTTCACGATGCCTGCTCGGTGTCGCGCTCGTCGTAGCCCGGACAGCGCAGCACAGGCAATCGCGGGTAGCGCGGGTAGCGCTCGTCCTCGCGCGAGCGCCGGCACAGCGAGAACGACGAGCCGCGCGTGTTGCGCACCACCTGCTGGTGGCGGCAGCGGTCGCAGAGCCCGACGGCGGGCGGCGCGTTCATGCCTCAAGGCTACATCCGAGATTGATTGACCAAGCAACTACAATTGCCCTCGATGGCCATCTTCATCCGCCTGCTCGGCTTCCTGCGTGACTACAAGATCGGCCTGTGGTGGTCGGGACTGCTGGCGGCGCTGGCGATGGTCGCGACCGTCGCGATCCCCGGCCTGACCGGTGCCGCGATCGGCGCCGTCCAGGACGGCGACCGCGACCGGCTGCGGCTGCTCGTGCTCCTGATCGCGGTCGCCGGCGTCCTGCGCCTCGGCCTCACGGTCGCGCGCCGGCTGATCGCGGGGCGCGTCTCGCTCGGCGTCGAGCTGGACCTGCGCAACCGCGTCTACGAGCACCTGCTCGCGCTCGAGCTCGGCTTCTTCGATCAGCAGCAGACCGGCCAGCTGATGTCGCGGGCCACCTCGGACCTGTCCGCGGTGCGCTTCTTTCTCGGCTACGGCGTCGTGCTGATCTCGCAGGCGATCCTCACGCTCGTCTTCGCCTCGGTCGCCGTGATCGTCATCGACCCGCTGCTGGCGCTGATCGCGCTCGCGCCCGTCCCCTTCGTGATCTGGATCGCGCAGCGCTACGGCCGCCAGGCGCGGCCGGCGCTGCAGGAGGTCCAGCAGCGCATCGGCGAGCTGACGGCGGACGTCGAGGAGAGCGTCGGCGGCGTCCGGGTCGTCAAGGCGTTCGCGGCCGAGGGGCGCCGCGAGCAGCGCTTTCGCGAGAGCATCGCGCGCGTCTTCGAGCAGTCGATGATCACGACGCGCCAGCGCGCGTTCTACACCCCGTTCCTCGCGTTTTTGCCGCAGATCGGCCTTGCCGCGCTGCTGCTCATCGGCGGGCGCATGGTGATCGACGACCGCATGACGATCGCCGAGTTCTCGTCCTTCTATCTCTACCTGCTGATCCTGCTGGGCCCGATGCGCACGCTCGGCTGGACGCTGAGCCTGACGCAGCGCGCGACGGCCTCCGGCGCGCGCCTGTTCGAGCTGCTCGACCGCGAGCCGCGGATCGTCGCCGCGCCCGGCGCCACGCCGCTGCCCGCCGGCTCGGGTCGCGTCGAACTGCGCGACGTGACGCTCGCCTACGGCGACGACCCCGGCCACGAGCCCTCGCTGCGCAACGTCTCGCTCGACGTCGAGCCCGGCACGACGATCGCGCTCGTCGGCGCCACGGGCTCGGGCAAGACGACGCTCGTGCAGTTGATCCCGCGCCTGTACGACCCGAGCTCCGGAACGGTCCTCGTCGACGGCGCAGACGTCCGCACGGTCGATCCGCACGAGCTGCGCACGCAGATCGCGGTCGTCAACGACGACCCCTTCCTGTTCAGCGCGACCGTCGCGGAGAACATCGCCTACGGCCGGCCGGACGCGTCGCGCGACGAGATCCTCGAGGCCGCCCGCCGCGCGCAGGCGCACGACTTCATCGAGGAACTGCCCGACGGCTATGACACGAGGGTCGGCGAGCGCGGGCTGACGCTCAGCGGCGGCCAGCGCCAGCGCATCGCGATCGCGCGGGCGCTCGTGGCCGACCCGCGCGTGCTGATCCTCGACGACGCGACCTCCTCGATCGACGCCTCGACCGAGCGCGAGATCAAGCAGGGCCTCGAGCAGGCGATGGCCGGCCGCACGACGTTCGTCATCGCCCACCGGCTCTCGACGATCGCGCTCGCCGACGAGATCGCCGTGCTCGACGGCGGCCGCCTGATCGACCGCGGCACCCACGCCGAGCTCGTCAAACGCTCGCCGTTCTACCAGGAGATCGTGCAGAAGGGCCTGCCCGACCAGGTCTTCCTGACCCGCAAGCCGCTCGAGCCCGAGGTCGCGGGGCTGTGAGCGCGCAGCACCAGCCCGCGGCCGCGCGCGACGCGATCGCCGGCCAGTACGACGCCGACGGCAAGGCGCTGACGACCGCCGAGCTGCGCCGTCGCCTGCGCGCGACCGGCGGCCGCGGGCGCAAGCTGCGCGGCCTGGCGGTCCTGCTGAAGCCCTACCGCCGCCGCATCATCCTGATGTTCGGCGCGCTGCTGTTCGCGACCGCCGCCTCGCTGGCGCCGCCGCCGCTCGCCAAGCTCGCGATCGACGACGGCATCATTCCCGGCGACGTCGGCACGCTGAACCTCGTCGTCGTCGCCTTCGTCGTCAGCGCGCTCGTGTACTGGGGCGCGTCGTACGCGCAGACCTACCTCGTCGGCTGGGTCGGCCAGCGCGCGCTGCAGGACCTGCGCCTGCGGATCTTCGCCCACCTGCAGTCCCAGCCCGTCGGCTTCTACGAGCGCCGCCAGGCCGGCCAGCTCATCTCGCGCATGACGAACGACGTGCAGGCGCTCGACTCGCTCGTCACCGACAGCGTCGTGACGCTGTTTCAGAGCACGCTGACGCTGCTGGGCACGATGGCGATCCTGCTGTGGCTCGACGTCGAGCTGGCGCTGCTGACGTTCCTCATCTTCCCCGTGATGGCGCTCGCCTCGCTGGCGTTCCGGATCGCCTCGGCAGACGCCTACGCGCGCACCCGCACGGCGATCGGCTCGATCACGGCCTACCTGCAGGAGTCGCTGTCGGGGATCCGCGTCGTGCGCTCGTTCAGCCAGGAGCCGCGCCACCTCGCCCGCTTCCGCGCCCTCAACGAGGGCAACCGCGACGTCAACATGACGACCGTCAACCTCAACGCGGCGTACTTCCCCGCCGTCGAGCTGCTGAGCGCGCTGGCGACCGTCGGGATCCTGCTCTACGGCGGCCTGCAGGCGGTCGACGGCGACATCGAGGTCGGCGTGATCGTCGCCTTCGTCGCCGCGCTGAACCTCTTCTTCGACCCGATCCAGCAGCTCTCCCAGCTCTACACGACCTACCAGTCCGGGATGGCCGCGCTGGACAAGATCTTCGAGCTGCTCGACGAGGAGCCCGACCTCGTCGACGCGCCCGATGCGATCGAGCTCGGCCGCCTGCGCGGCGAGATCGAGCTGCGCGAGGTGAGCTTCGGCTACGGCGGCGGGCCCGACGACGAGGACATGGTGTGGGCGCTTCAGGACCTGTCGCTGAAGGTCCCGCCCGGCCAGACCGTCGCCCTCGTCGGCGCGACGGGCGCCGGCAAGTCGACGATCGCCAAGCTCGTCGCGCGCTTCTACGACCCGACCCGCGGCGCCGTCCTCGTCGACGGCCACGACCTGCGCTCGGTGACGCAGGACTCGCTGCGCCGCCAGCTCGGCGTCGTGCCGCAGGAGGCGTTCCTCTTCAGCGGCACGATCGCCGAGAACATCGCCTTCGGCCGGCCCGACGCCACGACCGAGGAGATCCACGCCGCCGCCGGCGCCGTCGGCGCGCACGAGTTCATCGGCGCGCTCGAGCACGGCTACGACACGCCGGTCGGCGAGCGCGGCACGCAGCTCTCCGCCGGCCAGCGCCAGCTCGTCGCGTTCGCCCGCGCGCTGGCCGCCGACCCGCGCGTCCTGATCCTCGACGAGGCGACCTCGAACGTCGACCTGCACACCGAGGGGCGCATCGAGGAGGGCCTGCGGCGCCTGCTCGCCGGCCGCACGGCGATCGTCATCGCCCACCGCCTCAGCACGATCCGCCAGGCCGGCCGGATCGTCGTCCTCGACGGCGGCCGGATCGTCGAGCAGGGAACGCACGACGAGCTGCTCGAGGCGCAGGGCGCCTACTGGCGCCTGTACCGCGACTGGATGGAGCAGGCGGCGGCCTAGGAGCCGGTCTCGAACGTCGGATCGGAGGCTGGTGGATAGACTGCAGCCCGCCTTGCGGGGTCGTCTAATGGCAAGACGCCAGCCTCTGGAGCTGGTTATCGGGGTTCGAGTCCCTGCCCCGCAGTCGTCACTCTGCGCCATCCCGCCGGGGTCCATCCGGCGCGAACTGCGCCGTGATGTAGGGCTCCAGGCCCGGGTCGAGCACGACGAGCACCTCGTCGCCGGGCGCGATGATCGTGTCCGCCTTGGGCACGAAGCCGGCCTTGCCCCGCGGCAGCACCGAGATGATCAGGCTGCCGTCGGGCAGGTCGATGTCCGCCACGCTGCGACCGGCCGCGGGCGCGCCTTCGGTCACCTCGACCTCGATGATCTCGAGCTTCTCGTCGGGCAGGTCGAGCAGGTGCACGAGACCGTGGCCGGGGACCTCGTGCTCGATCAGGTTGAGGATCAGGTCGGTCGCCGAGACGGCGGGCTGGATCCCCAGCAGCTTGAAGTGCTGCAGGTTGCGCGGGTTGTTGCAGCGCGCGATGATCCGCTCGCAGAGGTACTTCTCCTTGGCGACCTGGCAGATGAGGATGTTGTCCTCGTCGTCGCCGGTGACCGCCACGACGAGGTCGGCACGCTGGATGCCGGCCCGCTCGAGCACCCACAGCTCGGTGCCGTCGCCGTACTGGACGGCGTGCTCGAGCTCCTGCTCGACGCGCAGGTAGGCGCGCCGGTCCTGCTCGACGAGCGTGACCTCCTGCTCGTTGCGGATCAGCTCGCGCGCGAGGTTGAGCCCGACCTTGCCGCCGCCGACGACGATGACGTACATCAGAGCGCGTCGGCCGCCTCGGTGACGGCCTCCTCGAACATCGCGATCCCGAGCTTGACGGCGCAGACCGTGTGCAGGCCCTGCTCGGCGTACCAGTCCGAGCGCGCAGGGTCGAGCACCCGCACGATCACGCGCGGCACGCCGAAGCGCTTCTGCGCGATCTGGGCGACGAGGATGTTCGTGTTGTCGCCGCGCGTGGCGGCGATGAAGATGTCGGCCTCCTCGACGCCCGCGGCGAGCAGCGCATCGATCTCGATCGCCGTGCCGACCGTGAAGCGCCCGCCCGCGTCCTCCCACGAGGTCGGCTGGCCGGCGTCCAGGCGCTCGTGCGAGAGCGGATCCTCGTCGAGCACGGACACCGTGTGGCCGGCGGCAAGCGAGGACTTGGCGACGGCCGAACCGACCCGGCCGGCCCCGACTACGAGGACCATCATGGGGCGGATGCTAGACGCTAACGCGTCACGGAGCCTCGTCGGTCTCGGGGTCCTGCGCAGGCGGCGCGGTGAGGATCACACGACACGGCGCCTTGCGCACGACGAGCTTGGTCGCCTCGCCGACGAAGTTGTCCATCGGGCCGCCGATTCCGCCCAGGCGGGCGCCACCGCGGATCCGCGAGGGCTCCTCGGCGGCGAGCACGATCAACTCGACCCCGCGGCGCCCGGCCTCGGCGACGATCGCCTCGCCGGCGCGCCGCGCGCGGATCGTGGCGGTCGCGACCTCGACCCCGTCGTACTCCTCCCCCACGAGCTTGGCGCGGGCAAGCGCGGCCCGTGCGCGCTTGAGCTGTGCCTCCGGCAGGCGTGCGTCGAGCGGCAGCGAGAGCGGGACCTCGAAGACCCAGATCGCCTCGATCGTGGCGCCGACGCCGTCCTCGTCCTCGCGGTTCTGCGCGGCGGCCAGGCGGCCGGCGGTCTGCACGATGTCGTCGTCCAGCGGCGAGCCGAAGATCGGCACGAGGATCGAGCCGTACTCCGCGCGCACGGGCTCAGATCGCAGCGCCGCCTCGGAGACGACGACGCGGCGCAGCACCGGCATCCCAGCCGCGCGCCTGTACGTCACGTACAGCGCGATCCCTGCAGCCATCCAGACGAGCCCGACGTAGCGCGCGCCCTCGTGGAAGGCGAGCAGGCTCAGCAGGCCGCCCGCCGCCATCGCCGCGCCGAGCACCGCCGGCAGCGGCACGTCGCCCCCGCGCACGCGCACGTTGAGCGGGATCCGATACGGGCGCTCGCGGTCGGGCTCGCGGTAGCGCAGCACGCAGATCGACACGTGCGCGATCAGGAACGCGAGCATCGCCCCGAAGGCGTAGACCCCCGCCAGCGCCTCGAGGTCGCGCGGCACGACGAGCGTGCTGGCCAGCAGCGCCGCGACCACGATCACGACGTACGGCGTGCCGTAGCCGGGATGCAGGCGCCCGAGCACGCTCGGGATCTGGCGGTTGGTCGTCAGCGAGTACGACAGGCGCGACAGGCCGAGCATCGCCGCATGACAGGCGAGCACGAGCGTGACGGTGGCGAGCGCCGCCGTCACGTACGTGAAGACGTCTCCCAGCCAGACCGGCTCGAAGCGGCCCACGATCGCGAGCACGGGCGCGTCGAGCGCCTCTCCGGTCAGCGGTCCCGCACCCGGCGTGACCGGCAACGCCGCGACCGCGACGAGCGCGATGCCGACGTAGATGACGAGCACCGACGCCGTCGCGCTCGCGACCAGCCGCTTGAGGTCGCGCCGGCCGACCTGCACCTCGCCCGACAGGCCCGAGGCCGACTCCAGGCTCGTGAACGCGACGGTCGAGACCGTGAGCGCGAACAGCACGTCCTTCCATGCGGGGCTCGTGCCGAGCTCGATCGAGTCCAGCAGCCCGTCGAGGTCGACGACGAGCGCGACGCCGAAGATGATGATCAGCAGCTGCAGCGCGATGTCGACGAGCACGAGCGCGGCGATCCGCTCGCGCGTCGCGCCGCCGAAGCCGCGCAAGTTGCGGACGGCGACGTAGGCGACGATCGCGATCGCGATCGCGAGCTCGGTCAAGCCCTCACCCAGCGGCGACCAGAACGCGGCGAGGTAGTTGACGGCCACGAACGCCGTGACCGCGATCAGGATGAGGAAGTCGAGCAGGACCGCCCAGCCGGCGACGAAGCTCACGAGCTCGTTGAAGGCGTAGCGGGCGAAGACCGTCGCGCCGGCGCGCTCCTGGTGCAGCGAGGCGCCCTCGACGTACGTCATCGCCGTCAGCGCGAAGAAGACCGCCGCGCCGAGGAAGACGAGCGGCGTCAGGCCGAGCGCGTTCTCGGCGACGACGCCGAGCGAGAAGTAGATCGCGCTCGCCAGCGAGGTCCAGACGACCGCGAACAGCGCGGGTGAGCCGAGACCGCGGCGGAACATCACTGGTCCGTGCTCGCAGGATGGGTCACGTGTTACAGCCTCCGCCAGGTGAAGTAGAAGCGGCCCGCGCCGGCCGCGACGAACAGCAGGCCGAGGATCGTCCCCAGCGCCAGCGGCCCGCCGCCGGCGCCGAGGGTGCGCACGAGCATCGCCAGGCCGACCACGACCATCGCCGCCGACAGCAGCAGCGTCGTCGCGCGGTGGATGGAGCGTCCCTCAGGCATCGGCGGGCTCGGATTCGATGATGACCCGGCAGGGGCGGTCGGCGAGCACGGTCTCGACGGTCTTGCCGAACAGCGTCGTGCCCGTGCGCGGCGGCAGCGGCATGACGATCGCGCTCGCGCGCATCTCGCGCGCCTCCTCGACGATCAGCCGGCCCGTCTGGCCCGGGCGCACGCGCTCGACGTGCCCGCTCACGCGCTGGCCGCCCTGGAGGCGCGCCTGCTCGATGATCGCGCGCGCGGCGAGCTCCTCCGCCGGCAGCTCGGCGTCCAGCGGCGAGACCTGCGGCACGGTCATCGTCACGAGCACGTGGATGCCGCGGCGCTTGGGCCCCGCCAGGCGCGCGGCCGTCGCGATCGTCTGCGGCGAGTAGTGGCGTGCCTCGAGCGCGACGAGAACGGACTCGTACTCGGCCTCGGTGACCGTCACCGGCTGCGGCAGCGCGATCTCATGCGTCGAGACGAGGTCCAGTCCCTGGCTGCGGCGGTACAGCACGTAGCCGACCATCCCGAGCGCCATCCACGTGACGCCCGCGGCACCGACCGTCAGATCGAGCAGGCTGACGACCAAGAACGACAGCGCCGTGCCGGCGAGGCCGATGATCGCCAGCACGGGCAGGTCGTGGCCGCGCACGCGCAGCCTGCCGGGGCTGCGGTAGGGGCGGCGCGCGTCGGGCTGGCTGACGCGCAGGCGGATCAGCGAGAGGTGCGCCATCGAGAACGACAGCATCGCCCCGAAGGCGTAGATCTTGCCGAGGAAGTCGGCCTGCCCGGGCAGCAGCGCGATGCACGCGAAGGCGGAGAAGACGAGGATCCCGACGTGCGGCGTGCGGTAGCGCCGGTGCAGGCGGCGCATGACGTCGGGCAGCTGGCGGTAGATCCCCATCGAGTACGTCAGCCGCGAGACCCCGAGCACCCCGGCGTTGGTCGCCGCGATCAGGATCGTGACGGCGAGGATGCCGACGTAGACCTCGACGAAGCCCTGCATCGAGCCCAGGTCCATGCCGGAGACGACGCCGACGATCGGGTCGTTGGCGTAGCCGCCGTCTTCCGGTCCGACGCCGAGCTGGGTCTCGCACGTCCCGTCGACGCACTCGACCGGCAGCGCCGAGAGGGCGACGAGCGGCAGCGTGAAGTAGATCGCGAAGACCGCGATCATCACGCGCTTGATCGCGGCCGGGATCGTCGTGTCCTGGTCGCGGGCCTCGCCGGCCATGTTCGAGATCGTCTCGATGCCGGTGTAGGCGACGGTGCCGATCGGGATCGCGAGCAGAAACTGACTCAGCGTCGGCGTCTCGCCGAAGAAGTCGAGGTTGTTCAGCAGGACGTCGGGGCTGAACACGAGGAAGAAGCCCAGCGCGACGATCGCGACCTGGCTGAGGAAGTCGACGACCGCCAGCACGAGGTTCACGCTGACGGCGTCCTTGACGCCGCGGACGTTGACGAGCGACAGCAGCGCGACGACCACGATCGCGAAGAGGATGTCCCCGGGCGCCTCGTTGAAGCCCTCCCACAAGAACCGGCCCGCGTAATGCGCCGCGAAGAACGCCGAGATCGCGATCGTGATGATGTAGTTGAGCATCTGCGCCCAGGCGGTGAAGAACGACAGCAGCTCGTTGAAGGCGCGCCGCGCGAACAGCGACGAGCCGCCCGCCTCGGGATACATCGCCGTCGCCTCGGCGTAGGTGGTGGCGGTGCAGTAGAACAGCGCGCCCGTGATCACGAAGACGAGCGGCGTCAGGCCGGCGGCGAGCGCCGCGACGAGTCCGAGCGCGTAGTAGATCGACGAGCCGACGTTGCCGTAGGCGGTCGAGAACAGCGCGTTGACCCCAAGAACGCGCTGCAACCCGTGGAGCCGACGCTCTGCCATCCGCGCGGGGAGTCTACGCAGGCCGCGTGCGCCGGCGGGCGCGCCGCGCGCGGAGGAGTTCTACGGCTGCTCGACGAACTCCAGCAGGGCCTCGAGCGTGACGTCCCAGCCGAGCGTGTCGCCGCCACCCGGCAGCTCCTCCTGCCAGTCCAGGCCGAAGTCGCGACGGTCCACGGTCGCCGACAGCTCGACGCCGACGCGGTTCTCCGGGCTCAGCAGGCCGGGGCCGGGCAGCCCGACCCGGCCCGTCGCCGCGACGGTCTGCGTGTGGCCGTGGATCGACAGCTCGCCGGTCGCCGCCAGCGCGCGGCTTTCGTCGCCCTCGATCTGCGAGACGACCCAGCGCACGGCGGGAAACCGGGCCGCGTCGAGGAACTCCGGCGACAACATGCGCGCGCGGATGATCGGGTTGTTGAGGTCCAGCGAGGCGACCGGCACGCTGGCGACGAGCGACGCGGCCGCGGCGTCGAGCGTGGCGTCGATCTCGCGAAAGCCGGCCCGGTAGTCGCGCGCGCCGAGGTGGCGCACCTTGAAGGTGACCGACGAGAACGGCGGATCGGCCCGCCAGACGCCGCCGCCGAGATGATCCGCGAGGAAGCTCACGGCGGGGACTGTAGTCAGGCCGTGGTGCCAGCAGCGCCCGTGTGCTTGGCGTCGGGCAGGTTCCGGGCGAGGCTTGGGCCGAATGCGTCCCGGCAGACGGGACGCATTCGGCCCAGCCGGGTGTTGCGCATCCGTCAGGGAGCCTGCAGGGCGTTGCGACCGGCGTCGGTGATCTGCCAGCGCCCCGATGCCAGCGGCGGCAGCGTGATCAGACCCTGCCGCTCGAGGCGCTTGGTGTGCTTTGCGACGCCGCTTCCGTCCAGCTCGGCGGTGATCTGCAGTGCGATGG
Organism: Solirubrobacterales bacterium; assembly: GCA_038255395.1. Lineage (GTDB taxonomy): Bacteria > Actinomycetota > Thermoleophilia > Solirubrobacterales > Solirubrobacteraceae > CADCVQ01. Next base: position 150,894 of record JBBSLI010000005.1, read on the forward strand.
TCTCGTCGGCCACCGACCGCTGATCGAGGACGATCTCGAGGATGCGCTGCGAAATGAGGTCCATTGGTAGTCAGGGGCGCAGTGTCCGCGCTTGGCGGCTCTGGTTCCCCATTCCCCTTTCAATTCCGTGCGTGCGGTTTTCCCGCACACGGCTTACCGATGATCTTCCTCGCATCGCTTACGCGGCCCCGGGGTAGCGGA
>JBBSLI010000006.1:0-143990 GCA_038255395.1 Solirubrobacterales bacterium
AACGTTCGCGTCCCGGTGACGAGTGGTCCACGATCGTTCATCACATCAATTCCTGCTCCCACCCCGACGAGCCTGCCTACCGGCGGGCTCCCGCACGGGTGAGAGCAAAAGAACAAAATCCAGTCGGGTCGGTTCGAAGCTGTGCTGCAGCTGACGACCGGCTCTTCGGAACCGATTCAAGGTTGGCCACTCTCGAGTGGCCGGCCGGCGATCTTGACGGAGAGTATGATCCTGGCTCAGGACGAACGCTGGCGGCGTGCCTAACACATGCAAGTCGAGCGAGATCCATTCGGTGGCAACACCGTTGAAGATCTAGCGGCGAACGGGTGAGTAACACGTGAGAAACCTGCCCCGGAGACCGGGATAACCCGAGGAAACTCGGGCTAATACCGGATGTGGTCTTCGGACGAAAGGAAGCTTCGGCCTCCGCATCGGGATGGGCCCGCGGCGCATTAGCTTGTTGGTGGGGTAACGGCCTACCAAGGCGACGATGCGTAGCTGGTCTGAGAGGACGATCAGCCACACTGGGACTGAGACACGGCCCAGACTCCTACGGGAGGCAGCAGTGGGGAATCTTGCGCAATGCGCGAAAGCGTGACGCAGCAACGCCGCGTGGGGGAAGAAGGCCTTCGGGTTGTAAACCTCTTTCAGTTGGGACGAAGGTTCGCTGGTTAATAGCCGGCTGGACTGACGGTACCTTCAGAAGAAGCCCCGGCTAACTACGTGCCAGCAGCCGCGGTAATACGTAGGGGGCAAGCGTTGTCCGGAATCATTGGGCGTAAAGAGCGTGTAGGCGGCCCGATAAGTCCGCTGTGAAAGTCCAGGGCTCAACCCTGGAATGCCGGTGGATACTGTCGGGCTCGAATCCGGAAGAGGTGAGTGGAATTCCTGGTGTAGCGGTGAAATGCGCAGATATCAGGAGGAACACCAATGGCGAAGGCAGCTCACTGGGACGGTATTGACGCTGAGACGCGAAAGCGTGGGGAGCAAACAGGATTAGATACCCTGGTAGTCCACGCCGTAAACGATGGTCACTAGGTGTGGGGGGTGTCGACTCCCTCCGTGCCGGAGCTAACGCATTAAGTGACCCGCCTGGGGAGTACGGCCGCAAGGCTAAAACTCAAAGGAATTGACGGGGGCCCGCACAAGCAGCGGAGCATGTGGTTTAATTCGACGCAACGCGAAGAACCTTACCAAGGCTTGACATGTACCGGAAACCCTCAGAGATGGGGGCCCCGCAAGGTCGGTACACAGGTGGTGCATGGTTGTCGTCAGCTCGTGTCGTGAGATGTTGGGTTAAGTCCCGCAACGAGCGCAACCCCCGTCGTATGTTGCCAGCATTTAGTTGGGGACTCATGCGAGACTGCCGGTGACAAACCGGAGGAAGGTGGGGATGACGTCAAGTCATCATGCCCCTTATGTTCAGGGCTACACACGTGCTACATTGGCGCATACAGAGGGCTGCGATACCGCGAGGTGGAGCGAATCCCTTAAAGTGCGTCTCGGTTCGGATTGCAGGCTGAAACCCGCCTGCATGAAGGTGGAGTTGCTAGTAATCGCGGATCAGCATTGCCGCGGTGAATACGTTCCCGGGCCTTGTACACACCGCCCGTCACACCACGGGAGTGAGCAACACCCGAAGCCGGTGGCCTAACCCGCAAGGGAGGGAGCCGTCGAAGGTGGGGCTCGTGACTGGGGTGAAGTCGTAACAAGGTAGCCGTACCGGAAGGTGCGGCTGGATCACCTCCTTTCTAGGGAGCCCCGATACAGGGGCCCGTATGGCACGGCGCCATGACCGGCCGGCCGCCTGGCTCGCAAGAGCCTCGCAGTCGGAAGCGATGTCATGGCTACCGACCATGCGGCCTAGTACGTCGACCGAACCTGGCCTGGCGAGCTCCGCATACCGCGGTGCTTTAGCCGGTGCATGCTGTTGAGTTTTGAGAGACCGGCTCGCAAGTCCTGCGAGGCGTCTCCCTGCGGCCCTTGAAAACTGCACAGTAGCCAGTGACGACGTTGACTCAACTCGCGTCGTCACACGCCGCCACAACGATAAGTGTGGCGGCAACGGGTATCACCGAACCACATCAGCGTAAGGCTGAGGGTTCGATCACCGTCAAGATAATAAGGGCACATGGTGGATGCCTTGGCACCTAGAGTCGATGAAGGACGTGAACGGCTGCGATAAGCCGCGGTGAGGCGCTGAATAGCCTTTGACCCGCGGATTTCCGAATGGGGAAACCTGGCCCTGGTAATGCGGGGTCGCCGCCGGCTGAACACATAGGCCGGCTGGAGACAAGCGGGGGAAGTGAAACATCTCAGTACCCCGAGGAAAGTAAATCAACCGAGACTCCCTGAGTAGTGGCGAGCGAAAAGGGATCAGCCCAAACCGAATGCGTGTAAGCGGTCACGCGTTGCGTATTCGGGGTTGTAGGGCGTTTGTTCCGAGCTGTGACCAGCTCGGCGGAAGTTACAAAATCATGTGGTAGTCGAAGCGTGTGGAACCGCGCACCATAGAGGGCAACCGTCCCGTAGACGAAACTGCATGATCTTCCGTCAGACGTTCCTGAGTAAGTCCACACTCGTGAAACGTGGACTGAATCTGGGGGGACCACCCTCCAAGGCTAAGTACTCCTAGGTGACCGATAGCGGACTAGTACCGTGAGGGAAAGGTGAAAAGTACCCCGGAAGGGGAGTGAAATAGTACCTGAAACCACGTGCCTACAAGCGGTGGGAGCATTCTTCGGAATGTGACCGCGTGCTTTTTGCATAACGAGCCGGCGAGTTAGCCGTCTGCGGCAAGGTTAAGCGATGAGCGGAGCCGTAGCGAAAGCGAGTCCAAATAGGGCGATTTGAGTCGTGGGCGCTAGACCCGAAACTTGGTGAGCTACCCATGGGCAGGTTGAAGCGGGGGTAAGACCTCGTGGAGGACCGAACCGACCTAGGTTGAAAACTGGGCGGATGACCTGTGGGTCGGAGTGAAAGGCTAATCAAACCAAGTGATATCTGGTTCTCTCCGAAATATATTTAGGTATAGCCTCGGATAAATTGCGTTTTGGCCGTAGAGCACTGTTTGGATTAGGGGCCCTACCAGGTTACCGACTTCAGGCAAACTCCGAAGACCATTACGTTTACTCCGGGAGTCAGTTGCTGGGGGATAAACTTCAGCGTCAAAAGGGAAACAGCCCAGACCGCCAGCTAAGGTCCCAAAGTACTAGCTAAGTGGCAAACGATGTCCGAGTGCACAGACAACCAGGAGGTTGGCTTAGAGGCAGCCATCCTTGAAAGAGTGCGTAACAGCTCACTGGTCAAGTGCTCGGGCGCGGATAATGTAACGGGGCTCAAGCTAGTCACCGAAGCTGCGGGTGCGATCTTCGGATCGCGCGGTAGGAGAGCGTTCCCAGGCCAGTGAAGCGGCGGCGGAAGCCAGCCGTGGAGGCCTGGGAAGTGAGAATGCCGGCATGAGTAACGAAAGAGGGGTGAGAATCCCCTCCGCCGATTGCCCAAGGATTCCTGAGTAAAGTTCGTCTGCTCAGGGTTAGTCGGGACCTAAGGCGAGGCCGAAAGGCGTAGTCGATGGCCAACAGGTTGATATTCCTGTACCACGTTCGCAACCGTTTGACCGATGGGGGGACGAGGAAGGCTAGGGGAACCCAGGCGATGGTAGACCTGGGGTAAGCGTGTAGGGGAGACCCCTGTGAAATGCGGGGTCTCATAACCTGAGGCGCGATGCCAGCTGGCTCTAAGCCGGCGAGTCCCTGACGCCATGCCTCCTAGAAAATCCTCTAGGGAGGTTGCGCGTGCCCGTACCAAAACCGACACAGGTGGGCAAGTAGAGAATACTAAGGTGATCGAGATAACCCTCGTTAAGGAACTCGGCAAAATTGCTCCGTAACTTCGGGAGAAGGAGCGCCCCGGTAGGGTAAAGCGACTTGCTCGCGTAGCCCGAGGGGGCCGCAGTGAATTGGCCCAAGCGACTGTTTACCAAAAACACAGGTCTCTGCTAAGTCGAAAGACGACGTATAGGGGCTGACGCCTGCCCGGTGCCGGAAGGTTACGTGGAGTTGTTAGGCGCAAGCCGAAGCAGCGAAGCTAAGCCCCGGTAAACGGCGGCCGTAACTATAACGGTCCTAAGGTAGCGAAATTCCTTGTCGGGTAAGTTCCGACCTGCACGAATGGCGTAACGACTTGGGCGCTGTCTCAACGAGGGGCTCGGTGAAATTGCAGTCTCGGTGAAGATGCCGAGTACCCGCGGCTAGACGGAAAGACCCCGTGCACCTTTACTATAACCTGGTATTGGAATGCGATGCATCTCGCTCAGGATAGGTGGGAGGCTTTGAAGCGCCGGCTGCGGCTGGTGTGGAGTCAACCTTGAGATACCACCCTTGATGTATTGTGTTTCTAACACTGCGCCGTGAATCCGGGCAGTGGACAGTGCCAGGCGGGTAGTTTGACTGGGGCGGTCGCCTCCCAAAATGTAACGGAGGCGCACAAAGGTTCCCTCAGCACGGTTGGAAATCGTGCGTAGAGTGTAAAGGCAATAAGGGAGCTTGACTGTGAGACTGACAAGTCGAGCAGGAGCGAAAGCTGGTCTTAGTGATCCGGCAGTGGCAAGTGGAAGCGCTGTCGCTCAACGGACAAAAGGTACGCCGGGGATAACAGGCTTATCGGGCCCAAGAGTCCACATCGACGGCCCGGTTTGGCACCTCGATGTCGGCTCGTCGCATCCTGGGGCTGTAGTAGGTCCCAAGGGTTGGGCTGTTCGCCCATTAAAGCGGTACGCGAGCTGGGTTCAGAACGTCGTGAGACAGTTCGGTCCCTATCTGCCGTGGGCGTTGGAGAGTTGAGAGGAGTTGTCCCTAGTACGAGAGGACCGGGATGAACGCACCTCTGGTGTATCTGTTGTCCTGCCAAGGGCATCGCAGGTTAGCTACGTGCGGATCGGATAACCGCTGAAGGCATCTAAGCGGGAAGCCGACCTCGAGATGAGCTCTCCCATCCCCAAGAGGGAGTAAGACCCCTGGTAGACCACCAGGTTGATAGGCCGGATCTGGAAGTACAGCAATGTACGTAGGAGACCGGTACTAATGGGTCGAGGGCTTGACGGATAACTTATGTGATATCCGTTGCAGCAACGCAACAAGCAACGCAAGGCTACTGTGCAGTTTTGAAGGGCCCAGGGGGCTCTCACTGGTTTCCGGTGGCTATGGCGAGGGGGAAACACCTCTTCCCTTTCCGAACAGAGCAGTTAAGCCCCTCAGCGCCGATGGTACTTGGCCCGCAAGGGCCTGGGAGAGTAGGTCGCCGCCGGTTTAATGTGACAGAACGGGTCGCCCCGCCGGGCGGCCCGTTCGTCGTTGCCGGCCGGTGTCGCCTCGTCGCTCGGACCTGTCCGTGGCGGCACGCCGTCCTACGTCTGTCCGGTTGTCGTGATGCGGCGACGCGCCGGCCCGCCGGTGCGCCTTCGCGCGCCGCGTGTGACGTCTCACCCGCCGATGTGCGCGAGCCGTGGGCCCGGGCGGCGGGTGGCGTCAGGTGGCCGCGCTGCCGCTGCGCGAGCAGCGGGCGCGCGACGCACCGGGGCCGACGCCGCGCACGGCGGCGATCGGGGTGGTGCACGGCTGCAGACGCGCCCCCACGGTGCCAGGGCGCCGCGGTGAGCGGCGGTCGGGCCGTGTGCGAGGGGGCCGTCGGTGCGCATGTGACGCAGCGCTTGACGGGTTCTGGCGTCCGGGGTGGGCCGGCACCAGTCGCGCCTGCGCGGCGTGTGGTGTGCCCGCCGGTTGCGCGCGCCGGGCCGACCGGGCCCGCGGTCCCGGCGCGTCCTCGAGCAGCGCGAACGCCTTCAGGTGGGCGCCGAAGCGGCGCAGCGGATCGGGAATCCGAAAGGTCATGGAAGCGAACATATGTTCCGAACCTAGGCGCGCGCGCGGACGGAACAGGTGTACGCCTGCGGAAAGCGACGATATGCAGGGAGAACGGGTCGCGTGGCCTGCAACAGATCCTGCAAGCGGGCTACGATGCGGGGGCCGCGCGGGCCTCGCGGCCGTGCAAGTGGAGCTCGTCGGCGCGTGCCTTCAAGGCGGCGATCACGAACGCGACGTGCTCGTCGAAGTCCGCCCCGAGCTGATCGGCCCCGCCGCGGACGTCGTCGCGGCTGACTGCCGCGGCGAACGAGGGCTGCTTGAGCTTCTTGCGGACGGATCTGGGCGTCAGGCCGTGGATCCCCTCGGGCCGTACATACGCGCACGCGACGAGAAAGCCGCAGAGCTCGTCGACGGCGACGAGGGTGCGTTCCAGCGGCGACTGTGGCGGGACGCCGAGATAGTCGGCATGCGACGCGATCGCCCGCACCATCGCGGGCGGCGCACCGCGGCGTTCGAGCTCGGCCATGATCGTGCGCGGATGGCCGTGCTCGGCGTCGTCCATGTCCGGGAACCGTTCGTAGTCGGCGTCGTGCAGCAGGCCGGTGACGCCCCACAGCTCGGCGTCCTCGCCGTCCCGCTCCGCGAAGGCGACCAGTGCGGCCTCCACGGCCAGGCAATGACGGCGCAGGGATTCGGAATCGACCCATTCGCAGAGCAGGGACCAGGCGTCGGCGCGCGAAATCCGGGAGTGCATGGCTGTTACCCTAGCCCAGGCCTTCGGCCCCGCTTCCGTCGCTGGAAGGCACCGTCCAATGGAGAAGTTCGTCATCCACGGAGGCACCGCTCTGTCCGGCACGATCGTGCCGGCCGGCAACAAGAACGGTGCGCTCCCCATCCTTGCCGCCTCGGTCCTGACCGAGGATGAGGTCGTGATCCGCAACGTCCCGAAGATCAAGGACGTGGGCGCGATGCTGTCGCTCCTCGAGGCCCTGGGCGTGCGCATCACCTGGCTGTCCGAGCACGAGGTCGCGCTGTGCGCGGCTGACCTCTCGGCCGAGGAGTCGGTCATCGACCGCTCGCTGTCCGAGCGCATCCGCGCGTCGTTTCTGCTCGCCGGGCCGCTGCTGGCGCGCTTCGGCCGCGTCCGCATGCCGCCGCCCGGCGGCGACGTCATCGGCCGGCGCCGCCTCGATCCCCACCTCGACGCCTTCGCCGCCCTCGGCGCCACCTTCGAGCACGGCCGCGACATCGAGCTGCGCGCGCCCGGCGGCCTGCGCGCCGGCGACGTCTTCATGGACGAGCCGTCGGTGATGGCGACCGAGAACGCCCTGCTCGCCGCCGCCCGCACGCCCGGGTCGACGGTCATCGGCAACGCCGCCTGCGAGCCTCACGTCCAGGACCTGGCGCGGATGCTCGTGAAGATGGGCGCCGACATCCAGGGCATCGGCTCCAACGTCCTCACCGTCAACGGCAGCGCCGAGCTGCACGGCTGCGACCACACGATCGGTCCCGACCACATCGAGATCGGCTCGTTCATGGCGCTCGCGGGCGTCACCGGCGGCGAGCTGCGCATCCGCGACACGATCCCCAACGACCTGCGGATGATCCGCCTCGTCTTCGACCGCCTCGGCCTGCGCTCCGAGCTCGACGGCAACGACGTCATCGTCCCCGGCGGCCAGGACCTCGTCATCTCGCGCGACGTCGGCGAGCACAAGATCAAGGTCCAGGACGGACCCTGGCCGGCGTTCCCGGCCGACCTCACATCGATCGCGGTCGCGCTCGCCACGCAGTGCTCGGGCTCTGCGCTCATCCACGAGTGGATGTTCGAGAACCGCATGATCTTCACCGACAAGCTCGTCCTGATGGGCGCCGACATCACGATGTGCGACCCGCACCGCGCGATCATCACCGGCCCGTCACAGCTGCGCGGCGAGCGCCTCGAGTCGCCCGACATCCGCGCCGGCATGGCGATGCTGATCGCCGCCCTGTGCGCCGAGGGTCGCTCGGAGATCGGCAATATCCGTCAGATCGATCGTGGCTACGAGCGCATCGACGAGCGCCTGCGCGATCTCGGCGCCCGCATCGAGCGCGTCGCGACCGAGCCGGTCTACTCGTAGCCGCACGACGCCCCGCGCGTCCCGCCTTCTAGCATCGCCAGCACCCGTGCGCCCGCAGATCCATCCCATTCCCTCCGGCACGCGCGACGTGCTGCCCGACGAGATGCGCGAGCTGCGCGACATCACCGAGGCGATCCGCGCGGTCTTCGAGCTCGACGGCTACGGCGAGGTCTGGACGCCCGCGCTGGAGTACGAGCAGGTGCTCGGCCGCGGCGGCGGAGCGCCGCCCGCCTACCGCGTCTTCGACGACCACGGCGAGGTGCTCGCGCTGCGCACCGACATGACGGTGCCGATCGCGCGCCTCGTCGCGACGCGCTACCCGACCGCCGAGCCGCCGTTGAGGTTCTGCTACTTCGCCCACGCCTATCGCGGCGTGCGCCCGCACCGCGGCCAGATGCGCGAGTTCCTGCAGGCCGGGATCGAGCTCGTCGGGGCACCCGCCCCGCAGGGCACCGCCGAGGCGTTGAGCGTCGCCTGCCACGCCCTCGACGCCGTCGGCCTGCGCGACTACCGGATCGGCCTCGGCGACGCCTCGCTGTACCCGACGCTGCTGCGCTCGCTGGGGATCGCGCAGGACGCGTCCGAGGCGCTCATGGACGCGCTCGTCGCACGCGACTTCGTCGCGCTCGAGAGCGAGCTCGGCCGTCTCGCGCTCGCCGACGCCGATGCCGAGCTGTTGCTGCGCGTGCCCCAGGTGCGGGGCGGCCCGGAGGTTCTCGCCGAGGCCGTCGGCCCGGTCGCCGACGCCGTCGCGGGGCTGCGCCGCGTCTACGAGCTGCTTTCCCCGGGCGTCGCCGCGCGGGTCATCTTCGACCTGGGCCTGGTGCGCAAGATGGGCTACTACACCGGCGCCGTGTTCGACGTCTACGACCCGGCACTCGGCGCGCCGCTCGGCGGCGGCGGGCGCTACGACGACCTGCTCGGGCGCTTCGGCCGCGCACTGCCCGCCGTCGGCTTCGCCCTGACGATCGACCGCCTGCACATCGCGTTGACCGGCGAGGAGAAGGCCGCCGAGCTCGCGCAGGCGGCCGCGAGGGACGGCGCGCCGTCATGAGCAGCACGCCGCCCAGCCTGACGATCGCGGTCCCGCGCGGAGCGCTGATGAAGGGCACGCTGGATCGCCTCGACGCGATCGGGATCGACACGAGCGAGGTGCGCTCCAACGACCGCAAGCTGCTGTTCGCCGATGTCGGCATCGTCACGATGCGCCCGTCCGACGTGCCGACGTACGTCGAGGCCGGCGCCGCAGACGTCGGGATCACCGGCAAGGACGTGCTGACCGAGCAGGCCGAGCGTGAGGTCTACGAGCTGCTCGACCTCGACTACGGCGCCTGCCGGATGATCTTCGCGACCGTCGACGGGCCCGACCCGTCGGCCGAGGCGCTGCGCCGCCTCGGCGTCATGCGCGTCGCGACGAAGTACTACAAGACCGCTGCCGCGTACTTCGAGCGCACGGGTCGCCAGGCCGAGATCGTCGAGGTCAAGGGCTCCGTCGAGCTCGCGCCGCTGACCGGCCTCGTCGAGGCGATCGTCGACCTGACCGCGACCGGCACGACGTTGGCCGAGAACAACCTCGTCATCCGCGAGGAGCTGTTCACCTCGACCGCGCGGCTGATCGCCAACCCGGTCGCGCACAAGCTCAAGGCGGCGGCGATCGACGCGATGCTGGAGAAGCTGCGTGCGCTTTGAGCGGTTGGAGGTCGGCGGCGACCCGGTCGCCGCGGCGGCCGCAGTACGGGCGCTCGCGCCCGCGCCGGCGTCGGTGAGCGAGGCCGTCGCGCAGATCGTCGGCGCCGTTCGCGAGGGTGGCGATCGCGCGCTGCGCGAACTCGTCGCGCGCTTCGACACCGGTGGAGCGCCGCGGGCGGGCGGGAACGAATCCCTGCGCGTCGATCGCGCCGAGCTCGATCCGGCGCTGCTGCACGACGACGTGCGGGCGGGGCTGGAGATCGCGATCGCCAACGTCGCGCTTGTCGCCGACGCCGCGATCGGCGACGACGTCGAGGTGAACCTGCCGCAGGGCCACCGCGTCGTGCTGCGCGAGGTGCCCGTCCGGCGCGCCGCGATCTGCGTGCCGGGACGCCAGGCCGCGTACCCGTCGACGGTCGTCATGGGCGTCGTCACCGCCCGCGCGGCCGGTGTCGAGGAGGTCGTCGTGCTGACCGCGCCGCCGATCGATCCCGTGATGCTCGGCGCGTGCGCGCTGTGCGGCGTCGACGAGGTCTACGCGATGAGCGGCGCGCAGGGCGTCGCCGCGCTGGCCTACGGCACCGAGACGATCGAGCGTGTCGACGTCATCGCCGGCCCCGGCAGCCTCTTCGTGCAGGAGGCCAAGCGGCAGGTGAGCGACGTGGTCGGGATCGACGGCTTCTACGGGCCCAGTGACGTGCTCGTCCTCGCCGACGCGAGCGCCGACCCCGACCTGATCGCCTACGACCTGCTCGCACAGGGCGAGCACGGTCCGCACGCGCCGGTCGTCGTCGTCAGCGACGCGCCGGCGTTGCTGCTCGCCGTCACCGAGTCGCTGCGGACACTCGGCGCGGGCCGCGAGCACTCCGAGCCGGCGGCCTTCGTGACGGTCCACGCGGCGTCGCTGCTCGAGGGCCTGGCGTTCAGCGAGGCGTTCGCGCCCGAGCACCTCGAGCTCGTCGGTCCCGCGGTCGAGCGGCTCGCGCCGCGCGTGCGCTCGGCCGGCTGCGTCTTCGTCGGCGCGAGCGGCGCGACCGCGTTCGGCGACTACGTCGCGGGTTCGAACCACTGCCTGCCGACCGGTGGCGCGGCGCGCTTCGCGTCGGGCCTGTCGCCGCGCGCGTTTCGTCGCCGCATGAGCGAGGTCCACATCGGCGACGCGGCGCCCGCGCTCGCCGCCGCCGGCGCCCCGATCGCCCGCGCCGAGGGATTCTCCGTGCACGCCGAGTCGATGCAGGCGCGCGTGGGGGAGAATGCGCCGTCGTGACGACGATCCGCGCCTCCCACAAGCAGCGCCGCACCGGCGAGACCGACATCGAGCTGACGCTCGCCCTCGACGAGGCCGCCGGCGGCACGCGCCAGACCGGCGTCGGCTTCCTGGACCACATGCTCGACCTCGTCGCCCGCCACGGGCGCCTGGACCTCACGGTCAAGGCGACGGGCGATCTGCAGACGGGCTCGCACCACACCGTCGAGGACGTCGGCATCGTGCTCGGCCAGGCGCTCGACGAGGCGCTCGGCGACCGCGCCGGGATCTTCCGCTACGGGCACGCCGTCGTGCCGATGGACGAGGCGCGCGCGATGTGCGCGATCGACGTCTCCGGCCGGCCGTTTCTCGCGATGTCCGACGGCGGCCTGCCGGCGGGCGAGACGGGCGGCTTCGAGCACGAGCTGCTGGAGGAGTTCTTCCGCGCGGTCGTCAACAACGCGCGCATCACGCTGCACCTCGAGGTGCAGGCGGGCGCCAACGCCCACCACATGATCGAGGCGTCGTTCAAGGCGTTCGCGCGCGCCCTGCGCGCGGCGATCGCGATCGACCCGACGGAGTCCGGCGTGCCCTCGACGAAGGGGACGCTGACCGCATGAGCGCGAGGCCCGCGCCCGCGATCGCGATGGTCGACTACGGGATGGGCAACCGCCGCTCGGTCGCCAAGGCGTTCGAGCACGTCGGCACGCCGATCGCGCAGACCTCCGATCCCGACGAGCTGGGCGCGGCCGACGGCCTCGTCGTGCCCGGCGTCGGCGCGTTCCCCGAGGCGATGCGGCGCCTGCGCGCGCTCGGGCTCGACCACGTCGTGCGGTCGCGCGCGGAGGCGGGCGTGCCCGTCATCGGGCTGTGCCTCGGCATGCAGCTGCTGTTCGAGCACTCCGTCGAGCACGAGGGCGCGGCCGGCCTCGGGCTGCTGCCCGGGCGCGTCGTGCGCCTGGACCCGCGCGGGCTGAAGCTGCCGCACATCGGCTGGAACTCCGTGCGCTGGGAGCAGCCGTCGGCGCTCGTCGAGGGCCTGCCGGACCCGGCCGCCTTCTACCACGTGCACACCTTCGTCGCCGAGCCGGAGGACCCTTCGATCGTGCTCGGGAGGGGCGTGTACGGGTCGCCGTTCGTGTCGTTCGTGGCGAGCGGCAACGTCTTCGGGGCACAGTGCCATCCCGAGAAGTCCTCGACGCACGGCCTCGCGCTGCTGCGCAACTTCGTCGGTATCTGCTCCGGCGTTCCCGCGTGATCCTCTATCCCGCGATCGACATCGCCGGCGGCAGGGCGGTGCGGCTCGTGCAGGGCGACTTCGACGCCGAGACCGTGTACGCCGACAGCCCGCTGGCGGCCGCGCGCGCGTGGGTCGACGCCGGCGCGACGCACCTGCACATGGTCGATCTCGACGGCGCGCGGCTCGGGTCGCCGCAGAACCTCGACCACCTCGCGCGCGTCGTCGCCGAGCTCGGCGTGCCGGTCCAGTACGGCGGCGGCCTGCGCTCCGTCGACGCGGTCGCCGCCGCGATCGAGGCCGGCGCCACGCGGGCGATCCTCGGCACCGCGGCGTTTCGCGACGCCGGCTTTCTCGACGAGGCCGTCGCGCGCTTCGGCGAGCAGATCGTCGTCAGCATCGACACGCGCGGCGGCTTCGTCTCGACGGCGGGCTGGACCGAGACGACCGAGCTTTCCACAGGCGACGCGGTCGAGGCGATGCAGGAACGCGGCGTATCGACGTTCGTGTTCACGAACGTCGACAAGGACGGGCTGCTCGGCGGTCCCGACCTCGACGAGGTGCGCGCGGTCGCCGCCGCCGTGCGCGGGAGCCTCATGTACTCCGGCGGGATCGGCCGCCGCGAGGACCTCGAGGCGCTCGCCGCCCTGCGCCTGCCGAGCCTGACCGGCGTGATCGCCGGCAAGGCGCTCTACGAGCGGCGCTTCACCGTCGCCGAGGGCATCGCGGCGCTGTCGTCGGCTTGACGTCGCGCTGACGCGCGCAGATCGTCGCCGACGGCCAGCGCCAGCGTGTGGAAGCCGACGATGAAGCGCGATCAGCGGCGGGTGGAGCGCCGTGCGCGCGCCGTCGCGCGTGATGCGGGGCAGCGCACGTCACGCGCGCCGCGGCCGCTGGGAACGCGTGCGATGCGGCGCTCGCCGCTGCCGTGGCGGTGCTCGGAGCACTCCCGCTCGGCGGGCTGCGCCGCGGGGTGCGCCGTCGGCCGCGGCGGCGTGTACATGATCCAGGCGAAGGTCACGAACGCGGCGCCGGCGGCGAGCGCCAGCGTGCCCCCGAGGGTCGCGTCTGACTGCGCGAGCCAGGCGGCCGTCGGCAGAGCGACGATGACGCCCCTGAGGGGCGGGCTGATCCTCATGGTCATGGATATCGGCAGTAGCGGACCCGACCTTCAGCACAATCGCACTACTCTCGCTGGGTGCACCTCAAGCGCGTCATCCCCTGCCTCGACGTCGACGCCGGCCGCGTCGTCAAGGGCACGAACTTCGTCGACATCCGCGATGCCGGCGACCCGGTCGAGCTGGCCGCGCGCTACGACGCCGAGGGCGCCGACGAGCTCGTCTTCCTCGACATCACGGCGACGAGCGACAAGCGCGAGACGGTCGTGGAGCTCGCCCGCCGCGTCGCCGACGAGTGCTTCATCCCGTTCACGATCGGCGGCGGCATCCGCTCCGTCGACGACGCGCAGGGCGTGCTCGACGCGGGCGCCGACAAGGTCTCGGTGAACTCGGCGGCGGTCGCGCGGCCGCAGCTGATCGGCGAGCTCGCCGGCGTCTTCGGGGCGCAGTGCGTGGTGCTCGCGATCGACGCCAAGCGCAACCCCGGCGCCGGCGCCGGCACCTGGCAGGTCCATGTGGCCGGCGGGCGCACGCCGACGGGTCGCGACGTCGTCGAGTGGGCGCGCGAGGGCGTCGAGCGCGGGGCGGGGGAGATCCTGCTCACGAGCATGGACCGCGACGGGACGAACGACGGCTACGACCTCGAGCTGACGCGCGCGGTCGCCGCGGCCGTCGGCGTGCCGGTCATCGCGTCCGGCGGCGCGGGCACGCTCGAGCACCTCGCCGACGCGCTGCAGGCCGGCGCCGATGCGGCGCTCGCCGCCTCGATCTTCCATTACGGGACGTTTCGCATCCGCGAGGCGAAGGCGCACCTCGCGGCGGCGGGCATCGCCGTGCGCCAGTAGCTCAGCGCCGGCGGATGTGCGCGTGGCAGTGGCTGTGGCGCAGGACGATCGTCCTGCCGCGCAGCCGGTAGGTGTGGCGGTGCAGGTGGCAGCTGCGCCGGTAGCCGACGTCCGCGCCGTGGCGGTGGCCGTGCGGGGCGAAGCGGTAGCGCAGTTGCCGCCCGCGGCGCGCACGGGCGCGGCGCGCTGACCGCACTCGCGCTGCGGCGCGGCGGGCGCTCGCGCGGCGGCGCGCCGCCGCCGCCCGCTCGCGCGCCGAGAGGCGCGCGCTCGCGCTCGCGCGCCCGGTGAACGGGCGGCCCCTGGGGTCCAGCGCGAACAGCGACGAGTACGCCGTGAAGTAGACCCGCCGGCCGTCGCTGATCGCCGGGTGAAAGCCGCCGCGGTTGGTCTTCCACACCGTCTTGCCGGTCCGCGCGCCGAGCGCCCAGGTCGTGCGGTCGTCGAGATCGGAGACGAAGACGATGTCGCCGATGACGGTCGCCGCGCCGGAGATCTTCCGGCCCAGCGAGCGGATCCAGCGCGGCTTGCCGGTGCGCGCGTCGAGCGCGTAGAACCGTCCGTCGTAGGAGCCGATGTAGACGGTCGGCTTGCCGCCGCGGACCTGGCCGACGGCCGGCGACGCGTAGACGAAGCCGCCCGTGCTGTGGCGCCAGGCGAGCTTGCCGTCGGCACTGGAGAACGAGTAGACGTCGCCGTTGGTGCTGCCGATGTAGACGCGGCCGTACTGGACCGCGGCGGACGAGTAGAAGTTGCCGTCGCCGATGCCGAGCGGGCCGCCGGCGGGCGACGTCTCCCAGACCTTCGAGCCGTCGGAGCGCCGGATCGCGTGGACCTTGCCGCCGTAGTCGCCGAAGTAGAGCTTGCCGCCGTCGAGCGCGAGCGCGCCCTTCACCGCGCCCGCCGCCTTCGCCCTCCAGCGCACGACGCCGTCGCTGGCGCGCAGCGAGTAGACGGTCCCGTCCTCGCTGCCGACGAACACGCGCCCGCGGTCGATCAGCGGCGAGGACTCCGCCCGGCTGGGCAGCTTGCGCGACCAGCGCGTGCGCCCGGACTTCGCCGATACGGCGACGACGCGGCCGGCCTCGGTCTGGCGCGAGCGCTTGAGCAGAACGGCGTAGACCGTCCCGCGGTTGCACGCCGGTGACGCCGCGGCGAGCGCGCCGAGCTTGCGCTTCCAGCTCACCTTGCCCGACGTGCGTGAGATCGCGTACAGCGCGCCGTTGTTCTTCAGCAGGTACAGCCGCCGCCCGCACAGCACCGGCGAGAACTCGAGCAGGACGCTGCCGCGTTCGGCCCAGGCCTGGCGATAGGGCGGACGCGGCGTCCTGCGCACGGGCAGGAAGTGCGTACGCGCCTTCGTGTAGCCGTAGTTGGGCCACTGGAAGCCGTCGTCGGCCGGATGGCCTCTTGGACGGGCGCGCGGAGCGGACGCGGAGGGCCTGTCCCCGTTCGTGTCGACGAACTCGACATCCGAGTTGAAGACGTTGCCGGTACCGCCGAATGCCATCAGCGCGACACCGACACCGAGTACGAGGAGCACGGCCCCGACCGCGAGCCGCGGAAGCCGGCGCTCGCCGCGGGGCGAAGGGATCACGCGGGCAATGGTAGACACCGCGCCCGTCGCGCTCGCCGGTCCGTCCACGATCCGGCGCGACCGCGAGACTGTTGCGATGGACGATCTGCGCGAACACCTGGCAGAGCTGCCGTGCGGCCGGCGCCTGCTCGAGGCGGCGGCGGGGATGGACGGCGTCCACCTCGTCGGCGGCGCGGTCCGCGACCTGCTGCTCGGGCGCACGCCGCGCGAGCTCGACGTCGTCGTGGAGGGGGACGTCGATCCGCTCGCGACGCGGCTGGGCGCGGCGGGCGAGCGCGTCGCGCACGAGCGCTTCGGCACCGCGACGGTGCGCGACGGCGACTGCTGCTGGGACCTCGCCGCGGCGCGCGGAGAGACCTACGCCCGCCCCGGTGCGCTGCCCGCTGTGTTCGCGGCCGGGATCGAGCAGGACCTCGTGCGCCGCGACATCACCGTCAACGCGCTCGCGCTCGACCTCGGAAGCGGGGTCGTGCGGACCGTCGAGCACGCCCTCGACGATCTCGGCGCGGGGCAGCTGCGCGTCCTGCACGACGCGAGCTTCACCGACGACCCGACGCGGCTGTGGCGCGTCGCGCGCTACGCGGCACGGCTCGGGTTCGAGCTCGAGCCGCACACGGCGGCGCTGGCGGCGCAGGCCGCCGACGGCGGCGCGCTGGCGACGGTCTCGCGCGCGCGGATCGGCAACGAGCTACGGCTCGCGCTCGGCGAGCCCGACCCGCTGGCCGCGCTCGAGTCCGCCGTCGCGCTCGGGCTGGCGCCGTGGCTGGCGCCCGACCGCGCTGTCACCGAGCGCGCGCTGCAGCTGCTGCCGGCGGGGACGGGGCGGCGCGACCTGATCGTGCTCGCCGCCGCGCTCGCGCCGGCCGGCGACGGCGACGGCGATGCGGCGCTGGAGGGCCTCGAGTTCACCGCGCCGGAGTGCGCGATCGTGCGCGCGGCCGCACGTGCGCCCGCGCTCGACGACGCGCCGCGGGCGGCGTCCGAGCTCGCGCGTGAGCTGCGCGGCCTGCCGGCCGAGGCGGTCGCGCTCGCCGGCGCGCGCGGCGCGCCGCAGCCGGCGCGCCGCTGGCTGCAGGAGCTGCGCCATCTCGGCCTGCAGATCACCGGCGACGACCTGCGTGCCGCGGGGTTGCGGGAGGGGCCCGAGATCGGGCGGCGCCTGCGGGCAGTGCTCGACCTGCGCCTGGACGGCGCGCTCGCACCTGGGCGCGACGCGGAGCTGCAGGCGGCCCTGCGGGAGCCGCCCGCGACGAGCGACGGATGACTGCGTGCTACAAATCGAAGCGATGGCGACAACGCGTAAGAAGGCCGTAACGACTCCGATGAAGTCCAAGAACGTCTGGGGCGATCGGCTCCAGCCTCCGTTCAAGGCCATCGGCGATCACATCGGCGTCGACCTCCCCGGCGGCCGCGCGATGTTCTTCACGCGCCGCGGCGGCGTCTCGGGCGAGCCCTTCGAGGAGCTCAACGTCGGTCTGGACACGAACGACTACATGCCCGCCGTGGAGGAGAACCGTGAGCGCGTCGCGCAGCTCATCGGCATCCCGCGCGAGCGCTGGCTGGAGAACAAGCAGGTCCACGGCTGCGACGTGCAGATCGTCACCGAGGCGCCCGAGCCGGGCGCCGAACGCGTGCAGGCCGACGGTGTCGCGACGACGCTCGAGGACGTGGCGGCGGTCGTCGTCACCGCGGACTGCCTGCCGGTCGCGCTGATCGCGCCCGGTGGCGTCGCGATGCTGCACGCCGGCTGGCGTGGCCTGTCGCAGGACGTCCTCAAGCGCGGCGTGCAGGCGCTGCGCGACGCCGGCGTCGAGGGCGACATCCAGGCCGCGATCGGACCCTCGATCGGGGTGTGCTGCTACGAGGTCAACACCTGGGTGCACCGCTCGTTCATGCGCTACCCGCGCGGCGTCGCGCGGCTGAGCAACCACGCGCACCTGAAGAACGTCGCGCGCCTGCAGCTGCAGTCCTGCGGGATCGCGCTCGACCTCATCCACGACGTCGACATCTGCACGATGTGCGCGCCGCGCAGCCTCTTTCACTCCCACCGCCGCGACTACGGCGGCGACCCGCAGGACACGGGCCGCCAGGCGAGCGCCGTCTGGCGGGTCGACGGCGCCGGCGACGCCGCTGCAGGCGATTGACCCCGATCGCCGACGGCCTGACGGCCGAGCGGGTCAGCGCGAACCTCGCCGCGGTGCGCGAGCGGATCGCGAGCGCCGCCGGGCGCGCCGGCCGTGATCCCGGTGCGGTCGAGATCGTCGCGGCCGTGAAGTACGTGCGCGTCGAGGACCTCGCGGCGCTCGCCGAGGGGGGCGTGACGGTGGTGGGGGAGAACCGCGCGCAGGATCTCCAGGCGAAGCTCGCCGCCCACGGCGACGCCTTCCAATGGGACTTCATCGGGCACCTGCAGAGCCGCAAGGTCAAGCAGATCGCGCCGCACGTGCGGCTGATCCACTCCGTCTGCAGCGACTCGGTGCTCACGCAACTCGGCCAGCACGCCCCGCCTGAGCTGCGCGTCCTCGTCGAGGTCAACGTCGCCGGCGAGGAGGGCAAGGACGGCGTGGCGCCGGACGACCTCGACGCGTTCATCGAGCGCTGCCCGGTCCCGGTGGCGGGCCTCATGACGATGCCGCCGCTGGCGCACGACCCCGAGGACAACCGCCGCTGGTTCACCGCGCTGCGCGACCTCGCGGCCGCCCGCGGGCTGCGCGAGCTGTCGATGGGAACGACCCAGGACTACGAGGTCGCGGTCGAGGAAGGGGCGACGATCGTGCGGATCGGCACGCGGCTGTTCGAGTAGCCGCATGCCAGCGACCGTGCAGGAGAACCGCCGCAGAGGTCTAACCTTCCGTGTGGTATGGCCTTCCGTGACTCCTGGCATCGTGCGCTCGTCTACTTCGGCTTGGCCGTGGAGCGCCCGTTCGTCGACGAGTTCGAGGTCGAGCGCCAGCGCAGCCGCGAGGCCGAGATCACCCGCGAGCGAGACCGCGAACGCGAGCCGCGGATGCGCCCGGCAGTCGAGCCCGAGGCCGAGATGGAGGATCGCTACCGCGAGCGCCCCAACGTGCGCCGCCTGTCCTCCCGGCGCCGGCCCCGCGACGACTTCGACGACATCTTCCCTGACGACGAGCCGCGTGGCGGCCGCCCCACAACGGTGCTGCGGCCGGTCGAACGACGCAATGGAGACGTGCGCGTGCATCTCGTGATCCCGAAGTCGTTCAACGACGCGCAGCAGGTCGCCGACAAGTTCAAGCAGGCGATTCCCGTCGTGCTGAACCTGCAGGCCACGGAGAACGATCTCGCCAAGCGCCTGATCGACTTCGCCAGCGGCCTGACGTACGCGCTCGACGGCGGCATGCAGCGCATCGCGCACAAGGTCTTCATGCTGACCCCGCGCAACGTGCAGATCTCGGCCGAGGAGAAGGCCGAGCTCATCGAAAAGGGCTTCTTCAACCAGTCGTGAGGGCCGCTTTCGGCGCCTGGGCGGCCCGTCAGCCGAGGTCCGTGCGAAGCACTCTCCCTCGGCTGCCGACCCACCAGCCATCCGAGATCGGCTCCTCACGACAGCGTGATCTAGGGTTGTGACTATGCAGCTAGGGCTGATCGGAGCAGGGAACATGGCCAGCGCGCTTGCCCGCGGCTGGGGCGACCCGGTGCTCGTCCACGACGCCTACCGGCCGCGTGCCGAGGCGCTCGTCGAGGAACTGGGCGGCGAGGTCCTCGATTCCAATGCGGAGCTCGCCGACCGCTG
This sequence comes from Solirubrobacterales bacterium, assembly GCA_038255395.1. Classification (GTDB taxonomy): domain Bacteria; phylum Actinomycetota; class Thermoleophilia; order Solirubrobacterales; family Solirubrobacteraceae; genus CADCVQ01. The sequence continues at coordinate 19,468 of JBBSLI010000006.1, forward strand.
CGACGCGGTGCTGCTCGCGCACAAGCCCGACGGCCTGAAGCGCGTCGCGGCCGAGATCGGCGGACGGGCCGACGGCGTCATCTCGATCCTCGGCGGCGTGCCGCTCGCCGCGCTGCGCTCGGCCTACGGCGCGACGCCGGTCGTGCGGATGATCCCGAGCGTGCCGGTGGAGGTGCGCAAGGGCGTCACGTGCCTCGCGAAGCCGGGCGAGGGCGAGGCGGCGCTCGCAGACCAGGCGCGGGAGCTCTTCCTCGCAGTCGGCGTCGTCAGCACGATCGACGAGGCACAGATGAACATCGCGACCGCGCTGATGAGCTGCGCGCCGGCCTTCTGGGCGCTCGTCGTCGAAGCGCAGGTCGACGCCGGCGTGCGCGCGGGGATGCCTGCTGACGTCGCGAGCTGGCTCGTGAGCGAAAGCATGGCCGGAACGGCCGCGCTGCTGCCCAGGCGCCGGATGGACACGCTCGCGGTGCGGCGGATGGTCACATCGCCGGGTGGCAGCACGGCTCGCGGCCTGGCGGCGCTCGAGCACGGCGGCGTGCGGGCCGCGTTCGACGACGCGATCCAGGCGGTGCTGGCGCCATGAGCCTCGATTCGATCTTCGTCATCGCCACTGCGCGCGAGTCGATCGCGGACTTCCTGCAGGCGCTGCTGTGGGTCTACCTGATCATCATCTTCGCCTACATCATCACGTCGCTGATCTTCTCCTTCGGCGGGCGGATCCCGTACTCGGGCTGGTCCAGCGCGGTGCTCGGCTTCCTGCGCGACGTGACCGAGCCCTACCTCGGCCTCTTCCGGCGCTTCATCCCGCCGATCGGCCCGATCGACGTGAGCCCGATCGTGGCGATCCTCGTCCTGCAGATCGTCGGCTTCTTCCTCATCGGCCTGATCCGCGGGTGAGCCCCGCGACAGCCGCGCGGGCAGCATGGACGCGCGCGGGTGTCGTGCTGGCGGTCGTGCTCGCACTCGACCAGCTCGTCAAGGCGCTCGTCGTCGGCGCGCTGGAGCGTGGTGAGGAGCGCGAGCTCGTGTTCGCCACGAAGCTCGTCAACACGCGCAACAGCGGTGTCGCGTTCGGCCAGTTGCAGGACGGCGGCGTCATCGTCGCCGCCGTCATCGCGATCGCGATCTGCGCCCTGCTGGCGTACTTCGCGCGTCATGCCAGGGTGCCGCTGATCTGGCTCCCGACCGGGATGCTGCTCGGCGGCGCGCTGGGCAACATCGTCGACCGCATCCGTGAGGGCGCGGTCATCGACTTCCTGAAGGTGCCGTACTGGCCTGCGTTCAACGTCGCCGACGCGTCGATCACGATCGGCGTCGTCGTCCTCCTGGTGGTGATCGAGCGTGGCGAACGAGCTCGAGCTCGAGCTGCCGCCTGAGTCCGCCGGCGAGCGCCTCGACGTGCTGCTGGCGCAGCGGCTCGGCTCACGCTCGCGCGCGCAGCGGCTGATCGTCGCCGGGCGCGTGCTCGTCGCCGGCGCGACGGTGCGCAAGAACCATCGCGTCGCCGGTGGCGAGCACGTCACGATCGACGAGACGCCCGAGGAGGCCGAAGCTCCGGCCGAGGGCGCGCCCGTCGCGCAGTTCGCCATCGCCTACGAGGACGAGCACCTGATCGTCGTCGACAAGCCCGCGGGCGTCGTCGTGCACCCCGCGCGCGGCCATCGCGAGGGGACGCTCGCGCAGGCGCTGTCCGGCCGCGCGGCGGGCGGCGAGGAGGCCTGGCGGGCGGGGATCGTCCATCGGCTGGATCGCAACACGAGCGGCCTGCTCGTCGTCGCCAAGAACGACGACGTGCACCGCGCGCTGAAGGCGCAGCTCGCCGCGCGTGAGATCACACGCGAGTACCTCGCGCTCGTCGAGGGGCGGCCGCCCGCCCGCAGCGGCACGATCGAGGCGCCGATCGGCCGCGACCGGCGCCAGCGGATGCTCATGTCCGTCGACGTCGAGGCGACAGCCGCCAAGGACGCGATCACGCACTTCGAGATCGAGCGTCCGCTGGAGCAGGCGACGCTGCTGCGCGTGCGCCTGCAGACCGGTCGCACGCACCAGATCCGTGTCCACATGCGCGCGATCGGCCATCCGGTCCTCGGCGATCGCGAGTACGGGCGCGCCGATGCCTACGGCCTCCAGCGCCAGTTCCTGCACGCCGCTCGCCTGGCCTTCACACACCCCGTGATGGGGCAGCCGGTCGACGTCAGCTCGCCGCTGCCGGCCGACCTCCAGGCCGCGCTGGACGAAGCGGGCCGTTAGGCCCGGGAGCGACCGTCAAGCGCGACGGGGCGGCCCGTCCAAAGGCCGCCCCGCCACCCCACATCACGAGTCGAGCCCACCGGAGGTAGGGGAAGGGAGGACTCGTCCCGCACAAGACGTAACGTAACGCTCCGCGGAAGCTTGCGTAAACTTGTCGCCTCCTAGACGAACGTCCAACGATCCCAGCGAGTTCCTGCACGCGGTCCTGCCCGACTTCTCCAGTCGGGTCGCGCGCAGACCGGTGGGCCACACAACCGAGCAGGATCACCTTAAGGAGCTCAAAGCCCATGGCCCAAATCGGGATCAAGGAGCTGCTGGAGGCCGGCGTTCACTTCGGCCACCAGACCCGCCGCTGGAACCCCAAGATGCGCCGTTTCATCCACGGCGAGAACGGCGGCATCTACGTCATCGATCTGCTGAAGACCGAGCGGATGCTGCGCGACGCGCAGGAGTTCGCCTCGGCGGTCGCGCATCGCGGCGGCACCGTGCTGTTCGTCGGCACGAAGAAGCAGGCGCGTGACGCCGTCAAGGACAGCGCCGAGAGCGCGGGCATGCCGTACGTCAACCACCGCTGGCTCGGCGGGCTGCTGACGAACTTCCAGACGATCAACCAGCGCATCAAGCGCCTGCACGATCTCGAGCGCTACGAGGCCGAGGGACAGCTCGCGCTGCTGCCGACGCGCGAGCGCATGGCCGCCCTGGCCGACCTGACGAAGCTGCGCGCCAACCTCGGCGGCGTCAAGAACATGACGCGGCCGCCCGACGCGATGGTCGTCATCGACCTCAAGGTCGAGGAGATCGCCGTCCGCGAGGCGCAGCGTCTGCGGATCCCGATCATCGGCCTCGTCGACACCAACTGCGACCCCGACGGGATCGAGTTCGTCGTCCCGGGCAACGACGACGCGATCCGCTCGTGCGCGCTCATCACCCGCGCGATCGGCGATGTCGTCGGTGAGGGCAACGCCGTCTACCGCGCCCGCGAGGAGCAGCAGCGCAAGGAGGCCGAGGAGCAGCAGCGCCTGGCCGCCGAGGAGCGCGCCCGCCGCGAGGCCGAGGAGCAGGCTGCCCGCGATGCTGCCGCACAGGCCGAGCGCGAGGCCGCCGAGGCTGCCCGCGCCGCCGCCGCTGCCGCCGAGGCGGAGGCCGCCGAGGCCGCGAGCACCGCCGCCGCGCCGGCCGCCGACGTGCCGGCCGAGCCTGTCGCCGAGGCGCCGGCCGAGCCTGTCGCCGAGGCGCCGGCCGAGCCTGTCGCCGAGGCGCCGGCCGAGCCTGTCGCCGAGGCGCCGCCCAAGAAGCCCCGCACCCGCCGCAAGAAGGCCGAGCCCGCCGCCGAGCAGCCCGCGGCCGAGGAGATTCCCGCCGAGACGGCGACCGAGCCGGCACCTGAGCCGGCTGCCGCACCCGAGACGCAGGACGCAAGCACGTGACCGACATCAGCGCGAAGGACGTCAAGGCCCTGCGCGACCGGACGGGCGCCGGCATGATGGATTGCAAGCGGGCGCTCGTGGAGACGAATGGGGACATCGACGCCGCCGTCGAGTTGCTGCGCGTGCAGCTCGGCAACAAGATCGGCAAGCTCGCCGGCCGCGACGCGACCGAGGGCACGGTCCAGTCCTACATCCATGCCAACGGCAAGGTCGGCGTGCTCGTCGAGGTCGACTGCAATACGGACTTCGTCGCGCGCAACGACGAGTTCGTCGCGTTCGCCCGCGACATCGCGATGCACGTCGCCGCGTCGCCGCAGACGCTGTACGTCGACGAGGGCGAGATCGATGCGGCCGCACGCGACGCCGAGCTGCGCGTCTTCGAGCAGCAGGCCGCCGACAAGCCCGAGCAGGTCCGCGCGAAGATCGCCGAGGGCAAGCTGCGCAAGTGGATGGAGGAGACCGTCCTGCTCAAGCAGCCGCACGTCAACGGCGACAAGCACGACGGCAAGACGATCGAGGAGTTGCGTGCGGATCTGTCGGCCAAGACCGGGGAGAACGTCGTCATCAGGCGCTTCACCCGCTTCGCGGTCGGCGAGTAGTCTCGCCATCGACATGGCGCCGACCGAGCCCGTGTTCAAGCGGGTCCTGCTGAAGCTGTCCGGCGAGGCGCTGATGGGCGACCTCGACTACGGCACGGATCCCGACCGGGTCCGTGCCGTGGCAGCGCAGATCGCGGCCGTCCATGCGCGCGGCATCGAGATCGCGATCGTCGTCGGCGCCGGCAACATCTACCGCGGCCTGAAGGGCGCGGCCGCCGGGATGGATCGCGCGACCGCCGACTACATGGGGATGATGGCGACCGTCCTCAACGCGCTGACGATGCAGGACGCGCTCGAGAAGCAGGACGTCAACACGCGCGTGCAGTCGGCGATCACGATCTCCGAGGTCGCCGAGCCCTACATCCGCCGCCGCGCGATGCGCCACCTCGAGAAGGGCCGCGTCGTGATCTTCGCGGCCGGCACCGGCAACCCGTTCTTCACGACCGACACGGCGGCCGCCCTGCGTGCGGTGGAGATCCACGCCGAGGCGATCCTGATGGCGAAGAACGGCGTCGAGGGCGTCCTCACGGGCGACCCCCGCGAGGACGCGAGCGCGACGCTGATCGACGAGATCAGCCACATGGACGCGCTGCGCCGCGGGCTGCGCGTGATGGACTACACAGCGCTCACGCTCTGTGCCGAGAACGGGATGCCGCTGTACGTCTTCAACATGAACGACGAACGCAACATCGAGCGGATAGTGTCCGGCGAACAGGTGGGAACGGTGGTGGTGACGCGAGATGAGTGAGCTGATCGACGAGCTGTTGGCCGATGCCGGCGAGCGGATGACGAAGTCCGTCGAGGCGACGAACCACGAGTTCGGCTCCGTGCGGACCGGGCGAGCCAGCCCGGCGCTGCTGGACCGCGTCCACGTCGACTACTACGGCGTCTCGACGCCGCTCAAGCAGCTGGCGACGATCAACGCCGCCGAGGCGCAGCTGCTCACCGTGCAGCCGTTCGACAAGGGCTCCCTGAAGGCGGTCGAGAAGGGCATCACCGAGGCCAACCTCGGCCTGACGCCGAGCAACGACGGCAACATCATCCGGCTCGTGATCCCGCAGCTCACCGAGGAGCGCCGCCGCGAGTTCGTGAAGATGGTGCGCCACATCGCCGAGGAGGGGCGGATCGCGATCCGCAACGTGCGCCGCGACGTCATGCACGATCTGCGCGAGCTCAAGGAGGAGGGCGACGTCGGCGCCGACGAGGAGCACCGCGCCGAGACGAGCCTGACGAAGCTCACCAACGACAAGATCGCCGAGCTGGACGCGCTGCTGAAGGGCAAAGAGGAAGAGATCCTCGAGGTCTAGTTGGCTTCCGAGCGCGGCGAGGCGGCGCGCTACGTCGCGATCATCACCGATGGGAACGGTCGCTGGGCGAAGGCGCGCGGGCTGCCCGTCGTCGAGGGCCACCGCGCTGGTGCCGACAACCTCAAGGCGCGCCTGCGCGATGCCGGCGATCTCGGCGTCAGGGAGCTGACGGTCTACTCGTTCTCGACGGAGAACTGGTCGCGTCCGCAGGACGAGGTCAACGCGCTGATGGCGATGTTCGCCGAGCGGATCGTCGTCGAGACGCCGGAGCTGCACGAGAGCGGCGTGCGGATGCGCTTCATCGGTCGCCGCGAGGGAATCGACCCCAATCTCGTCAAGCAGATCGAGTGGGCGGAGAAGCTGACCGACGCCAACGACAAGATCACGCTCTGCGTCGCGTTCAACTACGGCGGCCGGGCGGAGATCATCGATGCGGCGAAGCGCTTTGAGGGGGGCGACGAGGACGACTTCAGGGCGCTGCTGTACGCGCCCGAGCTGCACGACCCCGACCTCATCATCCGCACGAGCGGCGAGAAGCGGATCAGCAACTACCTGATGTGGCAGTCCGCGTACTCCGAGCTCGTCTTCACCGACCAGCTGTGGCCGGACTTCGATCGCCGCGACTTCGAGGCGGCGATGATGGAGTACAGCGCACGTCGGCGGCGGTTCGGGGGCCGCTGATGGCCACCGCCCGGGCGCCTCGCCCGCCACGCGAGCGCGGCGCGGGGTCGGAGATGACCGCGCGCCTGATCGTCGCGGTGCCCGCGGTGGCGTACGCGATCGCGATCATCGCCATGGGCGACTACTGGTTCGCGCTCGGCATCCTGCCGCTCGGCATCATCGCCGTCGGCGAGCTCTTCGACCTCTACGACGATCACGAGCCGGTCCGCCTGGCGGGCTTCATCGGCGTCACGGCGCTCATCCTCGCCGCCTACTTCGGCGATGGCTTCCACGTCATGCTCGCGTTCCTGGCGTTCTTTCCCGTGCTGTTTGCGATCACGCTCGCGCAGCGCCGCGCGGGCACGCTGGGGATGGCGCTGACGGTGTTCGGCGTCGCCTGGATCGGCGTCGCGCTCGCCCACGGCGTGCTGCTGCGCGAGTTGCCGCACGGTGACGGGATCATCATCGACATCCTCGTCGGCACGTTCGTCGGCGACACGGGCGCGTACATCGGCGGGCGCTGGTTCGGGCGCCGCAAGCTCGCGCCGAGCGTGTCGCCGAACAAGACCGTCGAGGGGCTCATGATCGGGATGCTGACGGCGCTGCTGGCGACGTGGCTGGCGGGGCTCTACCAGGACTGGCTGTCGGGTACGGATGCGCTGCTGCTCGGACTCGGCGTCGCGCTGGCGGCACCGCTCGGCGACCTGTTCGAGTCCTTCGTCAAGCGCGACGCCGGCACGAAGGACTCCGGCCGGCTGTTCGGCGCCCACGGCGGCGCGCTGGACCGCCTCGACGCCGTCTTCTTCACCGCCGTCGTCGGCTACTACGTGTGGTTGGCCCTGTTGTAGGCCGCTTCAGCTGCCAGAATCCGGCGTGTTGTCCGGAGAGCGTGCGAGTCCTGGTGGGGCGGGCACGTTTGTCCGGCGTCCAACGCGGGGGGGGTGCAGGGCGAACATGGTGGCCAGTCTTCGACGGAGCCTGTCGCGAGCCGCGTGGCTGGCGGCCGCATTGATCGTGCTCGTCGGCCTCGGGCTGTCGGCCGCCGCCGGCGCCGAGGCGCGCTCGCCGCTGCCGCAGTGCGCCGACAACATCGACAACGACGGCGACGGCAGGATCGACTTCCCCTTCGAGCCCGGCTGCACCAGCGTGCTGGACGACAGCGAGCCCGATCCGGCGACGCCGCCGGTCTGCAGCGACGGCCTCGACAGCGCCGGCAGCGACGGCGACGCGATCGCGGACTTCCCCGGCGACCCCGGCTGCAGCTCGGCCTCCGACGGCAACGAGAACAATCCGGCGACGCTGCCGCAGTGCGGAAACGGGGTCGACAACGACGGCGACGGCAAGATCGATTACCCCGCCGATCCGGGCTGCAGCTGGGCAGCGGAGAGCAGTGAGGCCGACAGCGCGTGCTCCGACGGCATCGACAACGACGGCGACGGCCGCGCCGATTTCCCCGCCGACTTCGGCTGCATGATCACCGGCACCAGCAACGCGAGCCACGGGGTCAACGACACCAACGAGGAGAACCTGCCGCAATGCGACGACGGGCGCGACAACGACGGCGACGGCAACGTCGACGTCGAGCAGGATGTCGACTGCACGTCGGCGACCGACGACAGCGAGGCGGCGGTTGCTCCTGCGCCGCCTCCTGCGCCTCCGCCGCCTCCTGGCCCGCCGCCGGTGAGCTACGTGCTGCCGCAGACAGGCGATCTCGGGGCGCTGCCGACGACGCCCGCCGCAGCAGGCGGTTCCTCCGCTGCGCGTCCGCTGACGCGTGCGCGGCTGCTGTCGCCGTTTCCGATCGTGCGCCTGCGCGGGACGGTGCAGGGGCGCTGGACCCGGGTCACCCTGCTGTCCGTGCGCTCACCGTCGGGCTCGAAGGTGACCGTGTACTGCTCGGGGCGCGGCTGCCCGGCGAGGCGGGTCGCGCACAACGCAGGGCGAAAGGCGGTGCGGGTGCGCAGGTTCGAGCGGCGACTACGCGGCGGGACGATCCTGAAGGTCTACGTCACGAAGACCGGCTTCGTCGGCAAGTACACGCGCTTTCGCTTCGTCAGCAACCGCGCGCCGCTGCGCGCCGACCTCTGCGTGACGAAGCCGGGCATCAAGCCGAAGCCCTGCCCGTCCTAGGCGCCGGCGACCGCCCGCGCCGGCACGTCCATCCGCGACAGACCAGACGGATCCAGGCTCAGCCTCGATCCAGGCTAGGCTGCGGCCGCATGGCGACGCGAATCGCAGGCACGTTCGTCCTCGCGGCGCTGCTGCTCTCGCTCACGTCGCAGCCCGCGTCCTCGGCCACGGTGTCGGCCGCGCGCGCCACCGGCGCGACCTGCCACGCCCGCCTGCTCGCCTCCCGCGCGGCGGTCCGCAGCGCGTACACCGCACCCCGCACCGGTCTCCTACGGGCGGCCCTGCGCAGCGCCGCCGGTGACTGGGACCTGGCCGTCTTCGACGCCGCCTCGGGGCGGCTCGTCGGCGCGGCAGCGGCGCCGGCCGGTGCGACCGACATGGCCGAGGGCTTCGTCGCCGCGGGCCAGCAGCTCGTCGTGCAGGCCTGCCGCCGTGCCGGCGCGAGCACGCGGGCGCGGCTGAGCACGCGGACGCTCGCGCTCGCGCCGCAGGCCACGGGAGCCGTCGCCGAGCGGATCGTGCGCGTCGCCACGCCCGACCGCGCCGCCCGCGCACGGCTCGCAACGCTCGGCCTCGACCCCGCCGAGCGCACGGACGCCGGCAGCGTCGACGTCGTGCTGCACGACCGCGCCGACGCCGCCGCGCTCGCCCGCTCCGGCCTGCACTCCACCGTCCGGATCGCCGACCTGCGCGAGCGTGGCGCGACGAACCTCGCGGGCGATCTGCGCAACGCCGTGCGCGCCGCACGGGCCCCGCGCTCCGCGCACGCGACGACGCGCGCCGTGCCGTCCGGGCGCGTCACCTACCGCCACCTCGCCGACTTCGAGAACGAGCTCAAGCGGCTCGCCCAGCAGCACCCGGGGCTCGTCAAGCTCATCACGCTGCCGCAGCGCAGCCTGCTCGGCCGGCCGATCCTCGGCGTGGAGATCGCGCGCGACGTCAACGTCGACGGCGGTCAGCCGGTCTTCCTGCAGGTCGGCACCCACCACGCGCGCGAGTGGCCGGCGGCCGAGCACCCGATGGAGTGGGCGCACGACCTCGTCAACGGCTACGGCAACGACCCGCAGATCACGCAGCTCGTCGACGCGACCCGCAACGTCATCGTGCCGGTCGTCAACCCCGACGGCTTCAACATCAGCCGCGAGTGGCCGGTCGACATCGGCACCGTGCTCGCCGGAGTCGATCTGCCGGCCCAGCTCAACGGCCTGCTGCCGATCGACGATCCCGCCTACACCGCCGCGCTGCTCGGCGATCAGGGGATCGCGCCGGCGCCCGGCACCGGCTTTGCGTACAAGCGGCGCAACTGCCGCGTGGCCGATGGTCAGATCCCGGCCGCGGGTGCGTGCGAGTCGCTCGCCAACCGCCGCAAGGGCGTCGACCTCAACCGCAACTACGGCGGCTTCTGGGGCGGCCCCGGCGCCGGCTTCGAGACCGAGGACGACACGTACCGCGGCGCCGGCCCGTTCTCCGAGCCCGAGGTCCAGAACGTGCGGGCGCTCGTGGTGGCACATCAGGTCACGACGCTGATCACGAACCACACGTTCGGCAACCTGATCCTGCGCCCTCCTGGCGTGGCGGGCCCGGGCGTGACGCCCGACGAGGCCCTGCTGCGCACGCTCGGCGACGCGATGGCGGCGAAGAACGGCTACGCGAGCCAGTACGGCTTCGAGCTGTACGACACGACCGGGACGACCGAGGACTGGTCCTACCCGGTCACCGGTGGCCTGGGCTTCACGTTCGAGATCGGCCCCGACGAGTTTCACCCGCCCTACGCCGAGATGGCGGCCGAGTACGCGCGCAACCGCGAGGCCTACCTCGTCGCGCTGCGCAGCACCGCCGACAGCGCGCGCCACGCGGTGCTCGAGGGCCGCGCCAGCGAGGGCACGGTGTTGCGCGCGCACAAGCAGGTCGAGTCCAGGACGTCGCCGGTCCTGCTGGACTTCGCCGGCAACCTCGGCCCGGCGCGCAGCTACCGCGACGTGCTCGACACGACGATGACGGTCGGCGCCGGCGGTCGCTTCGCGTGGCACCTCAACCCGTCGACGCGGCCCGGGGCGGCGGCGCCCGAGAGCTGGACGGTGACCTGCGAGCGGCCGAGGGGGAACGTGCTGGCGACGGGCAAGGTCGTCGTCGGCCGCGGCGAGCGCAGGGCGCTGGACCTGTGCGCGCTCGGATTCTCGGCGGCGGTCGACCGCCGCCGCGTGCGGCTTGCGCTCGAGCGCGGGCTGCGCACCCGCGCGCGCTGCAGCCTGCGCTGCAGTGCCAAGGTCGAGCTCAGCATCGACAACGCGACCGCGCGGCGCTTCGGGCTGACGCGCGGCACGAAGCGCGTCGTGGTGGCGCGCGGCAGCGCGGGGCGCAGCTTCACCGGCCGCAAGCAGTTCAGCGCGCGCTTCACGGAGCTCGCGCGGGGCAGGCTGCGCGGTGCCCGGCGGGTCGTGCTGCGCGTGACCGCGAGCGGGCTCGCGGGCACGACCGACGCGCGCACCGTGCGCCGCTCGCTGACGCTGACGCGCTGAGCGCTGGCAGGGTCGCAACGACGCGCCTGCCAGAATGGCCGCACATGCCCCGGCGCCTCCTCATCCTCGGCTCGACCGGGTCGATCGGCACGCAGGCGCTCGAGATCGTCGCGCGCGACCCCGAGCTCGAGCTCGTCGGCCTCAGCGCCGAGCGCTCGGCCGACGCGCTGATCGCGCAGGCGCAGGAGTTCGGCGTCGACCGGATCGCGCTCGCCGACGCCGACGCCGGCGCCCGCGCCGCCGAGCAGTGGACCGACGGCGAGGTGCTGATCGGCGCGGAGGGACTCGTCCGCCTCGTGCTCGAGTCCGGCGCCGACCTCGTCCTCAACGCGCTCGTCGGCTCGGCCGGCCTGGGACCGACGGTCGCGACGCTGGGGGAGGGGATCGACCTCGCGCTCGCCAACAAGGAGTCGCTCGTCGTCGGCGGCGAGCTCGTGATGGCGCTCGCCGAGGGCACCGGCGCGCAGATCCTGCCCGTCGACTCCGAGCACTCGGCGCTGCACCAGTTGCTTGCCGGCGAGCGACCGGGCACGGTGGACAAGCTCGTGCTGACCGCCTCGGGCGGGCCGTTTCGCGGCCGCACGCGCGCCGAGCTCGCCGACGCGACGATCAAGGACGCGCTCGCACACCCGACCTGGGAGATGGGCGGCAAGATCACGATCGACTCGGCGACGCTCATGAACAAGGGCCTGGAGGTCATCGAGGCCCACCATCTGTTCGGCATCGGCTATGACCGCATCGACGTCGTCGTGCACCCGCAGTCGATCGTCCACAGCATGATCACGCTGTGCGACGGCGCGGCGCTCGCGCACCTCGGCCATCCCGACATGCGCGTGCCGATCTCCTACGCGCTGCACCACCCCGACCGCGTCGACGTGCCGCTGCGCGCGCTCGACCTCGCCGAGGTCGGCGCGTTGACGTTCGAGCCCGTCGACCACGAGGTGTTCCCGGCGCTCGGGCTCGCACGCGCGGCGGGCATCGCGGGCGGCACCGCGCCCTGCATCCTCAACGCCGCCAACGAGATCGCCGTGCACGCGTTCCTCGGCGAGCGGCTGAGCTTTCTCGGCATCGCAGCCGTCATCGAGGAGACGCTCGAGCGGCTGCCCGCAGTCCGAGTTCGCGCCTTCGAGTCGCTCTACGAGGCCGATCGCGAGGCCCGCGCAATCGCCGCGGAGCTCGTCGAAGTCTGGTCTGAGCGACTCCTACACTGACGCGGTGAGCTATTTCCTGGCCTTCGCGGGCTTTGCCGCGCTGATCATCCTGCACGAGGCCGGCCACTTCGCCGCCGCCAAGGCGGTCGGCATGCGCGTCGAGCGCTTCGCCCTGTTCTTCCCGCCGCTCGTCGCCAGGTGGCGCCCGAAGAACTCCGAGACCGAGTACGCGATCGGGGCGATCCCGCTCGGCGGCTACGTGAAGATCACCGGCATGAGCCCGCAGGAGGAGGTCCCTGCGGCGATCGCCCATCGCGCCTACTGCCGTCAGCCGGTGTGGAAGCGCGTCGTCGTCATCGCAGCAGGCCCGATCGTCAACATCGTGCTCGCGTTCCTCATCCTCTGGGTGCTGATCCTGTCCGAGGGCAAGGCCGTGCCGAGCGTCGCCGTGTTCGAGACGACGGCTGCGCCCGCGGCGCAGCAGCTGCGCGAAGGCGATCGCATCCTCACCGTGGACGGCGTGCGCGGCTACGCGCCGGGACAGAGCGAGGCCGAGGTCGGGCGCCGCGCCGAGGCGCTGCGCGCGGCGATCGCAGGTCACACGTGCGCCGGCCGCCAGGTCGACGGCTGCCGCGCCGCCGAGCCTGTGCAGATGGTCGTGCAGCGCGGCGACCAGCGGTTGACGCTGAACGTGACGCCGCGCTACGACGCGACGGCGAAGCGGATGCTGCTCGGCTTCGCCTTCGGCGGGCGCGAGGAGGTGAGCACCGGCGCAGCCGCCGGCCTCGCCGTCTCGAGCATGTGGCGGGTCACGACGCTCACGGTCGACAACATCGTGAAGCTCTTCTACGACAAGGAGGCGCGCGACCAGGTCTCCGGGGTCGTCGGCTCCTACGAGGCGACACGCCAGACGCTCGAGTTCGACACGGTCCGCGCGGTCAGCATCCTCGCGCTGATCTCGCTGTCGCTGGGGATCATCAACCTGTTTCCGTTCCTGCCGCTCGACGGCGGCCACATCTTCTGGGCGGTCGCCGAGAAGCTCCGCGGACGCGCGATCTCGCTGCGCGTCATGGAGCGCGCCTCGTTCGTCGGGATCGCGCTCGTGCTGTTTCTGTTCTACGTCGGCCTGTCCAACGACATCGGGCGATTGTCGAGCGGCGAAGGCTTCGGCGTGCGGTAGTAGCGTCGGGCGCAGTTCGTTACAGTCCGCACATGGAGAGCGGCACGGCCACGCCGGCGGCGGGCCGGGGAGTCGATGCGCCGACGATCGCCGAGGCTTTCCGGCGAACGGTCCAGGCACACCGTGACGCGGTCGCGATCCGCACGCTCGGCGGCGCCGAGCAGTGGACCTGGGGAGCGCTGCAGGAGCGCGTCGACGCGCTCGCGGGCGGCCTGGCGATGCTCGGTCTCGGCCACGGCGAGACGATGGCGATCCTGCTCGTGAACCGGCCCGAGTTCCACGTCGTCGATCTCGCGGCGACGACGCTCGGCGCGACCCCGTTCTCGATCTACCAGACCTACGCGCCCAACCAGATCGAGTACGTCGTCGCCGACGCGGAGGCGCGCATCATCGTCACCGAGCAGGCGTTCCTCGACGCGGTGCTGGCCGCGCGCGCGTCGCTGCCCGGCCTGGAGCACGTGATCGTCATCGACGGCGAGGCGCCCGACGGCTGCCTGGGAATCGACGAGGTCGAGCACGCGAACCCGTCCTTCGACGCCGAGGCGCACTGGCGCTCCGTCAGCCCCGACGATGTCGTCACGCTCATCTACACGTCGGGCACGACCGGGCCGCCGAAGGGCGTGCAGCTCTCGCACCGCAACCTCGTCGCGGCCGTCCGCACGACCGAGACGCTGATCGCGTTCCCCGACGGCGCGCGGGTGATCTCATGGCTGCCGGCCGCGCACATCGCCGAGCGTGTCGCGCACCACTACCTGCCCGTCGTCTACGGCCTCTGCGTGACGCCATGCCCGGATCCCAAGCAGATCGTGGCCTTCCTCGTGGACGTGCGGCCGAGCTGGTTCTTCGCGGTGCCGCGGATCTGGGAGAAGCTCAAGTCCGGCCTCGAGGCGATGATCGCCCAGCAGCCCGAGCAGCAGCGCGCGCAGGCGCTCGCCAGCATCGACGCCGCGATCCGCAAGGTGCGCCTCGAGCAGCGCGGCGAGGCCGTGCCGGGCGACCTCTCGCTCGCCGTCGCGAAGGCCGAGGAGGCGCTGTTCGCCACGCTGCGCGAGCAGCTCGGGCTGGACCGGATCACGGCCGTCAACGTCGGCGCGGCACCGACGCCGCGCGAGGTGATCGAGTTCTTCCACGCGATCGGGATCCCGCTCGCCGAGCTGTGGGGCATGTCTGAGACCTGTGCCGCCGGCACGGTCAACCCGTCGCAGCGGATCAAGATCGGGACCGTCGGCCCGGCCGCGCCGGGCGTCGAGCTGCGGCTCGCGGCAGACGGCGAGCTGCTCGTGCGCTCCGCGGTCGTGATGCTCGGCTACCGCAACCGGCCCGCGGCGACCGCGGAGGCGATCGACGCCGACGGCTGGCTGCACACGGGCGACTGCGCGACGATCGACGACGACGGCTACGTGACGATCGTCGACCGCAAGAAGGAGATCATCATCAACACGAGCGGCAAGAACATGTCGCCGTCGCAGATCGAGTCCAGCGTGAAGGCGTCCTCGCCGCTGATCGGGCAGGCGGTCGTGATCGGCGACGCGCGCTCGTACAACACCGCGCTGATCGTGCTCGACGCCGACTTCGCACCGCTGTGGGCCCGGCAACAGGGCCTCGCCGCCGGCGACCTCGCCGCGCTGGCCGGCGACGAGCGCCTGCGGGTCGCGGTGCAGGAGGCGATCGACAGCGCCAACGCGAAGCTCGCCCGTGTCGAGCAGGTCAGGCGCTTTCACATCGTCGCGGGCGACTGGCTGCCCGGCGGCGACGAGCTGACGCCGACGATGAAGCTCCGGCGCGGCCCGATCGCCGCGAAGTACGCCGAGCAGATCGAGGCGCTCTACCACGCGGGTGGCTAGGGCCGAATCTCGACGCGCTCGAGATCCATGAGCGCCAGCTCACCGGGGTCGACGTCCTGCGCGAAGCCGAGCCGATCGAAGGCCTCGCTGACGGCGACGTGGTAGAGGCGATCGACGACCGCGCTGCCGCGCCGCCGGCCGATCTCCAGGCGCCTGCGGCCGCCCGGGCTGCCGCGATAGGCCCACACGGTGCCGCGGGCGCCGGGCACGGCGGCGGTCACGTCGATGCGGTCGTAGTTGCGCTCGCGCGCGTCGAGCGCGGCCAGCGCGATCTCGTCCTCGACGGCGATCAGCAGCCCCGCGATCGCCGCGCCGGGCTCGGCGACGATGTCCAGGAAGGCGACGAAGACGTCGGGCCGGCTGCCGTCGGGCCGGCGGTAGTACTTGTAGCCGGCGATCGTCGCGCTGTTGTCCATCGCCACGCCCCACACCCGCCGGTGGCCCAGCAACTGCGCCGGCCGGCCGCTCAGCCCGGCCAGCGAGCCGTAGCCGAACACGTACTGCTCGGTGCTCACTGCGGCCAGAAGCCCTCGTGCATGTCGTGCTCCTGGGCCTGGTCGGTCAGGCGCACCGAGCAGATGACGAGCTCGACGTCGCCGGGCCCCTCGTTCCAGACCGAGCGCACGGTCGCGGGCGCGACGCGCACGCAGGTCTGCGGCCCGACGTCGACGATCTCGTCGCCGAGCTTGAACTGCAGGGTTCCGGAGATCACGAAGTAGACCTCCTCCTGCGTCTTGTGGGAATGGCCGTAGCTGCCCTTGCCGCCGGTCTGCGCGGGCATCCGGCGGTAGGTGAACGCCACCTGCTCGGCGCCGACCGCCTCGGTGAACATCAGCATCTCTCCCGGGTAGTCGCCCAGCACGTCGTCGACGTCGCCGGCCGCCCTGATCGTGTAGTCGCTCATCGCCCGACCATAACCGGGATTCACAGCTCGGTGATCGGGCTGGGCGGGACCCTCCGTAGAATCAGGTGCATGTCCTCAGCACGACAGATCATGGTCGGCAGCGTCCCGGTCGGCGGCGGCGCTCCCGTCGCGGTGCAGACGATGACCAAGACCGAGACCGCCAACCTGCAGGCGACGATGGACCAGATCCACAAGGTCGCCGAGGCCGGCGCCGACATCGTGCGCGTCGCCGTGCCGCGCGACCAGGACGTCGAGGCGCTCAAGACGATCGTCGTGCAGTCGCCGATCCCGATCATCGCCGACATCCACTTCAACCACACGCTCGCGCTGAAGGCGATCGATGCCGGCGCGCACTGCATCCGCCTGAACCCCGGCAACATCGGCGGGCCGGACAAGGTCGCCGAGGTCGTGGCGCGCGCGAAGGCCGCCGGCACGCCGATGCGGATCGGCGTGAACTCCGGTTCGCTGCCCAAGCACCTGCACGCGCTGGAGCGCGAGAGCCCGGTCGAGGCGCTCACCGCCGCGGCGACGGAGTTCGTCGAGCTCATGCACCGCCTGGACTTCTACGACTTCAAGGTCTCGATCAA
This sequence comes from Solirubrobacterales bacterium, assembly GCA_038255395.1. Classification (GTDB taxonomy): domain Bacteria; phylum Actinomycetota; class Thermoleophilia; order Solirubrobacterales; family Solirubrobacteraceae; genus CADCVQ01. The sequence goes on from JBBSLI010000006.1 coordinate 36,029, forward strand.
GTCCACGAACGTGCCGAATACGATTGCGTCCAACCGCCTGCTGAGCGCGAAGATCGACCACCCGCTGCACCTCGGCATCACCGAGGCCGGCACGAAGTGGTCGGGCAGCCTGAAGTCGGCCGTGGGCCTCGGCACCCTGCTTGCCGACGGGATCGGCGACACGATCCGCATCAGCCTCTCGACCTTCCACGCCGAGGAGGAGGTCAAGGTCGCCTGGGAGATCCTCAAGGCGCTGCAGCTGCGCGAGCGCGGCCCGGTGCTGATCGCCTGCCCGACCTGCGGTCGCCTGCAGTTCGACATGGACACGGTGGTGACCGAGATCGAGCGCCGCCTGGAGGCCTACGCGGACCCGATCGAGGTCGCGGTGCTGGGCTGCGCGGTGAACGGCATCGGCGAGGCGTCACACGCCGACTTCGGGATCACCGGAGCCAAGGACGAGGGGCTGATCTTCAGCCGCGGCAAGGCGCTGCGCAAGGTGAAGACCGAAGAGCTCGTCGACGTCCTGTTCGAGGAGATCGACAAGTACGCGACGTCGAAGAAGATCGTGGTCGACGAGCGGGCGGCCGCCGAGGGCGCCGCCTGGCTGCAGGCCAACGAGGATGCGACGGCGATGACGCCCGAGCGCCTCGCTGCGCTCGAGAAGGCCGAGTCGGCCGCCGGCGGCGGCGGCGACGACGTCCTCGCCGTGCTCGACGAGGACGTCTCGCCCGTGGCCGGCCGGCGCTTCACCCGCGCCTAGCGGTCGCCCCCCGACCACCAGCGAGATCCCGGCAGGATCCGGCGGCGGCCGCTGAGCCTCAAGGCAGTGGCGCCCGCCCGCGTGTCCCCTCCTGGGCCTCGCGGGCGGGATGGTGCCGCTGTCTCGCTCCTACGTCTCGACGTCGACGTCGAACGTGTGCCCGCTCCAGACCATCACAGGCAACCTGACGTCCGGTTGCTGCGAGGCTCAGACGGGCGAGCATTCAACTCCTGAAGTCGGGCCATCGGGTGAGGGCTTCACTGTACGCCCGCCCAGAAAGAGAGTCCCTACCCGAACGACCAGACGTCAGATCCATGCGCGCGCGCCAGCGTCGCACCTGTTATCGACGCCGCGCGGCGCCGGCGGACCGGCGCCGCGCGAGCCCTGATGCGTCAGGTTCCGTCGGCGGCGATCGACGTCGAGCCGACGCTGCCATCCGGCAGCAGCCACGCTGCCCGCCAGTCGCCGGCGGCGGGCGCCGGAGCGACGCGCGTCGCCGTGAAGTAGCCGAAGAAGTCGATCGGTACCGGCTCGCCGACGTTGAACCAGCCGGCCGAGTTGTCCTTCGGATGCCACTGGATCTGGACCGTGTCGACGGCGCCGTTGGGGCGGAAGCGCATCTGGCCCCAGAGGCCGGCGGTCGGCAGGCCCGTCGCCGCTTCGGGGGGCAGGAGCGTCGCCACGAACGGGAACGAGTACGCGTAGGCCGCCGGCTTGGGCTGGCCGCGCTGGTAGAACAGCCCCGACTGGTAGGTGAACCAGTAGCCCTTGGTCCCCTTCCTGCGCTTGCGGACGGGGGCCACGTCGGCGAGCAGGAACTGCGCCTGCGACGCGATCCGCGGGTTGGCCCAGGCGATGTACTCGCCGGTCGTGTTGTACTTCGCCTGCAGCGCCGGCAGGACGCCGGAGAACGGGTCGGGCGGGTTGGTCTCGAAGCCGAACTCGGTCATGAACAACTGCAGGTTGGCCGGGACGGCCCCGTTGGACTGGGCCGACAGCTCGTCGAGCAGCGTGCCGAGCTCGGAGACGTTCGCCATCGTGACCGCGTCCGGGTTGGCGTCGCGCTGCAGCGGCGGCAGGTTCTTCGTGTACGGGTGGTGGGCGTAGCCGTTGGCCGTCAGCGGGCCCTTGGCGAGATCGCCGCAGTCGCGCGCCGCGGCGGCGGCGCCGCTGTAGGGCGTGCCGTCGGGCTGGATGCAGAAGACCTCGCGCAGAAACTGCTTGGGACGGATCGGCGACTTGCCGTTCTTCGCGTCGTTGCCCAGCGGCGCGGTCTCGCCGAGCAGGATGATGCTGTTGTCGATGCGATGCCCCGCCGCGACGAGGCCCGCGTAGCCGGCCTGGTGCAGCTTGCGAAACAGCGCCGGCGACGCGGGCACCGTCTGACCGTTGCGCTTCTCCCACTGCGGCGACAGCCAGCCGCCCTGGTTGGGCTCGTTCCACAGCGACCACATGTTCACGCGCGGCAGCGCCCCGCGGGAACCGTTCTCGTCCTTGTAGGTGCCGTCGAAGCGCTTGCCGACGGCGGTCACGAACAGCTTGAACTCGCGTGCGCGCGGCTTGAAGGTCGACTGCAGGGCGTTGGAGCCCTTCGGCTTGGTCTGGTGCGCCCAGCGCGGGCCCGGCCCGGTGATGTTGAAGTAGACGCGGATCCCGACGTCGCCGGCCTTCTTGACGAGGTTGTCGTAGCGATCCCAGTTGCGGATCGGGTAGGTGCGCGGGTTGGCCGCCTTGAAGCGCCTGTTCTGGCGCCGCGCGGTGTCGATCGCGCGCTGCACGGCCTTGGCGTTCTTGCCCTTCTTGCTGGCCTTGAGCTTGGCGAGGTCGCTCTTGGTGAACTTCGCGAACTCCGCGACGGTCTTCCAGAGGACCGTCACGCGGACGGTGTCGACGCCGAGCGACTTCATCTGGGCCAGCGTCTTCGCGGCGGTCGCGTCGTCGCGATACACGAGCAGGTCGTCGTCCATCATGATCGACTGCTGCGTCGGACTCGCCTGAGCGGCAGACGGTGCGAGCAGAGCGCCTACGACGAGCGCGAGGACGAGCGAGCGAAAGCTGGGCGACATGGAGCTCCTACCAGACGTGGATGTCAGAACGCGCGAGCGGGACGGGCTGGTGCCGTCCCGCTCGTACAACACCGGCAGTGTTGCGGAAGTAGCGCGATGCCTGGCCGTTCAGGCGGTCTCAGCGCTGTAGCGCTTTGCGATCTCCGTCCAGTCGACCGTGTTCCACCACGCCTTGAGGTAATCGGGACGCTTGTTCTGGTACTTCAGGTAATACGCGTGCTCCCAGACGTCGTTGCCGAGCAGCGGCTTCTGTCCGTTGCTGATCGGGTTGTCCTGGTTGGGCGTGCTCGTGACGGCGAGCGTGCCGCCGTCGAGGACGAGCCAGGCCCAGCCGGAGCCGAACTGGCCGGCGCCCGCGGCCTCGAACTTGGCCTTGAAGTCGTCGAACGAGCCGAACGCGTCGTCGATCGCCGCGCCGAGGTCGCCGTCGGGCGTCCCGCCGCAGTCAGGGCCCATCGAGGGCCAGAAGAGCGAGTGGTTGAGGTGGCCGCCACCGTGGTTGCGAACGGCGGTGCGCTTGTCCTCGGGGATCGAATCGAGGTCGGCGATGATCTCGTCGATCGGGCGGCCGGCGTGCTCGGTTCCCTCCAGCGCCGCGTTGAGCTTGTCGACGTACGCCTGATGATGCTTGTCGTGATGAATCGTCATCGTCTGCGCGTCGATGTGCGGCTCGAGCGCGTCGGGGGCGTACGGCAGGGGCGGAACCTCAAATGCCATGAAAGCTGTTCTCCTCTGGACGGAACTGATCGGCGGACTCGCTTCGGATGCTACCCGCGTAGGCTTTCCGTTCACGTGACGCGCCTCTCCCAACTCCTGCTGCCGACCGAGCGCGAACCGCCGGCCGACGCCGAGGCGATCTCGCACAAGCTGATGGTGCGCGCCGGCCTCGTCCGTCAGATCGGGACGGGCCTGTGGTCGTGGCTGCCCGCGGGCTGGCGCGTGCACCAGAAGGTCGTGCAGATCATCCGCGAGGAGATCGACGCCGCCGGCGGTCAGGAGATGCTGATGCCGGTCCTGCAGCCTGCCGACCCGTGGCGCAAGACCGGCCGCTACGACATCGACGAGCTGCTCAAGCTCAAGGACCGCAAGGGCGCCGACCTCGTCCTCGCGATGACGCACGAGGAGTGCGTGACGAGCCACGTCGCGCAGGTCGTGCGCTCCTACCGCGACCTGCCCTTCAGCCTCTACCACTTCCAGGTCAAGGAGCGTGACGAGCCGCGGCCGCGGGCCGGCGTCCTGCGCACGCGCGAGTTCATCATGAAGGACGCCTACACGTTCGATCGCGACGAGGCGGGCCTGCAGGCGCACTACGACGCGTACGCCGCCGCGTACGACCGCATCTTCGAGCGCACCGGCCTGGAGTGGTACAGCGTCGAGTCCGACGTCGGGATGATGGGCGGCTCGGGCGCGCACGAGTACATGGCGCCGTGTCCCGCGGGCGAGAACGAGGTCGCGTTGGCGCCCGGCTACGCCGCCAACGTCGAGGTCGCAAGCGCCGATCCGCAGCCGGTCGCCCTGGCACCGCCGCTGCCCGGTGTGGGTGGGGTGGGCGGGCCGGAATCGGTGCACACGCCCGGCGCGACGACGGTCGACGCGGTCTCGCGGCTGCTCGAGGTCCCCGCCGGCGGCCTGCTGAAGTCGCTGCCGATCGTGATCGACGACGAGCGCGGCTTCACGGTCGTCGTCGTGCGCGGCGACCACCGCCTCAACGAGATCAAGCTGACGAACAACCTCGGCGCGGCCTGGCGCCCGGCGAACCCGGACGAGATCGTCGCGAAGCTCGGCCCGCCCGGCTTCATCGGTCCCGTCGGCGCGTCGGTGCCGGTGCTGCTCGACGACGCCGTCGATGCCGAGGCGGGCTACGTCGCCGGCGCCAACCAGGCCGACCACCACCTGCGCGGCGTCAGGCCCGGCCGCGACTTCGACTTCGAGCGCATCGACGCCCGTCGCGTCGAGGCCGGCGACACCGTCGCCGGCCACCCGATCACGATCCAGGCCGCGATCGAGGTCGGCAACATCTTCCAGCTCGGCACGCGCTACTCCGAGCCGCTCGGTGCGACGTACCTCGACGAGGAGGGCGTCCAGCGCCCGATCGTCATGGGCTCCTACGGCATCGGCCCGGCGCGGATCGTCGCGGCGGCCGTCGAGCAGTTCGCCGACGAGAAGGGGATCTCGTGGCCGCGCGCGCTCGCCCCCTGGGACGTCGAGATCGTCGCGCTCGGCAAGCCCGGCAGCGACGAGCTCGCCGCCGCCGAGGGCCTCTACCGCGACCTGCGCGCGATCGGCCTGTCGGTGCTGCTCGACGATCGTCCCGCGGGCCCGGGCGCGAAGTTCGCCGACGCCGAGCTGCTCGGCATCCCGCTGCGGCTGACGATCGGCCGGCGCTCGCTGGAGTCCGGCCGCGCCGAGGCGCAGATCCGCCGCGGCCTGCAGGACGTCGAGGGCGGGATTCCCCTGGAGGGCGCGGCCGAGGCCGTGGCCGAGCTATGGCGGACGCTCCCGTAACCGAGGCCGCCGAGAAGGTTCGGCTGACGTTCCGCCGCCTCGCCGGCCTGGATCGCTCCGGCCCGCCGCCACCGCAGACGCGCAGCGACCAGCCGTGGAACGTCTGGACGATCCCCAACGCGATCGGCTTCGTGCGGCTCGCGCTGATCCCCGTCTTCCTCGTGCTCGCGCTGGGCTCGCAGAGCGGCACGGACGCGCTGCCGGCGATCCTCTTCGCGGTCATCTCGTGGAGCGACTACCTCGACGGGATCGCGGCGCGCATCACGGGCCAGTACAGCCGCTTCGGCGCGCTGCTGGACCCGTTCGTCGACCGCCTCCTCGTCGTCTCCGGGCTCGTCGTGTGCTGGAACTTCGAGCTGCTCCCGCGCTGGGCGATCGCGGTCCTCGTCGTGCGCGAGCTGATGCTGCTCCTGCTCGGTCAGGTGGGGCTCAAGCGCGGCCTGGAGCTGAAGATCAACTGGCCCGGCCGGCTTGCGGTCTGGCCGACGATGTCGGCGATCTTCTTCGCCCTCGTCGGCCTCGCGACGCTCGCCGAGATCCTGCTCTACATCGGCCTGGCGCTCGCCTATTACGCCGTCGTGCTCTACATCCGCGACGCGCTCGCGCAGCTGCGCGAGCGCGACGGCTCAAGCGGCGCCGGCTGACAGCTGCTGCGGCGCCGGCCGCGGCGGCTGCTGCGGGTCCGCCGCGCGCGCCAGCTCGCGCTGTGCGGCGAGCTGCGTGGTGATCGAGCTCCAGCGGCCCAGGCGGTTGCGCAGGGTCGCCGCCGACGGCAGCTCCGACCGCCCGGCCGCGTGGCGCTCGTAGGCGAGCACGGTCGGGATCTCGCCGAGCTCGTCGACGACCTCGCGCAGCGCCACCCAGCAGGACTCCTCGGTCCAGCGCCGCGCGCGCCGGCGGTGGTTGGTGGCGATCGGCTGCATGCCGGCGGCTCGCAGCGCGTGCGTCCAGCCGCCCATCCGGTTGAGCACGGTCGGCAGGCTCGGGTAGTTGCACTCGCGCGCGTGGAGGGCGTACTCCTTGGCGCTCGGGACGCGCCCGACGCGGGTGCTGACGGAGGTCAGCGCGAGGATGATGTCGCGGTCGGAGTACTGCTGGATGCGGCGCGCGCCGGCCATGCTCGCCTTGCGCGCGGCGCGGTCGACGTCGGTCGCGAAGCGGTCGATCGTGCTGCGGCACGCCGCCGCCTGCAGGCCGAGCTTGTCGGCGGCGCTGCGCGGCTGCTCGCCCGCGCGCCACAGCGACAGCAGCTCGTCGATGCGCTCCTCCGCATGGGCCTCGGCGCGCCGGCGCCGGGCGTCGGCGATGTCCTGCGGGTCGGGGCCGCCGTGGGCGCGCAGGATCTGGCGCACGCGCTCGCGGGAGACGCCGAATCGCAGTGCGATCTCGTCCAGGCTCCAGCCGTGCTGGCGCAGCGACTGCATCTGCCGGACCCGCTGCAGCGATCCGGGAACGAGCGCGCAGTCGTCGCAGGCGGCGGGATCGAGGAGCGTCGGAGGTGCGACGTGGCTCGACGTACGCGGCTTCTGCATCGGCATGACCGTCGGTTAGGCTAGCCTAAAAGCCGGTCCGAGGCGAGGTTGCGACCGGTCCCCGGCCCCGCTAGCGCATGCTGCAGGTACTCTCAAGCTCAGCTTGAAGGAAAGACCTGCGCTGGTATGCTCGCCACAGCGCGCTTCAGCACCCCTTTCACGGAGGAGATCTCTCTTGATGGACACCTTTCCGGACCTTGGATCGCTCTCTGACCAAGAGCTCAAGGACCTGATCCAGCAGCTGACCGACGAGGAGGTCGAGGTCTCCTACCGCCGGCGCATCCTGCACGGCAAGATCGACATCCTCCGCGCCGAGCTCGTCAACCGGCTGCGCAAGAAGCACGAGACCGGCGAGGACGTCATCTCGGGCGCCGATGTCCAGCGGCTGACGGACATCCTCGCGGGCCGCTCACCGCAGGAGTAATGGCGCACCACTGCCCCGAATGTGGCTTCGTCAACGCCGAGGGCGCCAACTACTGCCAGAAGTGCGGCGCCTTCGTCGGGCAACCGGAGTCGGCGAAGGACCCCGTCACGGCGACGTACCGGATCGACGAGACCGGTGAGCTCATCCCCGTCGAGCTCGAGGACGTCGTCGCCACCGGCGCGGCGCTCGTCATCCGTGCGGGCGGCGGGCGCGTCGGCGAGAGCTTCGCGCTCGAGGGCGAGCGGATGCCGATCGGGCGCCGGCCCGACAGCGCCGTCTTCCTCGACGACGTGACGGTCTCGCGCGATCACGCGCTGATCGTGCGACGCGGCGGCGACTGGCACCTCGACGACCTCGGCTCGCTGAACGGCACGTACGTCAACCGCCACCGCATCGAGACGCACCGCCTCGAGGACGGCGACGAGCTGCAGGTCGGCAAGTACAAACTCACCTTTCTCTCACGCTGATGGCGACCACCAACGAGACCAACCCACGCGCGGCCGACGCCGCCTCGCCCGAGGACGGGCCGCCGCAGAAGTCGATGACGATCGGCGCGGTCTGCAAGGGCCTGGCGCAGGAGTTCCCCGACATCTCGATCTCGAAGATCCGCTACCTCGAGGATCAGAAGCTGCTCAACCCGCGCCGCACCGCGGGCGGCTACCGCCTGTACTCGGCGTCCGACGTCGTCCGCCTGCGCACGATCCTGCGCCTGCAGCGCGACGAGTTCCTGCCGCTGCGCGTCATCCGTCAGGAGCTGGCCTCCGGCCGCGCCGCCGACGGCGAGGGCGCGGTCGCCGCGACCGTGCAGTCCGTCGCGGGCAAGCGCAAGCGGCGCGCGAGCGTGTCGGTCGCAGACGACGGCGCGATGTATCCGCTCCCGGACGTGCTCGAGGAGACGCGTGCCGCTCCCGAGCTCGTACGCGAGCTCGAGGACTACGGCGTCATCAAGGGCGAGCTGCGCGCCGGCGTGCACTACTACGACGAGACCGAGCGGGAGATCATCGCCGCGGTGACCGAGCTTGCCCGCTACGGCGTCGGCGGGCGCAACCTGCGCGTCTTTCGCTCCTCCGCCGATCGCGAGGCTGCGCTGCTGCAGCAGATCCTCGCCCCGGCGCTGCGCTCGCGCAATCCCGAGCGCCGTAAGGAGGCGCTCGAAGCGCTCGAGAACCTGGCCGCGGTCGCGTCGCACCTCAAGCACCTGCTGCTGATCCGCGACCTGCGCAAGATCGCGGGCTGAACATGAGCAGCGTCGACCGCAGGTCCGAGCGTGCGGGGACCGCAGGGCCGAGCAGCCATTCCCTGGCGGGCTACATCCGATCGATCCCGGACTTCCCCAAGCCCGGGATCGTGTTTCGCGACATCACGCCGCTGCTCGCCAGCGCGCAGGGCCTCGATGCCACGCTGACCGCGCTCGGAGAGATGACGTCCGACCTGCAGCCCGACATCGTCATCGGCGCGGAGGCGCGCGGCTTCCTCTTCGGCCCGGCGCTCGCGAACAAGCTCGGCGCCGGCTTCGCGCTCGCCCGCAAGCCGGGCTCGCTGCCGCACACGACGATCCGTCACGAGTACGCGCTGGAGTACGGCACGAGCGTGCTCGAGCTGCACGAGGACGCGATCACCGACGGCGCGCGCGTGCTCGTCCACGACGACCTGCTGGCAACCGGCGGGACGGCGAAGGCGCTGTGCTCGCTCGTCGAGCAGCTCGGCGGCGAGGTCGTCGGTTGCGCGTTTCTGATCGAGCTCGCCTTCCTGCCGGGCCGCGAGGCGCTCACGGGGTACGGCGTCCACACGCTGATCCGCTACGACGAGGAGTAGCGTGCCGACCGTGCGCCGCTCACGGACACTGGGCGCGACGCCGGAGGAGGTCTGGGCGATCGTCGGCGACGCCTACCACCTGCCGCGCTGGTGGCCGCGTGTGACGCGCGTCGAGAGCGTCGAGGACGACGCCTTCACGCAGGTGCTGACGACGGCCAAGGGCGTACCGGTGCGGGCGGACTTCACGGTCGTCGAGTCGGCGGCGCCGCGCGTGCGGCGCTGGGCGCAGCAGCTCGTCAACACGCCGTTCGAGCGCATGCTCGCGGCCTCGGAGGTCGAGGTGCGCCTCGAGGCCGACGGCGACACGGGCACGCGGGTCGCGCTGGCGCTCGTCCAGCGCCTGCGCGGGGTCGCGATGCTGGGAGGGTTCATCGTGAGCAGGGCCGGCCGGCGCCAGCTCGACGACGCGCTCGACGGCCTCGAGGCGCTCGTCGCGCGCTGATCGGCCGCCGGCTCCTAGGGCGTGGTCGTCGTCTGCGTCTGGGTCTGCTGCTGCTGGGCGGCCTCGGCGGCCGTGACCATCTTCGCGAGCGCGATGATCCTGCCCGGCTTCGTCGGCTTGTCGGCGGTCTCGCGGGTCAGGAGAACGGCGCCGTAGGCCGGCGTCTCCGGCGACAGGTCGCTGACGGTCTGTAACTTGCCGTCCGCGCCGACCGTCGTGTCGGGGAAGCCGAGGAACCGCTTCTTCTCGTCGGACGTGTACAGCCAGATGCCGTAGGCGGCGTTCTTGACGCTGCGCGGCAGGCCCTCGGCATTGAGCGCGAAGCGGAACTGGTTGTTGTCGGGGAAGCGGACGATCGCGACCTGGCCCTTGACGTCCTTGTCGCCGCCCTCGGGCGCGACGAGGCTGCCCTGCGCGACGACCTCGAAGCGGTCGCCGGTCGGCGTCGTCTGGACCGCGCCCGTCGTGGAGGTGGTGGTCGGCGTGGTGGCGGCGGTCTCCGGCGCGGGATCCTTGCCGTCGCCGAGGCTGAAGGCGAGGATCACCGCGATCCCGACGAGCACGCCGACGCCGGCCAGCAGCAGCTTCGTGCCGAGGGCGGAGCTCTTCTTGACCTCGACCTGGCGCGCGCTGCGGGCCTCGAGCGCGTCGAACGCTTCGGCCACCTCCTCGCGCTCCGCGGGGACGTCGGGCAGCGTGTCGCCGCCGAGCGGCTCGAGCGCCGCCAGGGCCGACCGCGCCCAGGCGCGTCCGGCGGGCGAGCTCTGCAGGTACTCGCGCGTCGCCGCGCGCTGCGAGGCGGTCTGCTGGCCGAGCAGGTAGTCGGAGATCTCGTCGCGGCGCTCGGTGCCGATCTCGGTCGAGTCGGGCCCGACGGCCGCGACCGCGCCGCGGGCGCGCGTCCGCACGCCCGAGGGATCGGATTTCAGCAGGGCGGCGAGGTCGTCGTAGGACTTGCCCTGCCGCAGCAGCAGCTGCAGGACCGCGCGTTGCCCGTCGTCGAGGCTGTCGAGGGAGGCCATCGGCGCCAACCCTAGTAGGTCGCCCGCCGTCGCTGCGCTGGCGTGCTCGGCTCGCGCGCCGCCGGCGAGTCACTAGCCTCTCGCGTCTGATGAACGGTCCCGACCTCTCTCTCCCCGAGGGCGGCTTCGACGCGCTCTACGGGCTCGAGCTGCTCGAGGTCAGCGACGAGCTCGTCCGCGCCCAGGTGCCCGTGCGCGACCGGGTCAAGCAGCCGTCCGGCCTCGTCCACGGCGGCGTGCTGGCAGCGATCGCGGAGACGCTCGCCTCGGTCGGCACCGCCGTCGTCGTGATGCCGGAGGGGATGGCGGCGATGGGCCTTTCCAACAGCACGTCGTTCATGCGCCCGATCGTCGAGGGGACGATCCACGCCCGCGCGATCCGCCGCCATCGCGGCCGCACGACCTGGATCTGGGACGTCGAGATCTCCGACGACGCCGGTCGGCTGTGCGCGCTCACGCGCATGACGATCGCCGTCCGGCCGATGCCTGCCTGACGCTCGCGTCGGCGCGGGCCCTGCGCCCGCGGCTGCGGCCGTTCCTGAACCCGAGGCAGGAACTGCATCGGTGAGGGCCGCCGGGGTTCGGCGTTGGTGTCGGCGCCCGTCCTGGGTCCGGCCCTGCGGGGGCGTGGTGGCGGATCCATGCTCCATGCCGATAGAAAAACGCCACCACGGCGCCACGGCGCGTGCAGGTATGACGGACCGATCCGCCCCGGCGCGCGCCGTCACACGTGCACGTATGTCCTGCAGCGATGACGGATCGCCGCTTGAGCGCACACGATCCGTCGATGCTGCACGTTGCGACAACCGCGAACGCCGGCCAAGCCCCCGCTCGCACCCCGCGAGAACGCGCACCCACCCCTTCAATGCTGCCGTTGTGCCCGCGCACCGGCGAACGTGACCCCGCGCCACCCACGAGGACGACACGTCCCAGCCCGCACACCAGGCCGCGATCCTCAAACCCGACACGCCCCCCCGACCACGTCCAGCTCACCGCACACCAGGCAGCGAGATCCCCGTGGGGTACGGCCACCCGCTGCGCCTCCGATGCGACTGACCCAAGACCAGGTGCCAAGAGCCTGTCTGGGAATCGGGGCTAGCCGCCGAAGCGGTTCGTGATCGGCACGCGGCGGTCGCGGCCGAAGGCGCGGGTCGTGATCTTGATCCCGGGCGGCTGCTGGCGGCGCTTGTACTCGGCCCGGTCGACGAGCCGGATCACCCGGTCGACGTCGCCGGCGGGCAGGCCGCGCGCGACGAGCTGCTCGCGGCCGAGGTCGTGCTCGACGTAGCCCTCGAGGATCGCGTCGAGGATCTCGTAGGGGGGCAGCGAGTCGTCGTCGCGCTGGCCTTCGCGCAGCTCGGCCGAGGGCGCGCGGGTGAACAGCTCGGGCGGCACGAGGCCCCCGCCGGCGCGCTCGTCGCGACGGCGCGACAGCGTGTAGACGAGCTGCTTGGGGACGTCCTTGATGACGGCGAAGCCACCGGCGCTGTCGCCGTACAGCGTCGAGTAGCCGACCGACATCTCGGACTTGTTGCCGGTCGTCAGGACGAGCCAGCCGAACTTGTTCGACAGTGCCATGAGGATGTTGCCGCGGATGCGCGCCTGCAGGTTCTCCTCGGTGAGATCGGGCTCGCGGCCGGCGAAGACGCCGGCGAGCGCCGTGTCGAAGGCCCGCATCATCGGCTCGATCGGCAGCTCCAGCAGCTCGGTGGCGAGGTTCGCGGCGAGGCGGTGCGCGTCGCCGCGCGTGCCCTCCGAGGAGTACGGCGACGGCATCGTCACGCAGGTGACGCAGTCGGGCCCGAGCGCGTCGACGGCGATCAGCGCGACGAGCGTCGAATCGATCCCGCCGCTCAGCCCCAGCACGACGTGCTCGAAGCCGTTCTTCTGCGCGTAGTCGCGCGTGCCCAGCACGAGCGCGCCGTAGATCTCGTCGACGTCCTGCGCCGGCGGCGTGATCGTCGGCTCGATCGCCGGCCGCGCGGGGGAGGGCCCGCCGGTGCTGAACGAGCCGAGCTGATCGACGCTGCCGCGGGCGGCCGCCGCCGGCGCGCGGCGGCGGGTGTCGCGCAGCCGCGCCGAGCCGACCGTCACCGGATCGACATCGACGACGAGCAGCGCCTCCTCGAACTGGGGCGCGCGCGCGAGCACGGTCCCCTCGTGGTCGACGACGACCGAGTGACCGTCGAAGACGAGCTCGTCCTGGCCGCCGACGAGCCCGCAGAACGCGACCGCCGTGAGCTCGTCGCGGGCACGCTGCTGCAGCATCCGCTCACGGCGTGCGCCCTTGCCCGCGTCGTACGGCGACGCCGACAGGTTGACGATCACGCGCGCGCCCGACAGCGCCTCGTCGGACAGCGGCGGGCCCGGCTGCCAGATGTCCTCGCAGATCGTCAGGCCGACCGTCACGCCGTCGACCTCGATCGTCGCCCCGCGCTGGCCGGGCTGGAAGTAGCGCAGCTCGTCGAAGACGCCGTAGTTGGGCAGGTGCAGCTTGCGATAGCTCGCCTGGATCGCGCCGTCGGCGAGCACGGCGGCCGAGTTGTGGACGTCCTCGGCGCGCTCGGGGTAGCCGACGACCGCGACGATCCCCGTCGTCTGCTCGGCGAGGCGCTCCAGCGCGGCGCGCGTGTCGGCGAGGAAGTGCTCCTTGAGCAGCAGATCCTCCGGCGGGTAGCCGGTCAGCGCGAGCTCCGGCAGGCAGACGAGCTGCGCGCCCGCCTCCCGGGCGGCCTGGATCGCGGCGGCGATCCGCGCCTCGTTGCCGGCGATGTCGCCGACGACGGCGTTGCACTGCGCGAGCGCGATCCGCAGCGGCGGCTGGGTCACGGCGTGCGCCCGAGCCAGTACTCGACGAAGGACTCCAGCTGCCGGTCGGCGGGCGCCGTCGCCTCGAGCATGCGGGTCGCCGTGACAGCGGTGACGGGCACGGTCAGGTTCGGCCGGCGATCGAGCAGGACGGCCTGGCCCGCAGCCGCGAGCGCGGCGCTGGGCGCGCCGGCCGTGCGCGCTGCGAGGGCGCGCAGGGCGCTCGTCAGGCGCTCGTCGCTGTAGAGCAGGACGACGTTTCCGGGCTCGACGCGCGGATCGGCGCCGATCGGCCGCTCGACGCCGGGCCCGCCACCCTCCTGCGGGAGCGTGGCGTCGTCGCGCGAGACGAAGAACGCGGCCAGCGCCGCGACGCCGATCACCGCCAGCACGATCGCGGCGATCGCCAGGAAGGCCTTCGCGCCCAGCTGCGGAGAGCCCATCAGCGCCCGGTGCCCGCAACCGGGCGACGCTCACGCGTGGCGCCGCGCCCGCGCGCGGCGCGGCGCGGCACGGAGGCGCCCGCCGCGAGCGCGTCGATCGACGCGCGCAGGAACTCCGCCAGCGTGTCGAGGTCCGCGAGCGCGTCGTAGTCGCCGAGCAGCCCGAAGCCGAGCCGGCCGTCGTAGCTCATCACGGCGACGCCGAGCGCCTGGCGCCCGGCGAGCGGCACGACGGGGTACAGCGCGCGCAGCCGGCGGCCGAGCAGGTACAGCGGCTGCTGCGGCCCGGGCACGTTCGTGACGACGAGGTTGATGAAGCGCTGGCGCTGCTGCAGGCGGGCGGCCTGGCTCATGATCGTCGGCGAGGCGAAGCCCGAGAGCTCGGTCAGCGTGCGCGCGCCGATCGCCTGGCGCTCGTCCTCCAGCTGGGCGGTCGTGTCGCGGATCGCGGCGTGCTGGCGGACGGGGTCCTCGATGCCGACCGGCAGCAGCGCCCACATGCGCGCGACCTCGTTGCCCAGCGCGCCCTGCTCGGATTCGGCCCGCACCGAGACCGGCACGAGCGCCTTGAGCACGAGCCCGTCGGTGTCGACGCCGCGGTGGCGCAGGAAGCGCCCGAGCGCGCCGGCGACGACCGCGAGCACGGCGTCGTTGACGGTGCCGCCGAGGGCGTCCTTGACGCGCTGCAGCTCGACGAGGTCGGCGTCGACCCAGGTGTAGCGCCGGTGCGGGCCGATCTTGACGTTCAGCGGCGTCGGCGGCGCGGGCCTCAGGCCGGCGAACGCCAGCGCGCCCATCGCCTGCAGCCCGTCGCGCGTGCCGCGCAGGACCTGGCGCGGCGCGCGCACGACCGCACGCGCGCTGCGCGCCAGCTCGGCCGGGCGCGTGGCGCGCTCGACGAGCGCGTCGGAGAGCAGCTGCGCGGGCGTGGGGACTGGTCGCGGCGCCCACGGCGTGCGCGGGCGGGGGTTGCCGGCCGCGGCCGGGTCGTCGTCGAAGAGCACGGTCGTGATGTCGACGGCCGAGATCCCGTCGACGAGCGCGTGGTGGCTCTTGGCGATCAGCGCGAAGCGGTCGTCGTGGACGCCGTCGACGAGCAGCAGCTCCCACAGCGGCTTCGTGCGGTCCAGCCGGTGGGCGAAGACGCGGCCGGCGAGGTTCTTCAGCTGCTCCTCGCTGCCGGGCGCGGGCAGGCCGGCGTGGCGCAGGTGGTAGCGCAGGTTGAAGTGCGGGTCGTCGACCCAGACCGGGCGGCCCTGGTCGAGCGGGATCTCCGCCAGGCGCTGGCGAAAGCGCGGCACGAGGTGCAGGCGCGACTCGATGTGCTCGCGCAGCTCGTCGTACTGCGGCGCCGGGCCGTCGAAGACGGTGACGGATGCGACATGCAGCCTGGCGCCCGCCTTCTCGAGGTGCAGGAAGGACGCGTCGAGGGCGGAGATGCGGTGGCCGCGTGCGATGCGCTGATTCTGGCACGCCGCGCCGGAGTGCTCCGGTCGGGTCGTCATCCTGCACCGGGATGGCTCCGATCGCCCATCTCGACATCGACGCGTTCTACGCGAGCGTCGAGCTGCTGCGCCGGCCCGAGCTGCGCGGGCTGCCGGTGATCGTCTCGGGCAGCGGCCCGCGCGCGGTCGTGACGACGGCCTCCTACGAGGCGCGGCGCTACGGCGTCGGCTCGGCGATGCCGACCTCGCGCGCGCGGCGGTTGTGCCCCGGCGCGGTCCTCGTGGCGCCCGACTTCGCCGCCTACAGCGCGGCCTCCAAGGAGGTCATGGCGCTCGTGCGCGAGGCCGCCGACCGCGTCGAGGTCGTCGGCATGGACGAGGCCTACCTCGACCTCGCCGAGCTCGTCGCGCCGCGCGCCGCGATGCGCCGCCTCGTCAACGCGATCCGCGCGCGCACGGGCCTGGAGTGCTCGATCGGGATCGGTCCCAACCGGCTCGTCGCGAAGGTCGCATCGGACGCCGAGAAGCCGAAGGGCTTCGTCTGCCTGACGCGCGAGGAGGCGTGCGCGCGCTTCGCCGGCCATTCGCCCGGCCTCGTCCCCGGCATCGGCCCCAAGACCGTCACGCGCCTGGAGGAGATCGGGATCACGACGCTGCACACGCTCGCGACCGCCCCGGCGCAGACGCTCGTCGAGCGCTTCGGCTGCAACCACGGTCCCGACCTGCAGCGCCGCGCGCGCTTCGAGGCCTCGGCGACGTTGACGACCGCGCGCGTCGCCCACTCCGAATCGACCGAGACGACCTTCGACTACGACATCGCCGACACCGCGCGGCTGGAGCAGATCCTCACGGGCCTCGCGGGCCGGCTCTGCGAGCGGCTGGCCAAGGGCGACAGGCGCGGGCGCACCGTCGCGATCAAGGTGCGCCTGTCGGACTTCACGACCGTCACGCGGGCGCGCACGATCGCCACGGCGACGAACGACGCCGAGGTCGTCGCGCAGGTCGCGCTCGAGCTGTTGCGCGAGTACGCGCCGGCGCGTCCGGTGCGGCTGCTCGGCGTGCGGGTCGCCTCGTTTCAGACGGCGCAGCCCGCACGTGAGGCCGACCAGCTCGCACTGCCCTTGTAGCGTTGCGGGCGTGCCGACCATCGACATCGCCGGAACCGACCTGTACTACGAGCGCCGGGGAGCGGGCGAGCCGCTGCTGCTCATCCAGGGCCTCGGCGGCAACAGCCTGCACTGGGGCGAGGGCTTCCTCGCCGGCCTCGAGGACAGCTTCGAGCTGATCCTCTACGACCACCGCGGCGCGGGCCGCAGCGGCGCGCTCGAGGGCGAGCTGACGATCGCCGACCTCGCGAGCGACGCCGTCGGACTGCTCGGCGCGCTCGAGCTCGACGCGGTCCACGTCGTCGGCATCTCGATGGGCGGCATGGTCGCCCAGGAGCTCGTGCTGCAGGCGCCCGAGCGCGTGCGCACGCTGACGCTCGGCTGCACCTTCCCGGGCGGGCCGGAGGCGACGATGACGGACATGACCGTCGTCGGGATGCTCGCCGAGGCCGTCCTGTCGGGCGACCAGGATCGCACGCTGCGCGTCGGCTACGAGGTCATGATCGCGGCCGAGTACGGCGAGCAGGAGGGCGCCTACGAGCTCTACGCCGAGCTCGCCGGCCAGTACCCCGCCCCGATCGCCGTCCTGATGGCGCAGCTCAGCGCGATCATGGGCCACGACACCTCGCAGCGGCTGCCCGGCGTCGAGGCGCCGACGCTCGTCATCCACGGCACCGAGGACCGGCTCATGGACGTCGCCAACGGTGAGCTGATCGCGAGCCTCGTCCCGGGCGCGCGCCTGGAGCTGCTCGAGGGCTCGGGTCACATGTTCTTCTGGGAGCAGCCCGAGCGCAGCGCCCAGCTCGTGCGCGAGCACGCGGCCGCCGCGCAGTCCTGAGCGGCGGCGCGGTGCTCTAGTAGAGCGCCTGCGCGAGGCGCTTGCGCGACTCGCGCGCAAGCGGGTGCTCGACGCCGAGCTCGTCCAGGACGGCGACGATCGCCTTGCGCAGGCGCTCCTTGTCGTCGCCCGCGCCGGCGGCGAGCTGCTCGAGCAGGATGTCGAGGCCGCCCTCGTGGTCGCCGGCGTCGAGCTTCGCGAACGCCGCGGCGAGGCGCGGATGCTCGCCGTTGGAGCGCTCGAGCTCGATCCGCGCGGCGAGCCCGTCGGCGCGAAAGCCGCCGGCGGCGTTGCGCAGGCGCTCGAGCGCCGCGTCGCTGTCGCCGGCGCGGTAGGCGAGCTGGGCAAGGCCGAAGTTCGCCTCGACGTTGGCGGGCTCCTGCTCGAGGACCTTGCGCAGCGACTGCTCGTCGCCGGCGTCGAGCAGCAGCTGGGTCGTGGACGGGACGAGGCCGTCGAAGAACGCCTCGACCTGGGTCGGCGACTGCGCGCCGACGAACTCCGCGACGACCTCGCCGTTGCGAAAGGCCTTGACGGCGGGGATCCCCTGGATGCCGAAGCGCTCGGCGATCTGCTGGTTCTCGTCGGTGTCGATCTTCGCCAGGACGACGTCGCCCTCGCGCGCCGCGGCGGCCTTCTCGAGTACTGGGCCGAGCTTGCGGCAGGGCGCGCACCAGGGGGCCCAGAAGTCGACGACGACGGGCACGTTGGCCGAGCACTGGACGACCTCGGTGTCGAAATCTGCTTCGTTGACGTCGATCACGGTCATGTGTCCACAGGGTAGACAAGCGCGGCAGCGACCCTTCGAGGTAGGCCGGCGCGCGGTGCTGCAAGGCTTGGGTGCTGTGGATGAGCGCACGATCGATGCCGGCGCGGGGGTGACGCTCGCGCTCAGCGACGAGGGGGACGGGCCCGCCGTCGTGCTCCTGCACGGTCTGACGGCGTCACGGCGCTACGTCGTGATGGGCTCCAGGTCGCTGCAGCGCAGCGGGCATCGTGTCGTCACCTACGACGCGCGCGGCCACGGCTCCTCGTCGCCGGCGCCCGCGCCCGCCGGCTACACCTACGCAGACCTCAGCGCCGACCTCGTCGCCGTGCTGGATGCGCTGGAGATCGATCGCGCCGTCCTGGCCGGCGTCTCGATGGGCGCGCACACCTGCCTGCGGCTCGCGCTCGAGCTGCCCGAGCGCGTCGCCGGGCTCGTCGCGATCACGCCGGCCTTCGATCCGGTCGAGTACTCCGACCCGCAGCGGCTCGCGCGCTGGGACGCGCTCAGCGACGCGCTGCGCAGCGGCGGCATCGAGGGCTTCGCCGAGGCGTTCGGCGTGCAGCGCATCCCGGAGGGCTGGCGCGAGAGCGTCGGCCGTGCGCTGCGCCAGCGGATGGCCGTCCACGAGCACCCCGAGGCCGTCGCCGACGCGCTGCGCGCGGTGCCGCGCTCGGCACCCTTTCGTGACCTGCACGCGCTCGAGCAGATCGAGTGCCCGGCGCTCGTCGTCGGCAGCCGCGACGAGGCCGATCCCGGCCACCCGCTCGAGATCGCGCAGCGCTACGCCGAACTGCTGCCCGGCGCGCGCTTCGCGGTCGAGGAGGACGGCAGCTCGCCGCTGGCCTGGCAGGGCGGCCGCGTGTCCAAGCTCGTCGCCGAGGTGGTCGCCCGGTCGCGATGAGATGTATCAACGCCGGCTGCGTCGCATCTACAGGACATGCCCGCGATCGCGATCCTCCCTGCCGGTCTGACGGCGACCGCGCGGTACGCCCACGGCGGCCCGGCGGGCGCTGTGATCGCGATCGCGATCGGCGTCCTGCTGCTCGCCGTGGCGATGGTCGCCGGCATCGTCATCCTCCTCACTCGCGGCCGCAGGACCTGATCGGAGCCTCGTGCCCGCGGGCCGCCACTAGTACATCCATCCGCACGTTCTGCGGGTTTTCCCGGCGCCCGATCCGCGCCTGACGGCCGCCGGCACCCGCCCCCGTACCGTCAGTACGAAGGCGGCGCACCGTCGACCGTCAGTCACGGCCGGGCATCCAGGAAACCCTCGCCGAACTTCCGGCCGGATGCACCAGCCGTCTAGGCTCCCGCTCAGTGTCCGCGGGGTACTCAGGCACACCGCTCGTCCGCAAGCTCGGCTACAGGCCCGGCATGCGCGTCCACCATGCGGGCGCGCCCGACGGCTTCGCCGACCTCGTGGGCGAGCTGCCCGACGGCGTCACGGTGCTCAAGCGCGCCGCCGGCGATCTGGATCTCGCGATGCTGTTCGTCACGCGGCGGCGCGACCTCGCGCGCGGCCTGGCGACGCTGCAGCCCAAGCTTCAGCCGGCGGGGATGATCTGGGTCGCCTGGCCCAAGCGCGCGTCGAAGGTGCCGACCGACATCAGCGAGGACGTCGTGCGTGACGTCGCCCTGCCGCGCGGGCTCGTGGACGTGAAGGTCTGCGCGATCGACGAGGTCTGGTCAGGTCTGAAGCTCGTCATCCGCAAGGAGCTGCGGCAGGGCTGATCGCACAGCGCGCCAGCGAACGACGAACTCCCCGGCCGCAGAAACGCCACCGGGGTCGAACGTCGAGGCGGTACATGGCACGGGCGTAAGGCGGCATAGGAGGCCGCGGGCGCCCGCGCGAGGGGTTGCTAGTTCAGCGACTTCTTCAGCGCGCTGGCGGCCGAGAACTTCGCGGCCTTGCTGGCGGCGATCTGAATCGTCTCGCCCGTCGCGGGGTTACGGCCCTCACGGGCTGAACGCTCGCTCACGCTGAACTTGCCGAAGCCCGCGACCGCTACCTCGCCGCCTCCGGCGAGCTCGCTGGCGATCGCATCAAAGGTGGCGTCAACTGCGCCCTTCGCATCAGAACCGCTGAGACCGGTGTCCGAAGCCACCTTCTGTGCAAGCTCCTGCTTGGTCATTGAGTTCTCCCGTCTCGAGTACAGATGGGCCTACGCTAGCGGTTGCCCCGGCGGCTCGGGCCTTTTTCGCGCCGCGCGCCCCCTGAACGCGGCCATTTTCCGGTGCTCGACCCGGGCTCCTGCGCTGCCGATCCACGGTCCGGGGAGGGACCGCGCAATCCGAGCCGCCGCGCTGAAAGGGCTCACGCCGGGGCGTGACCACCGCGTGCGGATCCAGTCACACCGCCGCCGCGCGCCTGGAGTCCGAAGGCGGGGGAGGCGGGCCGACTGCCCGCCTCCCCGAGCGCCTACTTCTGGTCGTCGTCGCCGAGCTTCGTCGCGGCCTTGCTCGCCGCGCTCTTGCCCTTGGACTTCGCCGCGGCGGGCTCGCCGACCGGCTCGGCGCGCGCCGCATAGACCGCGGTCGCGTGCGCGGCGCCGTCCGACAGCGTCCGCAGCGCGGGGATGCTCACGTTGGAGAACGTGTCGCAGGCCTGGTGGTAGCAGCGGTCGTACGCCTCGCCGGTGACGCCGCCGTAGCGCGCCTGCTGGTCGGCGGTCTTGACGCCCTCGGCGCCCGAGAACAGGCCACCGGCCGGGATGCCGACGTCGATGAACGGCTTGTAGTCCGAGCGCCCGTCGAACGCCGTCGGATCCGTCGCCTGGCCCTGCGAGGCGAAGTAGTCGTTGAACGTGTGCTCGATGTCGTCCGAGCCGGGCGGTCCGGCGGTGCCGAAGGCGTCGCCGTCGCCGTCATAGACGAAGCGCACGAAGTTCGGCGAGGCGAGCATGTCGAAGTTCAGGTTCAGCCCGATCTTCGCGCCCTCCTCCTCGGTCAGCGCGGCGACGTACTCGGTCGAGCCGACGAGGCCGGCCTCCTCGGCGCCCCAGAACGCGAAGCGCACGGGGTTGCGGGGGGCCTTGTCCGCGGCCATCTCCTCGGCGATCTCGAGCACCGTGCCGGTGCCGCTGCCGTTGTCGTTGATGCCGGGGCCCTCGAGGACGGAGTCCAGGTGGGCGCCGAGCAGCACGACCTTGCCGGCCTTGCGGGCGTTCTTCGGCGCGAGGTCGGCGATGACGTTCGACGACGTCTTGGACGCGACCTCCGTCGACGTCGTGACGTGGACGACGGCGCCCGCCTGGCCGGCGAGCTCGTTGCCGACGGCGAAGCTCGTGCCGATCGCGGGAATCGTCGCCGTCGTGTCCTCGCCGAGCGTGCCGGCGAGCGTGCCCTGCCGGCCGTCCTGGCCCTCGTTGAAGACGACGGCGCCGATCGCGCCGGCGGCCTGTGCGTTCTCGACCTTCGTCGCGAACGGGCACGTGCCGCGCTGCAGGAGCGCGATCGTGCCGGTCGTGGAGGCTGGGAAGTCGGCGGCCTCGCAGCCCGATGTCGAGCTGTTGGCGGCGGCGCCCGGGGGCAGGACGAGGTCGACCGGCGTCAGCGCCGCGGTCACGTCGCCGGAGCCCGAGTAGCTCATGATCGTGAACTCGGCCGGGTCGGCGAACGTGCGCGGGTCGGGCGAGACGCGCTCGAACGTCGCCGGCGCGAGCTCCTCGAAGGTCTTGAACGCGAACTCCTGGACCGTCGGCTCGTATCCGGCGCGCTCGAGGCGCCGCATGACGTAGGCCACCGAGGCCTCATAACCGGGCGTGCCCGAGGCGCGCGTGCCGTTGTTCATCGTGGCGATGTTCTGCAGCGCCTGCTGGTGGGCGCGGATGCCGCCGACGGTGACGTCGTCGCGCAGCTTCTGCGAGACCTTGTTGGGGTCCTGTGCCGCCGAGGCAGCGGGTGCGAACGCGAGCGTCGTGGCGACGGTCGCGAGCAGCACACGGGTGAATCGATCCACGTGGATCTCCTCTCGGGTACCGGGATGCGCCGCGGCGATCGGGCCGCGGCAGGTTGAGCTGGCGCTACCCAAACGCCCGCGTTCAGAATCGCGCTCCTCGCAGCCCAAAATTTAGACATGCCATAATCCTGGTCGTGACACGACTTACTCGCCGCCGTCTGCTCGGTGCCGTCCCCGCCCTGGGGCTCGGTGCGACCGCGCTGCACGCCGCCATTCCGCACTCCCACAGTGCCGCCGCGGCGGCCGCCGAGCACGACATGAACACGGCGGGCACGGCCGCCCACAGCGCCAACGGGGGCCACGCCGGCTTCCGCGGCGGCGCGGTCGACCACCGCGCCAACGGCTTCGACCCGCACCTGATCCTGCGCGACTTCGACTTCGGCAAGGTCAGCAGGCTGCCCGACGGGCGCACGCTGCGCGAGTGGACGATCGCCGCCGCCGAGCAGGAGATCGAGGTCGCGCCCGGCGTGAGGTTCACGGCCTGGGCCTACAACGGGCGCATCCCCGGACCGACACTGCGCGCCACCGAGGGCGACCGCCTGCGGATCACGTTCGTCAACGGCGGGCGCCATCCGCACTCGATCCACTTCCACGGCATCCATCGCGCTTCGATGGACGGGATCACCGAGATCGCGCCGGGCAGCCAGACCGTCTATGAGTTCGACGCCCTGCCATATGGCCTGCACCTCTACCACTGTCACGTGCTGCCGCTCGCCGAGCACATCGCCAAGGGCCTGTACGGCGCGTTCCTGATCGATCCGAAGGACCCGCGCGAGAAGGCCGACGAGATGGTCATGGTCATGAACGGCTTCGACACGAACTTCGACCGCGCGAACGAGATCTACGCCGCGAACACGATCGGCTTCGCCTACTCCGACAAGCCGATCACGGTCAAGCGCAACGAGCTCGTGCGGCTGTACCTCGTCAACGTGCTCGAGTACGACCTCATCAACTCCTTCCACCTGCACGGCAACCTCTTTCAGTACTTCCCGACGGGGACCTCGAAGCAGCCCAGCGAGCTCACCGACACGGTCATGATGTGCCAGGGCCAGCGCGGGATCCTCGAGATGCGCTTCCCGTACACCGGCAGGTACATGTTCCACGCCCACCAGTCGGAGTTCACGGAGCTCGGCTGGATGGGCTTCTTCGAGGTGGTTGCGTAATGGCGGCCGGGCAGGCCACCGCCGACGCGACCCGCGGGCTACCGGCCTGGGTCCTCGGCCTCGTGCCGCTGCTGCTGATCGTGGCCGCGATCGGCTCGTTCGCCGCGCTCGGCGGACCGGGCCTCGGCGATCGCCGCGGCCCGCCGGCCGAGGAGCTCGCCGTCGAGCGCACCGTGCTCGAGCCGGGCCGCATCGAGATGACGGTCAGAAACGACGGCCCCGACGCGGTCTCGGTCGCGCAGGTGATCGTCAACGACGCCTTCGTCTCCTTCGAAGGGGCCGACGAGCCGATCGGCCGACTGTCGTCGGAGACGCTCGTCATCCGGCAGCCCTGGATCGAGGGCGAGGCCTACGAGGTCGCGCTGCTGACCTCCTCGGGCGGCACGATCGCCCACGAGATCCCCGTCGCCGTCGCGACCCCGTCGGCCGACGCCGGCTTCTACGGGCTGATGGCCCTGCTGGGCATCTACGTCGGCGTGATCCCGATCGCGCTGGGGATGCTCTGGCTGCCCTGGATCCGGCGCATCCCGCCGACCTGGCTGCGCGTCGTGATGGCGCTGACGGTCGGGCTGCTCGGCTTCCTCGCGATCGACGCGACGCTCGAGGGCGTCGAGCTCGCGGGGGAGGGCTCGCAGGCGTTCGGCGGCGTGGGGCTCGTCTTCCTCGGGGCCGCCGTCGCCTACCTCGCGCTGACCGGCGTCAGCTCGTGGCTGTCCCGGCGCCGCCGCGCTCGCGCCGCCGCCGGCGCCAGCGGTCCGGCGCTCGCGATGCTGATCGCCGTCGGCATCGGACTGCACAACCTCGGCGAAGGACTGGCGATCGGTACCGCCTACGCGACCGGAGCGCTCGCGCTCGGCGCGTTCCTCGTCGTCGGCTTCGCGCTGCACAACACGACCGAGGGACTTGCGATCGTCGCCCCGATCGCGTCGTCACGCCCGTCGCTGGGCCGGCTCGCCGCGCTGGGCCTGATCGCCGGCGCGCCGGCGGTGCTCGGCGCCTGGATCGGCGCATCGGCGTTCAACACCTCCGTCGCCGCGTTTCTGTTCGGCGCCGGCGCCGGCGCGATCGCGCAGGTGATCGTCCAGCTCGCGCCGTCGCTGCGCGCCGACGGTGAGCGCGGGTTGCAGCCGCGCGTCGTCGCGGGCGTGCTCGCGGGCCTCGCGCTGATGTTCACGACCGGGCTGCTCGTCAGCGTGTAGGGCTTCGAACCATGGCGATCACCCACGGCACCGGCCAGAGCAACGCGATCGAGGACTACGCGAAGTCGATCTACTCGCTGCAGCAGCGGGCCGACGGCGACGCCGTCAGCACGAACGCGCTCGCCGAGCGCTGCGGCGTGACGCCCGCGTCGGCGTCGGCGATGGTCAAGAAGCTCGCCGAGCGCGGCCTGGCGATCCACGAGCCCTACCACGGCGTGCGCCTGACCGCGCAGGGCCAGCGCCTGGCGCTGGAGATGCTGCGCCACCACCGGCTGCTCGAGCTGTACCTCGCCGAGCACCTCGACGTGCCCTGGGACCGCGTCCACGAAGAGGCCGACGCGCTCGAGCACGTGCTGTCGGAGGATCTCGAGGCGCGGATCGCGGCGAAGCTCGGCAATCCGACGCACGACCCGCACGGCGATCCGATCCCCGATCGCGATCTCGTCATCGACGAGGGCCAGACCGAGTCGCTCGACGGCCTGCCGGTCGGCACCGGCGGGCGCTTCGTGCGCGTCTCGGACTCCGATCCCGAGATGCTGCGCTACCTGTCAGACCGCGGGATCCGCGTCGGCGACGACCTCGAGATGCTCGACCGCCAGCCGTTCGAGGGCCCCTGCACCGTGCGCTTCGCGACGCAGACGCACGTGCTCGGGCTGCCGCTGTGCCGCGCGATGCGCGTCACCCGCGCGTAGACGGACGCCGCAGCAGGAAACTGCTGCCGGCGGCGTGCCCAAACGTCCCTTGACGCACTCCGAACGGGTCGCATACGTTGCTGTCTCGTGAGCGTCCAGACTTCTTCGGCAGGCCCGATCACCGCGACCGGCACCGAGCCGCGCAACCACGACGGCCAGGCGATCGCGATCACGGTCTTCAGCACGATCCGGCCGCTGGGCAACCAGCTCGCGCCGCTTCCCGGCCGGATCTTCCTGCCCGTGCTGTTCAACCTGACGCGCCGCTTCCCGAACCTGACCAAGGAGCTGCGCGCGCTGTCGTTCATCCATTTCGCGCGCTGGACGGTGATCTCGAAGCTGCCCTACAACGGGCCGCCGCAGAAGCAGGGCCGCCTCCGCTACCAGCACATGTACTTCGAGAGCAACTTCAACGGCGGCTGGGAGGAGTACATCGACGCCTTCTCGCACATCCTGGCGTCCGGGATGACGGCGTTCTGGGGCACCTCGTACGGCTTTCCCAAGCCGTTGCCGACGGCGCCGTTCAAGCAGTACATCCAGTCCAACGAGACCGAGGCCGACCACTACTACAGCGCCTATCCCGACGCGACGAGCACGATGATCCAGCGCGCCCTGGAGCTCGACAAGCGGCTGACGAAGCTCAAGCTGGACGCCGAGCGGATGGACCCCGACACGTTCGCCGAGGCGTACCGCACGTTTCTCACCGACTCCCAGAACTCGCTCTAGCGCGATGTCGAACGTCTCCGGGCAGGCCTATGCATTCATGGCGATGACGCCCGTCAAGCCCGGCGAGGAGCAGCCGCTGGCCGACTACCTGCGCGGCCTGCGCGGCCGCGGCCCGAGCCCGCTCGCCAAGCTCGCGCGCACGCACATGGGGCGCTTCGTGATCGTGCCGGACTTCCACCACGACCCCGCGTGGAAGCAGCGCTCCGAGGAGCACCTCGACCTGAACTACCTGATCTTCACGAGCAACTTCGACGGCGCGCTCGACAGCTACCTCGACGAGCTCTGCGAGAAGCTCGCGCCGGAGGCCAAGGAGATCTGGGGGCGCTGCGTCGGCTGCCCCGAGAGCGCCAAGGGCGAGGCGCTGAAGACGTACCTCAAGCACAACCAGATCGACACGGGCATGTTCTTCGCGGCGTACGGCCATGCGACGGTCGGCATGGTCGAGCAGGCGCTGCGCGAGCGCGATCGATCGATCGCGTTCGCGATCAGGGCGCAGGGCATGGCGCCCGCGGCGCTGCAGAAGGCGTTCCTGGCGCAGTTCGGAGGCGGGACGTAGATGGCGACGCCGACCGTGCGGATGGACCTCGGCGACATCCAGGGCGACATCCTGCGCGCCTACGGCAACGACTACGACTGCACGACGTATGCGTTCGTGACGATCGAGTGCCCGCCCGAACAGGCGCGCGCCTGGTTCTCGGGCCTGCTGGACCACGTCACGACGGCCGAGCCGTGGCCGGAGGGCGAGAAGCCGCTGACGACGCTCAACGTCTCGGTGACGGCGTCCGGGCTGCGCGGGCTCGGCGTCTCGGACACGGTCGTCGATTCGTTCTCGCGCGAGTTCCGCGAGGGGATGTCGAGCCGCGCCGCGCTGCTCGGCGACACCGGCCCGAGCGACCCGAAGAGCTGGGAGCCGGGGCTGGGCAGCGGCGAGGCGCACGTCCTGCTGACGATCAACGCGCAGCAGCCCTCCGACCACCAGCGCGCGCTGGGCAAGATGAAGGCCGCGATGGCCGCGGCCGGCGGCGTGCGCGTGATCCACCAACAGGACACAGAGCTGCTGCCCGGCTCGCGCGAGCACTTCGGCTACGCCGACGGGTTCGCCCAGCCGGCGATCGAGGGCACCAGCGACGACAGGGCGCGCGGCGGCGGCGTGCCGCTGAAGGACGGCGAGTGGCGCGCACTCGCAGCCGGCGAGTTCATCCTCGGCTACCCCGACGAGGACACGCGCTCAGACCCGAAGCGGCGCCTGCCCAATGCGCCCGCGGCGCCGCTGGGCAGGAGCGGCACGTACATGGTCTGGCGCAAGCTCTACCAGGACGTCGCGCGGTGGCGGCACGTCATCGCCGACGCGGCGAAGCTCTACGAGGGCGGCGACGAGCACAGGCTCTCGGCGAAGGTCGTCGGGCGCTGGACGAACGGGGCGCCGCTCGTCACGTACCCCGACAAGCCGCCCGCGGAGTTCGACCCCAAGTCCGCCGGCGCCAACGACTTTCGCTACGACAAGGACCTCGACGGCATGCGCTGCCCGGTCGGTGCCCACGTACGCCGCTCCAACCCGCGCGACGCGCTGGGCTTCGAAGGCCACCTGAGCTTCCGCCACCGCATGATCCGCCGTGGGATGCCGTACGGGAAGGTTCTGCCCGAGGGCGTCACCAAGGACGACGGGGCCGACCGCGGCCTCGTCTTCGTGAGCTTCCAGGGCAGCATCTCGCGGCAGTTCGAGGGCGTCCAGGTGCAGTGGCTCAACGCCGGCAACATCTTCGGCCTGGGCCACGACAAGGACTTCATCCTCGGCGACCCGAACGCCACGGGCAAGATGACGATCCAGGGCACGCCGCCGTTCTTCCTCACGCCGCAGGAGGTCTTCGTCCGCACGCGCGGCGGCGAGTACCTCTTCGTGCCCGGGATGACCGCGCTGGCAGCGCTTGCCGACGGCACCGCCGGCTAGCCGGCAACTGAGGAGGTTCGGGATGGGCATCGTCGACGAGATCAAGGAGGCCGCCGAGAAGCTCGGCGACCAGAAGGACAAGCTCACCGAGAAGGTGTCCGATCTCGCCGGCCAGCTCGCCGACAAGGGCTCGGCCGAGGGCTTTGAGCTCATGCGACGCTTCAACCCGATCATCACCGCCGGCCCGACGACGATCGTCGCTCTGCACGAGGACGTCGTCGAGGTGCTCGGCGACCCGGCGCGCTTCACGGCCGACCTCTACGGGCCGAAGATGGAGGCCGTCACCGGCCCCTTCATCCTCGGCGTCGACGACACGCCGCTCTATCACCACGACCACGCCGCGATGGACCGTGCAGTCACGCGCGAGGACATGCCCGTGCTGGCGGAGCGGATGTACGCGGCCGCGCAGGAGCTCGTCGCCCTGCGCCGCGACGACGGCGAGATCGACGTCGTCTCCCAGCTCGCCGACCCGGCGATCGACAGCGCCATCGCCGCGTACTTCGGCACCCCCGGCCCGGACCCGGAGACGCACGCGCGCTGGGCTCGCAACGTCTTTCAGGAGCTGTTCATCAACGTCGGCAACCTGCCGACGGTGCGCGAGCGTGCGCTCGGCGACGCCGCGCTGTGGCGGGTCCACCTCGATGCGCAGGTCGACGCCCGCAAGGCGGCGCTGGCCGCCGGCGAGGACGTCCCCGACGACGTCCTGACGCGGCTGCTGCGCTTCCAGGACGCGGGCGAGCCGAACTTCGCCGACGTCCAGATCCGCCACAACATCCTCGGCAACATCACCGGCTGGATCCCGACGATCTCCAACTGCTTCGCGCGGATCATGGACGAGCTGCTCGACCGCGAGGACGAGCTCGAGGGCGCCCAGCAGGCGGCCCGCGACGGCGACCGCGAGCTCGTCGCGGCGTACTGCTTCGAGGCCTCGCGCTTCAACCCCCAGAACTTCGCGCTGCTGCGCTATGTCCCCAAGGACACGGTGATCGCCGCGGGAACCGATCGTGAGACGCAGGTGAAGGCCGGCTCGACCGTCTTCGCGGCGACGCTGTCGGCGATGCACGACGAACGCGCGATCGAGGCGCCCGACGAGTTCCGCACCGACCGCCCGTGGAGCAGCTACATGCTCTTCGGCTACGGGATGCACACGTGCTACGGCCAGCAGATCGTGCGCGCGCAGCTGCCGGCGATGGCGCAGGCGCTGTTGGAGGGACCGCGCCTCAAGCGCGCCCGCGGCGGCGACGGCCGGGTGCGCTTCGAAGGCCCGTTCCCGTCCGGGCTGACGGTCCGCTTCGACGACTGATACCCGCGCAGTCGCAGGGCCGATGGTCAGGAGGCGTTCGACGTGCGGTCAACTACTGATGCACTATCGCGGTCAGCGCCCGATACCCGTCGCATGGCCTTCGCACCCGACCCGGCGCACAGCACCGACGCCGGCGACACCGGTCGCGAGGAGAAGCGGCGCTGGATGCAGTCCGACGAGGTGATGAAGCTCTGGTACGAGTACCGCAGCAGCGGCGCGAAGCACCTGCGCGATCGCCTCGTCCTCACGTACGCGCCGCTCGTGAAGTTCATCGTCTACCGCAAGGTGGGGGAGCTGCCCGCGAGCTGTGAGGTCGACGATCTCGTCTCCGCCGGCCTCGAGGCGCTGATCAGGTCCCTGGACCGCTACGACCCCGCGAAGGGCGCGACGCTCGAGCAGTTCGCCTGGACGCGGATTCACGGCGCCGTCATCGACGAGCTTCGCCGCAACGACTGGGCACCGCGCTCGCTGCGCCGCTGGGAGCGCGACATGCGCCGCGTGCAGGGCGAGTTTCGCGCGATCCACGGCCGCCTGCCCTCCGACGAGGAGCTCGCCGACGCGCTCGGCATGACGGCCGAGCAGCTGCTCGCGCGCAAGCGCGACCTGATCAGCTCCGGCGTGATGTCGCTGAACAGCCTCGTCATCCATGACGAGAGCGGCGCGGTCGAGCAGCTGGACCTGCTTGCCAGCGACGACGAATCGACCGACCCCGAGCGCGCGGCGACCAGGGGGCAGGCCAGGGACCGCTTCCGCCGCGCGTTCGCCGAGCTGGACCGTCGCCAGCGCGAGATCGCCGTGCTGCTCTACGTCGAGAACCTCACGCTGCGCGAGACCGGCGAGGTGCTCGGGATCTCCGAGAGCCGCGTCTGCCAGATCCACGCCAAGCTCAAGCAGACGCTCAGGCGCTCCCTCGCCGAGGACCTCGAGCTGCTGGTCGACGTCGCCTGACCGGCGCGCGGCGCCGCGCGGCCGTCGTCGCCCAGCGCGTAGCCTGGGCCGGTGCAGCAAGCTCGTCGCCGGCGCCTGCCGAACCCGCCGGTGGTCGGATGGGTGCTGTACGACTTCGCGAACACGATCTTCTCGTTCGTCGTCGTCACCCGCTACTTCAACGACTGGATCGTCGAGGAGCAGGGCCAGCCGGACATCTACGTCGGCCTGATGGTCGCCGCGGTGTCGCTCGCGCTCGTCGCCACGTTGCCGTTGCTCGGCGCGCTCGCCGACCGCCGCGGGCGCCACAAGCCGATCCTGATCGTCTTCACCCTCATCTGCGTGGCCGCGACCGGTCTGCTCGGCATCGTCGAGTCCGTCCTGCTGGCGCTCGTCGTCGGCGCGATCGCGACGTTCGCCTTCAACACCTCCGACTCGCAGTACCACCCGCTGCTCAGCGAGGTCGCGCCCGAGAAGAGCCGGGCGCGCGTGTCGGGCATCGGCGTCGCCGTCGGCTATCTCGGCTCGCTGACGGCGCTCGCGGCGATCGGCACGATCGCGACCGACGGCCATGCCCAGCGTGCGTTCATCCCGGGCGCGCTGCTGTTCGGGATCTTCGCGCTACCGCTGTTCTTCCTCGTGCGCGAGCACCGCGAGCCGGGCGAGCGTCCCGCGATCGGGCCGTTCAAGCAGCTCGCCGCGACCGTGCGCCGCGCGCGCCGCGAGCCGCATGGACGGCTGATCCTCGCCCGCTTCTTCTACGTCGATGCGATCGCGACCGTGCTGCAGTTCATGACGGTCTACGCGCGCCGCACCGGCGACTTCGATGGCCGCGACATCGACCTGCTGCTGGCGATCTCGACCGTCGCCGCGATCGGCGGCGCGATCGGCGCCGGCCTGCTGGCCCAGCGCGTCGGCCCGCGCCGCGTGATCCTCGCCACGCTGACGATGACCGTCGCCGCGCTCGTCATCGGCGCCGGCACTGGCTCGAGCGCGCTGCTGTGGCTGCTCGGCCCGCTGATCGGGATCGCGCTCGGCTCGCTGTCGGCGGTCGACCGCGTGTTCCTGCTGCGGCTCGTGCCCGAGGAGCGCCGCGGCGAGGACTTCGGCCTGTACGCGATGGTCGGCAAGCTGTCGTCGGGCTTCGGGCCGCTCGTGCTGTGGGGCGGCACGGTCCTCGTCGCGACCGAGCTGGCAGGCATGTCGAAGTTCGACGCCAGCCGCCTGGCGATGTTCGTGCTCGCCGGGGCGGCGCTCGTCGGCTACGCGATCCTGCGCCCGCTCGCCGATCCGTCGGTGGCTGATCGTCAGGCGAGCGACCAGAGCGAGTCGGTGCCCGCGGGCTGACGCACCACGCGGCCCTCGCCGACGGCCGCGATCAGCGCCAGCTCGATCGCGGTGCTGTCCGGCACGCCGAGGTGCGGGGTCATGACGACGGCGACCTCGGCCGTCGCGAGCGGGTAGGGGAAGGCGGCCAGCACCGCGAGCGGGTCCTCCGCCGGCGGCCGGCGCGCGAGCGTCCTGTCGAGGTTGGCGATCACGACGTCGTAGGCCTCGACGGGCTGGAAGCCGCCCGCCTCGAGGCTCTCGCCGGCCGCGTTCTCGAAGATCAGCGACGGGGCGGTGTAGCGGACAGCGCCGTCGGAGTTCGCGGCCCGGCCCTGGAACTCGGTCGGCGAGCCGGCGGCGGTGCGCGCGCGGCCGCGGTCGCGCTCGTATGCCGCGGTCACGTCCGCGTCGCCGATGCGCGCGACGATCGCGTCGGCGTCGAGCCCCTCGACGGTCGCCAGCCCCGCGCGCAGCATCGCCGGGTCCTCGAGCACGCCGGTTGTCGTGAACTGGGCCAACTGCAGCGCTCGCAGCGCTTCGGTCTCGTGCTCGGGCGCATCCAGGCGCGTGGCGACGATCGCCCGGCAGCCCGGGGCGGTCGCGCTCAGGGCCGGCTTGGGCGTGTACTGGAGCGGCATTCCGAAGCGCTGGAAGGTGCGCCGGAAGCCGAGCGCGGAGGCGGTCGGGGAGTGGCCGCGGGCGGCGTACTGGGCGGCGTCCTCGGTCAGCCCGATCGTCACGAGCGTCCAGTGCAGCCCGTCGCCGTAGCGCCAGCGCAGCAGCGTGTGCGCCGGCCAGGCGGAGTAGGCCCAGGGACAGCCGGGATCGGTGAGGTGTGTGACCTCGAGCAAGGCGTCACATGAAATCAGCCAGCGACCGACCACACGACGCATTGGCGTGTGTCAGCCGCCTGCGCCTCATGCCGGCGCGAACGAGATCGCGTCGAGGCTCGTGTAGTCCTTCTCGCCGAGCATGCCCGCGACCCAGACGATCTGGCCGTTGGGCGCGACGTCGACGCGGACGCTCGTGGGCCCGCCGTTGGCCGAGAAGATCATGCGGTGGGCGGGACGGTATCCCGCCGGCAGCGTGCCGATCGGGCTGCTCGCGGGCGGCACCCCGTCGGTCCGCGTCACGAGGCCGCGCAGGTGGACGCGCCCGCCCTCCCTGCGGTAGCCGGGGCCTTCGTACTGCGCCCCGTAGTTCGCCCACCCCGCCGCCAGCGAGACGTCCTTCCAGGCCTCCGGCGCGGTCGTGCCGGCGGGCGCGCCCTGTGGTCCGGTTGCGCCCAGCGGCCCGCGCGGCCCGCGCGTGCCGATACGAGCGCTCGGCGCGAGGTCGCGCTTGTGCAGCGAGCGGTCCTTGACCTTTGCCGAGGTCACGGCGTTCGTTCTGAGCTGGACGTTGCCGACGCTGTTGCGGGCGACGGCGTAGGAGGTGCCGCCGAGCGCGATGAACACCGCGATCGTCGACATGACGTTGGCGTAGCTGAGTCGCGGGCGTCTCATGAGGGGGCGCAGTCAAGCAGAGCGAGCGGCACATCTCGCCGCTGCACCGGCGGGCCTCAGAGTTCTCTCACAGCTGTCAGCACGCGGCGCTGGGCGAGCCCCAGCGAGCCGCGCAGGCGGTTGTACGTCGCCCGCTGCCGGGCGCGCGCCGCCCGCGCCAGCGAGCGAGCGATCTTCGCCTCCGCGCGCAGCGCCGCGATCGCGCCGGCGAAGCGCGCCGGCTCCTGCGGACGCAGCTTGAGGCGCTCCAGCGACCGCACGGCGCCCAGATCGGCGTCGGCGATCCCCGTGAACCCGCGCGCTCGGGTCGCGGTCGAGCGGGAGGCGATCCGCGGCCTGGCCTTGGTCCGAGCGCTGTTGAGCCTGCGAACGACGCGATCCAGGCCCTCGGCGACTGCCACGTCGGAGCCGAGCGCGATCGGCTTGGCGGTGCTCGAGCGGACGGTCGCCGCGACGTCTGCGCAGTCGTCATCGGGACGCCCCTGCATCGACCTGCAGGCGACCGTCGTCCAGCCCTTCGTGTCCGGGAAGGCGATCATCCACAGCGAGCCGCCGGCGCGCAGCGGGACCGCGTAGCGGATGCCCTCGCGATCGCCGAGCCGCACCCGCGCGGGCTCCAGCTCGCGGGCGACCTCGTCGCGCAGCGAGGCGGGCGCAGGATCGAAGCCGGCCCCAGGATCGCGCAGGCGACCCGCGGCGAGCACGGTCCCGCCGGGGCGGCGCAGGCCGACCGCG
This sequence comes from Solirubrobacterales bacterium, assembly GCA_038255395.1. Lineage (GTDB taxonomy): Bacteria > Actinomycetota > Thermoleophilia > Solirubrobacterales > Solirubrobacteraceae > CADCVQ01. The sequence goes on from JBBSLI010000006.1 coordinate 69,465, forward strand.
CCGTCGATGCCCAGGCCGCGGATCGTCGCGCCCGATGGCTCCCAGGGCGGCGCGTAGGAGACCTGCAGCGACTGCGAGCGCACGGTCGCGGGCTGCGGCGGCTCGTCGCTGCCGCCGAGCGCGTAGCCGAGGAGGGGGGCGCCGACCGCGGCGATCACGCCGGCGACGATCAGCAGCGGCGCGCGCAGGTCGTGCCATGGCACGCTCACCGCGGGCGGGCGCCAGCGCTCGCGCGGCGGTGACGGCGGCGGTGCCGGCGGTTCGCGGCGGCGGTCGAAGGCGGTCGCGTCGCCGGCCGGCGCGAGCGCCGGATCGATCGCGCTCGGCGGTGCCGTCGCGACCGCCGCGGGCGGCGGTGAGACGACCGCGACAGGCGACTGGGCGGGGAGGAGGTCGGCCGGCGAAGCCGTCACGTCGCGTGCCCACGGGTCGTCCTGGGGCGACTCCTCGGACAAGCCCGACGAGACGCCCGGCACGAGCGCGGGGCAGCGGTCCAGCGCCGTGTCCGCGAGCGCGTCGCGGGCGGCGTCGACGAGTCGCGGGGCGGACTCGAAGCGGTCGGTCGGGCGCTTCGCCATCCCGCGCGCGAAGATCTCGTCGAGCGCGCGCGGTGCGTCGATGCCGAGGCCGCTGATCGTCGGCGGCGGCGCGAAGAGGTGCGCGTGCAGGAGCGCCGCCTCGGTGTCGCGGTCGTAGGGCAGCGTCCCGGTCAGGCAGTGGAACATCACCGCGGTGAGCGAGTAGACGTCGCTCTGCGCCGTCACGTCGCGGCCGTCGATCTGCTCGGGTGCGACATAGCTGACGCTGCCGACGAAGTCGCCGCTGTTCGTCAGCCCCGAGCTGACCGCGCCCTTCGTGATGCCGAAGTCGGCGAGATAGGGATGGCCGCCGCCGGTCATGAGGATGTTGTGCGGCTTGACGTCGCGGTGCACGAGACCCGATTCGTGCGCGGCGTCGAGGGCGGAGGCGATCGCCTCCAGGACCCGCAGCGTCTCGCGGCCCGACAGCGCCTGCTGCATGATCATGTCGGCGAGCGTCGGGCCGTCGACGAAGCGCATCGCGATGAACATCAGGCCGTTGGACTCGCCGGCCTCGTAGACCGGGATGATGTTCGGGTGGTCCAGGGCCGCCGCGTGGCGGCCCTCCAGGCGGAAGCGCTCGCGGAAGCGGTGGTTGCCGACGAGCGTCGTCGAGAGGACCTTCAGCGCGACGCGCCGCTCGAGCGACAGTTGCGTCGCGCGGTAGACGATGCCCATCCCGCCGACGCCGGCGATCGCCTCGATGCGATACCCCGCGAGTGTCTCGCCGGCCTGCAGCACGGAGGTCAGCAGACCTCGCCGAGGCAGTCGTCGCGCGGGGGTGGCGGTGGCGGCGGCGGTCGCGGCGAGACGACGGGCGCAGGCGGCGGGGGAGGTGGCGGAGGCAGTGCGGTGCTCGGTCGCCGGGGCTGCTTGCTCTTCGGCGTCGCCCGGGGCAGCGCGGGGACGGCGCCGATCTCCCGCAGCGGCGCGTGCTCGACGCCATCCGAGCCCGCCAGCGGCTGCTCGCGGACCGCCGGCAGCTGCGCCTCCGGCGAGCTGCCGCGGGCGACGAAGAACGAGCCGGCGAACAGCGCCAGCGCGACCAGCGACGCCAGGAGAATGCGTGGACCGGTGTCCTGCATCGACATCGACCTACCCCCTCCGGGCGATCGAGGTACAGCGCTTCCTGGAGGCCACGAGGTCGACGATCAGCCCGCGCCGGGAAGCGAGCTTGAAGCGCCGGCAGCGCGCCTTGGCCTTGCGCGCCTTGACGCCGATCTCGAACGTCGAGCCGGCGACGAAGCGCGAGCCGGGCACCCGGATGTTCACGACGCGCCCGCCGGTGCCGGCGGACCGGATCCGGACGCGACGGTAGGCGATGCGCGACGAGGGCGAGCGCGGGCGGCAGCGGCTGACGCATGCGAACGTCACGCGCGAGCCGGTCTCGATGTTGCCGAGCTTGAAGCGCGATGCGCGCCGGCGGCGGGCGGCGCCGATCACGGAGACGCCGAAGTTCTCCGTCGACGAGACGTAGCCGATCGATTCGCAGTCGACCACGCTGTCGCGCACGTCGACGAGCGCGACGTCGAAGCCGGGACCGCACTCGACGCGGTCCGCCGAGCCGTCGCGGGAGTTGATGTTGTCGTCGCCCTCGCCGCCGAAGAGTCCGTCCGCGCCGGACCCGCCGACGATCCGGTCGTTGCCGCCGAGGCCGTCGAGGGCGTTGTCGAGGCCGTTGCCCGTGAGCGTGTCGGGCCCGTCGGTCCCGTAGACGTCCTCGGTGTCGAGCAGGACGTTGTCGTTCTCCCCGGGGGCGCCGTCGTTGGCCAGGCCGTCGAGCGTCACGATGACCCCCGCCCCCTCGTAGGAGGCGGCGTCGCTTCCGGGTCCGCCGCTCAGGTTGTCGGCGCCGGGCCCGCCGTCGAGCTCGTCGTCGCCGTCGCCGCCGAGCAGCACGTCATCGCCCGCGCGGCCGTAGATCGAGTCCTTGCCGGGCGTGCCCGCCAGGACCTCCGGCGCGTCGGTCCCGACGATCAGCGTCGGTTCGACCTCCTGCGCGTACGTGAGCGACACCATCAGCCCGAGGAGCACGAGCGCAGCGGTCACCGTCACCCTTCTCACCGATCGCCTTCCCCTTGCCATATGAATGAGTATCGCTCATGGGGGGCTTCGTCCTGCGCAGTCGCTGGCGTACATTGCGCACCGTGAGTTCGATCGCCGGTGACGCCCGCAGCGTCGTGCGTGTCACGCTGCGACGCGCCGACAGAAGTGAGAACGACGTCGAGGTCGAGGCCGCCGCGAGCGCGACCGCGGGTGAGATCGCGGCCGCGCTGGCGTTCCATGCCGGTGCCGCGGCGCGCAACGGCCTGTACTGCCTGCGCCTCGGCCCGCTGCCCGCCGACCTGTCGCTTCAGCGCAGCGGGCTGCGCGACGGCGACGTCCTCGCGTTCGACCCGTTCGAGGGCGGCGCCACCGACACGCTCAGCGGCAGCGGCGCTCCCGTGGCCGAGCTCGTCGTCGTCGGCGGCCCCGCCGCGGGCCGGCGCGTCGGGCTGACCGTCGGATCGCACACGGTCGGCCGCGACGGCGCCGTCGACGTCACGATCGACGACCCGTCGATGTCCGGGCACCACCTCGAGCTGCAGATCGCGCCCCAGGGCGTGGCCTCGATCACCGACGTCGGCTCGAGCAACGGCACCGCGATCGACGGGGTCGGCCTCGCCGCGGGCGAGGCCCGTCCGCTGGGCCCCGAGGAGCAGGTCGAGGCGGGCCGCTCGCTGCTGGCGATCCGGCCCTGGCGCTCGCCCGATCCGACGGTCCTCGGCGCCCGCCGCGACGTCATGGCCTTCAACCGCCCGCCGCGCGTGGCGCGGACCTACCAGCCGCCGACGCTGCGCGTGGAGGCGCCGCCGCCGCCGCTGCGCCGCGCCCGGCTGCCGCTGCTGGCCGCGCTCGTACCCCTCGTCATGGGGCTCAGCCTGTTTCTCATCACGAGCTCGCCGTACCTGCTGCTGATGGCCGCGCTGAGCCCGATGATGCTGCTGAGCACGTTCATCGGCGATCGCAGCAGCGGTCGCAAGGAGCACGCCGAGGCCCGCGGCCGCTTCGAGCAGGAGTTGGCTCGCCTCGAGCAGCAGCTCGAGCACCGCCGCCGCGAGGAGATCGTCGAGCGCCGCGCGATCGCTCCCGACGCCGGCGAGCTGGCCGTGCGCGCGCGGCGGCTGCTGCCGGAGCTGTGGGAGCGCCGCCCCGGCGACGGCGACTTCCTCGATGTCCGCCTCGGCGTCGCCGACCAGCCGAGCATCGTCCAGGTCGGCTTCGGTCAGGGCGGCGACCCGGACCTGCGTGGCCTCGTCGAGCAGCTCGCGGCCGCCTACCGCGAGGTGCCGGCCGTGCCCGTGCGCGCCCAACTGGGGGAGGTCGGGGCGATCGGCCTGGCCGGCGACGAGACCGCGGCGCAATCGCTCGCGCGCTGGATCGTCGTGCAGCTCGCGACGCTGCACAGCCCGCGCGACGTCGTCATCGCGGCCGCGCTGTCGCCGCGGCGAGCACAGAGCTGGGGCTGGCTGGGCTGGCTGCCGCACACCACCAGCGCGGGCTCACCGCTGAGCGGCGCGCACGTCGTCGACGGCGAGACGGCGGCCCACGATCTCGTCAAGCGGATCGCGACGCTCGCCCGCGAGCGCCGCGAGGAGGACGCCGCCCGGATCGGCGCCCGCCGGCGGCGGCGGATCGCCGTCGTGCTGCTCGTCGACGAGGACGTCGCGCCCGACCGCACGACCGTCGACGAGCTGCTCGACGGCTGCGCGGACGTCGACGTCGTCGCGGTCTGGCTGGCCCGCGACCGCCGCGACCTGCCCGGCGGCTGCGGCACGATCGTCGAGCTGGCGAGCGATCGCGCCGTCGCCGACGTCACCTGGGCGGCGAGCGGCCAGCGGATCGCGGCGGCGAGCGCCGACGGGATGTCGCACGGCACCGCCGAGTCGGTCGCCCGCGCGCTGGCCCCGGTACGCGACGTCAGCGCCGGCGTCGGCGCCGCCGACCTCCCGCGGACGGTGTCGCTGGCGACGCTGCTGGACCTGCCCGAGCCGAGCGGCGAGCTGATCGCCGAGCGCTGGCGCAGTTCCGCCGCCTCGCCGGCGCTGCGCGGCGTCCTCGGCGTCACGCCCGCGGGGCCGTTTGCGATCGACCTGCGCGCCGACGGGCCGCACGCGCTCGTCGGCGGGACGACGGGATCGGGCAAGAGCGAGCTGCTGCAGACGCTGATCGCGTCGCTCGCCGTCAGCGTCGCACCCGACCGGCTGGCGTTCCTGCTCGTCGACTACAAGGGCGGCGCCGCGTTCAAGGACTGCATCGACCTGCCGCACAGCGTCGGCATGGTGACCGACCTCGACGAGCACGAGACGCATCGCGCGCTCGTCTCCCTGGAAGCCGAGCTCAAGCGCCGCGAGGAGGTGCTGCGCGCCGCCGGCGCCAAGGACCTGCTCGAGCTCGAGCGGCGCGACCGTGCCGCCGCCCCGCCGAGCCTCGTCATCGTCGTCGACGAGTTCGCGACGCTGGCGCGCGAGGTGCCCGCCTTCGTCGAGGGGATCGTCGACGTCGCCCAGCGCGGTCGCAGCCTCGGCGTCCACGTCGTGCTCGCGACGCAGCGCCCGAGCGGCGCGGTGACCGACAACATCCGCGCCAACACCGAGCTGCGGATCGCGCTCCGGGTCGCCGGCGTCGCCGAGAGCGAGGACGTCATCGACGCGCCCGACGCGGCGCGGCTGCCGCGCTCGGTCCCCGGCCGGGCGCTCGCCCGCACGGGGCCGAGCGAGCTGACCCTGTTCCAGGCGGCCTACGTCGGCGGGCGCACGTCGCGGGCGCGCTCCGATCGCGGCGTCGTCGTGCGCGATCTGCGCTTCGGCGTTCCCGTGCACGAGCGGGTCGCGCGCGGGGCGAGCAGCGTGCGCCCGGGCGGCGAGGAGGCCGTCACCGATCTCGTCGTGCTCGTCGATGCGGCACGGGCGGCGGCCGAGCTCGCCCGCGTGCGCCTGCCGGCCGCTCCGTGGCTGCCCGCGCTGCCGGACATCCTGGCGCTGGACGAGGCCGAGGATCTCGCGGGCGCGGGCGCGGGCGCGGCGATGGGCGATGCGAGCGTCGCGTTCGGCGTCGCCGACGAGCCGCGCCGCCAGCGCCGCGCCGCCGCGACGGTCGACCTCGCCCGCGACGGCAACCTGTTGATCTACGGCGCCACGGGCGCCGGCAAGACGACGGTCCTGCGCACGCTCGCGGCGGCTCTCGCGGCGGGGTCCGCGCCCGCGGACCTCTGGATCTACGGGCTGGACTTCGCCGGCCGCGGCCTGGCCGGGGTGGAGGCGCTGCCGCAGTGCGGCTCGATCGTGCCCGGCGACGACGAGGAGCGCGTCGTGCGGCTGCTGGCGACGCTGCGGCGTGCGATCGACGAGCGCGGCCGGCGCTTCGCCGCGCGCGGCGTGCTGACGCTCGAGGAGTACCGCCGCGCCGCGCCGCAGGACGAGCTCGCGCGGATCGTCGTGCTCGTCGACTCCTACGCCGGCTTCGTCGACGGCTACGAGAAGGTCGACCTCGGGGCCTACGTCGACGCGCTGCCGCGACTCGTCGCCGACGGGCGCGCGGCGGGCGTGCACTTCGTCGTCACCGGCGACCGGCGGATGGCGATCCCGCAGTCGATCGCCGGCATCGTCGCGCGGCGGCTGATCCTGCGGCTCGCCGACGAGCACGAGCTGAGCTCGCTCGGCCTCGACCTGCGCGACGTGCGCGGCGCGCGCCTGCCGCCCGGGCGCGGCTTCCTCGAGGACGGCCGCGAGGTACAGGTCGCGGTGCTCGGCGAGGGTGGCTCGGGCGAGCGCCAGAACGCCGCGCTGACGGCGCTCGGCGAGCAGCTCGCCGCGCGCTACGCGGGCGCCGCAGCGCCGGCGATCGAGCGCGTGCCGACCGAGCTGTCGCGCACCGCGCTGCCCCGCAGCCGCGCGACGCTGGCGCCGGTCCTCGGCGTGGACGACATCGACCTGTCCGCGGTCGCGCTGCCGCTCGACGACGCGCATGCCGCGATCATCGGCTCCTACCGCAGCGGCCGCACGACCGCCCTCCAGACGCTCGCCCGCTCGCTGGCCGAGGCGCCCGACGCCGGCGAGCTGCACCTGCTCGCGCCGCGCCGCTCAGCGCTGCTGGAGCTCGACATCTGGACGAGCGTGGCGCGCGGCGTCGACGCCTGCGAGGCGCGCGTCCCGGAGCTCGTCGAGGAGGTCTACGCGCGCAGCGGCGAAGGCGGCGACACGCCGCTGATCGTCGTCATCGACGACGCCGGGGAGCTCATCGAGGCGGTCTGCGCGGGGGCGTTGGAGACGCTGCTGCGGCGCGGGCGCGACCGCGACGTGCGCGTCATCGCGGCGCTCGAGCGCGGCCAGGCGCGCCACTACGCGCCGTGGGTGCGCGAGCTGCGCAAGGATGGCAGTGGGCTGCTGCTGGACCCCGACCTCGACCTCGACGGCGAGCTGCTCGGCGTGCGGCTGCCGCGCCGCTCCAACGCCTTCTTCCCGCCGGGCCGCGGTTACCTCGTGGTCGGCGGCGTCGCCCGTCTCATCCAGGTCGCGCGCTAGGGGCCACTAGGCCCCGGCCTGGGCGAGCGCGTTGGCGCGGTTGCGCACCTCGGTGGAGCACTCGCGCAGCCCGGCCTCGACCTGCGTGAGGACGTTGCGGAACTCGCCGTTCCACTGGTCGCGGAAGCGCTGCGCGGCGCCGCCCTCCCAGTCGGTGGAGTTCAGCTGGCCGGTGATCCGGCTCACGAGCGCGCTCAGCGTGTCAGCCTCGTTGTTGAACTGCGTGCCCATCATGTTCATCTGCTCGATGGTGCCGCCGACTCTGCCGCTCATACTGACTCCCGGGGCTCGTTCTCGGTTGCGGAAAAAGCGTCTCTTGGGCGGATCGTAGCGTCCGGATTTGTAGTGAAGGGGAGGGTGCGGCCATCATGGAGGGCTGATGCAGCAGGCAAACGGCACGAAGATCAGCCCCGGCGACCACGTCGACGCCTATCTGCTCGAGGCGGTCGTCTCGGCCGGCACGACGAGCACGACCTTCCGCGCGCGCGACACGCGCCTGGGCCGGGCGGTGACGCTGAAGGTGCTGCACGGCGAGGTCTTCGCCGGCGTTGCCGGCGCGCGCGAGAAGGCGGTCGCCGACGCGACGCTCGCCGCCTCGCTCGAGCATCCGAACATCGTGCCGGTCTACGGGGCGGGCGCGGTCGGCGACGGGCTGTGGGTCGCAAGCCGCCTGGCTGAGGGCGCGGCGCTCTCCGACGCGGCGCTGTCGCCGCGCCGGACCGTCGAGCTGCTCGAGCGTGTCGCCGAGGCGATCGATGCCGCGCACGTGATCGGCGCCATCCACCGTGAGATCCGGCCGGAGTGCATCGTGCTCGATCGCTGGGGCAACCCGCTCGTGCGCGACTACGGCGTCACCAAGGCGAGCGGGCGCACCGGCATGGCGACGCGGATGGAGTTGCTCGACACGCTGCGCTACACCGCCCCCGAGCTGATCCTGGGCCGGCCGGCGACGGCGGCGGCCGACGTCTACGGCCTGGCCGCGACCGCGGTCCGGTGCCTCACCGGCAGCCACCCGTTCCCCGACCTGCCGATCTCCGAGCTCGTCGCGCTGCGCACGCAGGCGCCGCCGCCGCCGCTGGACGCGCCCGACGTCGACGTCCGCGCACTCAACGCGGCGATCGCGATCGGGATGGCGCTCGACCCGGACGCGCGGCCCGCGAGCGCGGCCGATTTCGTCGCGCTGCTCAAGCGCGCGCTCGCGCGCCTGCCCGCCCACGTCGCCGAGGCCCCGGCGCCGTTCAGGATCGCCAAGCCCGGCGAGGTCGCCGCCGCGGCGCCTTCGACGCCGGCGGTCGCGCAGTCCGCACCGGCGGCGGTGGGCATGCCCGCCGGCGAGACCGAGCTGCCGCCGCCGATCGCCGCGATCGCGCCGGTGTCCGACCCGCTGCCGGCGCCCGTCGCGCCGGCCGCCGCGCCACCCGCGACCGCGGTGCCCGTCGCGCCCGCGGGCGCGACGCGCTTCGACCGCCGCCGCGAACATGAGCCCGAGCCCGAGCAGGTCGCGCCGCCGACGCCGTGGCTGACGATCGTCCTCTGCGTCACGAGCGTGCTCGCGCTCGCCGTCGGCGCGGTCGGGATCGGCTCGATGACCGCGCCCGAGCCGCCCGACCCACCGCGCAGCGGCGCGTTCGAGCTCGTGCCCGGCACGGTCTGGATGCGTGCTCCGATCGGGCAGGCACCGCAGCTGCAGTTCGAGGATCCGATCGTGCTCACGCTGCGAACGCCGGCCGGGGCCGCTGCCGCCGCCCCGTCGCCTGCGGGTCCCGCGCTGGCAAGCGTCGGTCTCGTCGCAACGCCCGGACCGCCGGGCAACCCGCTCGCCGGCGAGCCGCTGGACTCGTTCGCCCGCGAGCCCGCGCCGAGCATCGTCCGCGTCGGTAGGCGCACGCTCGTGCGCTACCGCGGCCGCCTCAACGAGGGCGCTGTCGTGACCGTGTTCGTGCTGCCGACGAGCAGCGGCGGCGCGCTCGGCGTCTCGTGCTCCGAGCCCGACGCCGAGGCCCGGTGCGCCTCGCTGCTCGCGACCGCGCGCCTCGGCGCGGTTCGCGCCGTCGAGCCGCAGCCGCCCGCGGGCGTCGTACGGACCGTCGCCCAGGCGTTCCGCGAGCTCGAGCAGGCACGCGGGGTCGCCGGCCTCCAACTCGCGCCGGCGCAGAAGCCCAAGCAGGGGGAGGACGGCGACGAGCGCGATGCCGCGCAGACCCTCAACGCGCTCGCCGGCGCATACGAGCAGGCGGCGACGGCGCTCGACGTCGACGAGGGCGACGCGGGCACGCGGGCACAGCTTGCGCGCGTGAGCGACGTCGTGCTGAACGCCGGGGACGCCTACCAGCGGCTGTCGACGGCGGTCGACACGGACAACCTCGCGCTCTACCAGTCGGCGCGGCGAAGGGCGCTGATCGCCGACAGGACGCTTGCCAAGGCGCTCACCCGACTGCGCCGCGCCGGGTACTCGGTGCGGGTGAGATGACCCGCCCCTCACGCAACATGCTGCTGATCACGCTCGTCGCGGCGGTGCTCGCCTGTGGCGGCGGGTTGTTCCTGGGGCGCGCCTCTGGCGAGCAGGACGCCCCCCAGCTCACGATCGCGCCGGTCGAGCCGATCGACCGCCCGCGGGTGGGGCCGCAGATTCCCGTACCGACACCGATCTCGATCCCTGCGACGCTTGCGAAATGACCGAGTTCGTTTCCGCTGGTGACCCCGAGGCGATGCGCGCGACCGCACGCGCGCTCGTCGCCCAGGCCGACTCGATCCGCCTGGCGCCCGAGGGGTCGGTCGCGGGCTTCGGGGCGCTCGTGCTCGAGGGTCCGGCCGCCGGGCGGCTGCAGCTCGCCGCCGGCGAGGTCCGCAACGGCGCCCGCCAGGCCGCGGCGGGCCTGGAGGCGATCGCCGCCGAGCTGGTGGCCGACGCGACGACCGTCGAGCAGTGCAACGAGGAGCGCCGCGCCGCCGCGGCACAGGCCGCTGCCGCGGCACAGACCGCCGCTGCGACGACCGCCGCCGAGGAGGCCGCCAAGCGCGAGGCGGCCCAGGTCCCGCGCCCGAACATCGTCCGCGGGGAGCCCGCCGCTCCCGCCGCTGCGCCTGCTCCCGCTCCCGCTCCCGCACCCGTGTCCGCGACGCCGCCGCCGCCGCCGGCATGACGACGATCCGTCTCGATCCAGCCGGCATGCGGGCCAGCGGTCTGCAGTTCGTCGCGACCAGCGACGTGATGAACACGACGGCCGCGCAGGTCACCTCGACGGCGTTGCCCGACATGCCCCCCGACATGGCCGCGCGGCACCGGGCGAACCTCGAGACCGTCGGCCTGCGCCTGCGCGCCTGCGCAGCTCAGGCGCTGCTGCTCGGCGAGGAGCTGCAGCTGCGCGCCGCCGCCGCCGAGGCCGCCGACGCGCCGACGATGCGCGACCAGGTGCTCGCCGCCGCGCAGGTGCACCAGGTCGTCCTGCTCGACGTCGCGATCGTCGGCGCCGGCGGCGCGCTGCAGACGGCGAGGCTGAAGATCGGCCAGAGCGGGGTGTCCGTGCGCGCCCCGTCGGGCCTGCGCTTCACGATGCCCGAGTTGGCGTTCGACCTCGGCACCGAACCGGCGCCGCCGCCGCCCGAGCGTCCCGGCGACGACCCGAAGCCCGCGACGGAGCCCGCGCGCCCGGTCGATCAGTCCACGCCGATCGGTGGCCCGGTCGCGGCCGACGTGCACCAGGCGGTCGCGCTCCCGCCCGAGCCGTCGGACCCGCCTGGGCCGGACTACCTCTTCGGCGACCCGCTGGACCCGTCCGGCAACGGTGGTCCCGAGCTGCGCGCCGGCGACCACGACGGCAGCGGCGCGCCGCCGACGAAGGAGATGCCCACGGCCGCCGAGACCGATCGCCAGGACTGGGCCTGCTGGATGGCCGGCGCGGCCGCTCACGAGGGTCTGCCGCCGGCGCTGCCGCTGATGATCGGCCTCGCCAACGGCGGCATGCGCAATATGCCCGAGTACGACGGCGGCGTCGGCTTCTTCGGCACGCACGCCGGTGAGGCCTACGTGCCCGCGGGCCACGGACTGCCGCGCGGCGAGCAGCCCGACGCCGAATGGTGGATCGACCATCCCCAGGCGCAGCTGGACCACCTCGTCGGCCGGCTGCAGGACTCAGGCGGCGGCTCGCGTACGGGCGACCTGTCCGACGGCGAGGCGCTCTCGCGCTGGGCGCAGGAGGTCCAGCCCGACCTCGATCCGTCCGCGCTCGCCTCGATGCACGACACCGCGGCCGAGCTCGTGTCGCGCTGTCGCGGCGGGGACGGAACGGCGGCCGGCGGCGTCATGAAGGTCGCGGCGAGCCAGCTCGGTGTGCAGGAGCGCGGGATCAACGCGGGGCCGGAGGTCGACCAGTACCTCGCCTCCGCGGGTGTGTCGAGCGGCAACCCATGGTGCGGCGGGTTCGTGACGTGGTCGCTGCAGCAGGCGGGCCACGACATGCCCGGTACCGGCTGGGCGGCCGTGACAAACTGGGTCAGCGCCGCGCAGTCCGGGGAACACGGCCTGGAGGTTGTCTCGGCGGCCGATGCCCGACCCGGCGACATCGTGACGTACGACTGGGGCGGCCAGGGCGACTTCGGCGCCGACGGCCACATGGGGCTGCTCGAGTCAGAGGTCGAGGACGGGCGCTTCGTCGCGATCGAGGGCAACTCGAGCGACGCGGTCGTGCGCATGGGGCGCAGTATCGACGAGGCCAACATCGTCTTCATCCGCGCCGGTGGATAGCTCTGGGGCGGCCGGCGGCGGCGTCGCCGCGCTCTCGGTCGACTACAGCGACGACGAGCTGGACGCGATCGCCGACCTCTTCCGGCGCCCCGACCTCGGCGGCCGGCGCGTCCGCGACCCCGGCGAGGACATCGCCGCCCGCGCCGCCGCGCGGGCCGCGATCGATGCCGCCACGCGCGGGCTCGTCGCACGGCGGGCGATCGCGCTGGAGGGAACGACGGTGCGCCCGCGCGTGCGCTTCATCGAGCCGCACGCGACGCTGCTCGGCGCCTTCGTCGGCGCCGACGCGACGGCTTCGGTCCGCGTCGAGCGGCCCGGCCGCACGCAGGTGCGCGCGCTCTTCGCCCGCGACGACGTCGTCGTCGAGCAGGCGTCGCTGCCGGGACAGGCGATCAAGCGCATGGTCGCCCACCCGCGCGCGCAGGCGCCGGCGCTGCTGATCGACGGCCTGCCGTTCGCGCCGGAGGCCGGCGACGGCGCCAAACGTGTCCCGCACGAGCTGACGCTGACGATGCTCGACCGCGCCGAGCGGGTGCTCGAGCAGGGCTCCGAGCCCCCGCCGTGGCTGTCGGACGAACTGCTGGACCTGCTGCATGCGCGCACCGGCTCGGCGACGATCGTCGTGCGCCGCCGCCACCCCGGCGGCATCGTGCTCGCCGACCGCATCTCGTGGATGGCGGCGGGCACGCTGGGGACCTGGCGCGTCGAGCCCGTCGGCACCCAGCCGAGCCTGACCGTCCGCCTGGCGCCCTCGTCGGACGCCGAGATCCAGCGCCTGATCACTGCGGCGTGGGCGGCGGATGCAATGCATCCTGCACGCTGAAGGACTTTCTTTCTGTAGAACGATGGAGCGTCGCCACACGCTGCGGCGCAGCGCATCGCGCGAGCCTCGATATCCCAGTCTTCAGGCCGCCGGTGGCGCGACACGGACGACCATGCATTCGACCTCCTCGAACCGACGGCGCGTGTGCGCGCTCGGCGCGGCCTGTGCTGCGCTGCTGGCGTGCGCCCTGCTCGTGCTCGCGATCGTTGCCGCGAGCGCGAGCGCGCTCGCACCGCTGAAGCCGGGCTCCGGCGGGCCGCGCGTGGGCGCCGTGCAGAAGGCGCTCGGACTGCCCGCCGACCGGGCGTTCGGGCCGTCGACGCGGCGCACGCTGCGCAGCTTCCAGCGCCGCCACGGCCTGACCGCCGACGGCGTCGTGGGGCCGCGGACGTGGGCGCTGATCACGCGCGTGCGGGCACGCCAGCGCGGGCGCTCGAGATCGCGCACGGCGGGCGCAGCGCGCTCGCGCGCGCGTGTCGTCAGCGGCGGCGGCCGCGTCGCGCTGCTGCAGCGCGCACTCGGCCTCGCGCCCGACGGCGTCTTCGGGCCGGCGACGGCGCGCGCCGTGCGGGGGCTGCAGCGCCGGCGCAGGATGCTGGTCGACGGGATCGTCGGCCCTGCGACCTGGGATGCGCTCGGGCAGCGTACGATCACGACCGTCCTGCGCGAGAAGCCGCCCGCCGCGACGGGGCCCGCGGTCGCCGGCCTGCCGCTGCGCGTGCGCCGCGTGATCGCCGCCGCCGACCGCATCGCGCGCAAGCCGTACCGCTACGGCGGAGGCCACGGGCGCTGGTATGACAGCGGCTATGACTGCTCGGGGTCGATCTCCTACGCGCTCTGGGGCGCCGGTCTGCTCGCGGCGTCGCGCAACTCGTCGGGCTTCATGCGCTGGGGCCGCGCCGGCCGCGGGCGCTGGATCACGATCTACGCGGCGTCCGGGCACGCCTTCATGGTCATCGGCGGGCGCCGCTACGACACGACCGGGCGCGCCGAGACGGGCACCCGCTGGCAGCCGCGGATGCGCTCGACAGCCGGCTACGTCGCGCGCCATCCGGGCGGGTTGTGAGGGCCGCGAGGTCGACGCCCGCGGGCGGTCGTGCGGTGACGCGCCTGCTCCACGTCCCGTGATCGGCAACGCTCGGCCCCGCCAGCCCGGGCCCGGGCTTGCGGTATCGCGGAGCGAGCCGGTCCCGCTGAAGCACGTGGACGTGATCGAGCGACATCTCGGCGAGCACGGCCACCACGAGTGTCGATCTCGCACGACATGGGTGATCGAGCGACACCCCTGGCTGCGGCTGCAGACCACGTGTCGCCCGATCACGCCGAAGACCACCCGGCCGGCTGCCCGCCGTCAGACGCCGCAGCAGCGCTTGTACTTGCGACCCGACCCGCAGGGGCATGGGTCGTTGCGGCCCGCCTCGTCGCCGCCGGTGCCACCAGAGAGCGCGGCGGACAGCGCCTCGCGGAACGCGGCGAACGCGTCGGCGTCGAGCAGCACCTCGACATCGCCGTCGAAGCGGATCGCGGCCGTGGCGCCCGTGCGGCTGACGACCTCGAACCCACCCGAGGAGGCCCGGTAGGCGAAGCGCGGCGTGGCGAGCTGCTCGCGCAGCGCCCGTGCGGCATCGAGGCGCAGGCCGTGCATGTGCTGGTCCACCGCGCCGTCCTCGGCGACGTGGTCGAGCTCGACGACGAGCTGTGGCGGCGCGCCGAAGGACACGAGCGACAGCTCGTCGGTGATCGCCGCGCGGCGCGGCTGACCGAGCGCGCGCCAGGCCGCGATCGCGCGGCGGCGGTCGGCGTCGTCGCCGCCGGCCTCGGCCGTCAGCCGGTAGGCGCGCTCGGCGGCGCCCGGCGCGGCAGGCGAGCGGCGCGCGGCGGCGGCCATCGCGAGCGCGGCGTAGATCCCGCCGGCCTCGGCGGACTCGCCCTCGCCGCGGGCCTGCAGCCCGCCGATCGCCTGCATGCCCGCCGTAACGGCGATCTCGACGGCCTGCGCGGCCAGCGCGACGTGCGCCAGGCGCCCGAACGCCGACGTCGTCTGCGGGTCCTCCGGCCCGACGGATGCCGAGAAGGCCTTGATCGCGTCGGTCAGTGCGCCGAGCTGCTCGGCCTCGGGCGCGCCCACCCGGCGCAGCATGTCGGCCAGGCGCGATTGCGCCATGCCCGTGAGCAAGTCCTCGTCGCCGTGCTTGGTGACCGCGCGCGCGACGATGCCGCGCAGCAGCGAGACCGCCTCGTCGGGCTGCCCGTCGGCGAGCAGCTCGAGCGCGCGCGCCTGGGCGAGCTCGATCGCCTCGGGGCGCAGCTCTGCGAGATCGACCGCCATCAGCGCTTCACCGCCCGCGTGGGCGGGAGGTCAGCCGGCGTGGGTGCCGCAACCGCCGCCGCCGCAGCAGCCCATCGACGCCAACGCGGCTCCGGCATTGACCTGGTACCGGCGCTGGCCGGAGGCCAGGTTCGGCGTGAGGAAGGTCGAGAGCAGACGCTGGGTCTCCTCGTTGCCACAGGTCGGGCAGGCGGGCGGCGGTGCATCGGAGCGGACAAGCTCTTCGAACTTGTCGTCGCAGGTCGCGCAGGCGAAGTCATAGATCGGCACGCGCTGATCGTGGCCCCCGAAGGGGCCGCTGTCAAGGACGACCGAACGGGCTTCTATAGTGGAGGTGCAGGCGCTTTGCCCCTGGGCAACGCCGGGCGGATGCGCGTCCCATCCATCCGCCGAGTCGATTGTCTGTCCCGCGTGTCGCTATGGCTCCGCCGGACTACTGCCGATAACGCACTGGAACGCAGGCATCACGCGCCGCGTGATGAACCTCTTCGACGAGCAAGGCATCGATGCGAGACCACGACGACACCACCCGCTACAGGCTCGAGCTGGACATGATCGAGCGCGACGCCGGCCTCGGCAGCGACCGCGCCGTCGCCCTGCTGCGCAGCGAGTTCGCGCTCGCCGCCAACGCGTCCTACTTCATGGCGCTCAGCTCCGGCGACATCGAGGTCGGCTCGATCCGGCGCTCGTTCCCGCAGGAGGGCGTCGCCCGCTACTGCGTCGAGCTCCTGCTCGGGGAGCGCACGCCGTCGATGACCCATCAGCAGGTGGCCGGGCTGCTGCGGCGCGAGTTCGCCCGCGCCCAGAACGCCTCGCACTTCATCCGCATCGCATCCGAGGACTTCGACGTCAAGCTCGCCGCCCGCGAGAGCGTCGTCGCGCACGCGCAGCTGCGCGCGGCGTAGCCCGCGAGCTATTGCACCGCCTGGTGGGGGCGGGGATCGGTTTCGTCGATCTCGAGGATGCACTCGGGCGTGCATCCGAGCGGTAGCAGCAGCTGCTCGCCGGTCCACCACCAGGCCTCGACGCGCTCGACCGTCGCGTCGGGCACGTCGAGCGTGAAGATGACGCAGGAGTCGGCGCCGATCGTGATCGCGCGGTCGAACGCGTAGTCCCTTGCGAGCGCGACGTTCGGCGCGACGTACGTGCCTGGGTACAGGCCGTCGCGCTTGATGCCCTCCAGGCAGTCGACGGTGGTGCCGTGGTAGACGATCATCTGCCCCTCCAGTGTGGCGCATCGGCGATCGGGAACGCTGGCCGCGCGTGCGGTGTAGCAGCGATATGCATACCCGCATGACTACGACCGCCGCCGCCGCGGCGATCATCGCGCTGCTCGCGCTGCCGGCGAGCGCGTCCGCCGGTGGCTGGGCGACGGTGCAGCTCAGCTCCACGCCCGACGGCCTCAGGCCGGGCGCGACCTGGAACGTCGAGCTGACCGTGATGCAGCACGGCCGCACGCCGCTCGACGACGTGAAGCCGAGCGTGACGATCACCTCAGGCGACCGCTCGCAGACCTTCGCCAGCGCGCCGACCGGTAGGCCGGGCGTCCATCGCGCCCGCGTCCGCTTCCCGGCGGCGGGGACGTGGAGCTACGTCGTCGACGACGGCTTCACCGCGCGCCACGCCTATCCGCCGGTCCAGATCGACGGCGCAGCCGGCGCCACGACGGGTGGCGCCAGCACGATCGCCTACGACCGGATCGCGCTGGCCGCGCTGGCCGCGCTGGCCGCGATCGCCGCAGGCGGCCTCGCGCTGCTGCTCCCGCGCCGCCGCCGGCGCCTCGCCGCGCTCGGGGGCTGAACCCTGCGCGCGCTGCTCGCGGCCGCGCTCGGCCTGCTCGCCGCGGGCGCGTTCGTGCTCGCTTCGGCGCGCGGCTGATGGCACCGCGGCACACGCGCGCTTCGATAGCTTCCCGCTCGCAATGGGCGCCGAAGCCAAGCGGATCTCGATCCAAGACGCCAGAAGCCTCGTGCTCGAGCAGCTCGCGCGCCTGGAGGGCGAGGAGGTCGCGCTCGCCGACGCGCTCGGCCGCGTACTCGCCCAGGACGCCGTCGCGCCGACCGACCTGCCGCCGTTTCATTCCTCCGGGATGGACGGCTTCGCGGTCATCGCGACGGACACCGAGGACGCGCCGGTCGCGCTGAAGGTCATCGGCGAGTCGCGCGCGGGAACGCTCGCCGAGGAGGCGGTCACGCACGGGACTGCGATCCGCGTCTCGACCGGCGCCGTCGTGCCCGCGGGCGCCGACGCCGTCGTGCGCCAGGAGCTGACGGAGATCGAGGACGGGGCGGTGATCGTCAACGAGGAGGTCACAGCCGGCAACGACGTGCGCTACGCCGGCGAGGACATCCGCAGGGGCGAGACGATCCTGCACGCCGGGACGCTGCTCGGCTCGGCCGAGATCGGCGCGCTGGCGGCGGTCAACATCGCCCGTCCCGTCGTCGTGCGCAGGCCGCGGATCGCGCTCGTCAGCACCGGCGACGAGCTCGTCTCGCCCGGTCCCGAGCTCGAGCCCGGGCAGATCCGCGACGCCAACGCGCCCGCGCTGACGGCCGCGACGCACGCCGCCGGCGCCGAGCTCGCGTCGAGCGTGCGCGTCGGCGACGACCGCGCGGACACCGTCGACACGCTGCGGCGAGCGATGGAGGGCGCCGACATCGTCGCCACCGTCGGCGGCGTCTCGGTCGGCCCCCACGACCACGTGCGCCCCGCGCTCGAGCAGATGGGCGCCGAGCAGGTCTTCTGCCGCGTGAGCCTCAAGCCCGGCGGTCAGGTCTGCTTCTACGTCGCGCCCGACGGCACGCTGGCGTTCGCACTGCCCGGCAACCCGGCGTCGGCGATGACCGCGTTCCGCGTGCTCGTCGTCCCGGCGGTCTACGGGATGCTCGGCCGCAACCTCAATCTGCACACCGCACGCGGGATCGCGGAGACCGACCTGATCGGCACGCTCGGCCGCACCGCCGTCATCCGCTGCCACGCGAAGATGCACGACGACGGCTGGCACGTGACGCCCAACGGCGACCAGCGCTCGCACATCCTCACCTCGATGCTCGGCGTTCCCGTGCTCGCGCTCGTGCCGGAGGACTGCGAGGTCCTGCGCGCCGGCGAGCCCGTCGACATCGAGTTCGTCGGGTAGCGACCCTGACGCCGCGCGTCGCGATCGCCACCTGCGCCGAGATGCCGGCGCTCGACGACGAGGGCAGGCTGCTGCTCGACGCGCTGGGCGCTGTGCGGGTCGACGCCGAGCCCGCGATCTGGAACGAGCAGCCGGAGGCCGGCTGGGAGTCCTACGACCTCGTCGTCGTGCGCTGTACCTGGGACTACACGCTCGCGCCTGCGAGCTTCCTCGAGTGGACGCTGAGCATCGGGCCGCGGCTGCTCAACGCGCCCGGCGTCATCGCCTGGAGCGCCGACAAGCGCTACCTCTTCGACCTTGCCCGCGCCGGCATCGCGACGATCCCGACCGAGCACGTCGCGCCCGGCGCTGCGTTCACGCCGCCGCCGGGACGCTTCGTCGCCAAGCCGGCCGTCGCGGCCGGGTCGCGCGGCGCGGCGGTCTTCGACGAGGCGCGCCACGACGCCGCGCGCGCGCACGTCACCGCGCTGCACGCCGGCGGACACGACGTGCTCCTGCAGCCCTACCTCGACGCCGTCGACGGTGCCGAGGCCGAGACCGCGCTCGTCTTCATCGACGGTACGCTGTCGCACGCGATGCGCAAGGGGCCGCTGCTGGCGCTCGACCTGCCGCCGCCCGACGGCCTCTTTCGCCAGGAGCAGATGAGCCCGGTCGCAGAGCCCGCGGCCGACGCCGTCGCGCTCGCCGAGCGCGTGCACGCGTACGTGGAGGAGCGCTTCGGGCGCCAGCTCTACGCCCGCGTCGACGTGCTGCGCGATGCCGGCGGCAGGCCCGCGGTGCTCGAGCTCGAGCTCGTCGAGCCGTCACTGTTTCTCGACTACGCACCCGGCTCGGCGCAGGCGCTCGCGCGCGCCATCGTCGCCCGCCTGCCGGGCTGACGGCGGTACCGTTCGCTCGTGGCGCGCGTGCTCATCCGCGGCAGCGGCGACATCGGCTCGGCCGTCGCCCATCTGCTGCTGCGCGAGGGCCACGACGTCGTCATCCACGATGTCGCGCTGCCGGCGGCGCCGCGCCGCGGGATGGCGTTCGCCGACGCGATCTTCGACGGCGCCTGCGAGCTCGACGGCGTTGCCGCGCGGCGCATCGACGACCTCGCCGCGCCGCGCGCCGGTGGGGACGTGTTCGTCACGGCGGCGGTGTTCGACGACGTGCTCGAGGCCGTCGCGCCGGACGTGCTCGTCGACGCGCGCATGCGCAAGCGCGCCCAGCCCGAGCGCCAGCGCGGCCTCGCGCCGCTGACGATCGGCCTGGGACCGAACTTCGTCGCTGGGGCCACGACCGATCTCGCGATCGAGACGCAGTGGGGCGACGACCTCGGCGCGCTCGTCGAGCACGGGCCGACGAAGCCGCTGGGCGGCGAGCCGCGCGCCTTCGACGGCCACGCGCGCGATCGTTTCGTCTACGCGCCGGTGTCCGGCGTGATGCGCACGCAGGCGCAGATCGCGCAGCGTGTGCGCGCCGGGGAGGTCGTCGCCACGATCGGCGACGAGCACCTGCGCGCGCCGCTGGACGGCATCCTGCGCGGTCTCGTCCACGACGGCGTGCCCGTCGTGGCGCGCGCCAAGGTGCTCGAGGTCGACCCGCGCGGCGCCCTGGAGAAGGTCATCGGGATCGGCCCGCGCCCGCGGCGGATCGCCGCAGGCGTGCTGGCTGCGATCAGCTCACGGGTCTAGTGGGCCACTAGGAGCCGTCGCAGCCGAACGTCAGCCGCGCGCGCGCTGGTACAGGAACGCCACGAGCCTGCGTCCGGCGCCCCTGCCCGCGCGCAGCTGCACGCGCTTCATGGCGCCGAAGTCCTTCGCGGTCGCGCGGTAGCCGCGGATCCGCCGCGGCTGGCGCGCCTGCACCCAGCGCCGCACGAGCGCGCGCGCCTGGATGCAGTCCAGGCGCCTGCCGGCGCGCCGCACGTCATAGGCGCCCGTGCCGGCCCGCACGAGGTCGCCGCAGCGGGCGTCGGTGCGCGGCGCCGGGATCGCCTGCCAGTCGGGCGACTCGTCGGCGCCCGCGAAGCGCGTCAGGCGGCGCGGGGCGCCGCCCTCGGCGGCCATCACGTGGATGTCGCCGTGCTCCTGGTCGGGACCGCTCGTGAACGCGAGCAGCCGCCCGTCGGGCGACCAGGACGGCCCCTCGTCGTGCAGGGTGTTGCGCGTGAGTTGCGTCGGAGCGCCGCCGTCGGCGCCCATCACCCAGATCTCCATGTCGCGCTCGGGGTTCGCGCCGCCCACGTCGACGTCGCTCTCGAACGCGATCCGCGAGCGGTCCGGCGACCACGCGGGCGCGGAGTCGTAGGCGCCGGCGACGTCGAACAGCGTCGTCAGGCCGCTGCCGTCGCGGTTGAGGCTGAAGATCCCGCGGTCGGTGTCACCGGTGGGCGACAGGATCGCGGTGTAGAGCACACGGCGCCCATCGGGGGAGAAGCTCGGGTACAGCGGCGGCGCCTGCGTCGAGAAGCGCAGCGCCGGCTGCTCCCCGTTGGGGCCCATCTGCCAGATCGAGCCGAAGCGGCTGGTGGGCCCGCTGCGGCGAAACAGGATGCCCCTGCCAGCCGGCAGCCACGAGGGCTGGCTCGACGCCTGATCGGTGACGGTCGTCGTCAGGCGGCGGTGCCCGGTGCCCGTCGCCGTCATCCGCGCGACCTCGAAGTTCTTCGTCGCGCCCGGCTTGTCGATCGTGTACGCGATCGCCGTCGCATCCGGCGACCAGTCCGGCTGGCGATCGCCCGCGGGGTTCGTCGTCAGCCTGCGCACGCCCGTGCCGTCGGGGTTCATGCTGAAGATGTCGAAGCTCTTGGCCTGCGGATCGCTGCGCACGCTGGAGAATGCGATGCGGCCGTTGAAGGCATCGGCGCCGTACACGCTCGCGGGCGCAGCGAGCAGCAGCCCCGCGGTGAGGCTCAGCAGCAGTCCTCTCATGGCCGCAACCATAGTTGGCATGATGGGCGCCGATGCCCAGCACCCCCGAAGAGCTGACCGAGGACGAGCGCCGGCAACTGCGCCGCGCCCACGAACGACTGCGCACCGCCACCTACGAGGTCATGGCCCTCGTCGCGACCGAGCCGATCAAGAACCGCTGGGCGCCCGAGCCTGCCCCGCCCGAGATCCTCGACGCCTCTCGCGGCGAGCTGCAGGCGGCGTGGGACGAGCTGGCGGTCCGCTACCGCGAGCTGCTGGGCTGGGAGACGCTCACCTGAGCTGCGCACCGCCACGCAGCCGGTAGCCGAGCAGCCGGCGGCTGCCTGTGGTGACCTCGGCGTACGCGCGCTCGATGCGGTGCCCCGCGCGCTCGAGCTCGTAGATCGCGCTGGCGGGGTCGTCGATCCCGGCCTCGGCGATCGCCTGCAGCCCGACGGGCCGGCCGTCGGCCTCACGCAGGACAGCGAGCAGGCGGCGCTCGGGTGACGGGGTACGAGCAGCGGCCGCCGCAGTCCGCCGCTGGTGGCCGTTGCACAGCGACAGCGTCCCGCCGCAGACGCCGCAGGGGACGCCATGACGGATCATGTCGGTCGCTGCGGCGCTGCTGATCACAGCCCGGCAGCGGTCGCACCGCACCAGCGTTGGCGACTGCGTCGTCATCCGATCTCCCCTCGTTCCCGTTACGAGCGAAGTCCGCGCCACGGCTATGCGACCGCTCGCGTCCCCCTGGTTCATCCTATGAGTTGCAGGGTCCGTGACGTCGGCTCCCCTGCCGTTGCGGGAAGTATGAACCGCGCTCCGCAGTTCAAAACCTCGTCCGCTCAGATCTCCGCTATGACGCTCGCCGGAGCGCGTGCGGCGGCCCGGCCCTGCCGATCTTCGTTTACGCGTGCGCGGGCTCGCGCTAGCTGATCTTCAGCGACGCCAGGAACGTCTGGTAGGACGCCGGCGGGTCCTTCACGTCGCCGCCCTCCTGGACGAACTGCAGCTGCAGGAGCCTGCCCTTGGCGAGGATCACGCGGGCGAAGACGGTGCCCTTGTTGCCTTCCTGGTCCTGGGCGTTCGTGATCCGTGTGTCGCGCGCCGGAAAGCCCTGATAGGTCGTCGTCTTCGTGTCCTTCGCCGTCCCCTTGACGTTCGCCGCCGCGCCCGACACGGCGCCGTCGAGGTCGCCCTTCACCGTGCTCGGGATCTTCGCGACGCTCATCGAGAAGCCCTCGTTGCCGCCTTCGGTGACGTAGGCGGTCAGCAGCACGGGACCGGCCGCGGTCTGCACGGTCTGGGTCGAGCGCTTCGGCTCACCGGGCATGTCGACGGTGAACCCCTCGCCGACGAGCGTGTCGGCCTTCTTCTCGCTGGCCTTCTCGCCGCATGCGACGAGCGCTGTGGCCGACAGGGCGGCGACGGCGACGACGAGCAGTCTCTGGAACGGGCGCATCGGCAGAGCCTTGCAGGAACGCGGCCGTCGCGGCGATTTCTGTCGACCATCTAGCGTTCAGGGCGTGCCGAGCGTCGCGGTCGCGGGAACCGAACTGCACTACCAGCGCCGCGGCGAGGGTCCGCCGCTGCTGCTGATCCAGGGCATGGGCGCCAACAGCCTGCACTGGGGAGAGCCGTTCTTGACGGCGCTCGAGGGCGACTTCGAGCTCGTGCTCTACGACCATCGGGGGATCGGCCGCAGCGCGCCGCTGAAGGGGGACCTGACGATCGCCGGCCTCGCCGCCGACGCGCTCGCGCTGCTCGATGTGCTCGAGATCGAGCACGCGCACGTACTCGGCGTCTCGCTGGGCGGGATGGTCGCCCAGGAGCTCGCGCTCGTCGCGCCGCAGCGGATCCGGACGCTGACGCTCGGCTGCACGTCGTGCGGCGGGACGCAGTCCAAGCCGACGTCGCCGCAGATCGTCCAGCGCCTGACGGCGGCCATCCTGTCGGGCGACGTCGACCGGGTCCTGCGGACCGGCTTCGAGCTCGTCGTCTCGCCCGAGCATGCGTCCGACGCCGCGCACTACGCGGCGTTCGTCGCGGCCGCCAAGCACCATCCAGCGTCGTTGCCGGTGCTCATGGACCAGAAGATCGCGATCGAGGCGCATGACGCGTACGCGCGGCTGCGCTCGATCACTGCGCCGACGCTCGTGATTCACGGCACCGCCGACGAGCTGCTCGAGCCGATCAACGGCGATCTCGTCGCGTCGCTGATCCCGGGCGCCCGCCTGGAGCTGCTGGAGCACGCCGGCCACCTGTTCTTCTGGGAGCTGCCCGAACGGACGGCAGCGCTCGTGCGCGCGTTCGCGCTGAGCGCAGCGATACCGTCGGGGTAGACGAACCTGCCGACGCGAGGAGCCGGGCGATGACCGAGACGATCGAGGTACAGGAGAAGGGGCGGACGCTCGCCTATTCGTTCGAGGACCTGCTGAAGTACCACGGGCCGGGCTCGCCGGGCGGGGTGGCGGTCGGCTTCAAGGTCCTGCAGCGCGCGCTGGCGCTGCTGTCGCCCGAAGGTCCACCGGTGCGGCGCAACATCAGCGTGCGTACGGCCTTCGGCGGCCCCGGCGCGCGCGACGCCTTCGAGTTCGTCACGCGCGCCGTCACCGGCGACCGCTTCACGCACGACCCGGACCTGGCGCGGCCCGAGCGCGGCCGCGTGGTCGAGCGGTTCGTCTTCAAGCTCGGCCTGGCCGACCGCTCCGTGACGCTGCTGCTGCGCGAGGGCTACGTGACCGAGGAGTTCATCGACCTCGCGCGCAAGGACGGCAAGAACGATGCGGAGAAGGCTCGTCTCGATGTGCTCAAGGGCGAGCTTGCCGAGCGCGTCATGGCCGCCGACGCAGAAGACATGTTCGACCTGGCCGATGCGTAGGCTGCCCGCATGAACGTTCTGGCTGCCCTCGCAGACGCGCCCACGGCGGCGATCGCGATCGTCGCGATCCTGCTCGGAATCGTCGTCGTGGCGCGCGGCCAGCGCGGCGCGCGCGCCGAGGAGGAGGCCGGCCCGTCGCTGCTGACGGGCGTGCCGGTGGCGTCGCCCGCGGCTGCGGGCGACGCCGAGGACGGTCTGGAGACGATGGCCCCGCACGACGTCGGCCACGGCACGATCCGCCTCGGCGGCGTCGCGTCGCCGCACACGGAGCCTGCGGTGGAGCCGGCGTGGGTGCCGGCGGCCGCGGCGGAGCCCGAGCCGGTCGTGGCTGCGGAACCCGTGATCGCGGCGGAGCCCGAGCCCGAGCCGATGCCGGAGCCGATGCCGGAGCCGATGCCGGAGCCGGAGCCGATGCCGGAGCCCGAGCCCGAGCCCGAGCCCGAGCCCGAGCCGATGCCGGAGCCGGAGCCGATGCCGGAGCCGATGCCGGAGCCGATGCCGGAGCCGGAGCCGACGCCCGACCCGGTGCGGGAGCCGGCGTCCTGGACAGCGCCGAGAGCCGGCCAATGGACCGCGCCCCCCGACCCCCCGTCACCGGCCACGCAGCCGCCTGGGCCGGAAGATCCGCCGGCCGCTGCGCAGGCGCCGCCGGCGCAGCGCTTCAGCATGGGCAAGATCCGCTTTCGCAAGCCGCCGAGCGAGTAGCGGCGAACCTTGCATCACTGAAGAGGGCAGGCCCGACATGGAGGATGGACACCCGCGATCCGCTGCGCGGGCGGGGTGTCGAACAACCACGCATGTCATGGAGGATCGACCTCGGCTGCGCGTTGACGCGCCGAGGTGTCGGTATTCCATGCGCGCGAGCGTGGAGCGGCCGCCGACCTCCCACCGTGGCCATGCGTACGGATAGCACCACCTCCGGCGCGCCACGATGTCCCCCAAACCGCGCTGCTCGCGGGGGAGTGATGCACAGCCACGGCGGCACGGCACGGGCGGCCGGCACTCGGCCGACAACGACCGAGCGCCCGCTTGCGCGGGCGCTCGGGATGCTGCTGCGGTGGGTGTGGCTTACGCGGCTTCGCGCAGGCCGGCCAGCGCGGGCTCGTCGCCGAGGGTCCGCATCGCGGTCTCCTCGAGCTGACGCGCCTTGTCGCGGGTCAGGCCCAGCTCGCGGCTCGTCGCCTCGATCGAGCGCTCGCGGCCGTCGCGCAGTCCGAAGCGCAGCTCGACGACGCGGCGCTCCTCGCCGGTCAGGCGCCCGAGGGCGTCGGCGACCGTGCGCTCGAGCTCGCTGGACTCGGCCTCCTGGCTCGGGTCGGGACGCTCGCTGGCGATGAAGTCGCCGAGGTTGGAGTCACCGTCGTCGCCGATCGGCACGTCGAGGCTCGTGACGTGGCGGCGGGCCTCGCGCAGCGCGAGGATCTCCGGCACGGTCATGTCGGCCGCGGCCGCGACCTCCTCGTCGGACGGATCGTGCGAGAGCTTCGCCGTCAGATCGCGCTCGACCCGCGCGAGCCTGCGCTCGCGCTGCTCGATGTGCGTCGGGAGGCGGATCGTCCGCGACGTGTTCGCCAGTCCGCGCTGGATGCTCTGACGGATCCAGAGCGTGGCGTACGTCGAGAACTTGAAGCCCTTGCGCCAGTCGAACTTCTCGGCGGCGCGAATCAGCCCCAGCGTGCCCTCCTGGACGAGGTCGCCGAGCGGCAGACCCAGGCCCTGGTAGCGGCGTGCCTGGGAGACCACGAGGCGGAGGTTCGCATTGATCATGCGGTCCTTCGCTGCGATGTCACCACGCTCGATCCGCTTGGCAAGCTCGATCTCCTCAGCTGCTGTGAGCAGGGCGTAGCGCGACGCCTGGTTGAGGAATGTCTGCAGCGAATCGGCCGTCATCTCGGCCTGGACGCGTGCGCCGTGCTTGGCCACGTCCTCGGCCGGCGTGCGGCGTCGGGGGCGCTTCGCTGGTGCGCTGTGCTCGCCGCGGCGGCGCGCACTCGTCGTTGTGGTAGTCCTGGCCATACGTTCCCTTTCAGATGTGTCGGAGCGTCGCTGTTCGCGACCCACCTCGGACCCGTCTGCTCGTTACCCACCGCGAGGCGCGGCACGTCGGAAGAGGGGAGAGGAGGCGGTCAAGCGAATGGCGGGCCGCCCTCATCACGGGTTGCCCACACGACGCCGCGAGGAATCGTACCAGATGATTGCGCGAGCAACAAATCGGGCGCGATACCCTCTGCCGATGAGGAGTCTAGCGGCTGTTCTGGCGTTCATGCTCGGCCTGTCTGCCGCGGTCGCGCTCGCCGTGGCGAAGCCGATCACGCCGTCCGGCGTCGGTTCCGTGAAGCTCGGCAAGACGTACACGTCGCTGCGCGTC
Organism: Solirubrobacterales bacterium; assembly: GCA_038255395.1. Classification (GTDB taxonomy): domain Bacteria; phylum Actinomycetota; class Thermoleophilia; order Solirubrobacterales; family Solirubrobacteraceae; genus CADCVQ01. The sequence goes on from JBBSLI010000006.1 coordinate 95,775, forward strand.
GCGGGGCTGCTCGGGAAGGTCGCGCCGGGGTGCGAGCTTGCCGGCCCGAACACCCGCTCGGCGCCGCTGCGCGCGCCGCTGAAGGGCTCGGTCGATCTCTCGCGGACATCGCCGCGGCGCGTGCGCAACATCGTCGTTCGCGGCGGCGCCACCGCGCGGGGCGTGGGGATCGGGTCGACGTCGGCTGCGATCAGGCGGGCGTTCCCGGCGGTCGCGCTGGACCGCAGAACGGAGGCGACCTTCGGCATCTCGATCGCCCGCGTGCCGAGGTCCGGCGGCGGCCGTCTCGAGTTCGCGGTCGACACGACGACGAAGCGGGTCACGCTGATCGGGATCCCCGCGATCCCGTTCTGCGAGTAGTCGGTTCAGCGCTTGGCGTCCGCTGGTCCGGAGGATCGCGTCAGCCGACGACGAGCAGCTCGAACGCGATCCGTGGGCCGTCGATCGTCGCGATGCCCATCGTGTGGACGGGCGCCCGGCGGCGCTCGGTCGGCGAGCCGGGGTTGAAGATCTGAAAGCCGTCGAGCTCGTCGTGCTGGGGCATGTGCGTATGGCCGAAGATGACCGCTTCGCAGTTCAGGAAGTCGGCGCGCAGGCGTGCCAGGCGGCCGCTTGCCGGACCGGGGCTGTGCGTCATGCCGATCCGCACCTCGCCGAGCCTCACCTGTGTCCGCGCCGGCAGCAGCCGGCGCACGGCCTCGCTGTCGACGTTGCCGTGGATCGCGTGCACCGGCGGGCCGAGCGCGCGCAGCAGCTCCAGCACCGAGACGTCGGCGAGGTCGCCGGCGTGCAGGATCGCATCGGCCGCGGCGCAGCGGTCGAGGCAGGCCTGCGGGATCGCGCGCGTGCCGCGCGGCATGTGCGTGTCGCTGATGATCGCCAGCTGCATCGGCGAGGACGCTACCGTCGCGGCGTGGCTTGCAGCGAGAACAGCCTGACCGTCGCGGTGACCGGGCCGACGGGCACGTTCGGCTACGCGCTGATGGCGCTGCTGCAGGCCGACGCGCGCGTTGGCCGAATCGTCGGGATCGCGCGGCGCCCCTTCGATCCCGCGGCACACGGCTGGACGAAGCTCGAGTACCGCCGCGGCGACGTGCGCGACCCGGCGGCGCTCGCGGAGACGTTCGCCGGCGCCGACGTCGTCGTGCACCTCGCGTTCCTCATCACGGGATCGACGGACCGCCGGGCGATCCGCGCGATCAACGTCGACGGAACGCTGAACACGTTCGCCGCCGCCGCCGCGGCGGGCGCGTGCCGCTTCGTCTACGCGTCCTCGGTCGCGGCCTACGGCTTCGCGAGCGACAACCCGGCGGCGATGACCGAGCAATGGCCCGCCCGGCCCGCCGAGCACCTGTTCTACGCGCAGGAGAAGGCGGAGATCGAGCGGCTTTTGCAGGCCGCGGCCGCCGAGCACCCGGCGACCGACCTGTACGTCCTGCGCCCGCCGATCGTCCTGGGTCCGAACACCGTCGGCGCGAAGAGCCTGCTGCCCGGCGCGGTCGCACCGTTCGCCAAGCGGCTGGCGTCGCTGGCGCTGCGGCTGCCGTTCCCGATCCCCGCGCTCGTCGCACCGCTGCCGCTGCAGTTCATCCACGAGCAGGACGTCGGCGAGGCGCTGCGCCTGTGCGTCGCCGGCGCCGGCCCGCCGGGCACGTACAACATCGCCGGCGAGGGCGTGCTGACGGCGATCGACGTCGCCCGCGAGCTGGGCTTCCTGCCGCTGAGCATCCCGCGCGGCCCGGTCCAGGCGGCGGCGCGGCTCGTCGCCGGGCTGCCGCTCGCGCCGCCGCAGGTCGGGTGGGCGGAGGCGATCTCGCAGCCGGCGATCATGGATGCCGGCAAGGCGCAGCGCGAGCTCGGCTGGAGCCCGCGCTGGACCGGGATCGAGGCGCTGCGCGACACGCTGCGCGCCGTGCGCGAGTCGTAGGCGCGGCATCAGCCGCGCGGCGCCGCGAACGCCAGCACGCAGCGCACGATCACGCGGGCGACCGCCTCCAGATCGGCGATCGCGACGTGCTCGTCGACGGCGTGCGCGAGTTCGATCCCGCTCGGGCCGAACATGACGCAGGGGATGCCGCGCGCGCAGAACAGGCGCATGTCGGCGCCGTAGCCGACGCCGATCAGCGGCGGCGGCGCGCCGAGCTCGGCGGCGGCGGCGTCGCGCACGAGCGTCACCCAGGGGTCGTCGCGGGCGGTCTCCCCGGGCGCGAACTGGCCGCCGCTCCAGGCGATCTCGACCGGCGGGCCGTCGTCGTCGGCGGCCGCGGCGACCGCGCGCTCGAGCCCATCGCGCGCGTCTGCGAGCGACTGGCCGACGGGCACGCCGAGCCGCCCCTCGAAGGTCAGCTCCTCGGGCACCTGGCTCGACCAGCGGCCGGCTTGGAGTTGGCCCACGAGCAGGGGGTAGGGCAGCGGGTGGCCGGCCAGCAACGGGTGGCGGGGAAGCGCGTTGACCGCGCGCTCGTGCTCGTGCAGGGCGGCGTGGACCGGCATGTAACGGTCGATCGCCGAGACGCCCTGCAGGCGCATCGCGGCGTGCGCGGTCCTGCCGCGGACGGTGCCGGTGAACGTCAGCGCGCCGCCGTGGGCGCAGACGATCCGCAGCTCGGTCGGCTCGGGGATGAGGGCGGCGGCGAAGTCGGCATCGCGCTCCAGCACCGCGAACGTGCCCAGGCCGCCGTCCTCCTCGGAGGGGACGGCCTGCAGCACGACGTCGCCGGGCGGAGCGGCGCCGGCGGCCTTCAGCGCGGCGAGCGCGTGCAGCGCCGCGATCACGCCGCCCTTCATGTCCAGCGACCCGCGGCCGTGCACGCGGCCGCCGGCGACGGCGCCCGACCAGGGGTCGCGGTGCCACGGCTCGGTGCCGGGCGCGACGACGTCGATGTGGCCGTTGAGCGCCAGGCGCGGCGCCGTTGGGTCGCTGCCGCGCAGCGTCACGATCGCGCCGACGAGCTCGTCGCGCGGCGCCTCCTCGCCGGGATAGCCGGGTGCGGCGCGGATCGCGCCGAGGTCGAACTCGACGAGCTGCGCGTCGAGCTCCAGGCGGCGCGCGATCGCGACGAGCTCGGCGGCGACCGCGCGCTCGGCGCCGGTGACGCTCGGCACCCGCACGACGCGACCGGTGTCCGCGGCGATTGCGTCGGGGTCGACGTGGTCGAGCGCGTTCGTCATGCGTCGAGCGGGAGCGCCCGGCGGTCGCCGGGGAGGGCGCGGCCACGTCGCGAGATCCTGCGTCGATCGCCGCTCACGGCAGCACTGTAGGCCGGTCCTCAGCCCGGATCCAGGCCGAGTCGAAGGCCGCGGTCGAGCGGCGCCCGGATCGGGCTCAGAACGAGCACCCTCCACGGCGAGTGTCGGCCTGCACAGCCGCTGTCGTCGGGCTCACTTCAGGACCCGCTCGCCGCTGGGTTGCACGTCCGCGCTCAGCGCGGCGCGCGCCGGGGGATCTCCGGGCCACGGTGGTCGTCGTTGACGTCGTCGTAGGCCTGGGCGAAGTCCTCGTAGGTATCGCAGACGCGCCAGACCAGCTCGACGATCGCGTCGAGGCGGTCGCGACCCGCCGTGGTCACCTCGTAGACGCGCCGGCGCGGCCCGGCGACGGGGTCTGACCAGCGCGACCGCACCGACCCGTCCGCATCCAGCCGCCTCAGCACGCGGTAGACCTTCGATGGGTCGGCCTCGACCTTGTGCTCGGCGAGCCGGCGACGCAGGTCATAGCCGTAGGACGCGTCACCGCTGAGCAGCAGCAGCACCCAGCCGGTCAGCAGTTCCTGGTCAGGGCGTCGCGCGGCCGCCGTATCCGGGGGCGGCCCATTCCGCAGGCGAGGCAGCGTCCGCTGGCAGACCTCGGCGAAGTCGCAATAGCGATCGCGGCTCTCGATCACGGCCGGGACGAGCGCATCGAGCGTTCGCCGGCCCTTCGCCGTCAGCGAGTACAGCCGGCGCCGCGGGCCGACCGACGATCCGATCCAGCGCGACGAGACCTGTCGCTCGCGCTCCAGCGCGCGCAGGACCCGATACGCGACGGTCATCTCGACATCGAGCGCCTGCTCACGGAGCTGCAGCCCGAGCCCGTAGCCGTAGCCGCTGCCGCGCGTCAGGAACAGCAGCAGCGATGCGGTCAGCAGTTCCCTGTCCGGGCGAGGCTTTCCAGATATGACAGGCGGCCCGGACACGACATCACTCAGCGAACGTCCAGTATATGTGTAAAGCACATACAGACCGGAGGCGCGGCGACACGAGCTCGTGGACCGGGCAGCCGCAGCTCGCGCTCGAGGTCCAGCGGCGTGCGCGCCTCGATGCAGGGCGCCCCGTCGGCGTCGCGCTGCGCAGCGGTCGCCGCGAGCCGCGGGCCGAGGATGCTGCGATCGCTGAGCGTGTGGCCGTAGACCTCGCACGGGCCAGCGCCGGGATCTGCCCGGCGCTTGCGACCTCGTAGGCGGACCGCAGCTGCTTCGCCGGGACCTTCCACAGACGACGACGGCGTCGTATGTGCTCGTCAGCCCTCCGACCCCGCCCGCGCGAGCACGCGCAGCGCCGCAACGCGCACCGCCTCGTCGAGCATCTGGCCGTCGAGCGCGACCGCCCCCGCGCCGCCGGTCCGCTCGGCCTGCTCCAACGCCGCGATGACCGCCCGCGCGTGCTCGACCTCCTCCTCGGACGGCGTGAACAGCTCGTTCAGCGCCGCGACCTGCGCGGGGTGGATCGCCCACTTGCCGTCGAAGCCCATCGCGCGTGCGCGCTCGGCCGCGGCCGTGAAGCCCTCGTCGACCTTGATGCCGAGGTACGGCCCGTCGATCGCCAGGACGCCATGCGTGCGCGCGGCGACGAGCAGCAGATCCTGGATCGCGCGCCACGAGTCCAGCTCGGCGCGCGCGCCCGCCGCGCGTCCCAACGACGCCGACAGGTCCGCGTAGCCGAGGATCAGCGAGTCCAGCCGCGCCGACGCGCCCGCGATCTCGTTCAGGTGCGCGACGCCGGCCGCCGTCTCGATCAGCGCCTGCACGCGCATCGCCGCGCGGTCGATGCCGGCCGCCGCCTCGACGCCGTCGAGCAGCCGGTCGATGAACGCCAGATCCTGCGCACTCTCGACCTTGGGGACGATCAGCGAGTTCGGTCGCTGCTGCAGCGACGCCATCGCGATCACGTCGAGATGACACCAGGGCGTGCGCGGCGCGTTGACGCGGACGGCGGTGCGGACGCCCTCGTACTGCGGCTCGGCGAGGGCTTCGGCGACGGTCGCGCGGGCCTCGTCCTTCGCCGCGACGGCGACGGCGTCCTCGAGGTCGATGATGACCTCGTCGGCGCCGCGGGTGGGCGCCTTGGTGAGCATCGATGCCGACGAGCCGGGCACGGACAGGCACGATCGGCGGGCGCTGGGCGTGTGAGATGCGGACATGGCCCGGGAGCGTATGCGCAACTCAGCCCGCGCGCACCGACGCGATCGCCGGCAGCCGCGTGGCGACGCCCGACCAGGTCGCGCCCGCGTCGCCCGAGCCGAAGATCTCGCCCGACGTCGCGCCGAAGTACAGCTCCAGATCGGGGCCGGAGCCGGCGGCGGTGAACGACTGGCGCAGCACCGACAGCCAGGCGTTGCGCTGCGGCAGGCCGTGGTCGCGGGCGGTCCAGCTCGCACCGGCATCCCGGGTCTCCCACACGACGACGCTGCCGTCGGTGACACGGTCGGCCGTCGTCACCGGGATCACGTAGGCGCTGTCGGGATCGGCCGGGTCGAGCACGACCGGAAAGCCGAAGTCGTGCGGCAGCCCGGCGGCGATGTCCGTCCACGTGAGACCCGCGTCGTCGGAGCGGTAGACGCCGCCGTGGAACTGCAGGAAGAGGCGCTCGGGCCGGCCCGGCGCGCGTTCGAGGTGGTGCACGCAGAGGTCGATCGCGCGGGCGCGCGTCTCCTCGGGCAGGTAGTCGGCGACGATCCCCTCGTTGCCGTGGCTCCAGGTCGTGCCACCGTCCTGCGTCACCCAGACGCCGGCAGCCGAGATCGCGAGCGCGAGGCGGTCGGGGTCGCCGGGCCAGGGGGCGATCGAGTGCACCGACAGGCCGCCGGAGTCGCGTCGCCAGCGCGGCCGTGTCGGGTGCTCCCAGAGCGCCTCGTTGAGCTGCCAGGTCTCGCCGTCGTCGGAGCTCTGGAACAGCACGCCGGGATCGCCGCCCGCGTAGAGGAGGCCGTCGGCCTCACCGGCGGTGATGACCCAGATGCGCTTGAGTGCGTCGTCGCCGCCCCTGGGCAGCGCCACGCCGCGCGCCGGCTGCCAGTCGCCGCCGCCCGGCTCGCCGTCGGTGAACCAGATCCGCGGGCCCCAGAACGGCGACGTCACGGCCGCGAACAGGCGCCCGCTGCGCGCGTCGCGCACCGCGTAGTCGACGGGCTCGCCGACGAACGCCCGTGCCGTGATCTCGAACGCTGCGCCCGGCGCACCCGCGAGGACGAAGAGGCCCTTGCGGGTCCCTACGAGCAGCTCCGTCATCGCATCGCGAACAGCGGCGTCATCCGCCGGAGATCGCGGGAAGGATCTCGATCCTGTCCTTCTCCGCGACCGCGTGGTCCGGCTCGGCGGGCTCGCCGTTGACGAAGACGTTGATGTGTCGGCGCAGCACGCCGCGCTCGTCGAGGATCCAGCCCTCGAGGCCGGAATGCTCGTCCTCGAGCGCCGTCAGCAGGTCGCTCACCGTGTCGCCGGCGACGTCGAGCTGCGACGTGCCGGCGAGCTTCTCGAGTTGTCCGCGTAGTCGTACGATCGCCATCTGGCAATCCTATGCGTCCGTGAGGGCGCGAGCGATCAGCGCGACGCCGCCGTGAGGTCAACGACGTGCATCTGCTCCTACGCGCCCTGGCTGTTGATCATGTGCGTCGCGGTGGACTCGATGTAGAGGCACAGCTCCTCGTGGCGCGCCGCGCCGAGATCCGCCTCGTCGATCGCGGTGCGCATCGCCTTCACCCAGGCATCGCGCTCGGCGAGGCCGACCCGGAACGGCGCGTGGCGCATCCGCAGCCGCGGGTGGCCGCGTTCGTCGGAGTACGTCGTCGGGCCGCCCCAGTACTGCATCAGAAAGAGGCGCAGGCGCTCCTCGGCGGCGTCGAGATCGTCGAGCGGGTAGACGGCCGCGAGCACCTCGTCCTGCGGCACGAGCGCGAAGAACCGCGCCACGATGCGGCGAAACGTGGGCTCGCCGCCGACCGCGTCGAAGAACGTCTGCGCGGGCCCGGTCACGCGGCGCTCCAGGACGCCAGGACGCCGTTGCGGTCCGCCGCGCGCAGCTCGTTGAGGCCGCCCAGCGGCTCGCCGTCGACGATGATCTGCGGGAAGGAGTCCAGGCCGGTGACGTCGGCGAGCTCGAACTGCAGCTCGGGACTGTCGCTGAGGTTGACCTCCTCGAAGTCGACGCCGCGCTTGCTGAGCAGCGACTTCGCGTGCTCGCAGTACGTGCAGGAGTCCGTCGAGAAGAGGATCACGCGGGAGGGCATGGGGGCCAGTATGGCCGCACCGTTGCGTGACCGCGTGCGCGCCGATCCCGAGGCCGCCGTGCTGGCGTCCGCCGACGCGATCGACGGGCTCGGCGAGCGCGTCCGCGCAGGCCGCCGCGAGGAGCGCATGTACGGGGCGACGCAGCTGCCGAACTTCCTGCGCACGCCGCATGGCGACGGCTGGGCGCTCGTCGGCGACGCCGGCTGCCACAAGGACCCGTTCATGGCGCTGGGGATCTGCGACGCGCTGCGCGACGCCGAGCTGCTCAGCGAGGCGCTGATCGACGGGGAATCGCTGGCCGGTTACGCCAGCCGGCGCGACGCGGCCACGCTGCCCGAGTACGAGCTCAATCTCTCGCTGGCGCGCTTCGATCCGCTCCCTGGCCAGGAGCTGCGCCTGCGCGCGGCGCTGCGCGGCGACCAGGCGGCGACCGACCACTTCTTCCTGGCGACGAACGGCATGGTCGACCCGCAGACGTTCTTCAACGACGAGAACATCGGCCGCATCATGGCCGGCGCGGCAGGCATGTCAGGCTGAACGGGTGCAGCCGGACGACCTCTACGGCCTTCCCCTGGACAGGTTCGTCCCCGAGCGCACGGCGCTCTCCAAGGCGCTGCGCGCCGGCGGCAGGCGCGACGCGGCCAACGCCGTCGCGGCGCTGCGCAGGCCGTCGGTCGCGGCGTGGGCGGTCAACCAGCTCGTGCGCTCGCAGGGCACGTCCGTCGGCGCGCTGTTCGACGCCGGCGAAGGGCTGCGCGCGGCGCAGGAGAAGCTGCTCGCCGGCAGCGGCGACGGGCGCGCATTGCGCGCCGCCAGCAAGCGCGAGCGGGCGGCCGTCGACGAGCTCGTGCAGGCCGCGCGCGGCCTGCTGGACTCCGACGGCCACGAGCTCAGCGCGGCGGTCGTCGAGCGCGTGTCCGAGACGCTGCACGCGGCCGCGCTGGACCCTGACGCGTGCGAGCAGGTGCGGCCCGGGCGTCTCGAGCGCGAGCTGCGTCACGTCGGGCTCGGCCTCGGCGAGTCGCTGTTCGCGGGGTCCGCGCCGGCGCCCGCCAAGGCGAAGCCGAAGCAGCCCAAGCCGTCCAGGCAGGCGGCCGCGGCGCCCACGGAGACGAAGGCCGAGCTCGCCCGGGCGGCGCGCGAGCAGGCCGCGGCCCGCAAAAAGGGCGAGCGCGCGCGCGAGGCGGCCCGCAAGGCCGCCCGCGCGCAGGAGAACGCTGCGCGACGCCGGCTGGAGCGCAGCGCGGCGGCGCTGCGCGTGGCGCACGAGCGGCGCGAGCGCGCGGCCGGCGCGCTGGCGGCGGCACAGGAGGCGCTCGCGGCCGCGCAGACCGAGGCGCAGGCGGCCGCCGCCGAGCACGAGCGCGCGCGGGCCGAGCTCGAGCAGCTGTGAAGCGTCGGCGCGATGAGGTACAACGCACCCCATGAGCCACTGGTCACAGTCGCGGACGAGCGTCGACACGATCACCCGCTTCGGCGAACTCGCCGACCGCGGTGAGGATCCCGCCGACGCGGCGAAGGCCTGGACCGATGCCGGCTTCGACGACGAGGAGACGGCGAAGTGGCTCGCGGCGCGCTGCTTCGATCCCGCCGCGGCGCGCGACCTCGCCGAGCTCGCGGTCACGCCGGGCCAGGCGACGAAGCGCACGCGCGACGGGCGCCGCGACTACATCGACACGATCGCCTTCAAGGTCGCCAGCGGCGATCTCAGCGCGCGCCAGGGCGCGGCGCGGGCGGGCTCGAGCCGGTGACCCACGACGACGGTCACCCCGCGGACTGGCCGCACCCCAACGACCGGCCGTGCGACCAGTGCGGCCACATCTGGTTCGCCGGCGAGCGCCCGCACGAGTACGTCGAGCACGAGGCCGACGATCCCGCGCGCGTCACGGTGCTGTGCCGGCTGTGCCGTCAGCAGCGCGGCCTGTCGCGCGCGGCGGCGGCGGACTAGCGGACGATCGAGAACGTGGCGCGCACGCTGCGCGTCGACGTGCCGGCCTCGTTCTCGGCGACCGCGAGCAGGCGGTAGCGGCCCGGGCGCAGCGCGCCGCCACGCAGGCGGCCGCTGAAGCGCAGGCTGTTGGCGCCCGCGACGCCGCGCTGGGTCAGACGACCGCTCATGGTCCGGTAGCGCCCGCGCCGGGAGCGCTGAACGTGCACCGTGACAGAGGCGGGGGCCGACAGGGTGTAGGAGATCGTCGTGCCGCCGCGACCGGCGCGCAGGCGGCGCGGTGAGAGCCCCAGCCCGCGCATGGTGAGCTTCGCGGTGGCCGCGGCGGCCGCGGTGTGGGCCGGCGACGCGGCCGGCCGGGCGGGCGCGGCTGGCTGTCCCGGGACGGGCGGAGCGGAGGGCGGCGCGGGCGCGTTCAGCGTGTCGAGGTCGACCGCGTACGGGCAGCCGGCGGCGGGCGCCGGGTCCACCGGGCGCGTGAAGTGGTCGCCGAGCGCCTGCGTGTAGTGCGGCGTCCCGACGACCGCCGTGCCGACGCCGAGGTCGACGGCGCCGCTGAGGATGTTGCGGCAATGGCCCGCGCTCGCCATCCAGCCGAGCACGACGGAGCGCGCGTGCGCGTAGCCGTAGGCGATGTTCTCGCCGACCCCGAGCGGATAGCCCTGCGCCGCAGCGCGGGCCGTCGGGTCGAGGCCGTCGGGGTTGACGTGGGCGAAGAACAGCCGCGTCGCCATGTCGAGGCTGTGCAGCGTCGCGGCGGCGTCGAGTCGCGCGTCGCGGCGCAGTACGGGCAGCCCGTGGTGCGCGCGGATCTGGTTGCTCAGGCAGAAGATCGCCGCGTCGACCTGGCCGACGTTGAGGACGGTCGGCTTCGTCAGCTCGGCGGGGCACGGCGTGCGGGCCTCGGCGGCGAGCGGCGCGACGAGCGCGACCACGGTCGTGAGCAGGGCGATGAGACAGGCGCGCGCCATATAGGTGCCACGACGGCCGCAGCGGGCCGCAGGTCGACGGCAGGCCGGTCTGCGTGGACGAACGGTCGGGTGCACCGCGGCGGCCGCCTGGACGGATGCCCGACGGCGGGCGGCGTCTGCTCGGGCGCCGGCCTGGGTACGCAGGCGACTCATGGCTGACGAAGCGCACCACTTCGGCGACGGCGAGCCGTTCACGCTCGGGCTCGAGGAGGAGCTGTTCGTCGTCGACCCGGACGACGGCCATCTGCTCAACGCCGGCGCCGACGTGCTGCGGCGGCTCGGCGACCTCGATCGCGGCGAGGTCAAGAGCGAGCTTCACCGCAGCCAGCTCGAGCTCATCACGGGCGTCTGCAGATCGGTCGACGAGGCCGTCGACGAGCTGTGCGAGCTGCGCGCCGCGGTGCTCGCCACCGGCGTCGGCCTGATCGCCTCCGGCACGCACCCGACCGCCCGCGAGGGCGACTCGGAGATCACGGAGAAGCCGCGCTACGAGCGCATCCGCGACTGGCTCGGCGATGCCGGCGCGACGCCGGTCTGCGCGCTGCACATCCATGTCGGAATGCCCGACCCGCAGACGGCGATCCGGGTCTTCAACGGGCTGCGCCTCCACCTGCCGCTGCTCGAGGCGCCGAGGCGACGCTGCCCGACGACGGCCGGCTGCGACCGGTGGGGGAGTTGCTCGAGCAGCTCGTCGAGCGCATCCGGCCGGCTGCGCGCGAGCTGGGCTGCGAGCACCGCCTCGACGGTCTGACGGCGCTGCTGCACGCGGGCGGCGGCGCCGGGGTGCAGCGCGCCGCCCACGGCGACGGAGGCTTCGACGCGCTGCTCGGCGCGCTCGTCGCGGACGCCCGTCGTGCGACCCCGCGCGACCCGTCCGCCGCCTGAGACACTTCGCGCGGTGACGACGTCGGCGGGCCTGATCGTGTTCCGCGAGCGCGACGGTGTGCTCGAGGTCCTGCTCGGCCACATGGGCAGGCCGTTCTGGGCGCGCAGGGACGACGGCGCCTGGTCGGTCCCCAAGGGGGAGTTGGAGCAGGGTGAGGCGCCCCCGGCCGCCGCGCGGCGCGAGTTTCAGGAGGAGCTCGGGCAGCCGCCACCCGACGGCCCGCTGCTGGAGCTCGGCGAGATCCGCCAGAAGGCCGGCAAGGTCGTCATCGGCTTCGCCGTCGCGGGCGACTTCGACCCCGAGCAGATCCGGCCCGGGACGTTCGAGCTGCAGTGGCCGCCGCGCTCGGGCCGGATGCAGTCGTTCCCCGAGGTCGACCGCGTCGCGTGGTTCGCGCTCGAGGATGCGCGGCGCAAGGTCGTGCCGGGGCAGATCGCCCTGCTCGAGCGGCTCGCCGAGCAGCGCTCGCGGTAGCGGGAGCGCTCAGGCGGCGAGGAACGGCGGGCGATCGATCGGTCCCGCGCTCACGCCTCGAGCATCTCGGCTGTCTGCAGCCACGTCGCCTCGAGCTGCTCGCGCTCGGCGGCGCAGGCCGCGAGCTCGGTCTGCAGAGCGCGCAGGCGGGCGTGATCGGTCGCGCTCGCGGCCATCGCGTCGTGCAGCTCGCCCTCGCGGGTCGTGAGCCGTTCGATCGTCCGTTCCAGGCGCTGGATCTCCTTGCGCGCGGCGCGGGTCGCGCCGCCGCCGAGGCTGGGCTTCGCGGGCGAGGTTGGGGGGGCCGGGGCAGGGGCGGGAGCAGCGGCCGTCCGCCGCGACTGGACGTACTGCTCGATCCCGCCCGGCATGTGGCGGATCGCGCCGTCGCCGGTGAGCGCGTAGACGTCGTCGCAGACGCGCTCGACGAAGTAGCGGTCGTGGCTGACGACGACGAGCGTTCCGGGCCAGCGGTCGAGCAGGTCCTCGAGCGCCGTGAGCGTCTCGATGTCGAGATCGTTCGTCGGCTCGTCGAGCAGCAGGACGTTGGGCTCGGCCATCAGCAGGCGCATGAGCTGCAGCCGCCGGCGCTGGCCGCCGGAGAGGTCGCGCACGAGCGTGCGGGCGAGGTCGCCGCGAAAGCCGAAGCGGTCGCAGAGCAGGCTGGCGGTGATCTGGCGCCCGTCGCTGAGCGTGGCGACGTCCTTGACCTCCTCCAGCGACTCGAGCACGCGCAGGTGGCCGGGGATCTCGGCGGTGTCCTGCGACAGCCGCGCCAGGCGGACCGTCGTGCCGCGCTGGACCGTGCCGGCGTCGGGCTCCAGCGCGCCCGCCAGCAGCGACAGCAGCGTCGTCTTGCCCGAGCCGTTGACGCCGACGAGCGCGACGCGGTCGCCCGGTCCCAGCCGCCAGGTCAGGTCGTCCAGCAGCGGCGGGCGGTCGCCGAACGCCAGCCCGACGTCGACCGCCTCGAGCACCTTGTCGCCCAGGCGCGCCGTCGCGAAGCGCAGCAGCTCGGCCTTGTCGCGCACCTCGGGCTCGTCGGCGATCAGCGCGTTTGCGGCCTCGATGCGGAACTTCGGCTTGCTCGTGCGCGCGGGCGGCCCGCGCCGCAGCCAGGCGAGCTCCTTGCGCAGCAGTTGGTTGCGCCGGTCCGCGCGCGCGGTGGCCTGGCGGTCGCGCTCGGCGCGCGCGAGGACGAACGCCGCGTAGCCGCCCTCGTACTGGTGCACGGTCTCCTCGGCGACCTCCCACGTCGCGGTCGACACCGCATCGAGAAACCAGCGATCGTGGGTGACGACGAGCAACGTGCCGCGGCGCGCCGCGAGATGGCGCGCGAGCCAGTCGACGGCCTCGACGTCGAGATGGTTCGTCGGCTCGTCGAGCAGCAGCAGCTCGGGTCCTTCGAGCAGCAGCCGGGCGATCGCGATCCGCCGCCGCTCGCCGCCGGAGAGGCCGGCGATCGCGGTCTGCATGCCGTCCGGGAAGCGATCGAGGCCGACGCCGCCGAGCAGGCCGTCGAGGACCGTCCGAAACGCGCCGTCGGCGGCCCACTCGTGGTCGGCGCGGCGGCCGACGAGCGCGTCGCGGATCGTGCGGAAGCGGTCGAGCTCGTCGCCCTGATCGAGCAGCGCGAGCTGCACGTCGCCGGCCTTCGTGACCTTCCCCTCGTCGGGGTGCTCAGCGCCGGCGATCAGTGCCAGCAGCGTCGACTTGCCGTCGCCGTTGCGCCCGACGATCCCGATCCGCTCGCCGGCGGCGACGCCGAGCGTGACGTCCGTCAGCACGGAGCGGCTGCCGAAGCCCTTCGAGACGGACTTGAGGTTGACGAGGTTGCGCGCGATGGCCATGGGTTCAGGACGGCGGCGCGCCGGGCAGCAGCGGCGACGGCACGGCGCGGTCGTGCAGGCGAAGGTAGAACAGCCCGATCCCGGCGTGGCCGTGCAGCAGCCCGGGCGCCAGTCCCGTGCCCGGGGCGCCGCAGGGCCAGCCGTCGAGGCCGCCCGCGTGGCGGCTGGCGGCGATCTCGCCCGCGCGCTGGGCGAGCACGGCGCCCGCGGGCCGCAGCTCGGCGCCGAGCAGCAGGACCTCGGCGTTGCCGGCGAGGCCGTCGCCGAGGCTGAAGTCGGCGCCCGCCACGAGCAGGTCGCGGTCGACGGCCGCCGCCGTCGTCGCCAGCGCGGTCGCCGCCTCGTCGCGGTGGCGCTCGTCGCCGAGGATCCGCCAGGCGCGCAACCGCGCCAGCGCGATCCCGGGAGCACCGTGCGACCAGCTCGTCCGGTAGGGCGCGCGGAACGAGCCGCGCGGCTCGCGGCGCTCGATGCCGCGCAGGTCGGGCCAGTTGCCCTCGTGCTCGTCGAACCAGTGGCGCTCGTAGTCCAGCGCCCGCTCGGCGGCCGTGCGGTGGCGCGCCTCGCCGCCGGCGGCGTGCAACTCCAGCAGCGCCCACGTCGCGCCCGCGGCGCCGTGCGGCAGGCCGCAGAGGCCGTGCATCCGGCTCGCGCCCGGCGCCGGCCAGGAGCAGCCCTCGTGTCCGTGCCGCGCGGCCGCCGCCAGCTCGTCGCCGGCGTGCAGCGCGCGCTCGACGAGGCGCTCGTCAGCGAGCAGGCGCGCGAGCGCGAGCAGGCCGGCGACCGTGCCCGCGTCGCCCGTGTGCAGGCCGCAGCCGCGGCGCTCGCCGAGGCGCCCGCGGGCGAGCTTCTGGGCGCGCGCCAGGAGCCGTTGGTCTCCCAGCAGCAGACCGCAGCGGGCGGCCGCGTAGGCGATCCCGATGCGCCCGCCGTAGAGCCCGCGCGCAGGGGCTTGCCCGGCATGGCCGAGCGCCTGCGCGATCGCACCCAGCGCGGTGCGGCGCAGCGCGCCGTCGTCATCCCGTGCGGCGGCGAGCTGCGCGAGGAAGAGCGCGATGCCCGCCGTGCCGTCGCCGAGATCGGGGCCGAGGGCGCGCTGCAGCGGGCTCGCCGCCTGCGTGTCCAGCGCGACCCAGTTGCACCTCCCGCGGTACCAGACCGCGGCGCGCACGATCCGCTCGCCGATGCCGGCGGCCGCGGCCAGCGGGTCGGCGCCGCGGGCTGCGGCGGCGGGCGGCGGGATGCTACGAACCGTCGTACGCATCGGCCGATCCGGGTTGCAGGTAGGGGGCGTCGAGGTCGATGCCCGCGGCGCTGAAGCGCTCGCGCACGGCGGCGAGCCGCGCGCCGGCGCTGTGCATGCCCTGCGCGTCCGCCGCGACGATCGCCTCGGCGAGCAGCCTGCAGCGATGCTCGGCGAAGGACTCGCCGCCGCCCGGCTCCTCGACGAGCGCCAGGCCGCGCGCGAGCGGCTTGCCGAAGGCGGGCGCGCCGTCGCTCATGTGCGCCCCGATCGAGCGCAGCAGCGGCTTGAGCGTCCCGCGCAGGGCGGCGACGTCGCCGCGCGCGAGCAGCAGCTGCGCGCCGGGGCCGTCCGCGTAGCGCGCGGGGTCGTCGAACAGCTCCAGCGTGAACCCGATCGCCGCCTGGTTGAGCGCGTAGCTCAGGCGCGCGACGAGCGTCACGGCGCCGACCGCGGTGATGTTCCAGATCAGCCGCGCGCGCTGCGCGTCGTCGGGCAGCGGCGCGGTGTCGCCGCGCACCTCGAGCAGGCCGGGGCGTGCACCAGGGAGGTCCTTCGGCATGCGGACGTCCGCCAGCGAACCCTCGACGCGGCAGTCGGCGGGCGCCGCCCGCAACACGAGCCCGTCCGGGCGCACGACGGTGACCTCGTCCTCCTCGACCGCCGCCACGCGCCAGCCGGGCTGCCACGAGCCGCGGCCGCAGTTGGCCTGCGACAGCGCGCCGGCAAAGGACGCGGCGTCCGCACCGGCCGCGCGCGGCCTGGGCCGCGCCGGCCGCGCGGCGCCCGGCTCGAGGAAGTCGGCCCGCAGGCGCTGCGCGATCGCGGTGGTGAGCGACTCGCCCGCGCGCACCTCGAAGCGCCGGCCGAACCAGAGGTACGCGTCGGGTGGCCGCACCCCGGCGGCGCCGAGCGCTTGGAGGACCTGCGCCTCGTAGCTCACGGCGCGATCCCGAGCAGCGCCACGGCGGCGGCGCGCGGCGCCAGCAGCAGGTCGCGTGCGAGCACCACGGCGCGCCCGGCCCGCTCGCTCGCACGCCCCGTCTCCTGCGTCTTCTCGTAGGCGCTCTGCAGCAGGCGGGCGCCCGCGAAGCGCGCGGCGCGTTCGAGCAACGCCGCCGCCGCCGCGCCATCGAGGCCGCGAGCCCCGCCGTACGCGCGCCAGAACGCCGCGATCGCGGGGTCCGGTCCCACGTCGGCGCCCGCGCGCAGGCGCCACCCCAAGAACTCGCCCAGCGCCGAGCCGACGTCGAGCGCGGGATCGCCCCAGCCCGCCATCTCCCAGTCGACGAGCACGAGCGCGGCCGGGCCGGTGACGATGCAGTTGGCCCACTTGACGTCGCGATGGACGAGCGCCTCGACGCGCCAGTCCTCGCGCAGCTCGTCGAGCGCGGCGGCGAAGGGATCGTCGCGCTGGAGCGCCTTGACGAGCTCGATGCTCGCGGAGCTGAGGTGGCGCAGCGCCTCCAGCCGCGGGCGGTGCAGCGAGAGCACCCACGGCGCGTCGCAGCGCAGCTCCTCGTCGTCGGGCGCGACCGCATGGAGGGCGGCGAGCGCGCGGGCGAGCGCGCGCGCCAGCGCAGCCGAGCAGCGCGCCCGGCCGGCGTGGTGGCGGTAGAGGTCCTCGCCGCCGGCGATCCATTCGACGATCAGCAGGTCGTGTGCCTCGTCGAAGCCGTGCAGGCGCGGCATCGTCGCGGCGAGCGACCCGCCGGCAGCCGTCAGCCGGCGGTAGAGCGCGGCCTCGTTGGCGAGCGACTCGGCGCTGTCGGCCGCGATCGCCTGCTTGAGCAGCAGGCTCTCGCCGGGCGCGCCGCCGCTGACGCGGAAGTTGCGGTTGCGGCTCGTCGCGTCGGCGATGCGCAGCGTCCCGTCGACGATCGAGCGGCGGCCGACGAGCCCGCGCGCGAGCAGGTAGGCGGCGACTTCATGCTGTTCGAGCATCGACATCCGGGGCGGCGGCGAGTGTAGTCAGACTGGACCGTGTGATCCCGATCTTCGACGGCCACAACGACACGATCACGCGCGCCGACGCGGCCGGCTTCGTCGGCGGGCGCGCCGGCGGGCACATCGATCTCGCGCGGGCGCGCGAGGGCGGCCTGGCGGGCGGGATCTTCGCGATCTTCAGCGACACGCCCGACTATGACCCCGACTTCTCCGTGGCCGACGGCGGCGGCCCCTACGAGATCGAGCTGGCGGCGCCGATCGGGCAGGAGGTCGCGGCGCCGCACGCGACCCGTGCCGCCGGCCGCCTGCTCGCGCTCGAGCAGGCGGGCCACCTGCGGATCGCGCGCCGCGCGACCGACCTCGACGACGCGCTGCGCGACGGCGTCATGGCGGCGGTCATGCACCTCGAGGGCGCCGAGGCGATCGACGCGGATCTCGAGGCACTCGAGCTCTGGCACGCCGCCGGCCTGCGCTCGCTGGGCCCGGTCTGGAGCCGCCACAACGCGTTCGCACACGGTGTCCCGTTCGCCTTTCCCGCGTCGCCGGACATTGGGCCCGGGCTGACCGCGGCCGGCACCGCGCTCGTGCGCCGCTGCGCGCAGCTCGGCATCGCCGTCGACATGAGCCACCTCAACGAGGCCGGGTTCTGGGACGTCGCGCGGCTCGACGTCGCGCCGCTGATCGCCTCGCACTCCGGCGCCCACGCGCTGAGCGCCTGCACGCGCAACCTCACCGACGCCCAGATCGACGCGATCGGCGCGTCCGGTGGCCTCGTCGGGATCGTCTTCGCCGTCAACTTCCTGCGCGCCGACGGCCGCGACGAGGCCGACACGCCGCTGGCGGCGATCGTCCTCCACGCGCGCCACGTCGCCGACCGGATCGGCGCCGAGCACGTCGCGCTGGGCTCGGACTTCGATGGCGCGACGATCCCCGCCGAGCTGGGCGACGTTGCCGGCCTGCCGCGCCTGCTCGACGCGCTGCGCGACGGCGGCTTCAGCGACGTCGAGTTGCGCGCGATCGCGTGGGACAACTGGCGCCGCGTGCTCGCGCGGGCGTGGGGCGGATGAGCCCCACGCCGTGCGCGGCAGCGCGCGGCGCGGCTACGTGAACTGCTGGTAGGTGCTCCGCACGCGCCGGCTGCCCCACTTGCAGGTGAAGGTGGCGTTGAACTGCGTCGGGATGCTCGACGTCCTCCTGGCGCTGCAGGTCCAGCGCGAGAGCAGCCGCTTCGTGCACGTGAAGCTCGTCTGCGAACGGCAGCGGTGGAACGCGTTCATGACCTTCTTGGCCGTGCGACACGTCGTCTTCTGGTGCTTGAGCGTGAGGTTGTAGGTCGGCTTCTGGCCCGGGGGGTCGCGATCGCGCTCGGAGAGGGTGCACGTCCTGTAGGTCGCGGCGGATGCGCTCGAGGCGCTCATCAGCGTCACGGCGACCAGTGCCACGAGCATCGTGACGGCGGTCAGCAGCGACCTTGAGCGAATTGGTGCAAACACGTGTGAAACCTCTCTCCGAAAGCGGGCGCGCGGGATGCTGGCACATGCTTCGTGCATGGGCGCCGTCGTCTCATACGTCCCTCATGCAGGGGTTCGCCAAGATGCTGGTCGGATGATCGAGTTCTGCACCGGCGCAGTCGACGAGCAGCCCGCCGCCGCGCTTGTCCAGGCGATGAGGGACGACATGGCGGCGCTCTACGACGGCCTCGACCTCGCCGGCCCCGACATGCCGAAGGCCGGGCCGGCCGAGATGAGCCCGCCTGGCGGCACATTCGTCGTCGGCTACGAGGACGGCGAGCCGGTCTGCTGCGGCGGCGTCAAGCGCCTGCCCGACGGCGGCTGCGAGATCAAGCGCATGTTCGTCGTCGAGGAGGCTCGTGGCCGCGGCCTCGCGCGGGCGCTGCTGGAGGAGCTCGAGCGGCGCGCGCGCGAGCTGGGCTACGAGATCGCGCGGCTGGACACCGGGCCGCGCCAGATCCGCGCGCAGCGGATGTACGAACGCGCCGGCTACGTCGCGATCGAGAACTTCAACGCCAACCCGGTCGCGACGTACTTCGGGGAGAAACGTCTGTAGCGGACCTCCGGCCGGATCCACCGGCGGCTGCTCCTGGGGATCTGCGTGTCGCGGCCGATCACCGGGCCGATGCGCCGCCCATCGGTACTCCCCCTGCTCGCAGCCGTGTGCTGGCTGGCCCTTCCGGCCGTGCCCGCGCGCGCCTCCGCGCCCTCGGCGACGGGCCTGCCGGCGATCACGGGCAACGCCCGCGCCGGGCAGGTGCTCAGCTCCACGACCGGCACGTTCGCCGGCACCGCGCCGATCACGTACAGTCGCGCGTGGCAGCGCTGCGACGAGACCGGCGCCGCCTGTGTGCCGATCGCCGGCGCCGGCGGCGTGACGTACACGCTCGCCGCCGCCGACGTCGGCAGGACGATTCGCGTGGCGGTGACCGCGACGAACCTCGAGGGGGCGGCGAGCGCGACCGCGCCGGCGACGGCGACGATCGCGCCGCTCGCACCGCCGCTCGGCGAGCCGGCGGGGCTTCCCCTGATCACCGGCACCGTCCGCGACGGCCAGATCCTGAGCCACACCACCGGGACCTGGAACGGCACCACGCCGATGACGTTCACCCGCATGTGGCGGCGCTGCGACACCACGGGCGCCGCCTGCTCCTCGCTGGCCGGCGCGACGACGCACACGCTCACGAGCAACGACGTCGGATCGACGATCCGCGTCGAGGTGACCGCGAAGAGCGCCGATGGCGAGGGCGTCGCAACCTCGGCGCAGACGGCCGTGGTCGACCCCGCAGCGCCGGTCAACACCGTGGCGCCCGTCGTGACCGGGCCCGCCCGCTCGGGTCAGACGCTGACCTCGAGCACGCCCGGCACCTGGACCGGGACCGTGCCGCTGACGTACGCGCGCCAGTGGAGCCGCTGCGACGTCGGTGGCGGCGCCTGCACGGCGATCCCCGCGGCGGTCGGCTCCAGCCACGTCCTCAGCGACGGCGACGTGGGCCACACGATCCGCGTCGCCGTGACGGCCACGAACGTCGCCGGCTCGGCGACCGCGTCGTCGCTCGCGTCGGCGACGGTCGGGCCGCGGGTCGCGCCGCTCACGACCGCCGATCCGGCGATCGGCGGCGCGGCGATCGACGGCCAGGTCCTGAGCGCGACCGACGGCTCCTGGAGCGGCACGCCGACGATCACGACGGCGCGGCGCTGGCAGCGCTGCGAGCCGCTGGGCGTCAACTGCTCCGACCTCGCCTCGACGGCGACGACGCTGACCCTGACGAGCACCGACGTCGGCTACGCCTTCCGCACGCGCGTGACCGCGACGAACCCGGACGGGTCGACGCAGGTGCTCTCCCCGCTGACGGCCGTCGTCGCGCCCGCGCCGCCGACGGCGACCGCGCTGCCGACGGTCTCCGGCAGCGCCCGCGAGGGCCAGCTGCTCAGCGCCACGCCGGGCACGTGGAAGGGGACGCCGGCGATCACGTATGCCTCCGCCTGGCAGCGCTGCGACGCCGGCGACTGCACGACGATCGCCGGCACGAGCGCGACGACCTACCGTCTCGCGGCGGCCGACGTCGGCACGACGCTGCGCGCGGTCGTCACGGCGACGAACGGCGGCGGTAGCGCGAGCGCGCAGTCCGCGACGACGGCGACCGTCACCGGCGGCGCGCCGGTCAGCCTCGCCGTGCCCGAGATCGCGGTCGCGCTGCCGCGCGACGGCGAGCTCTACAGCTCGACGCTCGGCACGTGGGCCGCGACGGCACCGCTCGTCCACGACCGCCAGTGGCTGCGCTGCAACGCCGGCGGCGGGTCATGCACGCCGGTCAGCGGCGAGGTCGCCACCGGCTATCGCCTGACCGCGGCCGACCTCGGCCGGACCGTGCGGCTCGAGGTCAGCGCCACGAACGCGTTCGGCCTGACGACGGCGCAGTCGGCGCCGTCGCCGGTCATCCTCGCCGCGCCGCCGCAGGCCGATGGCGACCCGGTGATCACGGGCCTGCTGCGCGACGGCGAGCTGCTGACCGCCGAGAGCGGCTGGACCGGCAGCGCGCCGATCGCGCTGACGTACCGCTGGCAGCGCTGTGACGCGACCGCGGCGACGTGCGCCGACATCGGCGGCGCCACGTCCTCGACCTACCGCCTGGCGTCGGCCGACGTCGGCACGCGGATCGGCGTGCGGGTCGGGGCGCTCAACGCGGGTGGGGGAGGGGTCGCCTGGAGCATGCTCGCCGCCGCCGGCGACCCGGCCGGCCTCGTCGCCCCCGTCGCACCGCGCGCGACCGGCGCGCCGCTGCTCGGCGGCAGCGCGGTCGAGGGATCGACGCTGACGACGACCGACGGGACCTTCGCCGGCACCGCGCCGCTGACGCGCGCGATCCGCTGGCAGCGCTGCGACGAGACCGGCGCGGGCTGCGCCGACATCGCCGGCGCGACCGGCGCGCAGGTCGCGCTCGGCGCAATCGACCGCGGCAGCACGCTGCGCGCGGTCGTCACGGCGACGAACGGGTCGGGCAGCGACAGCATCGCCTCGGCCGCCAGCGCGGTCGTCGCGATGGCGCCGCCGCGCAACCTCGTCGCGCCCTCGGTCTCGCCCGACACCGGCCTGCGCGACGGCGCCACGCTGATCGGGACCGGCGGCGGCTGGGCCGGCTCGGAGCCGATGACGCTCGCATACGCGTGGCAGCGCTGCACGACGGCGAGCACCTGCGTCCCGGTGGCGGGCGCCGCCGCGATCACGTACATGCTCACGACGAGCGACGTCGGCTTCGCGCTGCGGCTCGTCGTCAGCGCATCCAACGGCGCGGGCACCGTGGCGCAGGCGTCGGCGCTGACCGGCGTCGCCGGCACGAACCCGCCGATCAGCGTCATCGCTCCGACGGTCACGGGCACCGCCCGCGACGGCTCGGTGCTGACCGCCGTCGACGGCGTCTGGGCCGGTCCCGCCGTCGTCAGCACGACGTACGAGTGGTGGCGCTGCGACAGCCTCGGTGCGAACTGCTCGATCGTCCCGGGCGCGAACGCCCAGAGCCTGGTGCTGGGCGTCGCCGAGATCGGCCTGACGCTGCGCGCACGGGTCGTGCGCACGAGCGCGGGCGGGACGACGGGCGCGCTGACGGCGCCGACGGCCGTCGTCGTCGCGGCGCCGCCGGCGAACGTCGCGGCGCCGCAGATCAGCGGCGGCGCGGCCGTCGGCAAGCTGCTGTCCGCGACGCCCGGGACCTGGACCGGCACGCCGACCGTGGACT
This sequence comes from Solirubrobacterales bacterium, assembly GCA_038255395.1. GTDB lineage: Bacteria > Actinomycetota > Thermoleophilia > Solirubrobacterales > Solirubrobacteraceae > CADCVQ01. The sequence goes on from JBBSLI010000006.1 coordinate 117,826, forward strand.
TCAGCTACCGGTGGCGACGCTGCGACGGCGCCGGATCGTCCTGCTCGGACATCGACGGCGCGACCGCCGCGACGTACCTGGCCGTCGAGGAGGACGAGGGCGCGCGGCTGCGCGTCGCCGTCACCGCGGCGAACGCCGCCGGCAGCGCCTCGGCGACCTCCGCCGCGACGGCGCCGGTGCAGGTCGACCCGCCGCTCGTCGTCGACGCGCCCGCGATCGCGGCGCCCGACGGGCCGCTCGCCGTCGGCGTGACGCTCACGGCGCAGCCGGGGACCTGGACCGGGGCCGATCCGATCACCTTCGCGTATGCCTGGGCGCGCTGCGACGCCGCGCTCGCGAGCTGCGCGACGATCGCGAACGCCACCGCGAGCACCTACCCGCTCGGCGCCGCCGACCTCGCCAAGCGCATCGTCGTGCGCGTGACGGCGACGAACGTCGTCGACTCGACGACGCACAGCAGCGCGGCGACGACGGCCGTGCTCGCCGCGCCGCCGGCGGGCGTCGGCCTGCCGACCGTCACCGCGGCCGCGGGCCTGCGCGACGGCGCGAAGCTCGTCGCTGGCCAGGGGACGTGGACCGGGGCGACGCCGATGACGTACGCGATCTCGTGGCTGCGCTGCGGTGCCGACGGCGCCGGCTGCGCCACGATCGCGGGCGCCGAGGGCGCGAGCTATACGCTCAGCCGCGACGACGTCGGCCACCGCATCCGCGCCCGCGTCACGGCGACGAACACGACCGCCGAGACGGCCGCCGACTCCACCGCGACCGCCGAGATCGCGCCCGCCGCACCCGCCGCACCCGCCGCACCCGCCGCGGCGGCCCTGCCGACCGCCGCCAGGCCGGGCACGGGGACCGTGTCCACGAAGCCGGCGGCGACCGCCACCGCAACGACGCCCGCGACCACGCCGACGCCCCGCAGGCAGAAGATCGCAACGACGAAGAAGGCCGGCGCCACGACGCGGACGCTCGCCTCCGTCGCGCGGCTCAGGCTCACGAGCGCCGGCCGCCTGCGCGTCACGCTGCGCTGCCCGCCGAAGGCGAGGAGCACCTGCGCGGCGACCGGCACGATCGTCGCCGGGACGTCGCTGGGCGAGGTCATCCCGAAGACCGCGCTGTCGTTCAGGCTGCGCAGCGTCACGGTGCGCAGGGGCAGGACGCTCGCGCGCTCGTACAAGCTCACCGCGGAGCAGCTCGCCGAGCTGAAGGCGCTGCGCGACGTGAACTTCCGCGTGCGGCTCGAAGTGCCCGGCGCGACCAAGCGCTTGCGCGAGGTCTTCGTCCGCACGCGGATCCCGGCGCGGCTGCGCGCGCGATGATCGCAACTGCGCGCCCGGCGCCGCGTCGGCGCTGAGGTCGCGACCGACTCCTGCGACCGCCGCATCTGGCACCATCTCGCGCCTGTCCATGCAGCGAGATCACCTTGGGTCAGCCGCCGGCCGAGCCCTCCGACTCACCCTCGCGCTCGTGGTCGCGGGGCTGTGCGTCACCGCTGCCGCCAGCGCCGCAGCCAAGCCGAAGTGTGTCGGCGCCGCCGCGCGCGACGCGAAGAGCCCGTGCTTCAACCCGACGCGCTCGGTCACGCCCTCGCTGAAGAAGGCCGATGACGTGACGGCCTCGCCCTGCAAGCTCACCGACGAGCAGCCCGAGCCGGTCTGCACGTTCGGCGCCGCGCGGTCGCGGGCCTCCAGGCAGATCGCGCTGGTGGGCGACAGCCACGCGCTGCAATGGCGCTCAGCGCTGGATGTCGTCGCGAAGCGACAGGGCTGGCACGGATACTCGCTGACGATTCCCGGGTGCCCGTTCTCCGACGCCCGCAGGTACCTCCCCGAAGACTTCCGCGCGTTCTGCGAACCCTGGTACCGGGGGGTTCAGAAGTGGTTTCGCCGTCATCCCGAGGTGACGACGATGTACATCTCGCAGTACGCCCCGCTGGAGCTCGAGATTCCGGCCGGCAAGACGGAGCTCGAGATCAAGTCGGCGGGCTTCCGGCGTGCCTGGGGCGCGCTGCCGAAGACCGTCAAGCGCGTCATCGCGATCCACGACACGCCGAAGACGACCGAGACGACGGCCGCCTGCCTGCGCGACGCCATCGCCGCCGGCACGCAGCGGCCCGGCATCGCCTGCAAGGTGCCGCGCGGTGACGCGGTGCTGAAGGACGCGACGGTGGCGGCGGCCAGGCAGCCGCGCTCCAGGCGCTACGCGTTCGTCGACCTGACGAGCTTCTTCTGTGGCAGCGCGTACTGCTATCCGGTGATCGGCGGCGTGCTCGTCTACCGCGACCACGTCGGGCACATCACGATCGCCTACGCCGAGTCGCTCGCGCCCTACCTGCTGCGCAGGCTGCGCTTCCTGGGCGAGGCCGGTCGCCGCGGTGCACGCACCGCCCGGGCCCGGTAGTGCTCGCAGGCCGTGCCCGCAGCCTGATCCTCGCGCTCGTGGTCGCGTCGCTGTGCCTCACCGGCGCCGCGAACGCCGCCGCCAAGCCGACGTGCGTCGGCGCCGCCGCGCGCGACGCGAAGCGCCCGTGCTTCAACCCGACGCGCTCGGTCACGCCCTCGCTCGCGGACGCCGATCGCGTCAGCACCTCGCCCTGCAACGTGGTCCACGAGGAGCCCGAGCCCGTCTGCTCGTTCGGGGTCTCGGCGCCAAGGGCCACGAAGCACATCGCGCTCCTGGGTGACAGCCACGCGCTGCAGTGGCGGGCGCCGCTGGACTTCGCCGCCACCGCGCAGGGCTGGCGGGGATACTCGCTGACCGCGCCCGGCTGTCCGTTCTCGGATGCGGTCAAGTACCTCGCCGAGGGGCCTCGCGGGCCGTGCGTGGAGCACAACCGCGCCGTGTTGAAGTGGTTTCGCGCCCATCCCGAGGTGACGACGGTCTACACCTCGCACTTCGCCGCGGTGCCGTTCGCGGCGCCCGGCAGGACGGCGCTCGAGGTCAAGAGCGCCGGCTTCCGGCGCGCCTGGGCGTCGCTGCCGAGGACCGTCAAGCGCGTGATCGTGATCCGCGACCCGCCGGTGACGACCCCGTCGACCGTCGACTGCCTTCGCGATGCGATCGCCGCCGGGACGCAGCGGCCCGGCATCGCCTGCAGGCTGCCGCGCCTGGGCACGCTCTTCGACGATGCGGCGGTGACGACGGCCAGGCAGCTGCGTTCCAGGCGCTATGCCTTCGTCGACCTGACGAGCTACTTCTGCGGCCAGGCGTACTGCTATCCGGTCATCGGCGGCGTCCTCGTCCACCGCGACGCGACCGGCCACATCACGATCGCCTACTCCGAGTCGCTCGGGCCCTACCTGCTGCGCAAGCTGCGCCTGCTGGGGTGAGCGCGGGCGCCTCGGCGCGCTGCCGCGCAGCCCTGGTGGCGCCGGGCGGAGCGCGCTACCTGCAGAACCGCCTCCAGCAGCGCCGCAGCAGCCTCGAATCCGTGCAGGCGGCCGTTCGCGCGCAGCGCCGCCAGGCCGACGACGCGCTCGCCGTCGCCGAGCGCCAGATCCTGCCGACGTCCTCCGCCGGCCTGCGGGCCCGCAACGCGCTCGCCACCGCCCGCCGCGCGCTCGCCGCCGACGCCGGCGCCGCGCTCGACGTTCCGCTGCGCCAACGGCGCGCGTCGTCACCGGCGCGGCGCTCAGCATGCTCGTCGCCTTCGGCCTCGCCGACGTCGCCAGCCTGCGCCAGTTCGGCGTCGGGCTCGCGATCGCGACGCTCGTGCGGCTCGTGATGATGCCCGCCGCGATGCTGTTCGCGGGCGAGTGGACGTGGTTCACGCCGCGCATCGGCTTCGACGAGGAGCCCGCTCGCGAGCCTGCGCGGCCGCCGCACTCGCATGCCCACCCGGTGTTCGACACGCCGGCGTTCGAGTCGGGCAGCAGCACACCCTGAGGCCGGCTGGCTCGATCCCCGGTACCGGACGCGCGAGGCCCGCAAGCTGGCGCGCACAGCCGCCCGTGGCGCGATCGCATGGCCTATGTTGCCGTGATTGGCGGCAGTACCGATGCGGGAGAGAGAACGACCATGGCAAGCCACCCAGACGACCTGCGCTACAACGAGAAACACCTCTGGGTGCGTCCCGGCGAGAAGTTCGTGGAGCTCGGGATCACGCAGGACGCGGTCGACACGCTGGGCGCGATCGGCTTCCTGGAGATGCCCTACCCGGGCGAGCTCTTCAAGCCCGGCGCCCTGCTCGGGAGGGTCAGTGGTGACGCGGCGTCCAAGGCGCTGCTGATGCCCTTCGTCGGCCAGGTGAACGCGATCAACCAGGCGGTGGTCAACTCGCCAGGTCTGATCAGCAGCGACCCCTACGGCAGCTGGATCGTCCGCCTCGAGCCCGGCGACCTCGGCGACGTGGAGGCGCTGCTCGACGCCGCGAGCTACGAGGCCACGCTGACGGCGGACGACGACTGAACACGGCCTACAGTCCGGGCGCTCATCTGCCGATAGAGCACGTGAGCACCTCTCTCCCCTCAGACACGGGCCCGCAAGGATGCGGGCCTTCGTCGTTCTTGGGGCCGCGAGCGACGTGCGCGAGCAGGCGTCAGCCGGCTGACAGTGGTCCGGTCCGGTGGCGCCGCCGGGTGTTGCAACGAAGATGCGCTACCGCCTCTGCATGCTCGCCACGCTCGCTGCGGCGCTCGCGCCGGCCACCCCTGCGTCGGCCCGCCCGGACGCCGTGACGATCTTCGAGGCGCCGCGCGAACTGCGCTCCGCCGACCAGCGCCTGCGCGCTGCGACGCTCGACGAGATCCGCGCGCTCGGCGCCGGCTGGCTGCGCGTCGTCCTGTACTGGCGCGACGTGGCGCCGCAGCCGCAGTCCGCGACGGTGCCGGACTTCGACGAACGCGATCCGCGCGGGTACGACTGGGCGGTCTACGACCGCATCCTGCGGGAGGCCGATGCACGCGGGCTGAAGCTGCTGCTGACGGTCAGCGGTCCGGTGCCGATGTGGGCGACGAGAGCGCGGCGCGACCACGTCACACGACCGAGCGCGCGGCGTTTCGGGCGCTTCACCGAGGCGGTCGGGCGGCGCTACGGCGCGATCGTCGACGCGTATGCGATCTGGAACGAACCCAACCATCCGAAGTTCCTGCGCCCACAGTGGACCGGCGCGCGAACGCCGACCTCGGCCGGGATCTACCGGCGTCTGTTCCAGCGCGGAGAGCGCGGACTGGCAGCCGCCGGAATCGGCGCTGTCGCGGTCCTGTTCGGCGAGACCGCGCCGCGCGGCACATCACACGTCGTGCACCCGTTGACCTTTCTGCGCCGCGCGATGTGCCTCAAGGCCGACTACAGCCGTGCCCGCCCCTGCCAGCGGCTGCGAGCGGATGGCTTCGCCCACCATCCCTACACGACGCGCGCCGGGCCGAACTTCCGGCCGCCGAACCGCAACGACGTCACGATCGGCTCGCTGTCGCGCCTGAACCGCGCATTGCAGCGCGCGGGTCGCGCCGGCGCGGTGCGACGCGGGCTGCCGCTGTGGCTGACGGAGTTCGGCATCCAGTCGCTGCCCGACACGCAGATCGGGGTGCCGCAGACCAAGCAGGCCGAGTTCCTCGCACTGTCGGAGCGTCTTGCGCGGCGCAACCCGCGTGTCGTCAGCGTCTCGCAGTACCTGATGCGAGACTCCGATCCGGTCGTCGCGGCCGGGTCGGGAGTCGCGCGCCATCCGGGCTTCGAGACCGGCCTGCGCACGAGCGCCGGCAACCCCAAGCGGGCGCTGCGCGGCTTCAGGCTGCCGCTCGTCGCGCAGCGCGGACGATGGCAGACGCGGCTGTGGGGGATGGTCCGTGGCGTCGCCGGCGCGACCTCGGTCAGAATCGAGTACCGCAACGCGCACGGCGGGCGCTGGCGGACGCTCAAGCAGGACCGCACGGACCGGCACGGCATCTGGACGACGACGACGGCGCTGCGACGCGACCGCCGCTACCGGGTGCGCTGGGCCGATCCCTCCACGCGCATGTGGTTCGGCTCGCCGACGCGTTCATACCGTCCCCGGTGAACCACCGCGCGCGGTGGTTCACGCGCCACTGCGCAGCCCGTCGTCCCGCGGGGCTGTGACGCTCCCCACCGCAGCAGAGCCCGCCACTGCTAGCGGCGGTAGCGGGCCGCCCGCGACGCGAAGACGTCCAGCACGCGGCGGGGCGTCCCGTCGGGGTCGACGAGGCCGGCGTCGAAGCGGCAGCGCGCGCCGCAGCCGCCGTTCTCGATGCCGTAGAAGTTGTAGGAGTACACGCGCTCGACGCCCCGCGTGCGAAAGCGGCTCGCAAGGCTGAACATCGTCTTGATCCGCCGTGCCTGGCGGCGTTCGGAGTAGCGAAACGAGCGTCCGAAGCTCGCGAGCGCACCGGTCTCGGTGAACCAGAAGCGGGCGCGCCGGTTGTGGCGGCGCACGGTCCTGATGATCGTCGCCGTGCCCGACGAGCGGTTGCGGTTGACGTCGGAGTAGTTGTGGATGCCGACGATCGTCAGGCGCTTGCGCCAGGTAGGGCTGAGCCGACGGTAGAAGGCGCGGATGTAGCGCTCGGCACCCCGCTGGTCGAGGACGTCGAGGCCGACGACCGCGCACGAGCGGCAGCGTCGCTTGACCGCCCGGTACATGCTCTTGAAGTACGAGGCGGCGTGGCCGACGTGGTTCCACGTCTGCTGCGTCTTGTGGTTGGCCTCGTTCCACGCGCCGAAGTCGCGGACGCCGAGCTTGCGGAAGTACGCGACGATCCGCCCGACGTTGCGCCGGTAGCTGCGCATGGAGACGAGCCGGCCGCGCTTGGGGCGCAGATCCGCCGTCGAGATGTGCAGCAGCGTGGAGACCTTCGCCCTGCGCGCGGCCTTCACGAAGGCGCGCGCCTTCGCGCGCTCGGACCGGTCCTGCATGACGTCCGAGGCGACGAAGTAGCGCGTGCGCTTGATCTGCAGGTCCTGGAAGTGTGGCGACTCGAACATCGCCGGGCTCTGATCGCCGATCCCGACGCGGATCGAGCTGCGCGCGTTGCCGGGCGCGGCGGGCAGGACGAACACGAGCGCGAGTGTCGAGATGAGGAGCTTTGCATGCATAGGGGCTGGCAAACCGGCCGCCCCCGCCGAGGTTGCGCCTGCCGCGGCCTGGAGCGCAGCGCACTGTCAGCCCGATGACCGCATCCGCGTCGCCGCCCCCGCGTCCCGTAACTCGGTGCTGCCGGGCGTGTCCCAAGGCTCAAGCCACGCCGCGGCCCGGCTCGCGCGGCGGGACATCCAGGTCCCACCAGGAGGACGATGACGCTCACAGGACGACTGCTCGCCGTTGTGCTCACGATCGCCGCGCTGTCGGCCCCGGCCGCCGCGCAGGCGAGCCCGACCCAGATGTCGATCATGATGGACGACGACCTGCTGCTGTACCGGTCTGACAGCGTCGCCGCCAGAGCGCTGGCGCAGATGAAGACGATGGGCGTCGACACGGTCCGCGTCACCGTCCTGTGGCGCAACGTCGCCGAAGGCGCCCGCCCGAGCCTGCGCGAGATCCGCAAGCTCAAGGGCAGGGCCAGGTCGCGCGCCACGCGCCAGCGCCAGCGCTTCGAAGCCGACGACCCGCGGACCTATCCGCGCCGCAACTGGGATCGCTACGACAACCTCGTCAAGGCGGCCAAGCAGCGTGGTCTGCGCGTGTACTTCAACGTCACCGGGCCGGGCCCGAGCTGGGCGCACCGCACACCGCCGCGCAGGCTGCGCCGGATCCGCGCGAGCTACAAGCCGCGCGCCGGCGCCTACAAGCTGTTCGTCAAGGCCGTCGGCCGTCGCTTCGACGGCACGTACCGCGACGAGAACGGCGCCCGCGACGTCCTTCCGCGCGTGAGCATGTGGTCGTTGTGGAACGAGCCCAACCAGGCCGGCTGGCTGTCGCCGCAGTGGGAGCGCCGCGGCAGCCGCTGGATTCCCGCCGCGCCCGCGATCTTCCGCCAGCTCGCGCAGCTCGGCTACGAGGGCCTGGTCGCCACCGGACATCGCGCCGACAACGACGTCGTCCTGCTGGGCGAGACCGCACCGCTGGGCGCGGGCGGGCGCAGCGAGCGGTCGGCGATGTACCCCAAGCGCTTTCTGCGCGAGCTGATGTGCGTGAAGTCCAACGGCAAGCCCTACGGCGGCAGGTCCGCACGGCTGCGCCGGTGCGCGGACTTCCGCCGCAACGGGGCGTTGCAGGCCACGGGCTACGCGCATCATCCCTACACGAAGAACCTCGCGCCGACGCAGCGCCACCGCGGCCGCGACGCGCTGACGATGGCCAACGTCTCCGAGCTCGCGACGCTGCTCGACGAGCTCGCGCGCACGACCGGCAACCTGCCGGCAGGCATGCCTCTGTACCTGACCGAGTTCGGCTTCGAGACCAGCCCGCCGGATCGTCACTCCGGCGTTGCGCTCGCCGACCAGGCGAACTTCAACACGATCGGCGAGCACATGGCGTGGGCCAACCCGCGGGTCGCGGCGCAGTCGCAGTTTCTGCTCGCCGACGTGGGGCCGTTGAAGAAGCACAAGAAGGGCTCCAAGGCCTACTGGTCGACCTACCAGTCGGGGCTGTTCGGCCTGGACGGCCGCGCGAAGCCGGCGGCCTATGCGTACGCGCTGCCGTTCCTGGCGACGAGGACGGGCGCCGCTGCGTCGGGCCTGCCGGCGTTCGCCCTCTGGGGGCAGCTGCGCTTCCTGTCCAACGGAGCCGCGGACGTCGTCGAGATCCAGTGGCGTGCGCAGGGCGGCGCGGCGCCCTGGACGACGGTCGGGCCGGCCGTCGCGATCGACCAGCTCGGCTACTTCACTGCCGGTCGAGCGGCGCCGTCGGCGGCGCCGGGGGAGTGGCGCGCGCTCTGGACACCGCCGGGCGGCGGGGTCGGGCTGGCGAGCCGCACAGCGACCCCGGCGCGTTAGGGCGGGCGCGATCGCGCCGTTGCGACTCGACCCCGGTCCGTCACGATCGCGCGGCGCAGGCGGATGGGGGTCGCCACGCGCGCTTATGGGTGGGGACACCCAGCGTCGGCGTGCGCGCGAGCGGTTAGTACGTCTGCACCCTCCAGGGAAGGACGTACGAGCCTCATGGCAGCGATCGCCATCGCCGACATCAGCAGCGAGCAGCGCGCCGGCAACCGGGTGGCGCACGCCCCGCCGAGCACGCCGCTCGGCCCCCGACGCGATGTCATCCAGATCTTCGAGGCCGAGCCCGACCTCGTCGCAGACCTCGATCAGCGGACGGCCGCGTTTCTGACGCAGCGCGTCGTGGCGCCGACGCTGTGCGTGGAGCCCGGACCGTGGGAGCCGCCGTCGCGCGATGCTCAGACGAGTCGATCGCTCGGACTGCTCGTCATCGACGGGTTTCTGCTCCGAACGCTCGAGCTGCGCGGGCGCCGCTGCCCGGAGCTCGTCGGCCCCGGAGACGTGCTTCGCCCCTGGGACGACATCGAATCCGTGGCCGACGGGGCATCGTGGACGGCCCTCGGCGGAGCCTCGATCGCGGTCCTCGACGAGCAGTTCTGCGCGATCGGCGCCCGCTGGCCGAGCATCATCGCCCAGCTGCTGGCGCGCAGCATCCAGCGCTCGCGCTCGCTCGCCGTCAACCTCGCGATCGTCCATGTCCGCCACGCCGATCTGCGCCTGCACATGTTGCTGTGGCAGCTCGCCGAGCGGTGGGCCCGCGTGACGTCCGACGGCGTGCACCTGCCGATCCGCTTGACACACGAGATGCTCGCCGATCTCGCCTGCATGCGCAGGCCGACGGCCTCCAGCGCGTTGAGCGTCCTCGTGCGTCGCGGTGAGGTCGTGCGCCGCGACGACGGCACGTGGCTTCTGACCGGGCCGCCGCCGAGCGCGCAGGCGGGCGCAGGCAGCTGAGCGGGGTCCGGGCCGGCGCCGGCGGTCTCGGCGGTTGAGATCCGTGCGCCGCGCTGTCAGGGCGCGCGGGCGGCTGTCTATGGCTCGACGAGCCCGCGGCGGATCGCGTAGCGCGTCAGCGCGACCCGGTCTCGCAGCCCCAGCTTCTCGAAGACGTTGGACCGGTGCCGCTCGACGGTCTTCTCGGCGATGTGCAGCACGGCGGCGATCTGGCGTCCCGTCAGCCCCTCGGCGATCAGCTTCACCACCTCGGTCTCGCGCGGCGAGAGCGGATCGAGCTGTGCCTCGTCCGGCCCGCGCTCGAGAAACTCGCGGATGAGCGCCGCGACGCCCTTCGGATACAGAAACGGCTGGCCTCGAAGCGTCGCCTTGCAGGCATCGACGAGATCCTCGTGCGCCGCGGTCTTCAGCACGTAGCCCGAGGCTCCGGCCCGCAGCGCCTCGAAGAAGAACTGCTCGTTGTCATGCATCGACAGGATCAGCGTGCGCAGGTTCGGCCGGTGCTCGGCGATCTGACGGGCGGCCTGGATGCCCGTCAGGCGGGGCATCGAGACATCGAGGATCGCGAGATCGATGTCCTCCGAGAGCGCGGCGCGGACGGCCTCGGCGCCGTCGCATGCCTCCGCGACCACCTCGAAGCCCGGCTCGGCCTCGAGCAGCGACCTGAGGCCCGCACGCACGACCGCATGATCGTCGGCGAGCAGCACGCGCGTGACGGCCGGCGGGGTCACGGCTGCTGGACCCTGACAGCGAGCCGCGCGCATGTCCCGCCGGCGGGCCCTGCGCCGACCTCGAGGCGCGCGCCGATCGTCAGGGCACGCTCATGCATCGTTCGCAGACCGCTGCCGTCCCCGGTTGCCTGCGTGATGCCGCGGCCGTCGTCGCCGACCTCGAGCGTCAGGGTGTCGTCGCGCGAACGCAGCGAGACGCGGATCGTCGTCGCGGCGGCGTGCCTGATCGCGTTGGTCATCGCCTCCTGGGCGACGCGGTAGATCACGAGCTCCTGATCCTCCTGGAGCGGCGGCAGATCGTGATCGAGGCTGCGCTCGAAGTTGATTCCCGTCTGCTGCGCCAGCCGCTCGACGAGGTTCGTCAGCGCCGGCACGAGCCCGAGCGCGTCGAGCGCCTCGGGCCGCAGCTGGCGAGCCAGCGCCCGAACGTCGTCGACCGCGACCAGGATCGTCTGCCGGACCGCGTGCGTCTCGTCACGCAGGTCCGGCGGCGTGCGATCCAGCAGCCGGCCGACCTGCAGCGCGGTCGCCGTCAGCGTCTGGCCGATCTCGTCGTGCAGCTCGTCGGCGAGCCGGCGACGCTCGGCCTCACGCTCCCTGAGCGCGCGCAGCCCGCTGTCGCGCCGCTCGGTCTCCAGCCGGTCGAGCATGTCGTTGAACGCCTCCGCCAGGACCGTGACCTCCGTGCTCGGGCCGAGCAGCGGAATGCGCTGGCCGGGGTGCAGCGGGTCGACGCGCCGCATCAGCGCGGTCAGCCGCGTCAACGGCGTCACCGCGCGGCGCATCAACAGCAGGTTGACGGCGAGCATCATCGTCAGGCCGCCGACGAGCGCGGGAATCCGTCCGTTGGCAGGTGCCACGATGAGCACGACGCAGGCGACGCCCAGGACGGTGGCGTTCGGCACGAACAGGCGCCAGAACAGCGAGATCCGAGGCGGTGACACAGCGTCAACGGTACGCCGTACCGCCGGCGGGACCTCGTGACGGACGTCGACCGCGCCATCGACGGCGTCGCCCGCTCGCGGCGGCCACCGGGGAGATCGCTGCCGCGCCGTCGTCCGGCCCGCGGCGGGCTGCTGCTGTCAGGCCGCTGCGCCGACGGTCCGCTCCGTGTCTTCGAGCTGCTGCACGACGCCCGGCCGGTGCTGCTCAGCCTCGGTGAGACCGGCGGCTTCGGCGTCACGCCCTGGGCTGATCGGGTCAGGCTGATCGATTAGGACCTTCGGCATGGCTGTATTGCTTTCGACTGGTTGCATGTAGTCCAACGACCGCGCTGATGGCCCAAACTCATCGCAGCGTCTGCCGCTGCACGCAGCGATGCGGTGGGCTGATGAGGACCGCAGGGGGCGGATTGGAGCGCAGCGGATCGACCCGGGAGGCCGTGGCACGGCCGACGCAGGCTGCTAGCATTCTGCGACATGAAGACGCTCTACCTGCGCAACGTGCCAGACGATGTCAGCGAGCGGCTGGCGTTGCTCGCGGCCCGCGACGGGCTGTCGGTGTCATCGTTTGCGCTGAGGGAGCTGACGGAAGCTGCGCGGCGCGCCGACAACGCCACGCTGCTGGGTGACCTTCCAGATCTCGAGGTGTCGGCCGCGGATGTGATCGCCTCGCTCGACGCGGGACGCTCCGGTCGGTGATCGTCCTCGACGCGTCTGCGGGTGTCCTCGCGCTGTTGAACGACGGAGACGCACGCCGGTCGCTCGCAAGTGAAACCGTCGTGATACCGCACCTCGCCGACTCAGAGGTCACCCAGGCTCTGCGCGCACACGTGCTCCGCGGCCAGATCGGCGCGGACGACGCTCGTGCCGCTCTCGCTCGATGGATGCGACTCGGCCTGCGCCGCTACGGCGCGGTCGGCCTCATCGCCAGGCTGTGGGAGCTGCGCGACAACCTGACCGCATATGACGCCACCTACGTCGCGTTGGCTGAGACCCTCGCGTGCGAGCTGGTCACCGCGGACGCGCGGCTGGCCCAGGCGCCTGGGCCCACGTGTGCCATCACCGTGGTGCGTCGATGAGGGCAGACCTTCAGGCTTCGACCGGCGCCGACATCCCGTGAGGCAAGGTGTAGAACGACAGTCCAACGACAGGCGCCCTCTTGCACTGCAGCTCGCGTGCCGCGAAGTTGGCCGCGATCACCCGCGCTTCGGCCATGTGGAACGACGGTCAGATGACCGTGGCCCGTCAGCCAGCGGCACTGACACCGGTCCGCGACCTGACGGTGCGGACCCCGGCGCAGCAGAAGGCTGAGACCGCAGGCCCAGAGCCTTGCCGTATGACGGACCGTTGCGGGAGTTTCAATTCGGACGGGGCTATCGGGACATGGAAGACCCGCTCGTGGAATTCGCTCTGGCCGCCCCTTGGAGTGCGGACGACGGCATCACTTGGCCCAGCCCAGGGGATCCGGCGAGCCGCGATGAGTTCTGCGGCGTCCGGGGTCGTACTGTCCAACCGTTTACCGAGGAGGACCTCTGATGCGCAGCGTGACCTATTCGATGGGCGTCTCACTGGACGGCTACATCGTCGGGCCGGACGGCGGCTTCGACTGGACGGTGCCCGACCCGGACGTCTTTGGCTTCTGGATCGACGAGATAGGAGCGGTCGGCGTGCACCTGCTGGGACGGCGGCTGTACGAGACGATGCTGTACTGGGAGACCGCCGACCAGGATCGCTCGCTCGACGACGCAGAGCTCGAGTGGGCCGCGCTCTGGAAGCCGCTCCCGAAGGTGGTGTTCTCCACCACATTGTCGGCGGTGCAGGGCACTGCCCGCCTGGCCTCCGGCGGTCTGGCGGAGGAGATCGCGCGGTTGCAAGCCGAGCCGGGGGAGGGCGACATCGCGATCGGCGGCGCGACGCTCGCCGCCGAGGCGGCCGCGTTGGGTGTGATCGACGAGTACCGGGCCGTGGTCCACCCGGTGCTGGTCGGTGGTGGCATTCCGTTCTTTGCCCAGCGCGAGCGCCGGGTGGATCTCGAACTCGTCGAGACCCGCACCTTCAGTTCGGGGGTCGTCTACCTGCGCTACCGCGTGGCGCGCTAGACGGTCGTCCGCCGAGCCCTAGGACGTTCCGCGGCAGGCGAAAGCTGACGGCTGGTCACTGCTCGCGGCGCTTGAGACCGGGCACCGTGAGGCACAAGAGCAGCGCGACGATCATGCCGGCGATGACGCCGGCGCCGATGTACAGCACCATCGGGATGAGCACGCTCGTGACAACCGCCACAGCCGATCGGCAGGTCCAATGAGAGTGCCGGAGTGCCGTGGCGCTGACGCCGACGCGTGGTGCCGCACCAGGCGGCTGCTGGGACCCCATTGCCTGGCGCGATAGGTGTTCCGGCAGTCGTTCCCCGTGCGCGACGTTGGGTGGTGCTCAGTGCGCTCCTGACAGCGGAGGGATGGCAGGTTTGTCGGCAGATCGCGGACGGCGGCAAGTGTCGCACTAGGCTATCTGCGGTGCTACACTTCGCATGTGCCGACGACACGCCCGCGATACACCGTGACCGACACCGGCCAGACGGCGCAGCTGCTGGATCTCGCGCAGCGCGCTTGGCCGCAGATCACCGATCGCCGCCAGCTGCTGCTCCGTCTCACGGAAGCTGGCGGCCGCATGCTCGAGACCGAGTTGGCCGCTCAGGACCAGCGGCGCGAGCGTCAGCGCATCGGGCTCGAGCGGGCGTCGGGGCTCGTCGACGCCGACGAGCTCGTCGGTGACAGCGCGTGGCGCTGATCCTGCTCGACAAGTCTGCCTGGGTGCGAGGCGGCGCCGAGCTGCTCGACTACGGCGAGCTGTGCATGTGCGCGATCACGCGCTTGGAGATCCTCTACAGCGCCAGGTCGGCGCAGGACTTCGCGACGTTGCGCGAGGACCTCGATGCATACCGGGACCTGCGCGTCGATGCGGCGACACTGGCCGCAGCCGAGTCTGCCCAGCGCGAACTCGCCGAGCGTGGCCAGCATCGCGTTGCGCTCCCGGATCTGCTGATCGGCGCGTGCGCCCAGCAGCACGGCGCCGATGTGTTGCACGTCGATCGGCATTTCGATCTGCTCGCCACGATCTTCGGGTTTCGCAGTATCCGCCTGGCATCCGGCCAGGCCGGATGACGGCGCAAACCCTACCGGCCCGAACGTGTCCCACATGACGTTCGCCATGCGGCGTGGCGCGCATGCCGCCAACAGCGAGTCGTGCATCCCAGTCTGGTACCGTGTTGGTATGAGTAAGCAGATTGCTGTCCGCCTTCCCGAGGACATCGTCGAGTTCGTCGACGGGCTCATCAGGGAAGGCAAAGCCGACAGTCGAGCGATGGTTGTCACCAGGGCCCTGCAACGCGAGCGGCGCCGATCGATCGCAGCTCGTGACGCCGCCATCCTCGCGGGCGCCGGGGACAACGCGGACATGGACAGCCTCGCCGGCCATGTGGCTGACGCGCCGCTCGACCTCGCGTAGTGCGCCCGATTCACACGGCGCAGCTCGACAAGCGGCGCCCGGTACTGATCCTCACCCGCGAGCTCGTGAGACCCCACATGTCCCGCGTGACGGTGGCGCCGATCACGACCACCGTCCGCGGGCTGTCGACCGAGGTCCCAGTCGGTCCTGCCAACGGCTTGGAGGCCGACTGCGTGATCAGCTGCGACAACATCGTGACGGTCCCGGCACACGCGCTCGGACCGCAGATCGGCGTCCTGCTGCTCGAGCAGGAAGACGCGTTGACCGGCGCGATCCACGCGGCCTTCGACCTGGACTGAGCCGCCTCGCTCCGCCACCGGGATACCCGCGAGCACGTCGAACTTGGCGTCCCGCTCGAGGTTCCCGTGCGGGGCCGGATCGGCGAGGCATTCGGCTTCAGCGCGCTCCCGACGGCGAAGGAATCGCGAGTTGTCGGCAGATCGCGCGAGCCGTGCCGGCCGGGATCTCGCGATGCCGAGGCACGGGCGCGCAGCTCGGAGGGCGGGAGTGCCAGCTGGTGTGGTCGGCGCCCTCGCGCAGCACCCCGCAGCCGTCAGCGGTGAGATGGCGCCCGAGTTCGCGGCGTTTCAAGCCGCGGCGACGTCGATCGTGAGCTGCTCGACGTGGCCGCCGCCGATCGGCGGCTCGCGGCCCTCGTCACGGTAGGAAGCGAGCATCTCGCGCGCTGCATCGAGCAGCATCGCGCGAGCCTCCTCCACCGTGCGGCCGCACGTGACGACCGCCGGCCATTCGGCCAGCTGGGCCATCGTCCAACCGACGTCATCGGGGGTGAAGACTGCAGTCAGGATCAGCGCATCGCTCACCCTCCCAACGGTACAGCGCGATCCACCAGGCGGATAGCGACGTGCGCCGGGTTCGGAGTCGGCTGCGGGCCTCTGCTCTCGGCGTCGGGTGTCGCGCTCGATCGCGCGGTAGACGGTGGAGCGTCCGACGCCGAACAGGTCGCCGAGCTCGGCCGTGCTGTGCTCGCCGGCGCGATGTAGCGACGAGGTGTTCTTCCTGGCGCGCGTTGAGCTTGGGTTGGCGGCCACGCAGGCGTCCCTTGGCCTTGGCGACGCGCATCCCCTCCTTCGTTCGCAAACGGATGAGGTCGGACTCAAACTCGGCGACCATCGCCAGCACGTTGAACAGCAGTCGTCCACTCCGTACTCACCCTCGATGTCGACGGCAAACGCGAAGCGGTCCGGGTGTGCTCCTTGCGGCCATTGGCCGGCCGTCACCGCGGCCGCGACGTCGTTGAGCAGCGCTCGGCCGAACCCGGGTTCGGCCAGCAGCTCGAGATCGAGCGCCTCGAGCGCCGCTGCGAGCTCGGGACGTTCCTCGAGACCGAGCTGTAGCTCGTGGCCGTCGGTCCAGTTGGCTGGCTGCAGCAGCAAGCCGTCGAAGTTGGTGGCGGTGTGCGCCTGAACACCGGCTGTGCCCAGAACCGGTACGCCCACCAGGATCTGCCGCTCGTAGTAGATCAAGGCGATCACCGCCGGCGCGGCCGGTGCGTCGGGGTCGGACAGTGCGCCGAGCACCGCGTGCGGTAGCTGCGACCTGACGGTGTCCTCCAGGCCTGCAGCTCTTCGCGGCTTGGCGGGATGCGCCACACGCGCTCGCGTGTCGGATCGGTCGTGGCGCTCCAGACGCGGTCCAGCGCGATGAGGGCGCCGGATTCCTCGTAGATCGGATCGAGCCTGTCGAGACGATCGGGCCACCCGTCACTGGGGAGGTACCTGACCTGCAGGTCCACCCGGACGAGCCGTCCAGCGTCGTCGTAGTCATACACCTCGCCGCAGCCGAGGCTGCCCTTGCTCGGATGAAAGACCTGCAGTCCGACCGGCACGCCGTCGCGCAGCAGCAGGGCCTTGAGCATGATGAACTCAGGCTCTTCGGGGACCATGTACGGCGGCATCTGGAACGTCGCGGTCTGGACCTCGGCGGGCGTCCAGTGCAGGAACGTCTCACGCCGAATTCGTCCTGCGCCGTCGTGATCACGCACGAACACCGGTCGTCGATCGGCATCGAGTCCGACCAGGTCCTGGTCGCGAAACCGGCCGGCCTGCCGATCGCGGCGCAGCCTTCCGCGCTTCCAGCCTTCTCGCTCGCAGAACAGCGGTTCAGGGTGCTCCCAGCCCGGCAGGCCGCGGGACCAGCGCCAATCCACAACAGCACCCTCGGCGCGTTCTCGTCAACGCTCGTAGTTGCTGAGCCGCGAAACGCGCTCCTGCATCTCCGCCTCGGAGAGCACCGGCACCAGGGAGTCGGCGGTCACGGGTCGCCATTCTTGCAAGCGATGCACCACGACCGTCCCGTCTGCTCAGTCGTTGCGTCGACACCCAGCGATGACGGGTCGCAGTGCGCGTTACGGAGTATCGTCGGCCCACTGAAGGGAAAATAGCCGCGATGGGCGTCCACAAAGATGCTCCAATAGACGGTGTATCGGGCGATTTTCACCCGACCGGAACCGACCAAGCGCCGAGAGGCACTCGCCCGCACGGCGCGGCCCAGACGTCCGTAGTCCAGCAACGAGTGAGGAGGCATCCGATGGCCGACAGCGTGTATCGCGTGACCGAAGTGATCGGGACCAGTGCGGAGTCCTGGGAGGCGGCCGCGCGCGCGGCCGTGCAGACCGCGGGCAAATCCGTCAGGGACCTGCGCGTCGCGGAGGTCGTGCGCCAGGACGTCACGATCGAGGACGGCGGCTTGACGAGCTTCCGCGTGCGGTTGGCGATCTCCTTCAAGTACGACGCGGGCGACTGACGCTCGGCCGGTCGCCCACGCGTCGTGGCGAAGGCCGGGCTCAGGCCCGGCCTTCGGTTCTGTGACGCCGCATGAGCTGCGGCGGGCGGCGGCATCGGCGCCGACGCAGACATGTCGGCACGACTCGAGTCTGTTCGTCGTCGCTCCGAGGTGCGGCCACCCGCCGGTGGTGGCCGCGCCTCGCGTGAGCGCCAGGGCTTAGGGAAGGCGACCAAAGCACTCCACCGTCCTGCCGATCTCAAAGCAGGTGTATTCGCTGCCAAAGAACGTGCAGTCGTACCACTTGAACGTTGACTTGGACCCGGCGTTTGTCTGCGTGCACCCGTCGGCGGCCGGCCTGATCGGCGACGTGACGTCCAGCGCGGAGGCTGCGACGGGTGTGGCGGCGGCCATGGCAAGCGTGGCGGCTGCGGTTGCGACGAACACGGTGATGCGCTTGGCGAACATGACGAACTCCTGTCTGGTGGTGGTGTTCACCCAGTGTTTCCCGTGGCTGGTTCAGACGCATGAGGGGTCATCCCTCATTCCGGGCTGATGGGCGCGAGCCTCGGCTGTCCGAGGCAGCTGGGTTTCACGGGGACCTTGAATTCCGGACGCATCGTGTTTGCCACCCGCGGCCGCGTGCCCCAGGTTCTGTGCTCATGATCGGCCCGACGCACGGCGGGCGGATTCTCACGGTCGTTCTGAACCCCGACCCGCTCGATATAGGTGGATGGCACGTCCGAACCGCGTGGGCTTCGAGCGCCGCGCAGATTACCCGCTACCGCCGCGATAGCTACGTGAGCATCATGTAGCCATGGATGACGACGAGATCACGTCCGACGAGCTCGATGACCTGCTCGACACGGCCGCGACGCTGCGCGTCGATCGCCCCGCCGGCGGTACGGAGGTGCGGCTGTACGTCGCCGTTGACCCCGACACGCTGCACGAGCTCCAACAGCGCGCGGCCGCGCAGGGAACCGACCTCAACGTTGCTGCGGCCGCTGCGCTACGCGCCGGCGCACACGCCGCCTGACGGCCCCAGGCCGGTCCGCTTCACGCTGCGCGGCGGGGATGCGCCCTAGCGACGCATGGCGCTTTCGGATGCGACGGCGGGCCGCTCCTCTCGGCGTCGGGTGTCGCGCTCGATCGCGCGGTAGACGGTGGAGCGTCCGGCGCCGAACAGGTCGCCGAGCTCGGCAGTGCTGTGCTCGCCGGCGGGGTCATGCACCGATCCGCCGATGTCGTTGAACGGGTCGCAGGCGTATGAGCTCGGTGAAGGCCTCGACCTGCGCAGCCGCGCAATCAACGCCAGAATGCCGCCGTCAGATCAACGGACGATCCAGAGGAGCCGCGGCATTGCAACGTGGCCTCGTGTCGAGCGACACCAGGATGACTCTGGAATCCAATCGCCGCGACACGAGGTGATCCTGGACGGATCACGGGACGTGAGCTCGGCGAAGCGGGGGCTCGAGTGGGTGGCGACCGCCGGTGCTTCGGCTGGCGCTACCCTGCGCCCCGATGCCCGCGATGCGCGTCCTCTTCGTCTGCATGGGCAACATCTGCCGCTCGCCCACAGCCGAAGGCGTCATGCGCGCGCTTGTCGCTGCGGCCGGCCTGAGCGATCGGATCGAGCTCGACAGCGCGGGAACGGGTGGCTGGCACGCGGGCGCGAAGCCGGACCCACGCGCGACCGCCGCTGCGGCCGTGCGTGGGATCGAGCTCGATGGTACGGCGCGCCAGGTGAGCCGGGGCGACTTCGAGGCGTTCGACCTGCTGATCGCCCTGGATGCGGAGAACGCCCGCGACCTGCGCCGGCTCGCGCCCGACGATGCCGCCGCCGCGAAGGTCCGGCGCCTGCGCGAGTTCGACCCGCTCGCCGGCGGCGACCTCGACGTAGGAGACCCGTACTACGGCGGCGAGGACGGCTTCGGGCGCGTGCTCGACCATGTCCAAGCCGCTTGCGATGGGCTGCTGGACGAACTGCGCGAGCGTGTCGGCGCTGCGTGACGCGGTCGGCGAGGCCCTCGGCAGGCCCGTCGCACGCATGCGGCAGGTCGCCGGTGGCGACCTCAACGCCGCCTACGCGGCCGAGTTGGATGGGGGAGAGCGCGTCTTCGTCAAGAGCGCCGCCGACGCGGCGCCGGGAGCGTTCACGCGCGAGGCCGACGGGTTGCGCTGGCTGTCCGAGCCACAGGCGCTGCCAGTGGCGCGGGTGCTCGCGGTCGCCGACGAGCCGCTCGGTCCGCGCTTCCTCGCACTGGAGTGGATCGAGCGCGGGGCGTCGAACGCTCGCACCGACGAGCTACTCGGACGCGGACTGGCCGCGCTGCACGCCGCGGGCGCGCCGTCGTTCGGCGGCGACAGCGATGTGGTGCTCGGCCCGCTGACCCTGCCCAACGCCCCGCTCGGGGACTGGCCGCAGTTCTACGCCGCGCGCCGGCTCGAGCCGCTTGCCCGGATGGCCGCCGACCGCGGCGCGCTGCCCGACGGGGCACTCCAACTGCTGGACCGGCTCACCCGCCGCCTTGACGACCTCTGCGGACCGGCCGAGCCACCCGCGCGCCTGCACGGCGACCTGTGGAGCGGCAACGTCCTGACAAGCGACGACGGGCAGCCGTGGCTCATCGACCCGGCGGCGTACGGCGGCCATCGCGAGGTCGATCTCGCGATGCTGCGCCTGTTCGGGTCGCGGGGGCACGGCGTCCTGGCGGCATACGAGGAGATCACGCCGCTGGCGCCAGGCCACGAGGACCGCGTCGCGCTCTGGCAGATCATGCCGCTGCTCACCCACGCGGTGCTGTTCGGCGGTGGCTACGGGTCATCTGCAGCCGCGGCGATGAGCCGCTACGTCTGAGCTGTAGAACGGCAGTTGAAAGACAGCCGATGGCATCAGGATCATCCTGACGTCGTAGGACGGCAGTCGAATGACAGCGGCGGTGACGGTCCACGCAGCGGACTGACCAGAGCTCGCTCAGGGCGCGACGAGCTCGACGTCGGGGAAGTACGTGCGCACGCGCTTGGGGTCCCTTGTGAGCAGGCGCAGGCCAGCCGCCGCGGCATGAGCGCCGATGAAGAGATCGGGCAGAGGGGTCGTCCTCGGCCCCCCTTGGCGGCGGTAGTCGAGAAATGCGCGCGCCACGAGCCATGACGCCGCCCAGGGAAGTCCGAGGCGCACGAGCCCGACCCCTTGGAGTGTGCGCTCCAAGCGTTCCTGGCTCGCGAAGCCGACCGCCACCTCGGCGTAGATCACCTGGTTGATCGCAAGATCGCCTTCGCCCGCAAGCTTCTCCAAGTGCTCCTCAGACCATGCTCGCCACGAGGACGGAGCCATGATGTCGAGCAGAATGCTCGTATCCACGAGCGTGGTCAATCGTCATCGCCCCGCGTCAAACGCAACACCTCGTCTGCGCTGAGGCCACCGTCGGCTCTGTCACGCAGGCGTGCAACGAGTCGTGAGCCGTCGTTGGCGTGCGCCAACGGGCGGACCAGCGCGCCGTCGTCCGTCGCGACAACCTCCACCTCGGCACCCGGACCCAGGGCGAAGCGCTCACGGAGCTCCTGAGGGATCGTGACCTGGCCCTTGGACGTCATCCGCATGTAAGGAGAGTACCAGCCTTACCGGGCGGTTGATGTTGTCGGACGAACTGAACTTGAGACAGTCGACGAAGTCAGCTGTGCCGACCGTCCCGCGCCGAGCCCATGGGCCGCTTGCTAGCGACACCAGGATGATTCTGGAATCGAATCGCTGCGACACGAGGTGATCCCGGAGCGTGCGTCGACCGCGGCCAGCGGCGGAGGGCAGCTACCGCGCCCTGTGGCTGCTCGCACGCGTTGCAAGCATTCGACGTGGTCGGCGATCAACGCGCGCAGACGGTGATGCGAGTACGTCCGGCGCCTTGCGCGACGTATGACGGCCGGACATACTGCGGGTATGACGAAGCAGATTGCAGTCAAGCTCCCGGATGACCTCGTCGACGAACTCGATCGGCTCGTCCAGGGGGGAACATTCGACAGCCGCTCGCAGGCCATACGAACCGGCATCGAAGCGATGGTCGCCCGACAGCATCGCCAGGAGATCGATCAGCGATTCCGCGATGGCGCAGCACGGCTTCCAGAAACCGCTGAGGACCTCGACGAGGCGACGGCCCTGGCAATCATCTCGATCCAAGAGGAGCCGTGGGAGCGTTGGTGGTAGCCCGCGGCGAGGTCTGGTGGGGCGAGACGCCCGACGAGAAGGGTCGTCCGTTCTTGATCGTGAGTCGGGACGCCGCCAACGAAGTCATGCGAAGGGTTCTCGTTGCTCCCGTCACGCGACGCGTGCGCGGAGTGCCCAGCGAGCTCGCCCTCGGTGCTTCGGAGGGATTGCCTGCGGCGTCGGTCGCGTCCTTCGACAACCTGCGGCCGTTCCCGAAGGCGATGCTCGTGCGGCGGATCGGGTCGCTCGGCTCACGACAGCACGAGATTTGCCGCGCGGCCGGCGCCACACTCGACTGCTGACGCTTGGCGTTCGCGACCGCGGGCCGAGCACACGCGCCCGCACGGGGACCGGACTTCTGCGGCCGGACATTCGTCGCCATGTCGGACGAACTCAACTTGAGACACCCGGCGAAGTCCGCGCGAGACTCGCGAACGAAGTCGGCTGAGGCCGCACGGACAGCGGGGTCGATGGTCAGGTGCTCAAACACCCGCACGCGGGGCAGTCAGGACGTGGCGCAAAGCGCGCTTGATGGAGGGTAAGGGCTCTATCCAGGCGGACATCTACGCCTGCGATGGGTCGCTCGATCCATACCCAGTGGTTGATGTCGGACGCGCGATCCTCGAGCACCTCGAGCGCCCGCGACGCAGCGAAGAGACCGCTGCCTGCTGCGAGCTCAGCCCGGCCCCGGGTCTGGCCGGGGCCGCGCAGCCGGCGTCAAAGACGTTTGGCAGGTCGTCGGCAGGGACCTCGATCCAGTCCGGATGCCGGTCGGTGCGGTAATCCGCGAGACAGGTGACGCATGCGTCGCGGCCGGGCCGTATCAGCGCGTCGTGGACCTCGGTCGGCGCGGCCGCCCAGACGCACAGGCGTTCCTCGTGCGACGCACGCTCGTCATGCACCGCGAACGTACGCGGGCTGAGGGGCGGGATGAGGCGGCGCGTCGGGCTGCGCGCGGGACGGTTCGATGCGGAGGATCCGGGCGGCCCGGTCGGGGAGCCACCAGTTGCGGTGGCCGAGGATCGCGACGGCGGCGGGGGCGAGGATGGCGCGGATGATGGTTGCGTCGATCAGGATTCCGCCGCCCAGTGCGGTCGCGAAGATCTTGGCTTCGGTGCCGGGGCCGGTGCTGAACGCGACGAATGCGAGGCCGAGGATCAGTGCGGCGCTGGTGACGAGCCGCCCTGTGCGGCCGATGCCCTCGATGACGGCGGCCTGGGTTGAATGGGTGCGGTCGTAGGCCTCGCGCATGCGGCTGATGATGAAGACCTGGTAGTCCATCGAGATGCCGAAGAGGAAGGCGAAGATCACGATCGGCAGCTGGACGTTGATCGCCCGTGTCGCCTCGATGCCCCAGATCGCATCCGAGCCATATCCCTGTTGGAAGACCAGCACGATGAGGCCCAAAGCGGCTGCGACGGAGAGCAGGTTCAGCACGACGGCTTTGAGCGGCAGGATCAGCGAGCGAAACGCGCGCGCGAGCAGCAGGAACGTGAGCAACGAGATGAGCGCGAGCATGAGCGGGAAGCTGCCGTAGACAGCGTCGAGGAAGTCGGCGGTCTGCGCGGCCTGGCCACCGATCGTCACACCGGCCGGCAGCTCGGCGGCATGGATGCGGTCGAGCGTCGCGCGGCCGGCCGGGGAGTTGCCGTCCTGGGTCGGGATCGCGATGACGAGCGCTGTCCTGCCGCGTCGCCAGGCTGCGGGTGCCGTCGCGCTGCGGACACCGTCGATGCGGGCGAGCGTCCTGGCGACGGCTTTGGGGTCGCCCGAGCGCACGAGCGCGTCGAACGGCGACAGCGGGCCGGTGCCGATGCCGGAGTCTTTGAGGTTCTCGAGGCCGGCGCGTGCGGTCCCTGCTTGGGCGAGCGAGTCGGCGCGCGGGTTGCCGAGCTGGATCGTGGTGGCGGCGAACACGAGCACGCCGAGCACAGCGGTGGATGCGACGGCCGCGGCCCAGCGGTGTCGCACGATGAGGCGCGCCCAGGCCGACCAGGCGCGACTGGGCCGGGCGTCGCGCTGGTTGCGCGGCCAGTCGACCTTTGGCCCGA
Organism: Solirubrobacterales bacterium; assembly: GCA_038255395.1. Taxonomy (GTDB): domain Bacteria; phylum Actinomycetota; class Thermoleophilia; order Solirubrobacterales; family Solirubrobacteraceae; genus CADCVQ01. Next base: position 141,836 of record JBBSLI010000006.1, read on the forward strand.
TCGTTGCCAGGACGACCGGCAGCAGCGTCGTGGCGACCGCGACGCTGACGAGCGCGATCAGCATTCCGGCGAGGCCGATGCTGCGCAGGACCGGTACGGGCAGGGCGACGAGCGCGAGCAGCGAGATCGCGACGGTGCTGCCGCTGAAGACGACGGCGGAGCCGGCGTGCGCCATCGCGTTGCGGACCGCCGTCTCGTTGGTGACGTTGGGCTGCTGGCGTTCTTCGCGCCAGCGCACGACGACGAGTAGTGCGTAGTCGATCGCAATGCCGAGCCCGATCAGCGCGACGAGGTACTGGACGATCACCGACACGTCGGTGATGCTCGCAAGCGGCCAGATCAGCAGGAAGGTCGTCGGGATCGCGACGACTGCCATCAGCAGCGGCACGAACGCCATGAACGACCGGAACACGAAGATGAGGACCAGCAGCGCGCCGAGGGCGCCGACCAGCGTCCCGACCAGGACGCCGATGCCGCCCTCGCTCTCACCGGCGGATGCGCGCAGCGCATCAAGCCCGGTCACCTCGACCACCGAACCGCCGACGGTGACGCCCTCCAGCGCCGCCTGCGCCAGGCGCGCCTCGATCTGGCCGGGATCGACGCCGCCCTTGGCCGGGATGTACACAAGGGCGAACGTGGTGCGACCGTCGTCGGAGACAAACGCCCGGTCGCGCGTCGAGGCATACGACGCGGTGCTCGCCTTCGGCAGCGCGGCCTGCACTCTCGCAACGGCCGCGTCGAGCTGCTTCAGGATGCCGGGCGAGTCGACCGTCTTGCCCTTCGGCAGCGTGACGACGGGCACGATCGGCGCGACGTCGCCGCCGTTGCCGTAGAGCTCGGCGAGCTGCTGGTTGGTCTCAAAGCCCTCGCGGCCGGGCACGTTGAACTCCTGCGACAGGGCGCTGCCGGCCGGCGCGATCGCAGCGAACGCGGCGACCGTGACGATGACCCAGAAACCAACGACCAGTCGTTTGTGAGCGAGCACGAAACGGGTGAGAACGTTCATACCGGCTCCTGCCTGAGGTTGGACCGCGCAACGAGATTGCGCGTCGTGCCGGCGATCGAGCGACCGTCAACAGAGCGATCCGGAGCGCCGACGGCCGGCGGCTCGCCCATCACCACATCGGGTGCGTCGAGTAGTGCGGGCATCCCAGCTCCTCAGATCGTGCTGCGTTACGGTCGGCCATGCCGACCCGTGCGACACGATCAACTCTCGCCGGTTACCCAAACGCCGCCCATGGGGGCAACCATGCGCGTCCAGGTACGGCCAGCCCCCCTTTACGCGGCTTCATGGTTTCGCCAGGACAGAACGCTGCCGTGGGGAGTCTCAGCGAGGTTCGTTGAACGGTCTCGACTTCAGTTCGTTTCCGTCTCAACCACACGTCGTCTGACATCTCGACTTCAGTTCGTTTCCGTCTCAACCACACGTCGTCCGACAGAAACGTCGGGGTAGTTCGTCGCCAGACGCGCTACTTCACATAACGCACGTTATCGGGCATTGGCCAGGCTGCGTTTAAGACTCCGCCGGCGGCGGCAGCTGTAGAGCGCCACGGCCAGCTCGCCAGGAACTCGACGAAGCGGCGCACGTTGCCCCGGTACGCGCGGCGCGTCGACACCAGTTCGCGCGAACGCGCGTCGCGCCGGCCGGCTACAGGTGCAAGGAAACGCTCAGTGCGTCGTCGCAGCCGTCCACGCGCGCGTGAGCTGCACGCGCACCGGCCGCAAGATCGCGTTCAAGGTGGTATGGAACGGCGCCATGCCGCTACCCGCGGCGCCCGCGCTGCCCTCCGCCGGCGGCGGCAGCTAACCCGCGTCGCGTAACCCTCGCGTGTACGAGCGCTCACGCGGGAGTTCCAGACGCTCGCGCCACAGCATCCCCGGCGCTTCCCGAGCTCCCTAGAGCAGATCGAACTGGCACCGTGGTCCTGGCGCGTTCGCGAGCCGTGCATCGGCAGTGAGCAGCACGACGTCGAGCAGCTCGGCGAGGGCGACGTAGGCGGCGTCGTAGACGGTGAGGTTCTGCCTGAGTTCCCAGCAGCGAGACAGCAGAGGCCGATGTGGAGCACGGCGCAGCGGCAGCTCGACGAGATCGGTCAGGGCGAGCCGGGCTCGGCGCGCATCGAGATGCCCGGCCAGCAGCTGGCGGCGAATGACC
>JBBSLI010000007.1:0-136618 GCA_038255395.1 Solirubrobacterales bacterium
CAGGTCGCTGGAAAACCCGGGATGCCGGCGCCGCCTGGCAAGGACGCAGGACCGAAGGTGTGGCTCTGCCACATCGAGCGTCCGAGGACGCCGCCAGGCGGTGATCGGCGCCCGGGGTTTCCGGTGGACTGTTATGAGACGGGCCACTAGACGTTCGTCCCGGTCCGATCGCGGCATCCAGACCCTCGGATCCGGTGTATCGAAGGGTGACGCTCGAAAGGGCATGTCGATGATCCTGAGCAGGAGCCACCGCGGCAGGAGTACCGATCGCGAGCTGACGAAGGGCGCGGACGCCGCGCCCAGGCGTGCCGGCGGCGGCGATCGCCGGAGGGCGCTCGAGCGCAGCACGATGTGCGACGAGATCGCGGACCGCATCGTGGCGCAGTACGGCGTCGACCGCGACCGCGCCGTTGCGAGCGCCGACCTCTACATGCGCCAACTGCGGCGCAGCCCCGCACGCTCCGGGTACTGATCCGTCCAAGCCGGCGCCGGCCCGGAGCTACGCTTCCGGGTCGATGTCGCGCCGCCCGCTCTTTCTGCTGACGCTCGCCCTGGCGAGCGCGCTCGGCGCACTCGCCGTCTGGGTTGCGGCGTTTCACGTCGTCGGGCTGCGCAGCCTCGACGCCGGCGCCATGCAGGCCTTCACGGGCGTCGCCCGCGTCCCGCTCGAGCCGTCGATCCGCGGTGTCGCGCGGCTGGCCGATCCGAGCTGGTTTCTGACCGGCTGCGCGCTGCTCACCGCCGTCGCGCTGCTGCGCCGGCGCTGGCTGATGGCGCTCGTCGTCCCGGCGATCCTGCTGAGCGCCAACGCCACGACGCAGCTGCTCAAGCCGGCGCTGGCCGATCCGCGCACGCTCGACCTGCGCGGCGTCGAGATGATCTACCACGGCTCGTGGCCGAGCGGGCACTCGACGGCATCGATGTCGCTGGCGCTGTGTCTCGTGCTCGTCGTCGGCCCGCGGCTGCGGCCGCTGGCAGCGTTGATCGGCGCGGGCTACGCGATCGCGGTCGGCTACGCGCTCGTCGCGCTCGGCTACCACCTGCCCAGCGACGTCTTCGGCGGCTACCTCGTCGCGGCGACGTTCACGCTCGTCGGCGCCGCGTCGCTTGCGACGCTCGAGGCGCGCGCACCCGCGCGGGTCGCCCGCGAGCGGACCCGGCTGCCGCTCCCCGTCGCGCCGCTCGCCGCAAGCGGCGGGCTGCTGCTGGCATGCATCGCAGCGGCCGTCGTGCTGAGCGCGCCCGGGATGACGCTCAGCGCGCTGCAGCATCCGAGCGCGATCGCCGCCGGGGCCGCGATCGCCGCGCTCGGCCTGACGCTCACCGCCGGGCTCGCCGTCGTCCTGCGGCGCTGATGGCACGCGGCACCGCCGTGCCGGCGGCGCTCGCCGGCAGCTGCGCGCTCGCCGTCGTCGCGCTGTGGTTCGCCGCCAACGACCTCGCCCTCGGGCGCGAGCTCGACACGGCCCTCGCCGATGCGGCCTACACGCGGTTCGCCGGCTTCAACCAGGAGCTGCTCAAGGGCGCGTCCAGCCTCGGCGACACGCTGCCGATCGCCGTCGGGTCGCTCGCGCTCGCCGCGCTCGCCTGGCTGCGCGGCGGGCGCCGGCTCGCGCTCGTCGTCGCGCTCGTCCTGCTGGCGGGCAACGTCGCCACGCAGCTCACCCAGCCGGCGCTGATCGAGGCCCGTCACGTCGATCTGACGGGCACGGCGCTCGAGGGCTCGGGCTCCTGGCCGAGCGGTCATGCGATGGCGGCGATGCTGCTCGCGTTGCTGGCGATCCTCGTCGCCGGGCCGCGCCTGCGCGTGGTGACAGCGCTTGTCGGGCTCGGCTACGCGCTCGGGCTCGGCATCGCGCTCGTGGCGCTCGGCGGGCACCTGCCCAGCGACGTGGCAGCCGCGTACCTCGTCGCGGCAACGTTCACGTTCGCGGGCGCAGCGGTCTACGCGGCGCTGCGCGAGGACCCCGAGGCGGACGGCGGCCACACCCGCACCCGCTCACCGCGCATGGCGCCGGCGCTCGGCGCGCTGGCCGCCGCCGCGGTCCTCGCGACCGGGATCGGCAAGGCCGTCGTCACGCGCCGCGACGAGGTCGCGCGGGCGCTGGATCAGGTCCCGCTCGTGCTTGCGGGCGCTACCGCGCTGACCGTCGCCGTCCTGATCGGCGCCGGCGCCGTGCTCGTCCTGCGCCGCTGAGCGAAGATCCGCGCGCAAGCTCCCGGCGCCACGCCGCGTTGATCGGACATGCCGGTCTCCGCCCAGCCGCCCAGCGCGATCGACGTTCGCAGGGTGTCGCGCAGCTTCGGCGAGCACGAGGTGCTGCGCGACGTGTCGCTGCGGGTCGCGCCGGGTGAGATCCACGCGCTGCTGGGGCCCAACGGCGCGGGCAAGACGACGCTGCTGCGGATCCTCTCGGGGCTCGTCGACCCGTCGGCGGGCGCGGTCGAGGTGACGGCACGCCCGGGCCTCGTACCGTCGGGCGATCGCACGTTCTACCTGCGCATCTCCGGGCTGGAGAACCTCGTCTTCTTCGCCCGCATGCACGGGCTGCGCCGCGCCGAGGCCAAGCGCAGGGCGGCGCAGGTGCTCGACCTCGTCGGCCTGACGGAGGCGACGCGCCGGCCGGTCGGGCGCTACTCGCACGGCATGCAGAAGCGGCTGTCGTTCGCGCGTGCGCTGCTCGCCGACCCGACGCTGCTGCTCGTCGACGAGGCGACGCACGACCTCGACCCGGAGGGCGCCGAGCGCATCCGCCGGCTGACGTCGCAGCTCGCCGCGCAGGGCGCGGCGATCCTCTGGACGACGCAGCGCATCGAGGAGATCCGCGGCTTCGCGGACGCGATCACGTTCCTGCACCACGGCGAGGTCCGCTTCGCCGGGTCTGTGCCGGAGATGATCGCGCGCGGCGACAGGTCGCCGCGCTATGTCCTGCGCGTGCGCAACGGCCGCCCGGACGTGGCGCCGGCGCCGGCGGCGCTGCAGCAGGCACTCGGCGCAGGCGCGGCCGTGATCGCGGCCGGCGACGGCAACGGCGAGCACTTCCTGCTTGCCCCGCATGACGGGACGACGCTCGGCGGCGCGATCGCGGCGCTCGCCGGCGCCGGCTACGACGTGCTCTCCTGTCGCCAGGAGCGCTCGGAGGTCGAGGAGGCGTTCCTTGCGCTCACCGCCGACGACGGGGCAGCGGACGGATGACCGCCGCCGTGCTGACCGAGGCCGGCAAGGTCGGCGCCTTCGTGCGCCGCGACCTGCTCGTCGCCTGGAGCTACCGCCTCGCGTTCGTCACCGACGTCCTCAGCATGGCCGCGCAGGCGTTCGTCTTCTCGATCGTCGGGCAGCTCGTCGACCCGGCGCAGCTGCCGACCTACGACGGCTCGCCGACGACGTACATGGAGTTCGTCGCGATCGGCCTCGTCCTGAACCTCGTCATCACGCTGTTGCTCGATCGCGTCGCCAACGCGATCCGCCAGGAGCAGGTGATCGGCACGCTCGAGTCGCTGCTGACGACGCCGACCCGGACAGCGACGATCCAGATCGGCTCGGCGGCGTTCGAGTTCCTCTGGGTGCCGGTGCGCGCGACCGTGTTCCTGCTGGCGATCGCGCTGGGATTCGGGCTGGACCTGCATGCGAGCGGGATCCTGCCGGCGGCGGTCATCCTGCTGGCCTTCGTGCCGTTCGTGTGGGGGCTCGGCCTCGTGAGCGCAGCGACGATGCTCACGTTCCGCCGCGGCGGCGGCGGCGCGGCCGCGATCGCGGCGCTGCTGGGCCTCGCGTCGGGCGCCTTCTTCCCCGTCGAGCTGCTGCCCGGCTGGCTGAGCTGGACGACCGCCGTCAACCCGATCGCGATCGCGCTGGAGGGGATCCGCGAGAGCCTGCTCGGCGGCGCCGACTGGACGCAGACGTGGCCGGCGATGCTCACGCTGGCACCGCTGTCGGCCGCCGCGCTGGCGGCGGGCGTGCTCGCGTTCAGGCTCGCGCTCAGGCGCGAGCGGCGGCTCGGAACGCTGGGGCTGTACTGATGCGCTGGGAACGGGTCGAGGCGCTGGTCGAGCGCGCGCCGCAGCGCTCGGACCTGCAACTGCATGGACTGGATCTCATCGCCGCGCAGCGGCTGCGCGCACGCGGCGACGAGATCCCGCCGGCGCTGCTCGCCCACGAGCGCGTCGAGGCCGCGATCGCGATGGCGGCACCCGTGCTGCTGCGCCGCGCGCGCGCCGCCTACGACGGTCGCCTGCTGCTGTTCAAGGGACCGGAGGTCGCCGCGCGCTACCCGGACCCGGCGATGCGCAACTACTCCGACCTCGACCTGCTCGCCGACGACGCGCCGGCGGCGCAGCGGGCGCTGCTGGCGGCGGGGTTCGTGCGCACGGGGCTGTGGGCGCCCCATATCGACGTCCACCACCTGCAGCCGCTCGCCTGGCCGGGGCTGCCGATCGCGGTCGAACTGCACGCCTACCCGCACGTGCCGGCCGGCCTGCGACCGCCGCCGGCGCGGGCGCTGCTCGCGACGGCGGTGCCGTCGCGCTTCGCCGGGGACGTCGTCGAGGCGCTCGCCCCGGCGGAGCACACGCTCGTCGTCGCCGCGCACGCCTGGTCACACGACGCGCTCGCGAACATCGGGCAGCTGCTCGACGTCGCCCTGCTCGCCTCCGAGACCGACCGCGACGCGCTTCGCGCGCTCGCCGCAAGCTGGGGCTGGCGGCGCCTGTGGCGCGCCACAGAGGCGACGCTGGAGGCGCTGTTCGACGACGGCAGACCGCCGCTCGCACAGCGCCTCTGCGCCCCCCATCTGCGCGCGGCACGCGAGCGCACGCTGCTGGAGCGTCACGTCGCCGAGCTCGCCGGCCCGGCGTTCGGCCTGCCGCCACGGCACGCCGCGCTGGAGTCCGCGCGCGTGCTGCGGCGCCGCATCCTTCCGGGCCCGGAGGAGACCTGGGCGCGGAAGGGGCACCGCGCCCGCCGTGGGCTGCGCCATCGCGGCCTGCGCCACAGCGAGCACGACGCCCGCCTGCCCAGCGAAGACCTGCAGATCGGCGGCATCCCCGGCCTCGAGCGCGCACCCGAACCCGAGCCGCGAGGACGCTCATGACCGAACCGGTGTGGCGCCTGCGCGCAGGCGGGCTGGACTGGCGCGTCGTCGACGACGAGGCCGTGATCCTCGACGCCGAGCGCTCCGCGTACAACGCGACCAACGCCAGCGGGACCGTGCTGTGGACGCGGCTGCACGACGGCGCGACGCGCTCCGAGCTCGTCGCCGCGCTGGGCGAGCGCTTCGCGCTCGAGCGCCCGCGCGCGGAGGCCGACGTCGACGCGTTCCTGGCCGACCTGCACAGCCGCGGGCTGCTCGACGAGTCGTGAGACGGCCGCCCGGCATCGCGACCGTGCGCGCGGCCTGGTGGGCGCACCGCGCGCTGCTGGCCGCGCGGCGGCAGCTTCCGCGCCGCCCGCTCGACGAGGTGACGCTGGCGCCACCGCCGCGGCTACGTGCGGATGCCGTCCGCGGCGTCCGCGCACTGCTCGCGCGGCGCGCGCACAGCTGCCTGGAGGGCGCGCTCGTGCAGCAGCGCTGGCTTGCCGCCTACGGCGAGCCGCGCGACGTCGTGATCGGGGTCCTCGCGCCGGGCGAGGCCTTCGGCGCCCACGCGTGGATCGACGGCGATCCGGCCGCGGCCGCCGAGCAGTACCTCGAGCTGCGCCGCGTGCACCCGTGACCCGCGCCGGCGCACCGGTGCTCTCGGCACTGGACATCGCGTGCGGACTGGTCTTCGACCCGCGCCCGCCGCGGCGCGCGCGCCCACTCCCGATCGCCGCTGCGACGCCGCCGCAGGCGCTGTGCGACGCGGTGCTGCCCGCGCTCCAGCGCCCGCCCTGCCTGGTCAGCTTCTCGGGCGGGCGCGACTCGTCGCTCGTGCTCGCGGCCGCGACCCGGGTCGCGCGGCGGGAGGGCCTGGCGGACCCCGTGCCCGTCACCAACCGCTTCGCGGACGCGCCCGCGGCCGAGGAATCGCGCTGGCAGGAGCAGGTCGTCGAGCAGCTCGGGCTCGCCGACTGGCAGCGGCTGTCGTTCACCGACGAGCTCGACGCCGTCGGTCCGTATGCGCAGCGCATGCTGCGGGCGCATGGGCTGCTGTGGCCCTTCAACGTGCATTTCCATCTGCCGTTGCTGGATCTCGCCCGCGGCGGCGCGCTGCTCACCGGCCTCGGCGGCGACCAGCTCTTCGGCGTCATCCAGCCCGCGCCGCGCCGTGCGCCCGCCCGCCGTGCGGTCCACAGCGCGCTCGGGCTGGCGCCGCGCGCGGTGCGGTCGGCCGTGATCGCGTCGCGCCGCCCGCTCGATCCGCCCTGGATGCTCGCCGCGGGCAGGCGCGCCGCGACGCGGGCGATGGCCGCCGAGCTCGGCGCCGAGCCGCGCGGCCCGCTGGCCGCACAGATGGCCCACGAGCTGTCGCTGCGCTACCTGCGGGTGACGCAGGCGTCGCTGGCGCTGTGCGCGAGCGCAGGCGACGTGCTGCTCGGCAACCCGCTCTGCGCGCCTGCGCTCTGGGGCGCCGTGGCGCGCGCCTGCGCGGCGCCCGACGCGCGCCGCGACCATCAGCGCGCGCTGCGCGACCTCTTCCCCGGCTGGCTGCCGGAGGCGCTCGTCGCGCGCGCCGAGAAGGCGTCGTTCGACGAGGTCTTCATCGACACGCACGCCCGCGCCTTCGCCCGCGACTGGGAGGGCACGGGCGTGCCGGTCGAGCTCGTCGACGTCGGCGCGCTGCGCGAGCACTGGCGCTCGGACGAACCGTCGTGCCTCTCGTTGACGCTGATGCAGGCCGCGTGGCTGTCCACGGCTGAGCGTGGCTCCAGGCTCACACACCTAGACGATCGTCCAGCGGGCGCACGAGCGGGCGGCCATTATGCTTGACCGGAATGTAGTGCTATACCTCCGGAAGGCCCTCCCATGGATGCTCCGTCCCACAGCAGTTCCTACGAGCCACCCCGGCTTCGCGACCTCGGTTCCGTGCACGACCTCACGCAGGGCAGCCTGCGCGGCAACGCGTCCGATGGCCTCCTGATCCTCGTGAAGTACGGCGGCGGCGGCGGCGTCGTCAACGGCTCCTAGCCGATCAGCCCGGCAGCTGCTCGGCGAGTAGCTGCGTCGTCGTCGCCAGTGACGACCAGGCGCGTTCGCGCCGCAGCTGCAGGCACGGCAGCGCGCTGAGCGCGACGAGCGCCGCCGGATCGGCGGGCAGCAGCCGTACCGCGCGGTGCGGGACGACCTGCCGCAGCCGGTCGGCGCCGCGGATCGGCGTCAGCGACGGCGGGCCGTCACCCCAGCCGAGCACGATCCAGCCGCGCAGCGGCAGCTCGGCCGCGACCGGGTCGAGCGCCAAGCGCCAGCGGTCGCGCAGCCCGATGCGCCCGAGCGGCTCGCCGGCGCCGAGCTCGTGCGCGGACTGCTCGCGCAGGTCGATCGAGCGCGGGCCCGCGAGCGCGGTGAAGCCGTCGAGGACGAGCAGGTCGTCGCTCAGCACGCCGTGACCGGCGAGCGCGAGGCCGGCCAGCGTCGTGCTCTTGCCCGCCTCCTTGTCGCCGAGCAGTGCCCACGCGCCGCCGCCGATCACGACGGTCCCACCGTGGAAGCTCTCCCGCCCCAGCCAGCGCGCCGCGACGGCGGCGACGGGCGCGAGGTGCGGATGCACGAGCGCCCCCGGCGTGACCGCGCGCGGCAGCGCGTACTCGGCGCGCAGCGGGGCGCGCTCGATCGCGACCGAGCCGCCCGCCGTCAGCCGCAGCTCGGCATGGTGCTCGGAGACCGACTCGTATTCGGGCAGCGGGCCCGCGTCGACGCGGCAGCGCAGTTCGAGCTCGGGCCAGGACGACGGCGCGTCGACGAGCAGCTCCTGCGCGCCGTCGACGTCGACGGCGCCGCCGCGCAGCCTGAAGCCATAGGCGCCGCGCTCAGGCGGCCGACTCGACACCGTCGTCGAGCGGCGCGGAGCCGTCCGCGCCCTCCTCGCCGGCGGTCTGCGCCGGCTTGGCCGCCGCGCGGCGCGCGGGTGCGCGGCGGCGCTTGGGCGTGGCCTCCTCGAGCGAGGACGCGGCGTCTGCGGCGGGGGCGTCTGCGGCCTTGGGCTTCGCCGACCGCGTGGCCTTCGGCTTCGTGGTCGTCGCCTTCGCCGCGGAAGCCTTGGGCTTGGGCTTGGGCTTGGCCGTCGACGTCGGCTTGGCTGCCGCCGTTCCCGCCGGCGCGCGGCGGCGCTTGGGCTTCTCGTCCTGCGCTGCGTCTGCGTCTGCGGGCGCGTCGGTCACGGCAGCGGCCGCCGCTGCCGGCTTGCGCACGGTCGCGCGGCGACGCTTGGGCGCCGACGGCGGCGTCTGCTCGGTGGCGTCCTCAGCGGGCGCCGGGACATCCGGGGTCTTGGGCGCGCGGGCGGCCAGCAGCGCAGCCGCAGCGTCCGCGATCGCCTCGACGGCGACCGCCTCGTCGACCGGCTTCTCGGGCCGCCTGCGCGAGCGCGAGCGGCGCGACGACGACGACGCGGGCGTGGGCGTGGGCGTGGGCGTGGGCGGGTCGTCCTGCGCGGGGGTGGCGCCGGCCCCGTTGTCGTCGGAGGCATCGGCGGGTGCGGTCCGCTCGGGATCGGTGTCGCGGTGTGCGGCGCGGCCGTTACGCGAGCGCCGCGAGCGCGACCGGCTCGAGCTGCGCCCGGAGCCGCTCCCGGCGCCGTCGCCCTGGCTCTCGCCCCCGGTCCCGTCCTGCGCGGTCGTGAGCGCTACCTCGGCGGCGCCCTCGGCACCCTCCGCGCCGCCGCCCTTCTTGCGCCGGCGGCGGTTGCCGCGGCGGCCTCGGCTCTTGGGGAAGTTGCGCAGCAGCTCGCGCGACAGCGCGCTCGGCTTGCGCGCCAGGCGCGTCCGCGCGCCGCGCAGGATCTCCTCGCCCTCGGGCGTGTGCGCGATCGCCGCGGCGAGCAGCGCGGCGCTCAGGCGCCGGTCCTGCTTGCGCACGGCGTGCACGAGCCTGCGCGCGTTGCGCGCGTGCGCGGCGCCGCTGGAGTTCACGAGCAGCCCGAGCAGGCGCTTGGTCTCCGGCCAGCGCTGCACGGCGTACTCCTCGTGCACCTCGCGCGTGTAGGAGGCGAGGCGCCAGATCCAGTCGTTGGCCTGGTCGCGACGGCCGATGCGCTTCTCGGCGAGCGCGAGCAGGCAGATCTTCGTGCCCTCGCGGCGCTCGTCGCGCGTCCAGCCCGAGATGACGTCGACGACGGCGCGGTCGAAGGCCTCGGGATCGCGCGCGGTGGCGATCTCCTGCAGCGCGCGCAGGCGCAGCTGCGGGTTCTTGTTGCGCTCGACGGCGGTCAGCAGGAAGGCCCGCTTGAACTCGCCGCCGCGGTCGAAGTGCAGCATCGCGCGGGCCCGGCGCCAGCCGTTGGGCGCGACACGCGCGCCGGCCAGGGCGGCCCACTGGATCTGCTCGCCGTAGGGCAGGTGCTCGACGGCGATCCGCCACAGCTCGCGCTCGAAGACCTCGATCCGGCGGTCCTCGTCGCTCGTCACCGGCAGCACGCGGCGCTCGACGCGCACGCGCCGTCCGCGACCGCGGCGCACGGGCCCGACGACGATCGCGCCGCCGCGGTAGACGTCGCGGTCCAGCAGCGAGTGCAGCGTCACGACGGGATCGTCGTTCTTCGTGTTGGGCGCGACGAAGTCGACGACGACGCCCGCCTCCTTGCCCGGATGGCGGCGCGTGACGCGGCCCACGCGCTGCTGGTAGATGCGCTTGGACGCCGTCGGCGCGAGGTGCATGCAGACCGTCGCGCGGGGCGAGTTCCAGCCCTCGGCGAGCAGCTGCGCGTTGACGAGCACGTCGATGTCGCCGCGCTCGTAGCTGGCGAGGATCTCGGCCAGCTCGCGCTTGGGCGTTTCGCCCGAGACGCCCATCGCCTTCATGCCCTGGTCGCGGAATGCCTGCGCGACGTTGTAGGCGTGGCGCACGCCGGCGGCGTAGACGACGCCCGGCACGCCGTTGAAGCGCGACTTGTAGAGGTCGGCGATGGCGAAGTTGAAGGGCGCCTGGTCGAGCAGCTCGGCGAGCATCTCCTGGTCGAACTCGACGTCGACCTCGCCCCGGCGCAGCGGCACGTTGGCGATGTTGCGCACGTCCTGGCCGGGCGGGATGCGCACGCAGCGCAGCGGCGAGATGACGCCGCGGCGGGCGGCCTGCGCGAGGTCGAAGCGCGAGGTCTGCGTCGGGAAGAGGTCGGTGACGTGGCGTGCGATCAGCGCGCCCGTCGCGGTCATGCCGATGAAGATCGGGCCCGACCACTCGCGGATCGCGGCGCTCGTCTTCTCGCCCAGCGCGGTGTGCGCCTCGTCGCAGATGACGATCGAGTAGGCGGGCGAGATGCTGCCGGCGTTGCGCACGAACCACTGGTACGTCTCGACGGTGACGGGGCCATTGGCGGCGTCCTGGCCCTTGAGCAGGGCGGGCGTGACGCGCTTGGCGTAGCCGCGCTGCTTCAGCTCGCCGTGGAACTGGTCGACGAGGTTGCGGCGGTGGGTGAGGATCAGGATCCCGCCCGTGCGCGACGCGTCGACGAAGCCCATCGCGGCGACGGTCTTGCCGGCGCCGGTCGCGTGCTCGAACCAGAAGCGCTTGTGGGCGTTGGGATCGTCGGGCTGCTCGTCGAGCTGGTCCTCGTCGAAGAAGGACTCGCCCCCACCCGCCCCGTCGTCCTCGGATTCCTCCTCGGACTCCTCCTCCTCGTCATCGTCGTCGCCCATGTCGATGTCGACCTCGAAGTCCAGCGGCTCGATCACCTCGGGCTCGTCGTCGTCGTCGGTCGCGTCGGCCGCGGGCGAGGTGAAGTCGTCGTCGTCCTCGTCGTCGTCGTCGTCGTCGACGGCCAGGACGGGCGCCGCGCAGAGCGCCGCGCCGTTGGCGCCGTTGCCGTTCTGGCGCTGCGCGTCGGCGAGCAGCGCGGTCAGGGTGCCCGACAGGGCATCGACCTGATGCGGGTTCAGCGAGGTGCCGTCGGCGAGCTTGGGCTCGCCGTCGGACAGCACGCGCTCGAGGCCGAGCATGAGCGAGTAGCGCCGCCGCCACTCGGTCGACGGCACCTTGGCGCCGGCGTCGATCTCCAGCAGCCCGGCATCCAGCGCCCGCCGGCGCGCGGTGCCGGGCGCGAGCGCGGCCTCGGTCGTCTCGCCGGCGTGCACGAACGACTCGCGGGTGAACTTCTCCGCGCGCGATATGTCGGAAGGATTGGGAACGGACGCGGCCATGACGGCCACTGGCGTGGGATCAGCCAAGATCGGCTTCCTGCTCGAACGTGAGGGGGATCGCGTTGCTACGAGCTGTCGCGATCCAGAGCCCGGGTCGAAACCCGGCGGGCGGGGTGAGGAACTGCGGCGAACGACCGGCCCTCGGTACCCGCGTCCCAGGAGGATAGCGAACGTCCTGGACGTGGCGCACCCGATTTCAGCGGTCTGCGACGCTTCCCCGAATGCGCAAGCTGCTCATCGCGATCGGGGCGCTGGCCGTCACCGCCGCGGTCGTCGTGGGCGTCCTCCAGGCGCGCGACAGCGACCGCGCCACGACGGACCCGCCGGCGCCGCTCTCGCTCGCCGAGGTTTCCCGCCCGCTCCCGGGCGCGCCGCCGCAGCTCGCCGCCCTGCGCCGCCGCGTCAACGACCTTCAGCCCGGCGGGGCCGAGGCGCTCGACGCGCAGCTGCACGCCCTGCGCGGCCGCCCCGTCGTCGTGAACCTGTGGGCGTCCTGGTGTGACCCGTGCATCTTCGAGCTCCCGATCCTCCAGCGCCAGGCGCTCAAGTTCGGGACGCGGGTCGCCTTCCTCGGGGTCAATTCGGGTGACAACCGCGACGACGCGCGGGCGCTGAGCGAGCGCTTCCCGATGCCCTACCCCTCCTTCGAGGATCCGCGCCAGGCGGTCACCGGCCGCTACGGCGCCGTCGGCCTGCCGGCGACGGCGTTCTACGACGCGCGCGGCAGGCGCACGATCGTCCATCAGGGCCGCTTCACGACCGAGGCGCAGCTCGAAGCGGCGATCGAGCGCTACGCGCTGGGCTGACGTGACGTGACCGAGATCAGGATCGACCCCCTGACGGGCCTGCGCGCGATCGTCGCGACCACTCGCGCGCAGCGACCCGGCGCTGAGCTGCACGTCGAGCCGCCCGCGCCGATCGACCGCGCGACCGACCCGTTCGCCGAGGGCCACGAGGACCAGACGCCGCCGGAGCTCTACGCGCTGCGCCCGGACGGCGGCGCCGCCGACGGCCCCGGCTGGAGCGTGCGCGTCGTGCCCAACCGCTACCCGGCGCTCGCGGCGGACGCGAGCGAGCGCGAGCCCGACCCGCACCCCGAGCTCTTTACCGCGCTGCCCGGGCGCGGCGTGCATGAGGTGATCGTCAACAGCCCTGAGCCGGTCTGCTCGCTCTCCAGCCTGTCGGTGCAGCAGGTCCAGGTCGCCGTCGAGGTGTGGCGGGAGCGGATGCGCGCGCACGGCAGCGCGGCCTACGTGCACGTCTGCGTCAACGAGCGCAGCGAGGGCGGCGCCACGCAGCCGCACACGCACGCGCAACTGTTCGCCCTGAGCTTCGTGCCCGCGATCGTTGCCCGCGAGCGCGAGCGCTTCGGCGCCTACGCGGTGCGCACGATGGGCGCCAACCTGCTCGAGGACCTCGTCCAGGAGGAGGTCCGCCGCCGCGATCGGATCGTCGCGATCGACGACGAGGCCGTGCTGTCGTGCCCCTACGCATCGCGCCACGAGTACGCGCTCATGCTGACCCCGCGCCGACCCCGCGAACACTTCGAGGACGACGGGCCGAGCGGCGCGGCGCTCCTGCACGACGGGTTGTCGCGCCTGCGCCGGCGGTTCGGCGCGAGCCCGCCGCTGAACCTCTGGATCCGCACCGCACCTCGCGACGCCGACCGATTCTGCTGGCGGATCGACATCGTGCCGCGCCTGACGCACGAGGCGGGCCTCGAGCTCGGAACCGGCGTGCACCTCAACACGGTCGCGCCCGAGCAGGCGGCGGCGGAGTTGCGCGAGGGGTGATCGTGCGGTGGCGGGGCGTGGACCGAACCCGTCCTGTTCGCCGCTGCACGGGCAGAACTGCAGATTGAAGGCTGCCGCCGGCGGCCGCACGCGCTTGGCGGCGACGAAGGTGGTGGGGCCGGCGTCGGAGGGAGCCGCGTGGAGAATCGACCACGCGGCGCCTGCATGACGTGCGGTGGTCGAACTTCCACGCATCTCGTGGAGATGTGACACCCCTCGGGGAACGAGCGCCCGCGGTGTCGATCTTCCATGAACGAGCGCCGTGCAGATCGCGCGCCGACCCCATCGCGCCGTCCTTCGCTGTACGAGCGCCGCCCCGGCCGCCGACAGCGACCCATCCGGCGCTCCTTCACGCCACGGAGCACCCCACGCCGGCACGGGTCACGGAATGTTCTTCAGACGTCGCACACACCCGCCACCACGCCGTACCGCGCGCGGGCGCTCCCACTGCAACCCGTCGGCGCACTCCTCATCGATGCGGTTGTCGCCTGCGAAGACCCCACGCCTCCCGCACGCGACAATCCTCCGATGCCCGCGCTGGCGCTGATGATCGTCGCCTCCGTGGCCGCCGGCGTCTGGGCCGAGCGCCGCTACGGCGCGGGCGCGCTCGCCCTGACGCGGCGGATCCTCGACGCGATGCTCTACGCGGCGCTGCCGTTCATCGTGTTCTTCGTCCTCGCGCGCGCCGAGCTGACGGCGGGCGCGGGCATCGGGCTGCTGTTCGGCTACGTCTCACTGGCGATCGTCGGGCTCGCCGCCTACGCGCTCGCGACGCGCATCCTCAAGCTGCCCACGCCGACCGCCGCGATGGTCGTCATCGCCGCGATCATGGGCAATACGGGCTTCTTCGGCGCGCCCGTCGTGGCGACGCTGCTGGGCCACGACGACCTCGGCACCGCGATCACCTTCGACGCGATCGTCAGCGGGCCGATGTTCTTCGTCGTCGCGTTCGCCGTCGCCGCCGCATTCACGACCCGCGGTGAGGCTGCGAACGTCAAGCTGCGCACGTACCTGCTGCGCAACCCTCCGCTGATCGCCGTCGCCGCGGCGCTGATCGCGCCCGACGCGCTCGCGCCCGACGCGCTCGTCGACATCGCCCGCACGCTGCTGATCGCGCTCGCGCCGGTCGGCTTCTTCGTCGTCGGCGTCCAGCTCGCACACGAGCGGATCGCCTTCCCGCCACCGCTGAACGCCCCGCTCGCAACGGTCGTCGGGCTGCGGATGGCGGTCGCGCCGCTGCTGCTGCTCGGCCTGGCCTCGGCGACGGCGGTCGACGTCCCCGACGCGTACCTTGTGCAGGCCGCGATGCCGGTCGGCATCAACACGCTCGTCGTCGCGCACGCCTACGACCTCGACCGCGGGCTCGCGGCCGCCGCGCTGGCCTGGTCGACCGCGCTCGCGCTCGCGGGCGCGCTGTTCACATCGGCGCTCCTCTAGGAGTCTGTCGTGAAGTCGTCGGAGGATGGGCCGCATCCGGCCCCGAGGACTGTTGCGACAGGCTCCAGCTGAGAGGATCGCGCCATGGTCCCTCCCGAGCTCGTCCGGGAGCATCCGCTCATCGAGCAGATCCTCGACGAGCACCACGAGCGAGCGCGCGGCAACGAGGCCGGCTGGAACGGCTACCGCGGCCACATCTACCGCATCTTCAACTACGCGCGCGCGCTCGCGCCGGACAGCCCCGACCGCGACGACAAGCTCGCGATCACCGCCGCGTTCCACGACCTCGAGGCCTTCACGTCGCTCGACTACCTCGCGCCTTCGATCGCTGCCCAGGACGCGTGGCTGCAGCGCACCGGCCGCGCCGCCTGGGCCGACGAGCTCGCGGTCGTCGTCGCCGAGCACCACCGCGTGACGCCGTACAAGGGGACCCACGCGCCGCTCGCCGAGGCCTTCCGCGTCGCCGACCTCGCCGACGTCAGCCAGGGGCTCGTCCATCCCGGCATCCCGCGCGCGTTCATGAAGGAGGTGCGCGGGGCGTTCGACGTCGGCTCGTTCTTCACGAAGGTCGTGCCGCTCGCGGTCGTCAAGCGTCTGGTGCGCCACCCGCTGGACCCGCTGCCGCACATGCGCGCCCGCCGCGCCCTGGCGCAGGCAGGCCATGAGGGTGCCGACGGCTGACGCCATGAGCGTGGCAGGATGGCGCGCATGGCAAGAATCGGACTTCTGACAGGCGGCGGCGACTGCCCCGGCCTCAACCCCGTCATCCGCGGCATCGTCCGCAAGGGGATCGATCACTACGGCCACGAGATCTTCGGGTTTCGCAAGGGCTGGAAGGGCGTCCTCGACAACGACGCGATCGAGCTCACGCGCGAGAACACGAGCGGCATCCTGCACAGGGGCGGCACGATCCTCGGCACGTCGCGCACCAACGTCTACAAGACCGAGAACGGCGAGGAGCGCGTGCTCGCCTCGCTGCGCGAGCGCGGGATCGACGTGCTGATCCCGATCGGCGGCGACGACACGCTCGGTGTCGCGCGCAAGCTGTTCGCGGCGGGCTTCCCGACCGTCGGCGTGCCCAAGACGATCGACAACGACCTCAACGCGACGGACTTCACGTTCGGCTTCCAGACCGCCGTGCAGATCGCGACCGAGGCGATCGACCGCCTGCACTCGACGGCGGAGTCGCACGATCGCGTCATCGTCTGCGAGGTCATGGGCCGCGACGCGGGCTGGATCGCCTGCTGGTCGGGCATCGCCGGCGGCGCCGACGTGATCCTCGTGCCCGAGCGCCCGTTCGATCTCGACGAGGTCTGCGCCCACATCACCCACCGACATGAGGTGACCGGCAAGACGTTCTCGATCGTCGTCGTCGCCGAGGGCGCGACGCCGGCCGACAGCGGCGAGGCCGCGACGGCCGCCGACACCGTCGACTCGTTCGGGCACGCCCGCCTCGGCGGGATCGCCGTCGCACTCGAGCAGCAGATCGAGCAGAAGACCGGCTACGAGTGCCGCGCGACGGTGCTCGGGCACATCCAGCGCGGCGGCTCCCCGATCGCCTTCGACCGCGTGCTCGGCACGCGCTTCGGCGTCGCGGCGATCGACGCCGCCTCCAACGGCGACTACGGCAAGATGGTCGCGCTGCACGGCACGGACATCGAGCTCGTCGCGCTCGAGGACGCCCTCGACGAGCCCAAGCTGCTCGATCCCAAGCTCTTCGAGACCGCCCAGGTCTTCTTCGGCTGAGCGATCTGACGCCGCCGTGCGAGCGCTCGTCCAGCGCGTGTCGCGCGCGAGCGTGCGCGTCGACGGCGAGCTGGTATCGCAGATCGGCAGCGGGCTGCTCGTCCTGCTCGGGGTCACGCACGACGACGACGAGCAGGCGGCGCGCAGGCTCGCCCGGAAGGTCCGCGCGCTGCGCGTCTTCCCCGACGCCGGGGGACGCATGAACGAGCCGCTGGGCGACCGCGAGGCGCTCGTCGTCAGCCAGTTCACGCTTTACGGCGACGCGCGCAGGGGCAACCGCCCCTCCTACGTCGCGGCGGCGCCGGGCGAGCTGGCCGAGCCGCTCTACGAGATCTTCCGCGCCGAGCTCGGTGCCGCCGGCGGCGTCTTCGGAGCCGAGATGCAGGTGGAGCTCGTCAACGACGGGCCGGTCACGCTCCTGCTCGAGGGTTAGGAAGCGACAGCGATGCCGCGCATCGGACCGAAGATCGACTTGTCAGCGGCCGCGGGCCCGTCGATGTTCGCTGCTGACGGGCAAACAGGGTCGGTCTGTCGGATGGAGGCAGCGTGATGTCACATGGACCCCAAGAGGAACCGCCGTACCACCGATTCGAGCGCCTGAAGTTCGCGCGCGCCGAGGACGCCGATGATCTCGCGCCCCGGTCGGCCCGCGACCGCCTGTACGCCGGCGCCGACCGCGTGTCGGCAGGCAGCGAGCGAGTTTGAGCCCACTGGACGAATGTGCGATGCACGAGCCCGTGTGACCGCCGATCACGGTGGGGATGCGCGCCGTCTCCAACACGACCGACCCCGAGTTCCAGGCGGCGCTGAGCTCGGCCGAGCTCTTTCGCCAGCTGCTGGAATCCGCGCCTGACGCGATCGTCGGCATCGGTCGCGAGGGCCGCATCGCGTTCGTCAACGCGCAGACCGAGAAGCTCTTCGGCTACCCGCGCGAAACGCTGATCGGAGAGCCGGTCGAGAAGCTCGTCCCGAAGCGCTACCACGGCGCCCACAGCGGCCACCGCAGCGGCTACTTCACCGACCCGCGCACCCGGCCCATGGGCGCCGGCCTCGATCTCTACGGGCTGCGCAGCGATGGCACCGAGTTCCCCGCCGAGATCAGCCTGTCGAGCATCGAGACGCCCGACGGGCTGCTGGCGACCGCCGCGATTCGCGACATCAGCGACCGCAAGAAGGCCGAGGCGAAGTTCCAGCAGCTGCTGGAGTCCGCCCCCGACGCGATCGTCGGCATCGGCCGCGACGGCCGCATCGGGCTCGTCAACGCGCAGACCGAGAAGCTCTTCGGCTACCCGCGCGAAACGCTGATCGGAGAGCCGGTCGAGAAGCTCGTCCCGAAGCGCTACCACGGCGCGCACAGCGGCCACCGCAGCGGCTACTTCGGCGATCCGCGCACACGCTCGATGGGCGCGGGCCTCGATCTCTACGGCCTGCGCAGCGACGGCACCGAGTTCCCCGCCGAGATCAGCCTGTCGAGCATCGAGACCGAGGACGGCCTGCTCGCGACCGCGGCGATCCGCGACATCACCGACCGCAAGCAGGCCGAGCGCGACCTCGCCCGCCACGCCGCCGAGCTGCAGCGCTCCAACGTCGAGCTCTCGCAATACGCCTACGTCGCCTCGCACGACCTGCAGGAGCCGTTGCGGATGGTCGTCACGTACACCGACCGCCTCGCCGAGCACCTCGCGGGCACGCTCGACGCACGCGCCCAGGAGTGGGCCGACTACGTCGTCGAGGGCGCCACGCGGATGCAGTCGCTGATCGAGGGCCTGCTCGAGTTCTCGCGGGTGCGTCCCGAGGAGGCCGAGTTCGTCGAGATCGACTGCGAGGTCGTCCTGCGCCGCGCGCTGGCCAACCTCCAGGCCGCCGTCCACGAGAGCGGCGCGAAGATCACGCACGACCCGCTGCCGACGATCTCCGCCGACGCCGTCCAGCTGTTGCAGCTCTTCCAGAACCTGATCGGCAACGCGCTGAAGTTCCGGGGCGCGGGGGCGCCCCTGATCCACGTCAGCTGCGAGCGCGACGGCAGCCGCTGGCACTTCGGCGTCGCCGACGACGGGATCGGGATCGACAGCTCCGATACGGACCGCATCTTCGTGCTCTTCCAGCGCCTGCACTCCAAGGACGCCTACGCGGGCGCCGGCATCGGCCTGGCGCTGTGCAAGAAGATCGTCGACGCCCATCGCGGCCGCATCTGGGTGCAGTCCGCGCCCGGCGCCGGCGCGACCTTCCACTGGCTGATGCCGGCCGCGATCCCGACGGCCGACGGATGACGCTGCTGTCCTCGCCCATCCGCACGATCCTCGTCGTCGAGGACAACGCCGCCGATGCCGGCCTCGTCGCCGACTCGTTCGCGGTCACCGAGACGGCGCCGCGGCTGCACCTGGCGACGAGCGGACGGGCGGCGCTCGCGCTCCTGCGCAGCGGCGCGTTCGATCCGCTGCCCGACCTGATCATGCTCGACCTCAACCTGCCCGGCTACAGCGGCCTGGAGACGCTCGCCGACCTGAAGGCCGAACCCGTGCTGCGGCGCCTGCCGGTGATCGTCCTGACGACGTCCAAGTCGCAGCACGAGATCGACCGCTGCTACGAGCTCGGCGCGGCCGCCGTGCTCAACAAGCCGATGCGCCTGCGTGACTACCGCGCGATGCTCAGCGCGTTGGAGCGCTTCTGGCTCGGCCACGTGCGCTTTCCCGAAGGCGGCTGATGTCACATCCTGCGATCAAGGTGCTGCTCGTCGAGGACAACGCCGCCGACGCGCAGCTCGCCGCCGACATGCTCACCTTCGCCCGCGCGCCGCGCTGTGAGCTGCAGCGCGTCGAGCGGCTCGCCGAGGCGCGGGCGCTGCTGACCGCCGAGCGCTTCGCGGCCGTCCTGCTCGACCTCGGGCTGCCGGACGCCGTCGGCCTCGACGGCGTCCGCGCGCTGCGCGCCGCGGCGCCCGAGACGGCGATCATCGTGCTCAGCGCGATCGGCAGCGAGGCGCTGGCGGTCAAGGCGCTCGAGGCCGGCGCGCAGGACTACCTCGTCAAGGGCCGCCTGGACGACGACGGGCTGCAGCGCTCGATCCGCTTCGCGATCGCGCGCCGCGAGGCCGACGTCGCACAGCGCCGCTTCGCCGCGATCGTCGAGTCCTCCGACGACGCGATCCTCACGAAGGACCTCGACGCGGTCATCACGAGCTGGAACGGCGGCGCCGAGCGGCTCTACGGCTACACCCGCGAGGAGGCCGTCGGGCGCCCCGTCGCGATGCTCGTGCCGCGCGAGTTGCACGGCCAGGAGCGCGAGCTGCTGCGGCGCGTGCTCAGCGGCGATCGCGTCGACCACTACGAGACGACGCGCTGCACGAAGGACGGCGCGGTGCTCGACGTGTCGCTGACGGTCAGCGCGATCCGCGACGCCCACGGGGGCGTCATCGCGATCTCCTCGGTCGCCCGCGACATCACCGAGAGCACGCGCTCGCAGCAGTCGCTGCGCGCCGCCGAGGAGCGCTTCCGGGTCGCCTTCGAGGAGGCGCCGATCGGCATGGCGCTCGTCGACCTCGACCGGCGCTTCATGCGCGTCAACGCGGCGCTGACGGCGATCACGGGCTATGAGGCCGACGAGCTCGAGGGACGCGGCACCCGCACGATCCACCACCCCGACGATCCCGGCGTCGATCCCGAGGCGCTGGCCGCCCTGATCGCGGGCGAGCTCACCCAGGTCGTCGCCGACCGCCGCTTCGTGCACGCATCGGGCCGCCCGATCTGGGTCGCGCTCAGCCTGACCTGCGTGCGCGACGGGCAGGGTCGCCCGCAGCACTTCCTCGCGCAGGCGCAGGACATCACCGACCGGCGCCGCTACGAGGCCCAGCTGCAGCACATGGCCGACCACGACCCGCTGACCGGCCTGCTCAACCGCCGTGCCTTCGGGCGTGAGCTGAGCGACCACGTCGCCCGCACGACGCGCTACGGCCTCGCCGGCGCGGCGCTGATGCTCGACCTCGACCACTTCAAGTACTACAACGACACGCTGGGCCACCAGGCGGGCGACGAGCTGATCGCGCGCGTCGCCGACGCGCTGCAGCAGCGGCTGCGGTCCTCCGACGTCCTCGCCCGCCTCGGCGGCGACGAGTTCGCGGTCATCCTGCCGCGCGCCGACGAGGCCGCGGCGCGGCGCGTCGCGGCCGAGCTGCTGGAGTGCGTGCGCAGCCAGGGCTCGCGCGCCGGTGACGGCAGCCGCAACAGACTCACGGCGAGCATCGGCGTCGCGTTCTTCGACGACGAGCCGGGCCTTGCGCCCGAGGACGTCATGGTCAACGCCGACCTCGCGATGTACGACGCCAAGGAGGCCGGCCGCGACCGCGCGTCCTTCTACC
The DNA here is from genome assembly GCA_038255395.1 of Solirubrobacterales bacterium. Classification (GTDB taxonomy): domain Bacteria; phylum Actinomycetota; class Thermoleophilia; order Solirubrobacterales; family Solirubrobacteraceae; genus CADCVQ01. The sequence goes on from JBBSLI010000007.1 coordinate 20,600, forward strand.
GCTCCGGGGACCGGCCGCAGGCGCGGATGAAGCGCCGCGTCACATGGGTCGAGGAGATCCGCGACGCGCTTGCGGAGGAGCGCTTCGAGCTGCTCGCGCAGCCGATCGTCGGCCTCCGCGGTCAGCGCGCTCGCCGCTTCGAGCTGCTGCTGCGGATGCGCGACCGCGACGGCGGCCTGATCACGCCCGGCGCGTTTCTCTACATCGCCGAGCGCCTGGACCTCGTGCAGGAGATCGACCGCTGGGTCGTCGCGCGCGCGATGCGGCTGCTCGCCACCCATCCCGACATCAGCCTCGAGGTCAACCTGTCGGGCAGGTCGATCGGCTCGCCCGCGCTGCTGGAGCTCATCCAACGGCTGCTGCGCGAGACCGGCGTCGATCCGGCGCGGCTGACGTTCGAGATCACCGAGACGGCGGCCGTCGCGAACATCGCGCTCGCCAGCACCTTCTCGGCGCGCCTGCGCGAGCTCGGCTGCCGCTTCGCGCTGGACGACTTCGGCGCGGGCTTCGGCTCGTTCTACTACCTCAAGCACCTGCCCTTCGACGACCTGAAGATCGACGGCGAGTTCGTGCGCAACATCGCCACGGACGCCACCGACCGGCTGCTCGTGACCGCGGTCGTGGAGATCGCCCGTGGCATGGGCAAGGAGACGATCGCCGAGTTCGTCGCCGATGACGAGAGCGTCGCCGTCCTGCGCGAGCTGGGCGTCGACTGGGGCCAGGGCTTCCACCTCGGCGAGCCGGCGTCGCTGGAGTCCCAGCTGTACGCAGCGGCACTGCCCGCATCCTCGTGACCCGGCCGCCCCGGCGGCGTGCATAGACTGCCGTCGATGCCCGTCGAGCCCCGTCTCGTTCCGCGCTTCGTCGCCGAACCACCGCAGGAACCGCTGCCCTACGGCCGCTGGGCGACCACGCTCGAGCGCCACTTCCTCGGCGCGTGCGACGCGATCGACCCCGGCGAGGAGGATCTCGGCGACACCGGCGAGATCGCGTTCTACCCCGATCGCACCTGGCACGGGCGCACGTTCGTGCCGGCGACGGCGATGACCTCCAACGGCTTCGAGCTCTTCGGCTACGTGTCGTTCCGTCCCGGCGGCGAGGATCGCGAGCCGACGGAGTTCGACGCGGTCGCCGACTACACCGCCGACACCGCCGAGGCCAACGAGGACTGGAAGCTCGACCTCTGCGACGAGGTCGTCGGCAGCTGGCGTGGCGAGAACGGCAACGTCGCCTCGATGACGCTCGTGTGGGGCCGTCCGCTCGTCGCGGGCGGCGCGGTCGTCACCGGCGAGCTGGCCGATCTGGCGGTCGACCAGTGCACGCTCGTCGAGGATCGCTTCACGCTGCTGGCCCCCGACGGCTACCGCGGCGACACGCTCGACGCCAAGCTCTTCGACGCCAAGGGCAACGAGCTTGCGCGCGAGTCGCTCTACGAGGACGACGCAGACGACGAGGAGGAGGACTCCGAGGAGGAGACCTCCGAGGAAGCGCGATAGGGCGGTGGAGCTCGAGCAGGCGATCCGCACGCGCCGCACGCACAAGGCCTACGCGCCCGAGCCCGTCGACCGTCAGACGCTCGACGAGCTGTTCGAGCTCGCTCGCTGGGCGCCGAACCACAAGCTGACGAACCCGTGGCGCTTCCGCGTCCTCGGGCCGCGGGCGCTCGAGCGCCTGAAGGCCGCGGGCGAGGACCCGATCGCCGCCGCCAAGCTCAACCGCGCCCCGACGCTCGTCGCGGTCACGGCGACGCAGTCCGGCGATCCACTGCTGGACGAGGAGGACGTGCTCGCGGCCGGGGCGGCGGCCTACGTCGTCCTGCTCGCCGCGCACGGCCGCGGGCTCGCCGGCTACTGGCGCACTCCCGGCGTGCTGCGCACCGCGGCCGGGCGGGCGGCGCTGGGCGTGCCCGACGACGAACACGTCCTCGGGCTGCTGCACCTGGGACATCCGCGCCAGCAGCCGCGCGTGCCCGAGCGCGCGCCGGTCGCGGATGTCGCGATGTATCTGGACTGACCCAGCGCCCTCTGAACGACCATCATGGTCGCTCGCAGAAGAGGTGTCGGACAACTGGCGTGCCTGTGCGCACTGGCACTGGCGCTCGCAACGGCGGGCTGTGGCTCGGACTCGCAGGACGAAGGCGGCGCGGATGGCGGAACCGCCGTCGCCTCGGCAACGAGCTTCCCCGACTTCCTCGACCCGGCGCTCTCGTACTCGACGCTCGGCTGGCAGATGATGTGGGTGGTCTACACGCCGCTGCTGACCTACGCGCACGCCGAGGGCAGCGCCGGGAGCCGGCTCATCCCCGGCCTCGCCGAGGCCCTGCCCGACGTCTCCTCCGACGGCAGGACGTACAGGCTCACGCTGCGCAGCGGCCTGAGGTACTCCGACGGCGGCGCCGTCAGGGCCTCGGACTTCGAGCACACGATCAAGCGCGTCCTGAACCTCGAGTCGGGCGGCTCGTTCTACTACCTCGGGATCGAGGGCGCCGAGGACTACGTCAAGGCCGGCACGGCGCGCGCCGACATCAGCGGCATCGTGACCGACGACGACACGGGTGCCATCACGATCCGCCTCAAGGCCCCCGACGGGACGTTCCCCAACGTGCTCGCGCTCAACTTCGCCGGCCTCGTCCCCGGCGACACGCCGTTTCAGAACCGGACACGCGACCCGGCACCGGGGGTCGGCGCCTACCGGATCGAGGACGTGCGGGCCGGCCGCGGATTCGAACTGGTGAAGGTGCCCGGCTTCGCGGTCGGCGACATCGGTGCGGCGAAGCTCGACCGGATCTCCGTACGGGTCGTCGCCAACCGCCGCCGCCAGACGCAGGACACGATCGCCAACAAGATCGACTACATGATCGATCAGCCCGCGCCCGACCAGATCAGGATGGTGCGCGACCGCTACTCCGGCGGTCGCTACCGGGAGTACGCGACGGCATCGACGTACTTCTTCTTCCTCAACCACCGCGTCGCGCCGTTTGACGACAAGCGCGTGCGCCAGGCGGTCAACCACGCCATCGACCGCAACGCGATCCCACGCCTGTACGGCGGTCTGCTGACCCCGAGCTGCAACTACCTCCCGCCCCAGATCACCGGCTACCGCAAGCTCGATCCCTGCCCGTACGGCGACACGCCCGACCTCGCCAAGGCGCGCTCGCTCGTCAGCGCGGCCGGCGTCGCCGGCGACGAGGTCAAGGTCTTCGGGTCGACCGAGCCCGAGTCCCGGGCATCTGCCGAGCACCTCGCCGACGTGCTCACCTCGATCGGGTTGAAGGGGCGCCCGCAGATCGTCAGCGGCGCGGTCTTCCTCGGGACGGTGGGCAACGCCAAGACGCGGGCGCAGGCCGGCTTCGCAGCGTTCTTCCAGGACTTCCCGCATCCGGCGAACTTCACGACGCTCGTCGACGGGCGCGCCATCCAGCCGACGAACAGCGCCAACCAGGGCAACGTCGACGACGCGCAGATCACCGCGATCCTCGAGCGCGCGGGCACGAACGCCGACCTCGGCGCCGTCGCCGACGACTACGCGGCGGTTGACCGGCGGATCGTCGAAGAGGCGCACGTCGTGCCCTTCGGCAACCGCGAGAACACCGTCCTGTACTCCGATCGGGTCGACGCCGACAGCTGCACGCTCTGGCATCCCGTGTACAACCTGGACCTCACGCGGCTCTGCCTGCGCTGATCGGCGCGACCGGCACCACGTTCTCCGTTTGAACGTCAGTGTCTATTTCAAGCAGTCGCTGATGCTCGAGGAGTACGCTAAGAGCGCCTGTTTTGGGTAGAGGCAGCCTTAACCGCCCCCGCGTACCCGGCGCGGAGGCCCGTCCAGGAGGAAGGTCCAGATGCCAAGGTCCCTCAGAGGCGTGTTGTGCGTCTCGTTCGCATGCGCAGCCATGCTCGGGCTCGCCGCGTGCGGCGGCGATGACGACGACAGCGCAGCTACGACGACCGGCGGTACGGCCGCGACGGACGGCGGCGGAAAGACCGGCGGCACGATCACGACCGCGTACACGTCGTTCCCCGATTATCTCGATCCTGCCCTGTCCTACACACAGGAGGGCTGGCAGTCGTTGTGGACGGTCTACACGCCGCTGCTGACCTACAAGCACGCCGCGGGCGCCGAGGGCGCGACCGTCGTTCCCGGCCTCGCCGAGGACATGCCGGACATCTCCGCGGACGGCAAGACCTACAAGCTCAAGCTGCGCAGCGGCCTGAAGTACTCCGACGGCACGGCCGTGAAGGCCTCGGACTTCGAGCACGCGATCAAGCGCGTCCTGAACCTCGAGTCCGGCGGCGCATCGTTCTACTCCGGCATCGTCGGCGCCGAGAAGTACATCGAGGACGGCAAGGCGAAGGCCGACATCCCCGGCATCACCGGCGACGACGCCACCGGCGACATCACGATCGAGCTGACCAAGCCCGATGGCCGCTTCCCGTACATCCTGACGATGGTGTTCGCCTCGCTCGTGCCCGGCGACACGCCGTTTCAGAACATGACGAAGGACCCGCCGGCCGGCGTCGGCCCCTACAAGTTCGAGAACGTCCGCATCAACCGCGGCTACGACCTCGTCAAGATCCCGGACTTCGCCGTCACCGATCAGCAGGTCGGCAAGGCCGACAAGATCGAGATCCAGATCATCAAGAACCGGCGTCGCCAGACGCAGGACACGATCCAGAACAAGCTCGACTACATGAACGACCCGCCGGCGCCTGACCAGCTGCGTGACGTCCGCGCGCAGTACACCGACAAGCGCTACAAGGAGTTCGTCACCAACTCGACGTACTACTACTTCCTCAACCACAGGGTCGCTCCGTTCGACAAGCCCGAGGTGCGCCAGGCCGTCAACTTCGCGGTCGACAAGCGCTCCCTCGCGCGTCTGTTCGGCGGCCTGCTGGAGCCCGGCTGCAACTTCCTGCCGCCCGGCATGAAGGGCTATGAGAAGGTCGACCCGTGCCCGTTCGGCGTCCCGACGGCCGCGCCCGACGTGGCGAAGGCCAGGGCGCTGATCAAGTCCGCCGGCGTCGAAGGTGACGCGGTGACGGTGTTCGGCAACGACGAGCCGGAGTCCAAGTCGCTGGCGGAGTACCTGTCCGACGTGCTCAACGACATCGGCCTGAAGGCCAAGCCGCGCATCGTCGAGGCCTCGGTCTACTTCACGACGATCGGCAACCAGAAGACGAAGGCCCAGGCCGGCTTCGCCAACTGGTTCCAGGACTTCCCGCACCCGGGGAACTTCTTCTTCCTCGTGGACGGCAAGTCGATCCAGGACACGAACAACCAGAACTTCGGCAACGTCGATGATCCGGAGATCAACGCGATCTTCGACAAGGCCGATCAGAACGCGGACATCGACGCGGTCGCGGCGGACTACGCGAAGGCCGACAAGCTCCTCGTCGAGGGCGCGCACGTCGTGCCCTACGGCCATCGCAAGCTGACGGTGTTCTACTCCGAGCGCGTCGACTTCGAGAACTGCACCGTGTGGCACCCCGTGTACAACCTCGACTTCACGAACCTCTGCCTGAAGTAGAGAGCGTGAACACGGCGATCGACGCAGCCTGGATCCAGGCCGTGGCACGGAGCGCCAGGCCCAACAGTGTCGATCGCTGACTCATCGGTTCAGCCCGGCCTGCCCCCCGTCCTCGACGGGGGACAGGCCGAGGCCGCCCCGACACCCGGCATCAGCCCGTGGGCGCTGGCGGTTCGCCGCCTGCGGCGCAACAAGGCCGCGCTGAGCTTCGGCGCGCTCTTCGTCATCCTCGTCGCGCTCGCGCTCGCCGCCCCGCTGTGGGCGCAGATCGCGGACACGACGCCCGCCAGGAACCATCTCTCCGACACGGTCGTCGTCGACGGCAAGGAGAAGCAGGTCGTGACGTTCGACGGCGTCCCGATCGCGCCGACGTGGCAGAAGCAATTCTTCCTCGGCGCCGACCAGAACGGTCGCGACGTCGCCGTGCGCCTGCTCTACGGCGCGCGCAACTCCCTCTTCATCGGCCTCACGGCCGCGCTCATCACCGCCTTCCTCGCCGTGATGCTGGGCATGCTCGCGGGCTACTTCCGTGGCTGGACGGACGCGATCATCTCCCGCAGCCTCGACGTCATGTGGGCCTTCCCGGTGCTGCTGCTCGGGGTCGCGCTCGGCGTGTCGCTCGCGCTGGGCGGCCTGCAGGTCGGCCCGATCAGCATCGAGGGCGGCTCCAAATGGATCCCGACGCTGATCATCGGCGTCGTCAGCGTCGTCTACCTCGCGCGGCCGATCCGCGGCCAGGTGCTGTCGCTGCGTGAGAAGGAGTTCGTCGAGGCCGCCCGCGCCCAGGGCGCGGGGCCGCTGAAGATCATGTTCGGTGAGCTGCTGCCCAACCTCGCCTCGACGATCCTCGTCTTCTTCCCGCTGCTCGTCGCCAACGCGATCCTGCTCGAGGCGGCGCTCTCCTTCCTCGGCGCCGGCGTGCAGCCGCCCGAGCCGTCCTGGGGCACGATGCTCTCCGACGGCGTCGTCCTGCTCTCGACGGCGCCGCACCTGACGATCGTCCCGGGCCTCATGCTCGTCCTGACCGTGCTCGCGCTCAACGTCTTCGGCGACGGCGTGCGCGACGCGCTCGATCCGCGGGCGAAGGTCCGCCTGGAGCACTAGTGGCCCATCCTGCAAATCCGATGAACCACTACTAGATGGGCCGCTTCGTCATCCGCCGCGTCGCCGGCATGGTCGTCGTGATGTTCGCCGTCTCGGTGCTGACGTTCCTGATCTTCAACGTCATCCCCAACGGCAACCCCGCCGATCGCATGGCGGGCAAGAACTCGACCCCGGTGCAGATCGCGGCGATCGAGAAGGAGTGGGGCTTCGACAAGTCGCTGCCCGTGCAGTACGTCACGACGATGGAGAAGGTCTTCACGGGCGACCTCGTCTCCTACACCACGCAGACCGACGTCGTCGAGGAGATCATCCGCGGAGCCCCGCGAACGTTCGCGCTGGCGATCGGCGCGGCGCTGCTGTGGTTCGCGCTGGGCACGGCGCTCGGGCTCTACACGGCGATCCGCTCGGGCCGCTGGACGGACACGCTCGTGACCGTCCTCGCGCTGGTCGGCATCTCGATGCCGGTCTTCTGGCTCGGTGCGCTGGCGAGCTACTACCTCGGCTTCAAGCTCGGCCTGTTCCCCAACGGGGGGTACTCGGAGATCGGCGAGGCCGGCCTGTGGGAGTGGGTCAAGCACATGATCCTGCCCTGGTGCGTGCTCGCGACGCTGTTCGTCGGCGTCTACTCGCGCGTGCTGCGCTCCAATGTCCTGGACACGATCAACGACGACTACGTGCGCACGGCGCGCGCGAAGGGGCTCAGCGAGCGCCGGGTGATGGTCCACCACGTCCTGCGCAACTCGCTGATCCCGATCGTGACGCTGTGGGGCCTGGACTTCGGCGCCGTCCTCGGCGGCGGCGCGATCCTCACCGAGACGGTCTTCGACCTGCAGGGCGTGGGCCAGTACTTCGCCGAGTCGATCGACCAGCTCGACGTGCCGCCGGTGCTCGCGGTGACGCTCTTCGGCGCGTTCTTCATCGTGCTGCTCAACACGCTCGTCGACATCGTCTACGCGGCGCTCGACCCGCGGATCAGGCTGTCGTAGTGGCGCCGCCGAGCCACTCCGAGCTGCTGCTCGACGTGCAGAACCTCAACGTCTCCTTCACCACGGAGGACGGCGTCGTGCAGGCCGTCGACGAGGTCTCCTTCAAGCTGCACGCCGGCGAGGTGCTGGCCGTCGTCGGCGAGTCGGGCTCGGGCAAATCGGTCACCGCGATGACGCTCATGGGCCTGACGCGCTCGCCCAATGCGCGCTTCGCGGGCACGGCGAAGCTGCGCGACCTCGACCTCGTCACGGCGAGTGACGACGAACTGCGCAAGGTCCGGGCCGAAGAGATCGCGATGATCTTCCAGGACCCGATGACGTCGCTGAACCCGGTCCACCGCATCGGCCGCCAGATCGTCGAGCAGATCCAGGCCCACCGCGACATCTCCAACGGCGAGGCGCGCGACCAGGTCATCGAGCTGCTCGAGCGCGTCGGGATCCCGCGCGCCCGCGAGCGCTTCAGCGCCTACCCGCACGAGTTCTCCGGGGGCATGCGCCAGCGCGTGATGATCGCGATGGCGCTGTCCTGCGATCCGGCGGTACTGATCGCCGACGAGCCGACGACGGCGCTCGACGTGACGATCCAGGCGCAGATCCTCGAGGTGCTCAAGGAGCTGCGCACGCGCACGAACGCGGGCATCATCCTCGTCACGCACGACCTCGGTGTCGTCGCCGACATCGCCGACCGGATCGCCGTCATGTACGCCGGGCGGATCGTCGAAGAGGGCACGACGGACGAGGTCTTCTACGACCCCCAGCACCCGTACACATGGGGCCTGCTGGGCTCGATCACGCGCGTCGACCGGCCGCGGCCGCAACGGCTGCCCTCGATCCCGGGGCTGCCGCCGTCGCTGATCTCGCCCCCGCCGGGCTGTCACTTCCGCCCGCGCTGCCCGCACGCGCACGAGGCCTGCCTGGCGAAGCCCGAGCTGCTCGCGCGCGTCGGCGGCGCGACCGGGCACACCGACCGCTGCGTGCTGGCGCCCGACAGCAAGGCGCAGCTGCGCCACACCGACGGCCAGATCGGGCTCGTCGCCGGAGGCGTGACCGAATGAGCGCCGCGACGACGAAGCCCGCGGCCGTCGCGAGCGACGGCGACGGCGACCGGCCGGTGCTGCTCGCCGCCGACCATCTCAAGCAGTACTTCCCGATCAAGAAGGGCCTGCTGATCGACCGCGTCGTCGGCAACGTGCACGCCGTCGACGACGTGACGCTGCACCTGCGCGAGGGCGAGACGCTCGGCCTCGTCGGCGAGTCGGGCTGCGGCAAGACGACGCTGTCGCGCACGATCATGCGGCTGCTGGACCCGACCGGCGGCACGATCAGCTTCCGCGGCAAGGACATCACGAAGGCCGGCCGCAGCGCGCTCAAGCCGGTGCGGCGCGAGATGCAGATGGTCTTCCAGGATCCGTTCGCGTCGCTGAACCCGCGCAAGCGCATCGGTCAGATCATCGGCGCGCCGCTGGCGCTGCACGGCGTCGGCAAGGAGCAGATCGCCGCGCGCTCGGCCGAGCTGCTGGACCGTGTCGGCCTGCAGCACGAGCACCTCAGCCGCTTCCCGCACGAGTTCTCCGGCGGGCAGCGCCAGCGCATCGGGATCGCCCGCGCGCTCGCGCTCGAGCCCAAGCTGATCGTGCTCGACGAGCCCGTCAGCGCGCTCGACGTCTCGATCCAGGCGCAGATCGTCAACCTGCTCGACGACCTCCAGGACGCGCTCGGCCTGACGTACCTCTTCGTCGCCCACGACCTCTCCGTCGTGCGCCACGTGTCTGACCGGATCGCGGTGATGTACCTCGGGCGGATCATGGAGCTGTCGCCGTCGGAGGAGCTCTACGTCAAGTCGATCCACCCCTACACCCGCGCGCTGCTGTCGGCGATCCCGATCCCCGACCCGCGCGAGAACCGCGCGCGCGAGCGCGTCGTGATCGGCGGCGAGCCACCCTCACCCGTCGATCCGCCGCCCGGCTGCGTCTTCAACACGCGCTGCCCGCGCGTGCAGGACATCTGCCGCTCAGAGGTCCCGCGGCTGAGCGAGTACGCCGGCGGCCACCTCGCCGCCTGCCACTTCCCGCTCGACGTGACCGCCGCCGAGGCCGCCGCGTCGACGCACTCGGACGCAAGCCCCGCCGTAGCGTCCGACAGCGCGCCGCAGGTACCCTCCAGCGCGACGTCCGCCGCCGTCGTCCAGCCCCAGTAGCTCAGTGGACAGAGCGACCGCCTCCTAAGCGGTAGGCCGCAGGTTCGACTCCTGCCTGGGGCACTTCAGCCGGGGCGGGTGCGCGAACGTCGTCGCCACGCACTCTCGGCGCGCTCGCAGCACATCGCCCTGCAAGACTCGCCGCCCATGGAGCGCAAGCGCCGGTTCGTCACCGCGATGCAGGTCAAGCTGCTCAACCCGCCGATCCGGTGGCTTGCCGCGCGCGGCCTGGTGCCGGGCGTCGCGCTGCTGGAGACGACCGGGCGCAGGAGCGGCGAGCCGCGCCGCACACCGGTCTCCAACGGCCTCGAGCGCGACACGGACACGTTCTGGATCATCGCCGAGATGGGCCGCAAGGCGGCGTACGTTCGCAACATCGAGGCCCAGCCGCGGGTGCGGATCCGCGTGCGGGGGCGCTGGCGCAGCGGCACGGCGCACGTGCTCGACGACGAGGACCCGCGCGCGCGCCTGCGCTCGATCTCGCGCCTGAATGCCAGCGGTGTGCGCGCGATGGGCACCGACCTGACCGTCCTCCGGGTCGACCTCGACCCGTAGCTCAGCGGCTCAGCGGTCGGGACGCTCGGGATAGACGTCGTCGATCGTGACGAGCGCCACGTACGGCGCCCCGGCCGCCGCCTCGATCCGCTCGCCGCCGCCGGCGAGGCGGTCGAGCACGCTGACGACGCCGACGATCTCGTGGCCGGCCTCCTGCAGGGCCGCGATCGCCGCGACCGTCGAGCCGCCCGTGCTGACGACGTCCTCGACGACGAGGCAGCGGTCCTCGGGCACGAGCAGCGGGCCTTCGATCCGGCGCGACAGGCCGTGGCTCTTGACCTCCTTGCGCACGAAGAAGCCCTTCACGTCCGCACCGCCGGCGAGCGCCGCGCAGGTGACGGCGTCGGCACCCATCGTCATCCCGCCGACGGCGGTCGCGTCCCACCGCGCCGCGTGCTCGGCGAGCAGCTCGCCGAGCGCCATGAAGCCCGCCCGCCGCAGGATCGCCCGCTTGGCGTCGACGTAGTAGTGGGCCGTGCTCCCGCTCGTCAGCGTTACCTCGCCGATGACGAGCGCGTGCGCGCGCAACTCCTCCGCCAATCGTCCACTCGCGCTCATAGGTCCCGTACCTTAGAGCCGTGATCGAACGCCTCCTTCGCACGCTCGCCATCGTGCTCAGCCTGATCGTCGCGTCCGGCTTCGTGCTGTTCGCGATCGACGACTTCGACCGCGCGTCGAACTCCTCGCGCAACCGCATCGCCGGCGACCCGGCCGCCGCCGATCCGACGCCCGCCGGCGAGCGCGAGCGCGAGCGCCGCAACAGCAGGGGCCGCGAGTACATCGACGACGCCAACGACGTGCTGCTGAGGCCCTTCGCGAGCGTCTCGGAGAACGCCGACAGCCGCTGGGTGCGGCGCGGCGTCCCGGCCCTGCTCGGGCTGCTCGTCTACGGCGTGCTGCTCGGCTTCGCGTCGAGATACGCGACGGCTCGCGCGTAGACGGTCGGCCGCTGCCTACTCAGGGATAGACGTCGACCGGCGTCCCGATCCTGATCCAGTTGAAGACCGGCTTGGCGTCGGGGACCGGCAGGCGCAGGCAGCCGTGGCTGGCGGGATAGATCGGCACCGACGCGAAGCCGTGCGTCGCGTAGCCGCGGATGAAGTACGCCGAGTGGACCATGCCCTTGGCGTTCGTGCCGGGCGTCTTGGAGTAGACCTTGAACGAGCCCAAGATCGTCGGCGTGCTCGGAGCGCCCGACGAGGTCGGATAGATGCGCCGCACGCGACCGCCCTCGATCAGCGCGATGACCTGGCGTGAGAGGTCGGCCTCGATGTGGCGCCCGTGCTTGGGGAACCTGATCGCGAAGCGGCCCTTGCCCTTCGCGAGCGCGCGCATGACTTCGCTCGAGGCGCTCGTCGTGCGCGCCATGCCGGTCACCTTGCGAAACGCGAGCACGGCGCGCGCCGTACGGGCGTCGTAGCTCCCGGCCGTGCCGGTGACGTAGCCCTGGCGGCGCAGGCGGCGCTGCAGCGCGCGGATCGAGGCGCCGCCGCTGCGCGGTGTGACGCGGCGCGGCAGCACGTCGACCGTGCGCGCCTTGGCGACGAACGCCCCGAGCGCGGCGCTCGCGTCGTGCGTCACGTGGATGCTCAGCGGGCCGGGACGGGTGGGCGTGTAGGACAGCCGGATCGCACCGCCGCCGGCCGCACCGGGCTGCAACGCGACGCGGCGCGCCGCGCGCTTCTTGCCGGCGATGAAGAACCGCACGGTGACGGTCTCGCCTGGGGCGAACGCGCCTGCCGCCCCGCGCAGGCGCAGGCGCGAGCCGACGAGCGCCGTCGAGCGGGCACCGCCGACGCGATCGACGGTCAGCGTCATCGTGGTCGGGACCGGCGCGGCGACCGCTGGCGCGGGCGCTGTCTGGGCCTGCGCGGCGGCGGGAATGCAGCCGGCCGCCAGGAGCGCGGAGATGACGAGAGCGCGACGCATTCGGCGGCACTATGCCATGTACCGCGGGCAGATGGCGACGGTCAGCCGCCGCCTGGCGCGGGGGCAGGCGTCGCCGGCGGCCGCTCGCGGTTGCCGACGATCCGCGCGAGCAGCCACGCGAGCGCGAGCGCGGTCGCGGTCGAGCCGACCATCATCGCCGGGATCTGCCAGTCCCATTCGAGGCTCGCCCCGAGCGCGATCGAGTTGTTGATCGCGTGCAGCGCGATCGCCGGATACAGCGAGCCGGTCCATTCGTAGAGCATGCACAGCGCGGCGCCGAAGATCATCAGCGGGACGAGGTAGCCGACCGGCGACGAGCCGACGTGGATCCCGCCGAACACGATCCCGGTGGCGATCGCCGCGAGCCACGGACCGCGCCAGTTGCGCAGCGCGCCGAAGAAGAAGCCGCGGAAGAAGAGCTCCTCGCCGAGCGGCGCGACGACGGTGACGAGGATCACGACGGCGAGCGCGTTGAGCAGCGGGCCGTCCGCTCCGAGCTCCTCGGGCAGGTCCTGCGTCTGGTCGAGGTCCACCAGCCCCGCCCACGCCGCGCTGAGCAGCAAGAAGCCGATCCAGACGGCGACGATCAGCCCGACGCTGATCCAGAACTTCGCCCGACGCAGGCCGAAGTCGGCCGCGCAGACGCGCCCGCGGCCGATCGAGGCGAAGAAGAAGGCGGCGCCGACGAGCGCGACGTTCTGCACGATCGTCAGGCCGATGGCGATCCCGGGGGCGTCGCGCTCGACGCCGGCCGCCGTCGCCACGACGAAGACGAAGCCGCCGGCCACGATCGTGACGCCGAAGCCCGTGACGAACGCGAGCGCCGCCAGCCAGGGCGGCCAGCCGGCGCGCCCGGGCGCGGGCGGAGCTGGGGGCGGCGGCGCGAACGGATCCGCCGGCCCGGGCGCGGCGGCGTCGCGGGGCTGGAACTGGGGCGGCGGCGGCGCGTCGGACATCGCCAGCAGGTTACGCAGCGAGTGCAGCGAGCCCGTCGAGCCGCGTCAGCACCGGCACGCCGTCGGGAACTGCGTCCGGCGCGCCCGCGCGCGCGACGAGCACCGCCTCCAGCCCGGCGGCGAGCGCACCCGCGACGTCGAGCTCGAGCGAGTCGCCGACGTGCAGCGCGGGGCGCGCGCCGTGCGGCCCGCCGGCGAGCGCCAGCGCGCGGCGGAAGATCTCCGGGGCCGGCTTGCGCACGCCTGCCTCCGCCGAGCTGAGCGCGCCGTCGACGAGTCCGCGCAGGCCGGTCTGGCGCAGCATCTCGTGCAGGGACACGTCCCAGTTGGACACGACGACGAGCCGGTGGCCGGCCGCGCGCAGCTCGGCGAGCGCGGCGGGCACGTCGTCGAACACGACGAAGCGCAGCGCAGCCAGCAGCGCGGCGCGCAGCCGGTCGGGCGCGAGCCCGCCCGCGTCGACGCCCGCGTCCTGCAGCGCGCCCCGCAAGACCTCGGCGCAGCGGTCGCGCAGCAGCGCCAGCGACGCCGCGCCGGACGCCATGTCGTGGTGCTCGCGGTAGTAGGCGATCTCGGCGCGCAACGCGGTGGCCGCCTGGCGCTCCTGCACGTGCAGGCCGCGGGCGCGCAGCTCGGCCGTCAGCCGCGGCACCGGCGCATCGAGCTCGACGAGCGTGCCGAGCGCGTCCAGCAGGACTACGCGACCCAGTGCCATGTCGCGAAGATCCCGCTGTAGATCGCCAGGCCGGCCGCGAACACGGCGACGACGACGCGCTCGCGCACGGCGCGGCCGGTCATCCACAGCGCCAGCCAGATCGCCAGCGGGAAGAGCACCGCGACGAAGCGCGGCAGCGACATCAGCGGCTGCGGGGCGACCGGATAGGAGAGCGGCAGCGCCAGCGCGGCGACGACGTACGCGCCGTAGGCGGCGGGCAGCCGGCGCAGCACGCCCACCACCGCGACGAGCGCGAGCACGAGCCACACGAGCAGCTCGAGGTTGTGGCGCGCGACGAGGAACGGGTCGCCGCCGGCGGCCTCGAAGAAGACCGGCTCGCGCGCGCCGGAGAGCAGCTGGCGCGCGCCGTCCCAGCCCGCGACGAGGCCGTCCCAGGCGCCGACGAACGGGCCCGCGAACGAGCGAAACCAGACCTCCTGGGCGTTGAACGGCGCGAGCGGGTCGTGCCCGCCGAGCGCGAGGAAGCCGCAGTAGGCGGCGAGGCCGAGCGGCACGAGCAACAGCCACAGCGCGTCGGCACGCAGCGGGCGCATCGTGCGCAGGCTCGGCCGGGCGGCGTCCCACAGGTAGATCATCGCCAGCGGCACGAGCAGCAGCACGCCGGCGCTGCGCGTCGTCGCGGCGAGCAGCCCCAGCGCACCTGCCCACGCCCAGCGCTCGCGTCGCGCGGCATAGATCGCGCCGATCGACAACGCCAGGAAGAGCGACTCGCTGTAGACCGCCGAGAAGAAGAACGACATCGGAAACAGCGCCGTGACGAGGACGGCGTTGCGCGCGACCGCGCGCTCGTAGTCCAGGGCGACGAGCCGGTGCAGCGCGACGAGTGCGACGAAGAACAGCGCGATCGAGACCAGCGCGCCGGCGAACAGCGCCGACTGCGATCCGAACGGCAACGGCGCGGCGACGACGCGCACGAGCAGCGGATACAGCGGGAAGAAGGCCTCGCGCGCGCCGCCGTCATAGCCGTCGCCGGCGATCGCCATGAACCAGACCGAGTCCCAGCGCGCGAGCGGCGAGACGAGCGCGTCGCCGGTCGTCCCGTAGGGGGTCGTCAGGCCCGCCGGATCGAAGTCGTCCGCACGCCCGGACAGGCCGAACAGCGCCACCGCGGCGACCGCGGCGACCCAGACCAGCAGCCGCGAGATCCACAACGCGCGCCACGAATCCGCGACGGCGTCGTCGACGGCAACGGCGATGCGAGCGGGCAGAGCGCGAGAGTGAAGGCCCACCGCTGCATCTTGGCAACGGATGGTCGCCGCCGTGCACGGGCAGGATCGGGCAACCGGTGGGGCGAAGTGAGCTGTGCCACTAGAATCCGCCGTTGCGCGTCCGCTCCAGGGAGCAGCCGCGCGACCTCGCCAATGTCCGCTCGCCTTGAACGCCAGCGTCGACGCCGCCAACGGGGCGGGGCCGGCCGAGTCATCCTCATCACGATCTCCGTGCTGATCGCGGGGGCCGTCATCGCCGGCCTGAGCGCGGTCGGCTACGTCGTCGGCATCGCGAACTCCGCGCCCGAGCTCAGCGCGCTGAAGCCGCAGGACCCGGGCCGCCTGTCGCGCGTCTACGCCGCCGACGGCCAGCAGCTCGGGATCATCCAGAACGACGTCCTGCGGATCCCGATCTCGTCGAGCAGGATGCCCAAGGCCGTGCGCGACGCGACCGTCGCGATCGAGGACGAGCGCTTCTACCGCCACAAGGGCGTCGACACCGAGGGCGTCATCCGCGCCGCGTTCAAGAACGCGAGCTCCGGCAAGGCGCTGCAGGGCGGCTCGACGCTGACGATGCAGCTGATCCGCACGCTCTACACCGGCAACCGTGAGAAGTCGTTCAAGCGCAAGGTCCGCGAGGCCAAGCTCGCCGAGGAGCTCGAGAACGTCCACACCGGCCGCGCCGGCAAGGAGTGGATCATCACGAAGTACCTCAACTCGGTCCCCTACGGCACGAACGGCGGTCAGCAGGCGGTCGGCATCGAGGCCGCCTCGCGCGCGTACTTCGACAAGAGCGCCTCGAAGCTCAACCTCGCCGAGTCGGCGCTGCTCGCCGGCCTGCCGCAGGCGCCCAGCGACTACAACCCGTTCCGCGCCGAGGGCGCCGCGATCGCCCGCCGCAACCAGGTGCTGCGCAAGATGGCCGATCTCGGCTACGTCAGCGAGGGCGCCGCCGCCGCCGCGATCGCCACGCCGCTGGAGCTCAAGCCGAGCGGCTACTTCCGCCAGAAGCGCGAGAGCTTCTTCTTCGACTACGTCACCGACGAGCTGATCAAGCGCTACGGCGTCAAGCGCGTGCGCGGCGGCGGCCTGCGGATCCAGACGACGCTCGACCTCGACAAGCAGGCCAAGGCGCGCAAGGCGATCGCCGACAGCCTGAACTTCGAGGGCGCACCGTCGTCGGCGATCGTGAGCATCGATCCGAAGAACGGCTACATCCGCACGATGGCGTCGTCGGCGAAGTACACGAACTCGCAGTACAACCTCGCCGCCGACGGCAAGCGCCAGCCGGGCTCGGCGTTCAAGATCATGGCGCTCGTCGCGGCCGTCCGCGACGGCGTCAACCCGGCCTCGACGAGCTACGCCTCCGGCGCGATCAACCTCGGGCCGAAGTACGACAACGTGAGCATCAACTGCTACGGCGGCAAGTGCTCGGGCGGCTCGAAGAACCTCATCGCCGGCACGCTCAGCTCCGACAACACCGTCTACATCCGCCTCGCGCTCGACCTCGGGCCGATGAAGGTCAAGAAGGCGGCCGAGGACCTCGGCATCACGTCGGAGTTGCAGGGCTACCCGTCCGAGACGCTCGGCGGGCTGTCGAAGTGCTGCTCGCCGCTGGAGATGGCCAACGCCTACGCGACGATCGTCGGCGGCGGCTGGCGCAACACGCCCAAGGCGATCACCGAGGTGCGCTTCCCCGACGGCGAGGTCGACGACCTCTCCAAGCCGCAGCGCAAGAAGGTCTTCGACGAGGCCGCGATGTACGAGGTCGTGAAGATCCTCGAGATGAACGTCTCCAAGCCCGGGACCGGTGGCCGAGCGCGCACGGGCTGCCCGGTCGGCGGCAAGACGGGCACGACGGACGAGAACTCCGACGCCTGGTTCGTCGGCTTCTCCCCGCACCTGGCGACGTCGACGTGGGTCGGCTTCCCGCAGGGCCGGATCCCGATGGGGCGGCTCTTCAACGGCGCCAACGTCGACGGTGGCACGTTCCCCGCCCAGATCTGGGGTCAGTACATGAAGGCCGCCGCGGGCAAGTTCTGCGGCAAGTTCGTCAAGCCCAAGAAGCCCTTCAAGCCGAAGGTGTTCAAGCGCAAGTTCGCCCGCGAGGCGCCCGTCGCGCCGCAGTTCACGCCCGAGGAGCTCGCCGAGCAGGCCGCCAAGGCCAAGGAGCAGGTCCGCCGCGACCAGGGCTCGATCCGGCCGCAGCCGGGCGGCACGCCGCAGACCGGCGGCAACGGCTACAACCCGGGCGACTACAACCCCGACATCGACACCCCGCCGCCCCCGCCGCCGCCGGTGGACGAGCCGCCGGCCGACAGCGAGGGCGCGACCCCGGGCACCACGCCGTAACGGCCGGGTCCTCAGCCGACGCGGCCCAGTGCGCTACCGTTGCGGCGCAATGGCCAAGGAAGAGAAAGTCGAGTTCGAGGGCGAGGTCGTCGAGGCTCTGCCGAACGCGATGTTCCGCGTCAAGCTCGACAACGATCACATGGTGCTCGGGCACGTCGCAGGCAAGATGCGCCGCTTTCGCATCCGCATCCTCCCGGGCGACCGGGTACGCGTCGAGCTGTCGCCGTACGACCTCGACCGCGCGCGCATCGTCTACCGCCACCGCTAAGGGCTGACGGACGAGTTCGAACTGATCGCCGCGCTGCGGGAGCGTTTCGCTCCGCCGCCGGCGCGCGTGCTCGTGGGCAGCGGCGACGACGCGGCGGTCGTCCGCGCGCGGGCGCTGTCGGTCACCTCGACGGACGCGATGATCGACGGGGTGCACTTTCGCCTCGGCGACACGGCGACCGCGGCCGACGCCGGGCACCGCGCGCTCGCGGGCGCGCTCTCGGACATCGCCGCGATGGGCGCCGATCCCGGCGAGGCCTACGTCGTGCTGGGCCTGCCACCGGCGTTCGCGCGCGCTGACGCGATCGCGCTCGCCGACGCGATGGCGGCACTCGCCGAGGCCTGCGGCGTCGCCCTCGTCGGCGGCGACGTCACGTCCGCGCCGGTGCTGACGCTCGTCGTCACCGTCGTCGGGTGGGCCGACGAGCCCGGGCAGATCGTGCGCCGCGCCGGCGCACAGCCCGGCGACCTCGTCGGCGTGACGGGCACGCTGGGCGCATCCGGCGCCGGCCGCGCGATCCTCGAGGGCCGCGCCGACGGGCCGCCGGAGCTGGCCGCGCGCCACCTGCGGCCGCTGCCGCGGCTCGCCGAGGGACGCGCGCTCGCGCGAGCGCGGGCACACGCGATGATCGATCTCTCCGACGGCCTGGCATCCGACGCCGAGCACGTCGCGCGGGCCGGCGGCGTCGCGCTCGAGATCGACCTCGACGCGCTGCCGCTCGCCGACGGCGTCGCGGCCGTCGCACAGCAAATCGGCGTGCCCGCGTGGCAGCTCGGCGCGGCCGCCGGCGAGGACTACGAGTTGCTCGTGTGCGTCGCGCCGGACGACCGCCACGCGGCCCAATCCGCCGCGTCGCTGACCTGGATCGGCGTCGTGGCCGACGGGCCGCCCGCGGCCCGGCTGCTGTCGGCCGGCGTCGTCCAGGCGGTGCGTGGCTTCCAGCATCGCCTGTGACTGACGGCGCGGCGCAGCATCGCCTCGGTGACGAGCACGGGGTCAACAACGTAGTCCGCGCGTTGCACGCGCAGCTTGATCTCTTGCAATCGCATCCCGCGAGAGGTATCGAGCGGGTGGCCGTCGCGCTTGAGTTCGAAGGTCATCGCGTCCGCGATTATCCAGGACGCGGTCGCCGGGCCGGGCCGGTCAGAGCTCCGCGGGGCCGCGTGCCTGCGACGCCACGAGCCGGGCGAAGACGACGATCCGCTTGGCCGCGCTGTAGAGCGGGTGGCAGGCCGACAGCACGAGGCGGTCAAAGCCCACGCGGTCGATCACCGACACCTCCGTCGGCTCGACGATGCGCGTCTTCTCGACCTCGTAGGTGAAGCGGCCGTAGGGCATCTCGACGACGACGCGGTCATCCTTGACGAGCTTGTCGATCTCCCGGAACGGCGCCGCGTAGGTCGTGCGATGGCCGGCGATCGCGGTCGTCCCCGGCGCGCCCGGGAAGGGCACGTCGTCGTAGATGCCCGGCCCCTTGCGCAGGTCGTTGCCGTCGGTCCCGTTGACGAGCACGAAGTCGGCGTCGATCCTGTCGATCAGGACGCGGCCGACGGCAGCGCCCTCGTCGCTGTCGGCGCGCAGGCGGCGCGCGAGGAAGGCCATCCGGCGCCGCTCCGTGGCGAGCTTCGACAGCGCCGCGAGGTCGAGCGTCGTGGGCTTGCGTGTCTGGAGCCTCTCGAGGTCGCCGCCGAGCTGCCCCTGGACGATCCGCGCGTAGACCGCCGACACCGGCTCCTGCCAGAGGAGCGTCGAGACGGCGTCGGCGAGCATCAGCACGCCCGCCACGATCAGCACGGTTGAGAGAGACCGCAGAGCGCGCCGCATCAGCGCGTCATCGTCGCAGAGCCGACTCGGTTCCGCCGAGCGAACCGGGGCCGGCGTAGGACTTGGGCCCGCGCACGGTGATCGGGATCTCGTCGTCGTCGGCCGGCGCGCGGCCGTTGGCGGCGACGAGCAGCGCGGCGACGGCGCAGCCGGCGAGGATGCTCCACGCCAGCACGCTGACCGCCGAGATGTGGCCGCCCGCGGTCAGCACCACGAGCTGCCAGGCCGCGTCGAGCCCGCCGAGACCCAGCGAGCGGGCGAGCGCGAACGCGACGAACGCGACCGGCAGGAGCCCGAGGCCGACGACGGACAGGCGCAGCCCGCGCGCCATCCGCAGCTCGGGCGCGAGCGCGAACAGCCAGATGTGCAGCGCCGGGATCAGCAGCGCGGCGGCGTACGGGTTGGCG
Organism: Solirubrobacterales bacterium; assembly: GCA_038255395.1. GTDB lineage: Bacteria > Actinomycetota > Thermoleophilia > Solirubrobacterales > Solirubrobacteraceae > CADCVQ01. The sequence goes on from JBBSLI010000007.1 coordinate 40,649, forward strand.
ATCCACATGACGGTCGCGACCGCGACCGCGACGAGCACGACGGCGATCCCCGCGCCCGGCTGCGAGGTGTCGGGGGCCTCGGCACGCAGGAGCCGCAGCGCGGCGGGGCGCAGCCAGGCCCAGCCGAGCGCGAAGACGAGCACGACTGCGAGCAGCGCCGGCAGCGACGCGGGCAGCGCCTGCGGCGCCACCGGCGCGCCCGGCGCGTCGAGCAGGCCGACGGCGCCGAGCAGCAGCGCGAACAGCGCGGCGAGCAGGAACGGCAACGCGCCGGCGAGCGTCCAGCGCAACCAGATCGCGATCGGCTCACGCCGGCGCAGCAGCGCGGCGAACGCGTCGACCGCCGTCACGAGGACGGTCAGCAGCAGGGCCCCCGTGAAGAGCGAGATCGCCCACGCCGGCACGATCTTGCGGCTTGTCAGCAGGTCGCGGCTGGACGCCTCGGCGGTGATCGGGCGCGCCTCGGACGCGGCGTCGAGCGCCGTCACCGTGCGCAGCGCGGCGCGGCCGAAGGCCTCCAGGCGATCGCGCGAGATCGGCGCGCTGGCCGCGGGCGGCGTGTCGCCGTTGATCGAGAGCAGCACGGCCGGCAGCTCGCGCGACAGCAGCGCGCCCTGCTCGCCGAAGGTGGCGGGCATCGCGAAGCGCGCGAACTGGCTCAGCGCGCGAGGCGCGCCCGAGCCCGAGCCCGTCTCGACGCGGACGGCCTCCTGGACCGTCGCGCGCAGGCGCTGCGGCGATGCGCCGAGCGCGTTTGACCAGGGCGTCACGAGCGGCGCGCGCACGTTGCGCGAAGCGAGATCGCCGAGCACGAGCACCGCGCCCACCGGCAGCCCGCCGAGCTCGCCCGCGAGCTCGGCGGCACCGGCCGCGCCGCCGCTGCCGCCGCTCGTCGAGACGAGCGTCAGCGTGTGGCGGACCGATCGCGCCGCGCCGAAGATGCGCGTCAGCTCCAGCAGCGCCGCGGTGCCCGACAGCTCGGCCTCGGCGCGCCGGCCGGCCGCGTCGCGGTGCGCGACGACGACGATCTGCTCGTCGATCGTGCCGGGCCGGCGTGCGATCACCGTGCGCAGCGCCTGGCGGCCGTCGATCGTTTCGCCGTCGTGCTCGATGGTGCGCACGCGGAAGCCCGCGTTCTTCATCTGCCGCGCGATCTCCGCCGCCAGGCGGTTGTCGCCGTCCGAGCCGGGACGGCGGTCGGCGAAGCGGTCCGACAGCCCCTCGCCGCTGTCGTAGGCGCGCTCGAAGGCACGGTCGCCCTGGAAGGCATCGGGCGCGAGCGAGGTCCGCATCGGCTGCGGCCGGTTCTCCAGCGAGAAGGCCAGCAGCACGAATGCCAGCAGCACCGGAACCAGCGCAGCCCGGTAGATGCGCGGATCGATCATCGTCGTTGTCACACTATTGGGGATGGTGGATCGTGCTCCTCGCATCCTTCTCGTCGATGACGAGCACGCAATCCAGACATTGCTGTCCTATCCGCTGCGCAAGGACGGCTACGACGTCGTCCAGGCGACCGACGGCCGCGCCGCGCTGGACCGCTTCGCGGAGGGGAGCTACGACCTCGTCGTGCTCGACCTCATGCTGCCCAAGCTCGACGGCCTCGAGGTCTGTCGCCGCATCCGCGCGCGCAGCACCGTGCCGATCATCATGCTGACCGCGCGCGCCGAGGAGATCGACAAGGTCGTCGGCCTGGAGATCGGCGCCGACGACTACATCACCAAGCCGTTCTCGATGCGCGAGTTCCGCAGCCGCGTGAAGGCCGCCCTGCGGCGCGCCGACATGCAGCCCGCGGACGGCCGCGACGGTGCGACGGGACCGCTCGACGTCGCCGGTCTGCGGATCGACTTCGACAAGCGCGCGGTGACCGTCCGCGGCGAGCCCGCGCAGACGACGTTCGTCGAGTTCGAGATCCTCGCCGCGCTCGCGACCGCGCCCGGCCGCGTCTTCACGCGCGAGATGCTGCTCACGCGGATCTGGGGCGACGCGGCCTATCGCGACCCGCGCACGATCGACGTCCACATCCGGCACCTGCGCGAGAAGCTCGAGCTCGACGCCAAGCAGCCCGAGTACCTCTTCACGGTGCGCGGCGTCGGCTATCGCTTCCGCGACGACGGCAAGGACTGAGCCGGTGCGCGGGGGCTCGCTGCGCACGCAGCTGACGGTCCTCTCCTTCGCGGTGACGCTCGTCGCGCTGCTCGCCGTCCTGTTCTACGTCACCCCGCAGCTGGAGTCCTCGCTGCGCGACCAGAAGATGAAGGCGCTCACCGAGACCGGGCGCGCGTTCACGCCGCCGATCACGAACCTCGTGCGCCGCAACGGCAGCGCCGAGCAGATCGACAACCTCGTCTCGACGACGTCGGACCGCACGAACACGCGCGTCACGCTGATGTCGGTGAGCGACGGGACCGAGGGCCTGCAGCTGTCGATCTTCTCGGACTCCTACACCGACAACCGCATCACCGACCTGCGCTTCGAGGTCGCCGACGTCGCCGCCCGCAGCGGACGGATCGAGCTCGGCACGGAGTCCTCGCGCGAGGGCGAGCTGGGCCAGGTCGCCGTGCCGATCCGCGACGCGGGAACCGTCAGCCGCGTCGCCGTCTTCTCCGCGCCGATGGCCGACGTGCAGGGCAACGTCGCGCTGATCCGCCGCCAGATCATCATCGCCGGCGCGATCGGGCTGCTGCTCGCGCTCGCCGGCGGCTTCGTCGTGTCACGCCGGATCGCGCGCCGCGTGCGCGGCCTGGAGCGCGGTGCCGACCAGGTCGCGTCGGGCGACTTCACCGCCGTCTTCCCCATCGGCAAGGACGACGAGCTCGGCCAGCTCGCGCGCGCGCTGGACGACATGCAGCGCCAGCTCGCCCAGCTCGAGAGCGCGCGGCGGCGCTTCATCGCGACCGCGTCGCACGAGCTGCGCACGCCGATCTTCTCGATCGGCGGCTTCCTCGAGCTGATGGAGGACGAGGACCTCGACGACGAGACGCGGCGCCAGTTCGTGGCCACGGTGCGCGAGCAGGTCGAGCGCCTCGGCAAGCTCGCCACCGATCTGCTCGACCTGTCGCGGCTGGAGGCCGGCTCGCTGGAGCTGCGCCCCGAGGAGACCGACCTCGGCGCGCTGACGCGCGCCGTCAGCGCCGAGTTCCAGCCCGCGCTGGACAAGCACGAGTCGACGCTCGAGCTGCGCCTGGACGCCGAGCCGATCGATGCCGTCTGCGATCCTGAGCGCGTGGCGCAGGTGCTGCGGATCCTGATCGACAACGCGCTCACGCACACGCCGTCGGGGACCGGCGTCGTCGTCTACGCCACGCGCGACAACGGCTCGGTGCGCCTCGCCGTCAGCGACGACGGCCCGGGCATACCCGACGCCACCGCGCAGCGCGTCTTCGAGCCGTTCTTCACCTCCGACGACGCACAGGGCTCGGGCCTGGGCCTGGCGATCGCGCGCGAGCTGGCCGAGCGCATGGAGGGCTCGCTCGACGTCGATCCGGCGCGCGGGCGCACGACGTTCGCACTGGAGCTTCCGGCGTGACGGCCCGGGCCCGGGCCGGCGCGGTGCTCGCCGCGGCCGCGCTGGCGAGCGCCGGCTGCGGCGGCGCGGGCAACGACGAGGACTCCGCCGGCGCGCCCGCGGCGGCGGCGGCGAGCGTCGAGCGCACGACGACGGTCGAGGTCGTGCGCAGCGCCGCCGGCGACGACAGCTTCGATCCGGCCGCGATCTACGAGCGCGACGCGCCGGGCGTCGTGACCGTGTTCAGCGTCCTGCCCGGCGCGTCGAACCTCGGCGGCGAGAACGGGCAGGGCGTCGGCTCGGGCTTCGTGCTCAACGGCCGTGGCGAGATCGCGACCAACGCCCACGTCGTCACCGACGGCGAGGGCAGCGCGATCCGCGCGGCCGAGGAGGTCTACGTCGCGTTCGCCGACAGAAACCAGGTGCGCGCCGAGATCGTCGGCTTCGACCCCAACGCCGACGTGGCGCTGCTGAAGGTCGACCCCGCCGGCCTGCGGCTGCGACCGCTGCCGCTCGGGACGGCGCAGGACCTGAAGGTCGGCTCGCCGGTGGCGGCGATCGGCTCGCCGTTCGGCGAGCCGCAGTCGCTGTCGGTCGGCGTCGTGTCGGCGACCGACCGCCAGATCGAGTCGCTCACGGGCTTCGAGATCGCCGGCGCGATCCAGACCGATGCGGCGATCAACCGCGGCAACTCCGGCGGCCCGCTCGTCAACGGCCGCGGCGAGGTGCTCGGCATCAACTCCCAGATCCGCACGACGACGGGCGGCGGCGAGGGCGTCGGCTACGCCGTTCCCGCCGACACGGTGCGGCGCACGCTCGCCGCGCTGCGCCGTGACGGCAGGGCCGAGTACGCGTACCTCGGCGTGGCGACGGCGCCGATCTACCCGCAGCTCGCGCGCCGGTTCGACCTACCCGTCGAGACCGGCGCGTGGGTGCAGGACGTCGTCGCCGGCAGCCCTGCCGACAGGGCCGGCCTGCGCGCGGGCACGAAGACGCAGCGCTTCCAGGCGCGCACCATCTCCACAGGTGGAGACATCATCGCGGCGGTCGACGGGAACAAGCTCGCCGACGAGGCGGCGCTCGGCGTCGAGCTGCTCACCTTCCAGCCCGGCCAGGAGGTCACGTTGCAGGTCTATCGAAACGGCAAGCCGCGCGACGTGCGCGTGAAGCTCGGCGCGCGGCCGCTGCAGACGGGCGCGGCGGCGCGGCCCTGATGGCGATGCCGACCGGCACGTCACAGCCGCAGCGCCCGCTCGTGCTCGTCTCCAACCGGGGGCCGGTGACGTTCGACGTCGACGGCTCGTTCACGCGCGGGACGGGCGGCCTCGTGACCGCGCTGACGGGGCTTGCGACGCACCGCGACGCGGTCTGGATCGCGTCGACGATGACCGAGGGCGACGTGCGCAAGACGCGCGAGCGCGGCGGCCGTTCGTTCGGCGTCGACACGCCCTCCGGGGAGTTCGAGGTGCGCCTCGTCGAGTCCGAGCCCGACGCCTACGACCGCTTCTACAACGTCATCGCCAACCCGATGCTGTGGTTCATCCAGCACTACCTCTGGGACCTCTCCAACGCGCCCGACGTCCGCGAGAACGAGGTCCAGGCCTGGGAGGAGGGCTACAAGGTCGTCAACGACGACCTCGCGCAGGCGGTCATCGAGCAGATCGCAGGTGAGGACGCGCCCGTCGTGATGGTCCACGACTACCACCTCTACACGCTGCCCGCCGTCGTCCGCCAGGCGCGCCCCGACGTCTTCCTGCACCACTTCATCCACATCCCGTGGACGCAGCCCGACGCCTGGCGCGTGCTGCCCAAGCGCATCCGCGACGAGATCTTCCGCGGCGTGCTCGCCAACGACATCGTCGGCTTCCACACGCGCTCCTACCGCTGGAACTTCCTGCAGTGCTGCCGCGACCTGATCGGCCTCGACGTCGACTTCGACGCCGGCGTCGTGCACATCGACGGACGCGAGGTCTGGGTGCGCGCCTACCCCCTGCCGATCGACTACGAGGCGACGCGCAAGGTCGCCGCGAGCGACCGCACGAAGCGCTTCGAGGCGGAGATCGAGCGCCGCCGGCGCAAGCACATCATCCTGCGCGTCGACCGCGCCGACCTGTCCAAGAACGTGCTGCGGGGCTTCACGGCGTTCGACCAGTTCCTCGAGCAGCACCCCGAGTTCCACGAGAACGTGACGTTCATCGCCCAGCTGATGCCGTCGCGGATGGACGTGCCCCAGTACCAGGAGTACCTCGAGCGGATCGAGGCGCTGGTGGCGATCGTCAACCACCGCCACGGCACGCCGGACTGGATGCCGATCCAGCTCAAGCTGCGCGACGACCTCGAGGAGGCGGTCGCGGCATACAAGCAGTACGACCTGATGATCGTCAACGCGATGTTCGACGGCATGAACCTCGTCGCCAAGGAGGGGCCGCTGGTGAACGAGCGCAACGGCGTCTCGATCCTGTCGGAGAACACCGGCGCGCACGAGGAGCTCGGCGAATGGGCGTTGTCCGTCAACCCCTTCGACATCAAGGAGACGGCGGACTCGATCCACCGCGCCCTGACGATGAGCGCCGACGAGCGCGAGCGGCGGTCGGCCGGGCTGAAGGCCGCGGTGACGGCGCGTGACCCGGGCGACTGGATCGACGAGCAGCTCGCCGACATCAGGGCCAAGGCCGGGTCGCTCGCCGCCGGCGCGCCGGACTAGGGCCTGCTCAGAGCGGGGCGAACTCCGACTCGGGCACCGGCGCGGGGACGGGCCGGGCCGGGGGTTGGCGCCCCGGCGGCGCGGGGCGCGGGCGCGGCCTTGGGCGCGGCGCCGGCACGGGCCGCGGCGGTGGTGGCGCCCGCGGCGCCGGCGGTGCGGAATGCGCCGGCGTTCGGGCCCGGCGCGGAGCGGGTGGACGGACGGCGAGGACAGGACGGGCGGCGCGGCGGCGCGGGCGCGCAGGGCGGTCCGGGGGCGTCGCGCGGGCCGGGGGCGCCGCGCGGGCCGGCGCCTGGAGCTGCGCCGGTGGCGTCACGAACTCGACGCTGCGCGTCGGCGCCACCGGCACGGGCTCGGCGCGCGGCAGCGCGGGCGGGGCGGCCCGCAGGTGCGGCCACGCGAGGACCATCGCGACAAGCACGACGAGCGCTCCCGCGCGGGCGACGTTGCCCCAGCGCACGCGCGCGAGCAGCGCCAGCGGTTCTCCGGGCTCCATGCTCTCCCTAGGCGCCGCGGCCTGCGGACTCGCCCCCGCGGGAGGGCGGATCGGCCTTCGCTCGCTATCATGCGCCGCCGCATGCCTGCACACGATCCCCTGTACGACCTCGTCCTCATGCTCGACAGCGCGGCGCCCGACGATCAGCGCGCGAAGGTGCTGTCCGGCGTCGAGTCGACGATCGCCGCCGGCGGCGAGATCGTCAACGAGCAGGACTGGGGCGTGCGCCAGACCGCCTACGAGATCCGGCACAAGACCGACGCCGAGTACCACCTGCTGCAGTTCCACGGCACCCGCGAGGTCCTCGAGACGCTTCAGCGCACGCTGAAGATCGCCGACGGCGTCGTGCGCTTCCGCATCATCAAGCTCGCGCCGGGTACTCCGGCGCCCCCCGCGAACCGTCCCGAGCCGCGCCCCACGGGCATCGGCGAGACGGTCGCGATCGAGGCTCCCGCGCCCGCCGCGGAGCCCGCAGACGCCGTCGCCTAGCGTCGCTGCGCCGGTCCGCCCGGTCCGCCGGCGGCACTTCGTGTCAGAAGCGCGCGGTTGCGCGCGACCCCGTGACAAAAGCGCGGAAGGAGCGGCGTAGTCGGCTGTGCCCTCCGGCGGCGGGTCTAGACTCGCCGCAAGATTTCGTTCGTCCCCGAAGGAGAGTTCCCGCATGAGCGGTTTTGACATCAACCAGGTAACCGTCTCCGGGAACCTCACCCGCGAGCCCGAGCTTCGCAACCTGCCCAGCGGGCAGTCCGTCTGCCAGCTGCGGATCGCCCACAACGATCGCTACAAGGACAGCTCCGGCAACTGGGCCGACCGTCCCGCCTACTTCGACGTCACGATCTGGAGCGGTCTGGGCGAGTGGATGGGGCGCAACCTCACCAAGGGCCAGAAGGTCGTCGTCTCCGGGCGCCTGAAGTGGCGCGAGTGGGGCGAGGAGGGCAACAAGCGCCAGGCCGTCGAGATCTCCGCCGACAGCGTCGTGCCGGTCGTGCGCGACGGGCAGGGCAACGGCGGCGGCGCCAGCAGCTACGGCGGCGGCCAGTCCAACGGCGGCTTCACCCCGCGCTCCGACGTCCCGGCCAACACCGACGACTTCCAGACCGTCCCGTCCGGCGGCGGCGGCGGCGGTAACCGGCCGCCGGCCGACGACGACATCCCGTTCTGATCACCGCATCGGACCGCTTCGAGCCCTCGTCGCCCCGGTCACGGCGGGAGCTCGTCGACGTTTCGGCGAGCACCCTGCGTGCAGCGTCGCGCCCCGGCAACCTGCCTGACATGGGTGTGCGCTAGCGTCACACGACGTGGACGAACGCGCGCTGGCCTACGAGGGATTTGACCCGCAGGACGAGGGGCTGCGCGAGGCACTGACCTCGACCGGGAACGGCTACTTCTGCACACGCGGGGCGGCCGAGTGGGAGGACGCCGACGGCGTCCACTACCCGGGCACGTACGCACACGGGGTCTACAACCGCGAGACGACGATCATGGGCGGCCGCCCCGTCCTCAACGAGGACCTCGTCAACCTCCCCAACTGGCTCGTCCTGAAGCTGAAGATCGAGGACGAGGACGCGATCCGCCTCGACAACGTCGAGCTGCTCGACTACCGCCACGAGTACGACATCGGCACGGCGATGGTCAGCCGCGAGCTGCGCTTCCGCGACCGCTCGGGACGCATCACCGCGCTGCGCAGCCGCCGCTTCGCGAGCATGGCGCACTCCCACCAGGCGGCGCTCGAGTGGACGCTCACCGCCGAGAACTGGTCGGGTTCGGCCGAGATCGTGTCGGCGCTCGACGGGCGCGTGACGAACGGCGGCGTCGCCCGCTACGGCGCGCTGGAGGGACGTCACCTCGATCCGGTCTCGCCGCGCACGTTCGGGCCGGAGATCATCGCCCTGCACACCGAGACGCGCCAGTCGAACATCTACGTCGCGCAGGCCGCGCGCACGCGCGTCTTCCGCGGCGAGGACCAGCTCTACGTGCAGCGCTCGCTGTTTCAGGTCGAGGACTACGTCCAGCAGGTGCTGCGCTTCGAGGTCACGCGCGGCGCGCCGATCCGGGTCGAGAAGCTCGTCTCGTTCTACACGTCGCGCGATCGCGCGATCAACGAGCCGCTGACGAACGCCGGCAAGTCGGTCGGCCGCTATCCGAACTTCGAGGAGGCGCTGCAGCGCCACACGCGCGCCTGGGACGAGCTGTGGCGTTCCAGCGACGTCCACCTGCCCGGCGACGAGCGCGTCCAGCACCTGCTGCGCCTGCACGTCTCGCACATCCTCCAGGTCTGCTCGCTGCACACGACCAACCACGACGCCGGCGTGCCGGCCCGCGGCCTCAACGGCGAGGCCTACCGCGGCCACGTCTTCTGGGACGAGCTGTACGTCTTCCGCTACCTGACCTCGCGGCTGCCCGAGATCACGCGCGAGCTGCTCATGTATCGCCACCGCCGCCTCGGCGAGGCGCGCGCGGCCGCGCGCGAATCCGGGTTCTCAGGCGCGATGTTCCCCTGGCAGAGCGGCAGCGACGGCAGCGAGGAGACGCAGGTCGTCCACCTCAACCCGCTCTCGGGGCAGTGGGACCCCGACCTCTCCCACCGCCAGCGCCACGTCAACGCGGCGATCTTCTACAACGTCTGGCACTACCACCAGGCCACCGACGACCTCGACTTCCTGCGCGACCACGGCGCCGAGATGATGCTCGAGATCGCCCGCTTCTGGGGTTCGATCGCGCACTACGACGGCGACCGCGACCGCTACGAGATCCACGGCGTCATGGGGCCCGACGAGTTCCACGAGAAGTACCCGGGCGCCGCCGAGAGCGGGCTGCGCAACAACGCCTACACGAACGTCATGGTCGCGTGGATCTGCGAACAGGCGCAGGTCGTGCTGGGCCTGCTGACCGAGCGCCGCCGCGACACGCTGCGCGCGAAGATCGGCCTCACCGACGAGGAGATCGCCAAGTGGCAGGACATGAGCCACAAGATGTACGTCCCCTTCCACGGCGACGGGATCATCAGCCAGTTCGAGGGCTACGACGAGCTCGAGGAGCTCGACTGGGAGGGCTACCGCCGGGAGCATCAGAACATCCAGCGGCTGGATCGGATCCTGCGCGCCGAGGGTGACGACCCCGACCGCTACAAGCTCGCCAAGCAGGCCGACACCGTGCTGCTGTTCTTCCTCTTCTCGCCCGCCGAGATCGAGCGCCTGTTCGCGCGGCTGGGCTACGACTGGGCGCCCGATCAGGCGCAGCGCAACATCGAGTACTACGACGACCGCACCTCGCACGGCTCGACGCTGAGCTTCATCGCCCATGCCGGCGTGCTGGCGCATATGGATCCCGAGCACTCGTGGGAGCGCTTCCTCGTCGCGCTGGAGTCCGACGTCGGCGACGTCCAGGGCGGCACGACGAAGGAGGGCATCCACCTCGGCGTCATGGCCGGCACCGTCGACCTCGTCCAGCGCGCCTACACCGGCGCGGAGATCCGCGACGGCGTCCTGTACTTCGCGCCGACCCTGATCGACAAGCTCGACGGCCTCACGTTCCCGATGCAGGTGCACGGGACGCCGATCCGCGTCACGCTGCGCGACCACGAGCTGACCGTCGTCATCACCGGCGGTTTCAGCCGTGCGATCAAGGTCGGCATCGGCGACGACGTGCGCGAGCTGGGCGCGGGCGAGCGCTGCACGTTCGCGCTCGACGCCATCGCGGCGGCGCAGGCGGTCGGCCAGGGCAGCGACATCCAAGCGACGTACCGGGGGGAGCACTAGATGGCTGGAGGGTTTCGCGGCGCGATCTTCGACGTCGACGGCGTGCTCGTCGACTCACCGCACGAGGCCGCCTGGCGCGACGTGTTCAACGAGCTCATGCGGACCGACTGGGCCGCCATCGCCGACCAGACGAGCTGGACCCCCGACGCGTTCACCGCGGAGGTCTACCAGCAGCAGCTGTCGGGCAAACCGCGCATGGAGGGCGCGATGGCGGCGCTCGAGCACTTCGGCGTGCCGGACCCCGCGACGCGCGTCGACGCCTACGCCGACCGCAAGCAGGAGATGGTCGTCGAGCTGATCGAGGCCGGCAGGTTCTCCGCCTACCCCGACGCGCTGCGCTTCCTGCTCGCCGTCAAGGACATGGGCGTCCTCGTCGCCGCAGCCTCCTCGTCGAAGAACGCAGGGCTCTTCCTGCGCCAGATCCGGCTCGACGAGTTCGCCGCCGAGGCGGGTCTGGAGTACCCCTGGATCGAGGACGGCCTGACGCTGCTCAACGTCTTCGACGTCGACATCTCGGGCCGCCACTTCGAGCGCGGCAAGCCCCATCCCGAGATCTTCCTGACCGCCGCGCAGGAGCTCGGCGTGGAGCCCACCGCGGCGTTCGTCGTCGAGGATGCGGTATCGGGCGTGCAGGCGGCGAAGGCGGGCGGGTTCGCCGCGCTCGGCGTCGCGCGCCACGACGACGAGTCGATCCTCGCGGACGCAGACGCCGACATCGTCGTCGCTTCGCTGGACGAGATCGACCTCGCCGGCCTCGCCGAGGGACGCCTCTCCCCGCGCACCGGCTGACGCGTTCGGAGCCCCGGTTTCGCTGCCGATCGCGGTGGCTGCGCCGTCTTTGTCACAATGACGGGCCCGCGCGCTTCGCCGTGCGCGCATCCGCAAGCGACACAAGGACTTTTTCTCAGTGGCAAAGCAGCGCAACCGCGGCAAGCCCGCGCGTCGTCGTGACAAGAAGGGTGGCCCCGGCAGCGGGCGGCGCAAGCCGTGCCCGTACTGCAAGGAGAAGATCGAGCAGGTCGATTACAAGGACACCGCCGTCCTGCGGAAGTTCATCTCCGAGAAGGGCAAGATCCGCTCGCGGCGGATCACCGGCGCCTGCCGCCGTCACCAGAGCCAGATCGCTCGTGCGGTCAAGCGCGCCCGTGAGCTGGCGCTGCTGCCGTATGTCAACGAGGGCGGGCGTGACGACACCGAGCGCGAGGGTCGTGGCGGTCGCCGCGGCCGCGACGACCGCTAGCCATGCCGTCCGCAATCCTCCTGCAGGACGTCGACCACCTCGGTACCCGCGGAGCCGTCGTCGACGTCTCCAAGGGCTACCTGCGCAACTACCTCATGCCGCGCAAGCTCGCGCAGCCTGCGACGAAGGGCGCGCTCGACGAGGCCCTGCGCCGCAACGAGGCCGCCGACAAGGCCACGCAGGCGCTCGTCGCGAAGGCGACCGCGGACGCCGAGGTGCTCAGCCGCACCGTGCTGACGATCAGCCAGCAGGCCGGTGACGACGGCCGCCTGTTCGGCTCGGTGACCAACCAGGACATCGCCGACGCGATCGAAGAGGCCCGCGGGGTCAAGGTCGACAAGCGCAAGATCCATCTCGACGAGCCGATCAAGAACGTCGGCACCTACGTCGTCGTCGTCGAGGTCGCCGAGGGCGTGACCGCCTCGGTGAAGACGATGGTCGTCGAACGCAAGTAGCCGCGACCGCCGTGCCGCTCGCGGCCCTCGCGGACACGATCTGGGGCGTCATCGGCATCGTCGGCGGCGGCTTCGGCGTCGCCGTCCTGCTGTGGGCCATGCGCACCGGGCTCGCCGACCGCGCCGACGAGGATGCGGCGCGGGAGTTCTACGACGTCCACGGACGCTGGCCGGACGAGCCGGCGTAGCCGGGCTGCCCGACGTCCGCGCGGATGCGATCCTCGGGTCGGTCGTGTCTCGTGCAGTGCGCATGGCGCCCCTCGTGCGACACGATCTGACCGCGCGGGCATATGCGCCTCCGTGCGACACGATCTGACCGCGGCCGCGTGACGGAGCGCCGGCCCAACCAGGCTGCGGCGCGATGACGGACGACCCACGCCGGACGCTGCGACGGCGGCTGCGCGCGCAGGGACTGTCGGGACCGCGTGCTGCCGACGTCGGCGCCGTGGCGCGCCGGCTCGTCGGCGTGCAGGCGCAGGATCTCGGCTTCGCCCGGCTCGCGTTCCGGCCGCGCTGTGCGCCGACCGTCGTCGCCGCCGACGTCGACGCCGCGCTGCGCGACCGCACGCTCGTCTGGACGTGGGCGATGCGCGGGACGCTGCACGTCGTGCCGGCGCAGGATGCGGGCTGGCTGACCGGCCTGCTGGGGCCGATCTTCGCCGCCCGCGGCCGGCCGCGGCGGCTGGCGCTCGGCCTCGACGACACGCTCTGCGAGCGTGCGCTGGAGCAGCTGCGCGAGATCCTCGCCGCGGAGGGTGCGCAGACGCGTGCCGCGCTCGCCGCGCGGCTGCCGATCGACGCCGGCGGCCAGGCGCCGGCGCACCTGCTGGCGTACGCGGCGATGCGGGGCGTGGTCTGCCGCGTGCCGGCGGCCGGTCGCGATCGCGAGCCGGCCTATGCGCTGCTGGAGGACTGGCTCGGCGGCGCGCCCGCGGCGCTCCCCGATGATCAGGCGCTGGTGCTGCTCGGCCGTCGCTATCTCGCCGGGCACGGGCCGGCGACGGCGCACGACCTCGCCGCCTGGTCGGGGATCGGGCTGGCGCGGGCACGGCGGGCGCTGGAGGGCGTCGAGCCGTCACCGGCGCGCGCGCGTCCCGGCAACGGACCCCACGTCGCGCTGCTCGGCCATTTCGATCCCTATTTGCTCGGCCATGCGTCGCGCGATCTCGTGCTCGACCCGCGCCACGCCGGGCGGATCCAGTCCGGGGGCGGCTTCATCCTCCCCGCGGTGCTCGTCGACGGCCGCGTCGCCGGGACGTGGCGGCACGAGGAGCGCGGCTGGCTCGAGCTCTTCGAGCCCGTCGGCGAGGACGTCCACGTGGCGCTCGCGCGCGAGCGCCACGATGTCGCTCGCTTTCTGGCCGCCACCCCATAGCGTCCGATCGCCGTGCGAACATCTGTTCGCCTGTCGCCGGGCAGAAACTTTCCGCACGGTGCAGCAAGCGATGTTCGCGGTGGTGTTCGACGCCCCGCGCGCGCCCGACGTCCACCTAGTCTGCAGATCGCGATGAGCACCTATCCCGACTCCGCCCCGCGACAGACCGCGCAGATCGCCACCGGCGTCGCGCCGCCGCATTCGCTGGAGGCCGAGCAGTCCGTGCTCGGCGGGATCCTGCTGTCCGATCGCGCGATGTACGGGCTCGTCATCGAGGAGGGGCTGAAGTCCGAGGACTTCTACCGCGACCGCCATCGGCTCATCTACGAGTCGATGCTCGCGCTGTACCGCGAGAGCGAGCCGATCGACGTGCTGACCGTCGCCGAGCACCTGCGCTCGGCGGGCAGGCTCGAGGACGCCGGCGGCAAGGCCGCGATCGACGAGCTGACGGGCGGCGTGCCGGGCCTCGGCGGCATCCGCCGCTACGCCCAGATCGTGCGCGAGCACGCGCTCATGCGCCGCCTGCTGAGCACGACGTACGAGATCCAGGCGTCGGTGCTCAACCACTCCGCCGGTCCCCGCGAGCTCGTCGAGCAGGCCGAGCGCGCGATGCTCGAGGTCGCCCACGACGACCGCCAGAAGGACTTCCGCACGATCGACGAGATCCTCCACGACGAGCTGAAGAAGATGGAGAAGCTCTCGCGCGAGGGCACCGCGCTGACCGGCACGCCGAGCGGCTTTCGCGATCTCGACGAGATCACCGGCGGCTTCCAGCCCGGCAACCTCATCATCATCGCCGCACGTCCGTCGATGGGCAAATCCGCCCTCGTCACGAACATCGCCGAGAACGCCTCGATCGACCACGGCAAGCCGGTCGCGCTGTTCTCGCTGGAGATGTCCGAGACCGAGCTCGCGCAGCGCTTCGTCGCGTCGCAGGGGCGCATCAAGGGCGACCTGCTGCGCAAGGGCCGCGTGTCGGACAACAAGTGGCCCGACATCCTCAAGGCGTCGGCGAAGCTCGCCGCTGCGCCCCTGTACGTCGACGACTCGTCCGACGTCGGGATCCTCGAGATCCGCGCCAAGGCGCGCCGGCTGCACCAGCAGGCGCCGCTCGGGCTGATCATCATCGACTACCTGCAGTTGTTGCGCGCGGATGCGCGGATCGAGTCGCGCGTGCAGCAGGTCGGCGAGATGAGCCGCGGATTGAAGATCCTCGCCCGCGAGCTCGACGTCCCGGTGATCGCGCTGTCGCAGCTCAGCCGTGGGGTCGAATCGCGGACCGACAAGCGACCGATCCTGTCGGACCTGCGCGAATCGGGCCAGATCGAGCAGGACGCCGACCTCGTCGCCTTCATCTACCGCGAGGAGTACTACGACAAGGAGTCCGAGCGGGCGGGGATCGCGGACATCATCATCGCCAAGCACCGCAACGGCGCGATCGGCGACGTCGAGCTGACGTTCGCCAAGGAGTATCCGAAGTTCCTCAACTACACCTCGCCGGAGCGCTACGGGTGATCAGGCCGAAGCCTGATCGCGGACGGCGGTGCGCGCGCCGTATGCCCTCCAGGCCGCGAACGCCGCGACCGCGACGACCGGCGTCAGCTGCAGCAGCCCGAGGGCCCAGTGTCCTGCATGTGCGATGACGATCATGTCGATCCTCCGAAGCAGCGCGGGCACGGCCGGCCGACCCGGGACATCGTTCGTCCCGTGCCGGCCGGCGCGGTGCTCGTGGTTACGCCGTCACCGGGCGACGGCCGACAACGGCGGGGCTGGCGAGGCCGACGGCGATGCCGGTCACGGCGATCGCGAGGTGCAGCACGTTGTCGGCGGTGTTGATCGGGATCAGCGAGAGCAGCAGGCCGCCGTCGCCGACGGCGAAGCCGAGGATCGTCACGAGCACGTAGACGGCGCCGTAACCGATCGCGAACAGACGCGCCTTGGCGGCCGTCCCGGCCATCGCGAGGCCGACGATGCCCGACAGCAGGTGCACGACGTTGTGCCAGCCGTTGATGTCGAACAGGATCAGCGTGCCACGCTGCGCCTCGTCGCCGACCGCGAAGCTCGGCTCCACGAGGAAGCCGACGAGGCCGACGAGCACGAGGACGCCGCCGAGAACCAGGGCCCAGATCTGGGCGAGTGTCTTGCCTTGCATGAACTTCCTCCTAAGAATGGATTGGACTTAACACTGTGTTCGGGCCAACCCCGGTTGGCGGATCAACGCTCGTGGTCGGCGCGCTCGCGGTCGCCGCGGCGCGGCCGTCAGCGGCGTTGCACGCAGATTGCGGGGAGCCCTCGCCCGGTCCGCTGCCGCGTGACCTACTCTCGTCTCAGCGTCCATGAGCCCGCCCTCACAGCGATCCAGCCCCGTGACCGAGGACACCTGCGTCCTGCACCTCTGCGACGGCAGCGGCTTCGTCTTCGACGAGGCGACGAACACGGCCAGCGACTGCCGCTGCCGCGCGCAGCGTGTCAGCCGCGCACGCGCCCGCTCGCTGAGCGGCGTGATCCCGCGCAGGTACCGAGGCGTGTCGTTCGACCGCCCGCCGGTCACGGAGATCGCCGCGCCCGTGACGGCCGCCGTGAAGCGCTTCGTCAACCGCATCGACGACAACCTCGACAGCGGCCGCGGGCTGTGGTTCTTCGGCTCCGTCGGGACGGGCAAGACGACGCTCGCGATGCTCGTCTCCGCGCACGCGCTCGAGGCCGGCCGCAGCGTCGCGATCTACTCGCTGCCGCGCCTGCTGGCCGAGATCCGCACGACGTTCGACGACGATCGCGGCACCTCGTACGTCGACCTGCTCGACCGCCTGACCGCCGTCGATCTGCTGCACATCGACGACGTCGGCGCCGAGAAGACGAGCCCCTGGGTGCTCGAGCAGCTCTACGCGATCGTCAACGCGCGCTACGAGGACGAGCGCTCGGTGATCATCACGACGAACCTCGAGCGCGAGGATCTCGCCGAGCAGATCAACGAGCGCACGGTGTCGCGGTTGGAGGAGATGTGCGAGGTCCTCCCGCTCTGGGGAGCGGACGCGCGCCAGCAGCGGCCCGACGTGCGATCGGCCTGAAACCGGCCGGGACGCCAACGGCCCTACACTTCACGCGCGTATGCCAGGAATCTGCATCGTCGGCGCCCAGTGGGGCGATGAGGGCAAGGGCAAGGTCGTCGACCTCGTCGCCGAGCAGGCCGACGCCATCGTCCGCTTCCAGGGCGGCAACAACGCCGGCCACACGATCATCCGCGACGGCGAGGTCTTCAAGTTCCACCTGATCCCGTCGGGGATCCTCTATCCCGGCAAGCGCTGCATCATCGGCAACGGCGTCGTCATCGACCCGCGCGTGCTGACCGACGAGCTCGACGCGCTCAAGGCGCGCCGGATCGACACGAGCGGCCTGCGCATCAGCGCCAACGCGCACGTGATCATGCCCTACCACCTGCTGCTCGACACGGCCGGTGAGACGAAGCTCGGCAAGCTGCAGATCGGCACCACGCGGCGCGGCATCGGCCCCGCCTACGCCGACAAGGCGGCGCGCCTGGGCATCCGCATGCAGGACCTGCTCGACGAGAAGATCCTCAAGAAGAAGATCACCGCGGCGCTCGATCCCAAGCGGCTGAGCCTGCGCCCCTATGTCAAGGACCCGTCGCTGGACCTGCAGTCGATGACCGAGGCCTACCTGACCTACGGCCACCGCCTGGAGCGCCACATCGCCGACACCGCGCGCATCGTCTGGGACGCCCTGGATGCCGGCAAGCTCGTCATCTACGAGGGCGCGCAGGGCGCGCTGCTGGACATCGACCACGGCACGTATCCGTTCGTCACGTCCTCCAACCCGATCGCCGGCGCGGCCTGCGTCGGCGCGGGCGTCGGGCCGAAGGACATCCACGAGGTCTGGGGCATCGCCAAGGCGTACGTCACGCGCGTCGGCTCGGGCCCGTTCCCGACCGAGCTCGACGACGAGGTCGGCGAGGAGATCCGCCGCCGCGGCGGCGAGTTCGGCACGACGACCGGCCGCGCCCGGCGCACGGGCTGGCTCGACATCCCCGCGCTGCGCTACGCGTCGCGCATCAACGGCCTGACGTCGCTTTCGATCACGAAGCTCGACGTCCTGTCGGGCTTCGAGAAGATCAAGGTCTGCACGGCCTACAGCGGCCCCGACGACGCGCGCTTCTCCGACTTCCCCTACCACCAGTCGGTGTTGCACCACGCCAAGGGCGAGTACATCGAGCTCGACGGCTGGACGGAGGACATCACCGAGGCGCGCAGCGCCAGCGACCTGCCGCAGGCCGCCCGCGACTACCTCGCGTTCATCGCCGAGCAGATCAAGGTGCCGGTCGTCCTCGTCGGCGTCGGGCCGGGACGCGAGCAGGTCATCTGGATGCAGGACGCGCTGCCGCAGCTCGCGGCGGCGGCGTAGCCCGCGCGAGCGCCAGCCGGCGCTCGCCACGGCGCAGCGCCCGCCGGGCGAGCGTCGTCGCGGACAGCAGCGCCAGAGCCGCGAGCGTGATCTGCACGCTGATGATCCCGTCCTCGCTCCAGTAGACGTCGTCGAGGCGCAGCAGCAGCGCGGACTCGTCGAGCGTCAGCGCGACGCCGGCCCCGAACGGCACCGCGAGCAGCGGGTCCAGGCCGTCGTCGCGCGACAGCAGCGCGGCGCCACCGGCGAGGAACGCCAGCACGATCCCCGGCACGAAGTGATGGATGTGGCGCTCGCCGACGACGAGGTCGCGCAGCGGCCCGATCGGCCCGCGACGGCGGATGACGTAGGTGCCCAGCCGCGCACCCGCGAACGTCAGCGAGAACGAGCCCAGCAGGTTCAGCAGCGCCGACTCGCGCGGGCTCAGGCTCTCGATCCCCGCGACGGCGAGCTCCATCGTCTCGCGCACCGCCACCTCGGCGGACTCGAGCGGGTCGAGCTCGGGGTGCGCCTCGATGCGGACGCGCATCGTGCGGGCGACCTCGGTCCCGAGCACGGTCGCCGTCAGGCCGAAGGCGGCCACGCCGAGTGCGACGGTGCCGCGCTCGGCGCGCAGGCGCCGGCGGCGCGCCCACGGCAGCTCGATCGCGCCCGGCAGCCGCGGCCCCCTGCCGGGGGAGCGGCGGCGGCCGCGCGCCTGGCGGCTCAGGCCCACCGCTCCAGCAGATCCTCGTCGGGGACGTCGCGCACGAGCCGTGCCGGCACCCCCATGACGACCTTGCGCGCCGGGACGTCGGCGGTCACGACCGAGCCGGCCGCGACGAACGCCTCCTCGCCGATCTCGACGCCGGGGACGAGGACGGCGCCGCCGCCGATGCGGCAGGCGCGGCGCAGGATCGCGCCGCGAAGCGCCATCCCCTTCGGGTGGCGCGCCATCGTGTCGTCGTTCGTCGTCATCGCGCACGGGCCGAAGAAGACATCGTCCTCGATGACGCTGTACGCCGTCATGTAGCACTGCGACTGGATCCGCACGCGGTCGCCGATCAGGACGTCGTTGTCGACGCCGCTCGCGCGCCCGACGACGGTGCCCGCGCCGATCACCGCGCGCTCGCGCACGAACGCCTGGTCGCCGACGATCGAGCCCGTGCCGATGCGGGCGCCGGCGAACACGATCGCGTGCGTGCCGACGATCACGCCCTCCTCGAGCACGAGCGCATCGAGCGGATCGCGCGAGGCCGTCGAGCCCGCGGCGAGCTTGGGGCCCTTGCCGAGCACAGCGCCGTCGCCGATCGTGCAGTTGTCGCCGATGATGACGCCGTCGTGGACGACGACGTAGGCGCCGAAGGTGACACCGCTGCCGACCTGTGCGGTGGGGCTGAGGATGAGTCCCTGGGGGGCGTCGCTCATAGGGTCAGGAGCCTAGATGCTCGCTGATCGCGGCCACCACCCGGCCGGCGGCGTGGCCGTCGCCGTAGAGCTCGGGGCGGTCGGCCGGGGCGGTGCGCGCGAGGGCGATCGCGGCGGCGCCGGCGTCGAGGTCGACGAGCACGTTCCAGCCCGCCTCGATCGTCTCGACCCACTCCGTCGTGTCGCGCAGCGTCACGCACGGCACGCCCGCGAGGTAGGCCTCCTTCTGCACGCCGCCGGAGTCCGTCAGGACGGCGCGAGCACGGGTCAGCAGCGCCATGAACGCGAGGTAGCCGAGCGGCGGCAGGACGATCGTGCCGGCCTCGACGTCGCCGATCAGGCCCGCCGCCTCGAGCCGCGCGCGCGTGCGCGGATGCAGCGCGAACACGACCGGCTCGTCGATCCCGAGCAGCAGCTCGACGAGTTGGGCCAGCCGCCGCGGGTCGTCGACGTTGCCGGCGCGGTGGGCGGTGACGAGCACGTACCCACCGGCCTCGACACCGGCGTCGCGCAACGGCGTGTCATCGCGCGCGGCGCGCGGCGCGAGCATCCGCGCGACGTCGACCATGACGTCGCCGACGACCTCGACCGCGCCCACCGCGCCCTCGCGCGCGAGGTTGGCGGCGGCGACCTGCGTCGGGGCCAGCAGCAGCGCGCTGAGGTGATCGGTCAGCACGCGGTTGGTCTCCTCGGGCATGGCGCGATCGAAGGAGCGCATGCCGGCCTCGACATGGGCGACGGGGATCTGCGCCTGCGCGGCGGCGAGCGCGCCCGCGAGCGTCGAGTTCGTGTCGCCGTAGACGAGCACCGCCGCGGGCCTGCGCTCGCGCAGCAGCTCGCCGAGCGCGGCGAGCATGCGCGCGGTCTGCTCGGTGTTCGTGCCGCCGCCGAGCTGCAGCTCGACGTCGGGTGGCGGAACCGCCAGCTCGCGGACGAAGATCGACGACAGCTCGTCGTCGTAGTGCTGGCCGGTGTGCACGAGCAGCTCGTCGTGCGCGGCGCGCAGGGGCCCGGACACCGCGGCCGCCTTGACGAACTGCGGCCGGTTGCCGATGACCGTGACGATCTTCAGAGCCGAGCCTCGATGTACTTCGCGACGGCCTCTCCCGCCGCCAGCGAGACGGGTCCGGGAACCTCGGGGATCGCGATGTCGTCGATCGCGTGCACCGGCTGCACCTCGCGCGCGGACGACGCGAGGAAGGCCTCGCTGACGTCGGGCAGGTCGTCGCGCGTCGTGATCCGCTCGCTCACGTCGGTGACGGCGAACAGCGCGCGGCGCGTGATCGAGTCCAGGATGCGGTCCTCCAGCGGAGGCGTGTGCAGCGCGCCGCCGAGGACGTAGAAGAACGACGTCGTCGGGCCCTCGAGGACGCGGCCGTGGGGCGAGACGAGCAGCGCCTCGTCGGCGCCCTGCTCCCTGGCGACGCGCGTCGCGAGCATGTTCGCCGCGTAGGACAGCGACTTGACGCCGTCGAGCACGCGCGTCGGCGAGTACGTGACCGTCGCCAGCGCGACGGTGTCGGGCATCGCGTGCAGGTCCTCGACGATGCCGATCCGGCGGCCGCCGCGGGTGACGAGCAGCCGCAGCGCGCCGTCGGCCGGCACGCTGCGCTCGAGCAGCTTCTCGGCGTCGTCGCGGACGGCGTCGATGTCGAACGGCAGCCGCAGCGTCGCGGCACTGCGCTGCATCCGCTCGAGGTGCTCGTGCAGGCCGTACGGCGCGCCGTTGTAGAGGCGCACGACCTCGAAGACACCGTCGCCGCGCAGCAGGCCCTCGTCGGTGACGGGGATCTGCGCCTGGGCGACGTCCATCACGTCGCCGTCGAGGATCGCAAGCTTGTCGGTCATCCGCAGAGCCTACGATGATCGACTCGCGGTGGGCGCTGACGACCGTTACGCGACGGCCTTCCCCCGTGCCCGAGCGCCCCGCGTGGTCGGGCGCGCTGTCACGTGATCGTCGAGTGGTGCAGTTCTTTGTCTCAAGCAAAGAGAGGCACCACTCGAGCCCAGTAGCAGTCAGTGCCCCCGCCAGGAATCGAACCTGGAACCTTCGGATTAAGAGTCCGCTGCTCTGCCAGTTGAGCTACAGGGGCTGGGTGCGACCCAGCGGGGAATCCTAGTGGACCCGGTGGTGGGTCGCCGGTGCTGCCCGCCGACGCAGGCCGACTACTCCGCCGGCGGTGTGGCCGGCGTCGTCGTCGCCTGCTGTGCGCGGTCGGTGGCCGCCTGCTGCTTGAGGATCTCAAGCGTCGAGCGCAGCTCCTTGCGCTGGTCCTGCGGCGCGAGATCGACCGCGCGCGTCCCCGCGAGGTCACCGGTGCGATCGTCGCCCGCCTGATAGGCGAGCACGGCCAGCTGCGCGTAGAGGTTCGAGCTCGGAGGTCGCTCGGCGTCGGTGACGATCTGCTTGGCCTGCACGGCCTTCGCGAGCTCGTTGAGCCCGTTCTCGCCGTAGGCCTGCACCATCAGGTTCGCCGCGCGCACGTCGGGCTGCTTGGGCTCGAGCGCGAGGTGGCGCTCCCAGGCGGTGGCCGCCAGGCCGATGCGGCGCTTGCCGTCGTCGGTGTAGGCGCCGTCCTGCTGCAGCCCGTCGACACCGGCGCGGCGGAAGCGCGCGACCGCCAGCGCTGCCCAGGCAGCGGCATCCTTGGGGTCCGCGCGGGTCTTGGCGAGCTGCGCGTCGATCTGCTTGTCGAGCGACTCCGTCGCGCTGCCCCCGCCGTTTTCATCCGAGAAGGCGTCGACGAGCCCGCCGCTCTGATCGCTGCCGATGCCGAACAGGACGAGACCGCCGCCCATGAGGATGGCGAGCGAGAGATAGATGGCTTGCACGGTACGGCGGCGGCCGCGTCCGCGCAGGTCGAACAGCACGAGGGATCAGTCCTTCCGGTCGGGTCCCTCCAGCTTAGACAGATCGTCGTCGTCACTCGCCTGCTCGTCGTCGCCGTCATCGGTCGCTTCGCCGGCGGCCCGGGCGACCCGTTCGGCGGCGGCCTCGAGAT
Source organism: Solirubrobacterales bacterium (assembly GCA_038255395.1). Classification (GTDB taxonomy): domain Bacteria; phylum Actinomycetota; class Thermoleophilia; order Solirubrobacterales; family Solirubrobacteraceae; genus CADCVQ01. Next base: position 63,007 of record JBBSLI010000007.1, read on the forward strand.
CGGGCGGCTGCGCGACCTCGTCGACCTCGCCGTCGGGCAGCTGCTCCTCGTCGTCGAGGCCCTCGTCGGCGAACGGGTCGTAGTCGCCGTCGCCGTCGCCGTCGCCGTCGTCCTCGTCCTCGTCCTCGTCGTCGTCATCGCCCCAGCGGCTGCTGCGGCCGCGCGGGCTGACGCGCTCCAGCCAGCGCGCGAGCAGGATGCTGAGCTCGAAGAGGACGATCAGCGGCCCCATCGCGAGCGTCATCGTGAACGGGTCCGGCGTCGGCGTCGCGACGGCCGCGAGGACCGCGATGCCGAGGATCACGTAGCCGCGGTTCTTCGCGAGCTGGCGCGGCGTGAAGATCCCCAGCCGCGTGACGGCGAGCACGCCGACCGGGATCTGGAACAGCACGCCGATGCCGGCGACGAACAGGACCGCGAACTTGAAGTAGTCCTTCGCCTGCAAGAGGATGTCGAACGAGTCGTCGTTGAAGTTCTGCAGGAACGCCACGGCCCGTTCGAGCACGACGAAGTAGCCGAAGGCCGCGCCTGCGATGAACAGCACCGGCACCATCAGCATCACCGGCAGCGCGAGTTTTCGCTCGCCCGGGCTGAACGCCGGCAGCACGAACGCGTAGGCCTGGAAGAGCAGCATCGGCATCGCCAGCAGCAACGACGCGTAGAAGGCGATCGTGATCGTCGCGGTGAACGGCTCGGTGACGCCGAGCGTGACGAGGTTGCGCTGCGTGTTCGTCGGCACCGATGCGGCGGCCTGCGCCACCTGCCTGCTGGCCGCCGTCAACGATGTCGAGCTGTTGACGATCTCCCGGCGCTGCGTGCTCGTCAGGTTCTCGGCCTCGGCGAGGGCGGCGAACGTCCTCGCCGCCGAGGACAGCGCGGGCGCGAGCGCCTTCAGCGCCTGTCCCTGCTGGAGCTGGAAGCGCGCGGACTGCTCCAGCGGGTCCTTGCTGGACTTGCTCGGGTTCTGCAGGTTCTGCGTGTTGCGGACCGGCTTGGTGACGATGTCGAGGATCGCGTTGTTCTGCCAGAAGCAGAACGCGAACGCGGCGACGAGCGCGGCCGCCGAGATCAGCAGCCGGCGGCGCAGCTCCGACAGATGGTCCACGAGGGTGAGCTTGTCCTCGTGGTTGATGGGCCGCAGCGCGGCCGCTATGCGGCGCTGACGGCTCAGCTGGGTGGCCGCTTCGCGGCCTCGTCCGGCTCGTCGGCCTTGGCCGCCGCGGAGAGCTTGGAGGGACCGTCTTCGTCGTCCTTGTGGTTGCCGGTGATCGAGTCCTTGAACTCACGCATCCCGGAGCCCAGCGAGCGACCGAGATCGGGCAGGCGCTTGGGGCCGAAGACGACGAGAACGATCAGAAGGACGATGCCGATTTCAAGCGGGCCAAACGGCATGGGTGTACCTCAGGGTTGATTGCCGACAGGGTACCGCGCGCCTGCGTGGCAGATGTGGCGCGGACGTTTTCTGGACAGGCGTGGCCGAACGTTCAAGTTCCGTCGCGGCATGCCGATGAGTTGGTCATGCAGGAGTTCGAAAACAGCCCCGCCCCGGATCACAACCAGTACGTCCGCACGGTGGTCCTGCCGTCCGGCAAGACGATCGAGGTCATCTCCTTCGAGGACCTCGCCCCGGTCGAGACGGACATCCACGTGTGCCCCGCGTGCACGTCGGAGCTCGTCTACCCCGTGGCCTGGGAAGAGGCCGATCGCTCGCGCTGGGAGGTCAGCCTGCGCTGCCCCAACTGCGAGTGGCAGGTCACCGACATCTTCGAGGAAGAGGCGATCCAGCGCTTCGACGAGACGCTCGACCGCGGGACCGAGGCGCTCGTCTCGGACCTGCGTCAGCTCACGCGGGCGAACATGGAGGAAGACGTCGAGCGCTTCGTCGTCGCGCTGACGGCCGGGCACGTGCTGCCCGAAGACTTCTAGACGTGACGTCGCCGGAAGCTCGCCGCTTGCGGCGATCGACCGGCGAAACCGTTCACGCCCTGCGCTCGGCGACCGAGTCGGCGACGAGGTTCAGCGCCCGGCGCTGGCCGTCCTCGAGCGCCAGCCCGTCGAGCGCCCGCTTCGCGTCGGCGACCATCTGCAAGGCCCGCGCGCGCGACTCCTCGAGCGCACCCGTCTGCTCGATGCGCGCGCACAGCTCCTCGGCCTGCGCGGCCGTCGTGATCGTGCCCAGGTCGACGGATGCCAGCCGCGCGTCGCGCTCGCGGGCGACGATCAGCGGCAGCGTGACCGTGCCGTCGAGCAGGTCGGTGCCGCGGTGCTTGCCGGTCACCGCGACCGGCCCGGCAACGTCGATGACGTCGTCGAGCAGTTGGAACGCGAGCCCGATCCTGCGCCCGAACCCGCCCAGCTCGGCGATCTGCGCATCGTCGAAGCCCGCGACCTGCGCGCCCATCTCGCAGGCGGCCTCGAACAGGCGCGCGGTCTTCAGCTCGCAGCGCAGCATGTAGCGCTCGACCGGCACCGCCGCGTTCCAGGCGTCCTGGCGCTGCAGCAGCTCGCCCTCGGCGAGCGCCGACGTCGCGCGCGACAGCGACCGCACGGCCGCCAGCGAGCCGGTCGCCGTCAGCTCCGAGAAGGCGCGCGAGAACAGCAGGTCGCCGGTCGCGACGGCGAGGTCGCGCCCGCCCCGCGACCAGACGGTCGGAATGCCGCGGCGCAGATGCGCGCCGTCGAGCACGTCGTCGTGGACGAGCGTCGCCGAGTGGATCAGCTCGACGGCCGCCGCGGCCCCGATCAGCTGCGGCCGGCCGGCCGCGCCCGGGCCCGCGGCGAGCAGGACGATCAGCGGGCGCATCCGCTTGCCGCCGGCGGCGATCGTGTCGCCGGCATGCTCGGCGAGCACGGGACCGTGGCCCGCGGCGAGGGCGACGAGGCGCTCCTCGACGAGGCCGAGCAGCCGCGGGACGTGGGCGCCCGCGGCGCGCACGATCTCGCTCAGCGTCGCCTCGGCGGTGCGCATCTACTAGCCCCGCTTCGCGCCGGCGTGCAGCGCGATGATTCCGCCCGCCGTGAGGATGCAGCGAACGTCGAGGCCGCAGGCGTCCATCCGCGCCGCCAGCTCGTGCGGGTCGGGGAAGCGCTTGACGGAGTTCGGGAGGTACTCGTAGGCCTCCGGGTCGCCTGCGAGCTTGCCGATGACGGGCACCACGCGATCGAACCACAGGCGGTAGAAGGTCGACAGCGGCGGCCGCGTCGGCGTCGTGATCTCGAGCACGACGACGGTGCCGCCGGGGCGCACGACGCGCGTCATCTCGCGCAGGCCCTGGTCGAGGTCGGAGAAGTTGCGCGCGCCGAAGCCGACCGTCGCGGCGGCGAACTCGCCGTCGGCGTAGGGCAGCGCCATCGCGTTGGCCCACTCGAACGTCACCGACACCGGGGTATCGGTCGCCTTCGTCCGCGCGCGGGCGAGCATCTGCTCCGAGAAGTCCGAGGCGATCACCTCGCCGCCGGGCGCAACCCGCCGGGCGAGTTCGAGCGCGAGGTCGCCGGTGCCGGTGGCGACGTCGAGCACGCGGTCGCCGGGACCGACGCGCGCGAGGTCGACCGCGCGGCGCCGCCAGCCGTGGTGCAGGCCGGCGGTCATGACGGAGTTCATGACGTCGTAGAAGCCGGCGATGCGGTCGAACATCGCCCGCACCTGCGGTTCCTGCAGCGTCCCCTTGTCGGGCGGGCTCGGGCCGGGGGGGTTAATGCGCGCCGGACTTCAGTTGCGCGAGGAACTCGACGAGGTCATCGCGCTTCTTGTCGCTCAGCTCCGTGTACGCCGGCATCGGCGCCGTCGGGTTCACGAGCGTGCGTGCGATCGACTGCCGCGAGGAGGTGCTGCCGATCTCGCTGAGATCCGGTCCCAGCGCGCCGCCGTTGTGGCCGATCTTGTGACACGCCAGGCAGCCCGACTGCGCGACCACCTGCTTGCCGGACTCCCACTGGGCCACGTTCTCCGGCCCGGCCGCGACGACGCTCTCCGGCGCCTCCATGTCGATCTGGTTCGGCGAGCCGGCGATGGCGCCCTCGTACGTGAGGAAGGCCATCGCGGCGATCGTGAAGAACGCGGCCGCCATCGCGATCGGGCGGCGCTCGGGGCGGCGCTCCGGGCTGCGGTCGTAGAACGGCAGCAGGAACAGCAGGATCATGCAGATCGTCGGCACACCGATCGCCGCCAGCGGCGTCAGCGACGGCGGCTTGACGATCCGCAGCACCTCGAAGAGGAAGAAGAAGTACCACTCGGGGCGCGGCGTGTAGGTCGTCGTCGTCGGGTCGACCTTGGGGCCGAGCTCGGCCCCGAGCACGAGCGACATGCCGATGATCGAGATCATGACGACGCAGGCCATGAGGCCGTCCTTGGCGACCGAGTACGGGAAGAACGGCTTGCCCTGCGATTTGAGGATCGCGTACTCGCGCAGGTACTGCTCCTTCTCGCGGGCGTTCATGCGTCGTCCTTGCGCGAGTCGGCGGGGATCTCGGCCTTCATCCACGGCGGCGCGGTGGTGCCCAGGCGGGCGACGAGATACAGGTGCGCGCCGATCATCGCGGCGATCGCGCCGGGCAGGACGAGCATGTGCAGCGCATAGAAGCGCGCCAGCGTCGTCACCCCGAACTCGGGGCCGGCTCGCAGGAAGTCGTTCAGATACGGGCCGACGAGCGGGCCGGTGCCGTTGATCGCCACGCCGACCGTCGTCGCCCAGAAGGAGCGCTGGTCGAACGGCAGCAGGTAGCCCGTGAAGGACATGAACAGCGTGAGGATCAGCAGCACGACGCCGATCACCCAGTTCAGCTCGCGCGGGTACTTGTAGGCGCCGTAGAAGAACGTGCGGCCCATGTGCAGGAAGACGAGGATCACCATCACCGTCGAGCCCCACTTGTGCATGCCGCGCACGAACTCGCCGAGGAAGACCTCGTTGGTGAGGTGGCGCACCGACTCGTAGGCGCGCGTGGCCGACGGGTCGTAGTACATCGCGAGGATGACGCCGGTCATGGTCTGCGACAGGAACGCGAACAGGGTCGCCGAGCCGAGCGTGTAGAACCAGTTCGTCCCCTTCGGGATCTTGCGGAACATCATCCAGCGCGCGCCGCCCGACAGCGAGGTGCGCTCGTCGATCCAGTCGACGGTCGAGATGCCCTTCTCGGCGAGGATCTCCTTCGGGCCTGACTTGACCTTGCCGTTCTCCTCGCTCGGGCCCTTGGGCCTGGGGCGCAGAGCGCGCGGGAGCGGTGGCTTGAGGTTCGCCATGACCTAGGTGTTGGGGAGCTTGCGGACGCTGGGACGCGCCGGGTAGACGTACTGGCCGATGCCGTCCAGCGGCATGCCCGGATCGCGCGGCGAGAAGCGCCTCAGTTCGGAGTTGACGCTGAACCGCGGCCCCACCTCGACGTTGCCGTTGCGCACGCGCGTGTAGAAACGGTCCAGCGGGCGCACGGGGGGGCCGCCGTCGACCTTGCCCTGGAAGTCGTAGACGCCGCCGTGACACGGGCAGATGAAGCGCTCCGACGCGGCGACAAAGCGCACCGGGCAGCCGAGGTGCATGCAGCGCGTCGAGATCGCGATGTAGTCGTTGTACTCGTCGCGTTCCTCGTCGTCGAACTGCGTGTTGTACTTGCGGATGTAGACGGTCGACTTGCCGACGTCGCCGATGCCGCGCACGAGCGTCAGCGTGCGCGGGATGTACGTGTCGTCGGGGAAGTCGGCGACCGGGCCGACGACCTCCCAGTGCGCCTTCTGCTTCTCGAAGACCGGCGCGACGGCCAAGCCGACGGCGGGCAGCGTGAAGGCGGCTGCGGCGACGCCGCCCGCGGCGTGCGCCGTGCCGGTCATGAAGCGCCGGCGCGTGACCGTCTCGCCCTCGAAGGCACCGGGGATTCCGGCCTCTTCGGTCGTCATCTTCTTCTTGGGCTGTTTGCGGTCGCGGGCCACGGGCAGGGAAATCTAGCGACCCGGAGGATCCGGCGGGGCGCCATGTGCGCGGCTGTGCGCGCTGTTACAAAGATGTCTCAAAGTTCGGCGCGTGCGGCGGAGGCATGCAGGGCCTCCACGGCGCCCGGATCGCCGTCGCGCGCACGGGCCTTCGCCGTCGCCGTCGGCTCGTCCTCGCCCCAGCCGATCGCCACCGCGCCGGCGTGCCAGGCCGCGAGCGCGAGGCCCTCGTCGCCGGTCGCATGCGCCTGCGCGCTGAGGGCGATGACGTCGGCCAGCTCGGCGATCGCGCCGAGGTCGCCGATCGACGCCAGGCGTTCCAGGCCGAGCGCGTAGAGGCGGTCGCCGGCGAGCAGGGCGAGATCGGGGTCGTCGATCTTCAGCGCGCGCGGCTCGCCGTAGTGCAGCAGGCAGCCCTCGAGCACCGCTGTGACCGCGAGCTCGACGACGGCGCTGTGCTGTGCGGCGCGGGGGCCCGAGGCGGCGAGCGCGATCGGGTCCAGGCCCTCGTCGCCGATCGCGTACGCCGCCGGCGCGGCGCTGACGGCATCGGCGAGGGCGGCAGCGTGGGAACGGATCGTCGCGCGCAGGCGCGCGACCGTGTCGTCGTCGGTCACCGGTCGACCTCGGCGAACGCGGCGGCCGCAGCCGCGATCGTGCGCTCGATCTGCGCAGGCCCGTGCGCGAGCGAGGGGAACCAGGCCTCGTACTGCGAGGCCGGCGCGTAGACGCCGCGCGCGAGCAGGCCGCGACACCAGGCCGCGTAGGCATCGTGGTCGCAGGCCGTCGCGCCCGCGTAGTCGGTCACGGGCGTGTCGCTGAAGAAGACCGTCAGCAGGCCGGTGCGCGCCGTGACCTGCACGCGTTCCTGGAGGCCGGCATCGAGCGCGGCGCCCAGCAGACCCTCGGCGAGCGCGGTCGTCGTCGCGGCGAGGTTGGCGTACGGCTGCTCGCCGTCGAGCAGCGCGAGCGTCGCGAGCCCGGCGGCGACGGCCAGCGGGTTGCCCGACAGCGTGCCGGCCTGGTAGACGTCGCCGGCGGGCGCGATGCGCTGCATCAGCTCGCGCGAGCCGCCGTACGCCGCGGCGGGCAGGCCGCCGCCGATGACCTTGCCCATGATCGTCAGGTCGGGGAGGACGCCGAAGAGCTCCTGCGCACCGCCGCGCGCGACGCGAAAGCCGGAGATGACCTCGTCGAAGACGAGCAGCGCGCCGGTCTCGGTGGCGCGCTCGCGCAGCAGCTCGAGGAAGCCCTCGGCCGGCGGGACAAGGCCCATGTTGGCCGGCAGCGGCTCGGCCAGGATCGCGGCCAGCTCGTGCTCCGCGGTGGCCGCGATCAGCGCGGCGTGGTCGTTCCAGGGCACGACGATCGTCATCGCCGCGAGCGCGGGCGGGACGCCGGGCGACGCGGGGATGCCCTGCGTCGCAAGGCCGCTGCCGGCGTCGGCGAGCAGCCCGTCGACGTGGCCGTGGTAGGCGCCGGCGAACTTCAGGATCTTCGTGCGTCCCGTCGCCGCGCGCGCGAGCCGGATCGCGCTCATCGAGGCCTCGGTGCCCGACGAGGTCATGCGCAGCATCTCGACGCTCGGCAGGCGGCGGCTGACCTCCTCGGCGAGGTCGACCTCGCCCACCGTCGGCGCGCCGAAGCTCGTCCCGCGCGCGGCCGCGCGCGTCACGGCGCCGACGACGTCCGGGTGGGCGTGGCCGTGGATCAGCGGGCCCCACGAGCAGACCCAGTCGACGTAGCAGTTCGAGTCCAGGTCGAACAGCTCGGCGCCCTCGCCGCGCTCGACGAACAGCGGATCGCGGCCGATCGCGCGCATCGCGCGCACCGGCGAGTTGACGCCGCCGGGCAGGTAGGTGAGCGCGCGGGCGTACTGCTCCGCCGAGCGCGTGTCGCGCAGCGAGATCGTCACGCGACCGGACGGACCGAACGGGCGCGAACGCTCACCCGTGCTCTGCTTCCCAGTTCTTGAAGTCGTCGGTGAAGTACAGCAGGCGGATCTTCTTGAACTCCGTCGAGGAGTACAGCGTCGCGCGCTCCGTGATGCCGAACTCGCCGGCGATCGCGTCGAGGATCGCGTCGCACTCCTCCTTGGAGCGCCCGTGGGCCATCGTGAAGATCGAGTAGGGCCAGTCCTCGTAGGTCGGGCGCTCGTAGCAGTGCGAGATGCCGCGGAACGACGCCATCCGCGGGCCGAACTCCGCGATCTTCTCGTCCGGGACGACCCAGACGCCCATGCCGTTGGCGCTGAAACCGGCGCGGCGATGAAAGAGGATCGCGGCGACGCGGCGCAGGATGCCGCGCTCCTTCATGCCGGCCATGTGCTCGAGCAGCGCGGCCTGCGTGATGCCGAGCTGCGCGGCGGCCGGCGCGTAGGGCTCGGAGACGATCGGCATGTCGCCCTGCGTGGCGCGGATGACGGCGACGTCGAACTCGTCGTAGGGGACGCCCTCGAGGTCGACGGGCTGCTCGGCGACGCCCTCGGTCGAGAGCGACTTCGTGTCGCCCTCCATCTCGAGGTCCATGCGGATCTTGAAGAGCTTCAGCGTCGGCAACTGGCGGATCGACTCGGCGCCGGTCAGCTCCTGCAGCACGTCGAGCGTGCCCTGCAGCCCGAGCTTGGAGTCGCCCTCGACGGCGAGCGTGAACCACATGTTGAACTCGTGGTTGCGCAGGTAGTTGTGGCTCACGCCGGGGTGGGAGTTGATGATCTTGGCCGGCCCCCAGGGGTGCTCGGGGTCGACCTTCGCGGCGACGAGCATCGAGCCGTAGCCGAGCGCGCGCGTGTCGTAGATCGGCGTGACCTGGCGGATGATGCGGTCGTCGAGCAGTCGCTGCACCCGCGCCATGACCTCGGCCTCGGTCAGCTCCGCGAGCGCCGCGACGGCCGCAAACGGCCTGGGCTCGAGCGGGAACTTGCCCTGCATGAGGTTCAGCAGCGTGCGGTCGACGTCGTCGATCGGGGCCGCCGTGCCGTCCTTCCTGGACCTGATCTTCGGGATCGTGTTTCGCCCTCCGGACGCCGCAGCAGGAGTCTCCCGCGTGGTGGCGCTGCCGGTAGGCGGCTTTCCTGCGGGCGACGTTACATCCATAGGGCAGCGTCCTTCGCGTGGTAGGTGATGACGATGTCCGCGCCCGCGCGCCTGATCGACGTGAGGGTTTCCAGCACCGCGGCGCGCTCGTCGAGCGCTCCCGCCGCCGCCGCGGCCTTGATCATGGCGTACTCACCGCTGACGTTGTAGGCGGCGACCGGCAGATGCGTCGCCTCCTTGACGCGGCGGATGACGTCGAGGTAGGCCAGCGCGGGCTTGACCATGACGACATCGGCGCCCTCCTGGACGTCGAGCAGCGCCTCGCGCACGGCCTCGTCGCCGTTGGCCGGATCCATCTGGTAGGCGCGCCGGTCGCCGAACGCGGGCGTCGAGCCGGCCGCCTCGCGAAACGGCCCGTAGAAGGCGGAGGCGAACTTCGCGCTGTAGGCGACGATCGGCGTGTCGGTGAAGCCCTCGACGTCGAGCGCGGCGCGGACCGCGCCGATGCGCCCGTCCATCATGTCGCTCGGCGCGACGACGTCGGCGCCCGCGCGGGCATGCGAGACGGCGGCGCGCGCGATCAGCTCGACGCTGGGATCGTTGTCGACCGCGCCGTCGGCGCGCAGCAGGCCGCAGTGGCCGTGGTCGGTGTACTCGCAGAGGCAGACGTCGGTCATCACGACGAGCTCGGGGTGGGCGTCCTTGATCGCGCGCGTGGCGAGCTGGACGATCCCCTCGTCGTCGTAGGCGCCGCTGCCCTCGGCGTCCTTGTGGTCGGGGATCCCGAACAGCAGCACGGCGGGCAGGCCCAGCGCCGCCGCCTCGCCGGCCTCCTCGACGGCGGCCGAGATCGACAGGCGGTCGATCCCCGGCAGCGAGGAGATCGGCTCACGCCCGGTGTCGCCGGCCTGCACGAACAGCGGCAGCACCATGTCGGCGGCGTCCAGGCGTGTCTCGCGGACGAGGTCGCGCAGCACCGGCGTCGCGCGCAGCCGCCGCAGGCGGGTGGCGGGAAAGGGCATCTGGGAAGGGTAGCTGCGGTCGTCCGCCATCTCACAACGTTCGAGCGCCGGGCGCCGTCCGAGATACAGCCGCTATGTTCGCGCTGCGATGGAGGGTTCACCTGCAGGCCGGGACTGGCGCCTCGACGGCGTGCGTGTCGTGCGCGCCGGCGAGCTCGATCCGAACACGCCGCAGACGCCCGGCATGAGCCGCGCCGCGGCGATCACGACGGCGCGGGCTGGTGCCGAGAAGCTGTGGGCGGGGACGGTCGTGATCGAGCCCGATGCGAGGACGGGCGCGCACCACCACGGCCCGGTCGAGAGCGTCATCTACGTCGTCAGCGGCCGTGCGCGGATGCGCTGGGGCGAGCGGCTGGAGTTCGTCGCCGACGCCGGGCCGGGCGACTTCATCTTCGTCCCGCCCTACGTGCCCCACCAGGAGATCAACGCCCTGGCGCAGGAGCCGCTGTCGTGCGTGCTCGTGCGCAGCGGCCAGGAGCCGGTGGTCGTGAACCTCGAGCTCGACGACGTCGTGGACGAGCCCGAGCGCGTGCGCTGGGTCGACGACCTGCATCGGTGAGTGGCAGGCGAGCCCCAAGCGGTGGCTGACCGGTTGCGCCGCGGTCGTGTCGAAGCGAGGGGCGCATATCGCACCTGACGCGACATGACCACTCGCGGGAACAAGAGCGCAGGCCATCGTGGCGCGCGGGGTGCGGATGGCGCCGCCTGGTGCGACATGACCACGATCGCCCCCATCACGGGTCCGGCGCAGCGGCGCGGCCTCACCCCCGCGCGCTCGGCACGCGCTCGCGCGGCTCCTGCTCATCCGGCCGCGGCCGGGGCGCCACCGGCCGGTCCACCCCGGGCGGCGCGCGCTCACCGATCAGCAGCGGCGACCCGGCCCCCCACGGCTCGAACACGAGGTGGCGCTTGAGGTAGACGACCGTCTCGCGCAGCACGGCCGCGATCGGCAAGGCCACGAGCGCCCCGACGAAGCCGTAGATCTGCCCGCCCAGCAGCAGCGCGAGGATCACGAGCAGCGGGTTGAGGCGCAGCGTGCGGCCGAAGACGTTCGGCGCGACGACGTGGCCCTCGAGCTGCTGCAGCGCGACGAACAGCAGCGCGACCCAGAGCGCCGTGAGCGGATCCTGGACGAGCGCGACGAGCAGCGGCGGCGCGGCGCCGAGCACCGGGCCGACGTACGGCACGAGCTCCATCAGCCCGAAGAAGAGGCCGAACGCGAACGCGTACGTCCTGCCGTCGGGGAAGATCCCGATCGTCCCGAAGATCCACAGGCAGACGCCCGCCGAGACACCCATGATCGCGCTGAACAGCAGCTGCCCGCGGACGTAGCCGAAGACCGCGCGCTGCACCCGCGTCGGGTAGTCGTCCTCCGGCGTCCCGTCGCCCGGAGGCATCACCGACCGCACGAGCGCGCCGATCCGCGGCGCGTAGACGAGCATGTAGATCGACAGGACGATCACGAGGATCACGTAGAACGACAGCTCGAAGAAGAGGCGCAGCAGCTCGCCCGTGAGCGTCACGATCTCGCCCGAGCCCTCGACGACGCGGTCCTGCAGCGTCAGCAGCGCGCTGTCGCTCTCGCCCTTGATCTGGACGTTGATGCCGTTGTCGTCGAAGAACTCCTGCACGTCGTCGAGCAGCGCGCTCGTGTCGTCGACGAGCTGCGGCACGTCGTTGGCAAACGACGTCGCCTGGTCGGAGACCGGTCCGGCGGCGAGGAAGCCGAGGAACGGCAGCACCGTGAAGAACGCGAGGTAGACGGCGATCACCGCGGCCGTCCGCGGCGCGCGCGTGCGCTGCAGCAACACGACGAGCGGGTTGAGGATCAGCGCGATGACGGCCGCGACGATGAACAGCAGCAGCACGACGCCGGCGGCGTGGGCGAGCGCGTAGAGCGCCAGCACCGCGAGCGGCAGCATGACGAGCTGCACCCAGCGGGCGACGACCACCGGCGCGCCCGGAGACGGCGGCGGCGGGGCCTGCGGAGTGTCGGAGGGCGGGTGGGCCATCCCCTGCGTCAGAGTATGTCCCGTGCCAGAAGCCATCGCGAGCATCCTCTTCCTCGGTGACATCGTCGGCTCGCTGGGCAGGCATACCCTGCTCGACCTGCTGCCGGTGCTGCGCGAGCGCCACGATCCGACGTTCGTCGTCGTCAACGGCGAGAACGCCGCCGGCGGCCTCGGCATCACCCCGAAGATCGCCGACGAGCTGTTCGCCAACGGCGTCGACGTCATCACGCTGGGCAACCACGCCTACCACCGGCGCGAGATCTTTGCCTACCTCGACACGCACGACGCGATCCTGCGCCCCTACAACTACCTGCGCAGCCAGCCCGGCCATGGCGTCTGCGTCGTCGAGCAGGGCGGCCTGCGCCTGGGCGTCGTGAACCTCAGCGGCAACCTCTTCCTGCGCGCCGGGCGGCCGGCCTTCACCGACATCGACGCCGCCCTCGGCGAGCTCGAGGGCCGCGTCGACCACGTGCTCGTCGACTTCCACGCCGAGGCGACGAGCGAGAAGGTCGCGCTGGGCTGGTATCTGGACGGGCGCGTCAGTGCGGTCGTCGGCACCCACACGCACGTGCCGACCGCCGACGGCCGCGTGCTGCCGGGCGGCACCGCCTACATCACCGACGTCGGCATGACGGGCCCGCGCGGCGGCGTCATCGGCGTGCGCAAGGAGCAGTCGATCCGCGGCTTCGTCACGCACATGAACGAGCGCTACGAGACCTCCGAGGACGACCCCTGGCTGATGGGCGTGCTCGTGCGCTGCTCCGAGCCGCTGAAGGCGGACTCGATCGAGCAGCTGCTGCTGCCGGCTCGCTGAGCGGCCCGCCTCTACTCGTCGGCGGGTTCGAACTGGACGCCGTTGTCGCCCGCATAGGGCTTGCGGTGATCGATGACACCGGCCCGGATCGCGAACGGGATCGCGAACGGGAACGCCTTGCAACGCATGCCGACGCCGGGATTGCGGTCGCGGTGCCGGCAGAGATGGCAGATGCCGCCCGTCGGCATCGGCCCCTGGTGCGTGGTCTGCGGTCCGCTCACGCGCGCCAATGTAGCCGCGACGGCTCGGGCACGCTCACCGCTCGCGCTGTACCGGCCGCTCCATGTACGCCGCCGCCTGCAGACCGAACAGCTCCGCGTAGAGGCCGTCGAGGGCGATCAGCTCGTCGTGCGTCCCGGACTCCGCGATCACGCCGTCGCGCAGGACGTAGATGCGGTCGGCCATGCGGACGCTCGAGAAGCGGTGCGAGATCAGCAGCACCGCACGATCGTGGAAGAGGCTGCGCATCGTGGCGAACAGCTCGCTCTCGGCGCGCGCGTCCAGCGACGCGGTCGGCTCGTCCATGATCACGAGCGGCGCGTCGCGGAAGAAGGCGCGCGCGAGCGCCAGGCGCTGCCACTGTCCGATCGAGAGGTCGTGCCCGCGATGGAAGCGGCGGCCCAGGCGCGTGTCGTAGCCGTCGGGCAGGCCGGCGATGAACTGCGCCGCGCCGGCGCTGTGCGCGGCACCGGCGATCGCGGCGTCGTCGCCCATCGCGGCGATGTCCCCGAAGCCGATGTTCTCGCGCGCCGCCAGCTCGTAGCGCACGAAGTCCTGGAAGATCACCGCGATCCGCGCGCGCAGCTCGTCGGGGTCGCAGGTGCGCAGGTCCCGGCCATCCCAGTTGATCGTGCCGCTCTCGGGGTCGTACAGGCGACAGAGCAGCTTTGCGAGCGTCGTCTTGCCGGCGCCGTTCTCGCCGACCACCGCGACCGTCTCGCCGAGCCGGATCTCCAGCGAGATCCGGTCCAGCACCGGCGCCGGCTCGTTGGGATAGCGGAACGTCAGGTCCTCGACGCGGATCGTCTCGAACGTCGCCGGGACGGGTTGCGTCGAGACCGAGCGCAGCTGCTGCGGCTCGATCTCCAGAAACGACCACAGGTCCTCGACGAACAGACCGTTCTCGTGCAGCTGCCCGATCGCGCCGACGAGCGCGTTGACGCGCGGCACCATGAGCAGCAGCGCGCCGGCCGCCGCGACGGCCTCGGCGAGCGAGATCCGCTGCGAGAAGTGCAGCCACAGGACGAGCAGCACGCCGCCCGCGTTGACGAGCGAGCTGACGAGCGTCGCGAGGACGCCGTGCCGCAGGCGGTCGCCGATCACCGCGCGCAGGTCCTCCATCTCCTCGTCGAACAGGCGCCGGTGCTCGGCGAGCAGGTGCGGGCCGAGGTTGAAGGCACGCGTCTCCTTCGCCGAGTCGAGCATCGTCATGAGCGCCTGCAGGTAGGAGATGAAGCGGCGCCTGGGCGTGCGTATCACCGCGTGGCGGTAGTACGCGCGGCCGGCCGTGAGGCTCGCCCACGACAGCGGCAGCGCCCCGACCACAAGCCCGGCGACGAGCAGCGGGTGGACCGTGAACAGCAGCGCCGCGAGGCCGATCACGGCGACCGTCGAGCTGACGATACGCGCCAGCTCGGAGACCATGTTCGCCGGGCGGAAGGCCGCGTCGTGCTGCGCGCGCACGAGGCGGTCGTGGAAGGCCGGCGTCTCGAGCGCCGCGAGGTCGAGCGCGACGGCCTGCCCGGCGAGCATCTGCTGCGCCGACTGCGCCGCGAGCTCGGGCAGCAGACGTTGACGGTGCGCCGCCGCGACCGTCAGCATCTGGCCGGCGGTCATCGCGGCGAGCGCGGTACCGACCGCAGGCAGCGCGCCCCCCATCCCGGCGCCCGTCCGGCTCGCCTCGAGGATCGCGTCGAGCGCGAGCTTGCCGGCCAGGACCTGCGCCGGGAGCACGAGGCCCGAGGCGACCTGCGTAGCGAGCAGCAGGGCGGTCTCGCGCGGGCTCGCGCGCCAGACGAGGCGCAGCGCCATGCCCAGCAGACCGGCGAGCTCGCGCGGCCGCAGGCGGACGTCGGGATGCTCCCACGGGTCGGCGGGCTGCGGGCCGCGATCGAGGCGCGGGCGATCTTCGTGCTTGGCGCGCTGGCTCACGACACCGCTCCTTCGGCCAAGCCTAGATGCTGGCGACAGCTACGTGCAGTTGCGCCACGCACCCGCGATGCGGTAGGAACGTCCCGCCGGCAGTCGTCGCAGAGGAGGCAGCGATGCGCAATTCCACGAGCACAGCCTGGCGGTCCTACGCTGCGCTGGGCGCGGGCAGGCCGAAGGCGATCGCCTATCCGGCGCCGGACTGCCTGGCGCCGGAGTCGACGAGCGGCTCCATCGACCACTTCAAGCAGGGGATGTCCGTCGGCTGGACCGACGAGTACAACTGGTTCCTGCCGGGGCAGTTCGTCGAGGTCAGCGGCGTCCCGGACGGGGACTACATCCTCGACACGACCGTCGATCCGACCGGCCGGCTGATCGAACGCGACACGGCGAACAACTGCGGCGCGGTGCGTGTGCGGCTGACGGGCATGGCCACGCCGGAGCGCCAGGCCGAGCTGCTCGGGCCCGGACCGCCCTGCGTCAGGTGACCCCGCGCGGGGGCCGTGCCAGCGCCGCCAGCAGGACGCCGAGCGCCGCCAGCAGCAGCGCGTTGCGCGCCGCCACGATCACGACGACCTCCGTCTGGACGTTGATGAGGTCGAAGTAGCGGCTCGGGAACTCGACCTGCGTGAGCACGATCGCGGCGCCCGTCAGCAGCGCGACCGCGCGCCGGCCCCAGACCCACGCGAGCGCGGCGAACGGCGCCAGCCAGATGACGTACTGCGGCGAGAAGACCTTGCCGAGCGTGACGAACGCCAGCAGCGCGGCGAAGCCGCAGAGCACCATCTGGCGCACGTCGGGCCGCCGCGACGCGAGCCACGCGATCGACCACAGCGCGAGCACGAGCAGGAACACGAAGACGCGCTCGACGGCGTCGGCGTGCCCGCCGTCCAGGCCGTTGGACTTGAAGCGGTCGGGGCGCAGGTTCGTGCCGGTGACCTCCGACCCGCCGAGCGCGAACAGCACGCTCGCGGCGCTGGACTCGATCTGCACCGGGCGGTCGAGGTGGAACTGAAACGAGTCGACGTAGCCCGCCCCCGACAGCGGCAGCGAGATCGCCACGACGACGGCCGTGAAGATCGCGCCGCCGCGCAGCGCCGCGCGCCACTGCCCGCGACCGAAGCCCAACCAGAGGAGCGCGATCACCGCGAGCAGTCCCGGGAAGAGCTTCGTCATCGTGCCGACGCCGAGCAGCGCGAAGCCGAGCGCGTAGCGGTCCCTGGAGAGCGCGAGCAGGCCGCCGAGCGCGATCGCGACCGGCAGCGCGTCGAAGTGCGTGCGCAGCGAGGCGCCGATCAGCACCGGCAGCGCCACGAACATCCAGGCGACGGTCACGCGCTCGCGGCCGCCGCCGGCCAGCCGCGCGGCGAGTTGCTGCGCCGCGACGAGGCAGCCCGCCATGAGCACCGCGAAGCTCACCTCGTAGGTCGCGTCGTCCAGGCCGGGCAGGCCCGCCAGCCAGAGCGGGATCGCCGCCAGCGGCGGGTACTCGAAGCCGAAGTCGACGTACGGCAACCGGCCGTCGTGCAGCAGGTCGGCGTAGACGCCGTAGACGTAGAGGTCGTTGACGGTGATGTCGGAGAACGGCCCGGTGAACGTCGCGACCGCGTACAGCGCGAGCAGCGCGACGCCCGCCAGCGCCGGCTGCGCGCGCGGCGACGACAAGCCGCTCATGCCCGCGCGCGGGGCACGATCGCGTGGCGGCCCAGCAGCGCGATCATCACGAGGCCGAAGAACCACGGGATGTACAGGTAGAACCAGTGCGTGACGCCGAGTTGCAGCGCGATCAGGATCGCCGCGCTGCAGGCGGCCAGGCCGACGATGTCACGCCGCCGCGGCGCGAACGCGAGCGCCAGGGCGAGCAGCGCCCCGGCGACCTGCACCGCGCGCTGGGCGTGGTTCAGCCACGACACGTCGGGGTCATACAGCCCCCAGATCGAGAACGGAGAGCCGCGCGACGCCTGGAAGGCGATCGTGTGATCCCAGAAGTCGCGCAGGTTCAGATCGCCCGCCAGCGGCGCGAAGGCGAGCGCCGCGGCGCCCGCGAAGCCGAGCGCGAACCCCACCAGCGAGCGCAGCCGCGGGCGCCGGTCGCCGTGCATCGCCAGCAGCGGCGCGAGCGCGAGCGGCGCGAACTTCGTCAGCCCCGCGAGCGCGACGAACGCCCCCCGTGCGGGCACGCTGCCCGCGGCCCACACCGCCGCCAGCACGAGCGCCGCGACGAGCGTGTCGTTGGAGTTCGACATCAGCGCGTAGAGCGTGAAGGGATACGTCGTCCAGGCGTAGGCGAGCAGGATGCCGAGGTCCGGGCCGCGCACGCGGCGACCGATCAGGAAGCACAGCAGCAGGGCGAGCAGGTCGAACGCGATCGCGGCGGCGTGCGCGGCGGGCAGGTCGTCCCAGTTGCCGCTCCACGTCAGCGCCTGCTCGAACGGCACGTAGGCGAGGTAGACGACCGGGCCGTACGTGTCGCCCATCGCGTTGTCGCTGGGGAACCTGCCGTACAGCGGGTCGCCGTCGACGATCCGGTCGGCGCCGATCACGCCCGCGTAGCCGACGTCGATGACGTTCGAGTTCGTGATGTTCAGGGCTAGGCGAAAGCCGACGAGGAAGATCACGGCGATCGCCAGCCAGGCGACCGGCACGAGCAGCGCCAGCGGCTGGCGCGCCTGCTCGCGCGCGGCCTCCCCGCGGCGCAGGCCGATCCACAGCATCCGTGCCAGCAGGTAGCCGAGCAGCGGGTAGACGAGCGGCACCGACCAGTCGATCCGCGCCGCGTTGAAGAACGCCGTCGACGCCGAGAACGCGCTCAGCACGAGCAGGTCGAGGTGCAGCAGCCGCCACGGCGGGCGCAGAAACGGCGCCACGAACAGGATCGCGAGCGGGATCCACACCCACGGCGCGTTGACGATGCGCCCGAACGCGCCCGGGTAGCCGCGCGCCATCGACCAGGGCACCTGGTAGTCCGTCCACGCCTCGAGCACGCGGGCGCTGCCGTCGTCGACGAGCACCTGCGCGATCTCCTTGCGCGGCGTCCCGGGCTTCGTCCTGGCGAAGTACGAGACCTGCCAGCGGTCGGTGCCCTTGAGGAAGATCTCGCGCGTCGCGCCCGGCCACTCGCGGCGCTCGCGGCGCACCTTCGCGACGGCGTCGGCGACCTGGCCGACGCGCGCGGCCGTCAGCCCGCGGCCCGCCGGCGGGACGTCGTCGCGCGGCGGGCGCACGAGCGCATTGGGGCTCACGGCGGTGCCGGGCAGGTTCGCCGGCAGGCCGCCGGAGTTCCCCGGTGAGCGAAGCTGCGCCGCGGCGGGGCCGGCGGTGAGCAGAACGATCAGCAGCGCGGAGCAGACCGCGACCGCGCTACGCCACATCTAGGCCCGGAAGCTCCAGAGCTTGTTGCCGATGAAGTTCAGCGGGGTGGCGGCCGCGATCGCGATCGCCTGTGCAGGCACGGTGCCCATGCCGAGAACCGCGTTCATCTCCAAGCCCTCGACGAGCGCGTAGAGCACGATCAGGTTGAAGCCGAACGCGACGAGCGAGACGACGCAGAAGCGCGCCGCCTGGAAGCCGGCGTGACCGTCGCCGGCGCGGAACGTCCACAGCCGGTTCCAGACGAAGTTGTTGCTCAGCGCGACGACGAAGGCACCGGTCGCGGCGGCCCAGTAGGTGGCTCCGGCGCCGTGCTCGAGCAGGGTGTAGACGAGCAGGTTGACGATGTAGCCGCTCGCCCCGACGACGCCGAAGCGCACGAGCTGCATCCAGTTGGCCGGCTTGCGCAGGCCGGCACGAACGCGCGTGTGGCCGCGCAGGGGCGGAAAGTCGGCGGTGTCGGCGGTTGCCTCGTCGACCGTCATCGACGTCAAAGACTACGCAGCGCCGAAGTGCTCGATGACCATCGGCGCGACGTCGGCGATCGACCAGTTGCCGGCGGCGCGTTCGGGCGGTGCCGGCACGCCGCAGAACAGCAGCGCTCCGAGCGAGTCGACGCGGTGCAGCGAGCCGTGGCTGCCGCCGCGCACGTGGGCGCGGTTGCCCCAGTCGGGGAACTCGTAGGCGGGCTCGGCGGAGAGCAGCACGTCGCCCGACGTCGGGCAGTTCAGCGCGGCCCACACGCGCGCCAGCGCGTCGGGGTAGTTCTCGGCGTGCAGCACGCCGTCCTCGACGTGCGCCTGCAGCGTGTCGAGCTCGCCGTCGACCGACCAGCGCCGGCCGCGCACGTCGGCGACGTCGCCGCCCGGCACGAACGACAGCTCGCCGCGCTCGCCGCCGATCCGGACGCGATCTCCGTCCCGCCACATCGCCAGGTCGACGCCCTCGATCGCGCGTGCCTGCTCGACGACGCGCGCCAGCGCGGTCTCGCGCGATTCGAGCAGCAGGTAGATCATCGCGCTGCGCTGCGCGGGGCACAGCGCGAGCTCGGCGTGGCGCGCGCCCTGGCCCGACGGCGGCAGCACGCGCCAGTCGGCGAACGCCCCCGTCAGGTCGATCGTGCGCTCGATGTGCGAGTGCGAGTGGTCGGCCATGACGATCATCGCGTGCTCGTCGAGGAACGCCTCGGCGCCGCCGCCGGCCTCCATCACGCGCCACAGCTCGGCGTCTGCGGCGGCGATCGACTGGATCTGCGCGTGCGGGCCGTTCTTGTGCGAGTGCGCGTCGTTGTCGGGCAGCGACAGCAGCAGGAAGTCGAAGAGGTCGTGCTCGACGAGGTGGGAGCCGACGCAGCCGGCGTGCTGGTCGCGCATCCCCGGAATCCCCATCCGCGACCAGCAGGAGGTCTTGCGGCTGGCGAAGATGTCGGCGTAGAAGAGCTCGCGCGGGCCGAGCGTCGAGCGTTTGAACAGCGACGAGGCTGCGCGCGTCAGCGCGAAGTCGCGCGAGATCTCGTGCTCGTGGCGGCCGCGGTAGATGAGGTACGTCGTGCCCGCGGTGCGCACGACCTCGGTGTCGTCGAGCCGCTCGAAGACCGTCAGGACGTCGGGCGCGAGGTGCGTCGCGTTCATGTTGAAGATCGTGTCGACGAGCTGGCGGTTGAGGCCGAACTTGCGCGACGCCGAGAACGACGAGCCGTACTCGACATAGCGCTGCTCGGCGCGCGAGTACCAGTTCATCGACGGGATCTCGTGCTCGTCCTGCAGCACGCCGGTCGCGATCGTCGCCGCGCAGACCGGGGTCACGGACGGAAATGCGGCGACGCAGTCGGGCACGTACTGGCCGCGGTCGGCGATCGCCTTCAGCGCGGGCGCGCTGCCCGAGCGCATCGCGCGCTCGACCATCGACGGCTTCATCCCGTCGATGACGGTCAGGACGAGCTTGGGAGGCTTGTGCTCGCTCACCGAAGGATGCGCAGCCCGGCGTACTTCTCGCCCTCGCGGCGCCTGCCCCCGCGCAGCAGGAAGGCGAAGAAGCCGAGCGCGAGGACCGAGATCGGGGCGGCGACGACCGACAGGCCGGCGAGCAGGACCGCGGTCCCTTCGAGATAGACCGGCAGCGCGCGGCGTGCCTCGGCGTCCAGGCGGGTCCGCACGCGCACCAGGAGCGACCGCGTCGCGGCGGCGGCGAGCGCGGCGCACAGGCCGCCGGCCACGAGGCCCGGCCACCACATGTCGGTGTTGTCGGCGAGCGTCGCGGCGAACAGCAGCGCACCGAGGCCCAGGCCGATGCCCTGCGTGGCGGACTCCAGCGCGCCGCCGAGCCGCTCACGGCGCCCGAGCACGATCACGACGATCAGCGCGAGCACGACGGCGAGCAGCCAGCCCGGCTGCTCGAGGAACGCAAACGGCGTGCCCTCGTAGTCGATCCCGACGTCGGCGGTCGCCAGCGCGCCGGCCACGAGAGCCGGCAGGAAGGGCCGCACGCCGGCCGCGCCGGAGAGCCCCATGCCCTGGAGAATGTCGATCAGCAGCTGCAACGCGTCCGGTACCGTGAGGGGCGCATGACGATAGACGACAGGGACGCGCGGACTCCCGCCGAACCTCGAACCATGACCTCTGCGCCGGGCCCCCGTCAGACGTCGCGCGACCTCGAGCGCTACGCCGGGTTGTTCGCCGCCCGCACGAAGGTCATGAAGTCCTCGGCGATGCGCGACCTGATGGCGCTGACCGAGCGCAGCGACATCATCTCGCTCGCCGGCGGCCTGCCCGACACCTCGTCGTTCCCCGCCGAGTCGTTCGCGGCGATCATGGGCAGCGTCGCCGTCGACTCGACGGCGCGCTCGCTGCAGTACGGGCCGACCGAGGGCCTGACGGTGCTGAAGCGCTGCATCGCCGAGGTCATGGCCGAGGAGGGCACGATCGTCGACCCCGACGACGTGCTCGTCACGACCGGCGGCCAGCAGGTGATCGACCTCGTCTGCAAGACGCTGATCGATCCCGGCGACATCATCATCGCCGAGGGCCCGACCTATCCGGGCGCCGTGCCGACGTTCTGCTCCTACCAGGCGCAGGTCATCCAGATCGGCCTCGACGAGGACGGGATGCGGATCGACGAGCTCGAGCAGATGCTCGACCGGCTCGCCGCCGAGGGCCGGCGACCGAAGTTCATCTACACCGTGCCGACGTTCCAGAACCCGGGCGGGACGACGATGTCGCTGCCGCGCCGGCGCCGCCTCGTCGAGGTCATCCGCGAGCGCGAGCTGCTCGTGCTCGAGGACAACCCGTACGGGCTGCTGCGCTACGAGGGCGACCCGCTGCCGACCCTGTACGCGCTGGAGGGCGGCGACTTCGTCATCTACCTCGGCACGTTCTCGAAGATCCTCTCGCCGGGCGTGCGGCTGGGCTGGAGCGTCGGCCCGCGGCCGGTCCTGGAGAAGATGAACATCGGCAAGCAGGCGTCGGACCTGTGCTCCTCCTCCCTGACGCAGCTGTTCGTCGCGGCGTACTTCGACAGCGGTCGCTGGCAGGACTACGTCCACTCGCTCAAGGAGATCTACCGGCGCCGGCGCGACGTCATGCTCGACGCGCTCGCCGAATGCCTCGTGGGCGGGCGGGACGAGATCCGCTGGACGCACCCGCAGGGCGGCCTCTTCATCTGGGTCACGCTGCCCGACTACATCGACACGACCGACCTGCTCGCGCTCGCGCTCGACGAGCACGTCGCCTTCGTACCCGGCCGCGCCGCGTTCCTCGACGGCCGCGGCGCCAGCTCGATGCGGCTGAACTTCTCCGGCGTCGGCGAGGCCGACATCCGCGAGGGCGTGCGCCGCATCGGCGAGGTCGTGCGCGAGCAGATCGACCTGTACAGCACGCTGACGGGCACGCACCGCATCGTCGAGCCGCAGGACGAACCGGCGCCGTCCGAGCCCGACGCCGAGCTCGCCGACGTGCTGCACCTGCCGCCGGCGGGCGGGCGCCGCCGGCGGGCGGGCGGGTCCGAGATCTCCTAGCGATGACCCGCGTCGCGGTCCTCAAGGGCGGCCGCTCGCTCGAGCGCCAGGTCTCCCTGAAGTCCGGCGTGCGCGTGCAGGACGCGCTGCACCGCCTCGGCCACGACGTCGTCGCGATCGACGTCGGCCACGATCTCGTGCGGCGCCTACGCGACGCCGCGCCCGAGGTCGCGTTCGTCGCGCTGCACGGCCGCGACGGCGAGGACGGCACGGTGCAGGAGCTGCTCGAGGCGCTCGCGATCCCGTACACGGGCAGCGGCGTGTCGGCCTGCATCCGCTGCGCCGACAAGGTCATCGCGAAGAACCACATGCTCGACGCGGGGATCCCGACGCCGGACTTCTTCGCGTTCAACGAGACGGCCTTCAAGGAGCTCGGCGCGGCCGACGCGCTGCCGGCGATCGAGGAGCGCCTGGGCTTTCCGCTCGTCGTCAAGCCCGCGGGCCAGGGCTCGGCGCTCGGGATCAAGTTCGCGGCGTCGGTCAAGGACGTCCCGGGCGCGCTCGTGGCCGCGTTCTCCTACGGCGACAAGGTGCTGCTCGAGCGCCACGTCAAGGGCCGCGACCTCGCCGTGTCCGTGCTCGACGGCGACCCGCTGCCGGTCGTCGAGGCGGTCCCGGCCGACGAGGCGTTCTACGACTTCGAGGCGCGCTACGAGATCGGGCGCACGCAGTTCGTCTGCCCGGCCGAGCTGCCCGACGCGGTCACCGCGCGCGCGCAGGAGCTGGCGCTGCAGGTCTGGGACCTGCTCGGCTGCCGCGGCTTCGCGCGGATCGACCTCATGCTCTGCGACGAGACCGGCGAGCTGACCGTGCTCGAGGCGAACGCGATCCCGGGGATGACGGAGACCTCGCTGCTGCCGCAGGCGGCCGACGCCGCCGGGATCGGCTTCGACGCGCTGATCGAGCGCATCGTGCAGCTGGCTCACCTGTAGCGGGCCGGCCTGTAATCGGTTTCGCCGTCCGGTCGTCGCAAGCGGCCCGACCCATCTGCGGCGTCACGGTGTCGCCGCTTGCGCCGACCTACCGGCGACGTCACTCCTCGCCGGCGAAGTCCTCCGGGCTGACCTGGTCGAGGAAGTCCTTGAACTTCTCGACGACCTCCTCGGTGTCCTCGACGTCGTGCTCGAACTCGATCGCCGACTCGGCGATGACCTCCTCGGCGGCGAAGATCGGGGCGCCGGAGCGCACGGCGAGGGCGAGGGCGTCGCTGGGGCGCGAGTCGATCTCCATCTCCTTGCCGTCGACGGCGAGGGTGATCGAGGCGAAGAACGTGTTGTCGCGCAGCTCGGTCACGGCGACCTGCGTGCAGCGCACGTCGAGCTCGCCGAGCATGTCGCAGAGCAGGTCGTGCGTCATCGGACGCGGGGTCGTCGCGCCCTGCAGCTTCATCAAGATCGCGGCCGCCTCGGGATGACCGATCCAGATCGGGAGGAACTTGTTGCTGTCGACCGTCTTCAGCAGGACGATCGGCTGCTTGCCGACCATGTCGAAGCTGACGCCGTAGATCACCATCTCCTGCATTCGCTGGAGCATAGCTGCGGGGTGTGCCCGCCTCGACACCGGGCGGCGGCGGCTTGCGTACATCCGCACGATGACCGGCGGGGAGTGGACGTTCCTCGCAACGCGGCCGCGAACGCCCCTATAGTCGTGATATGGCAGCACGCGACAGTCACGTGGATCGCAGCCGCTCCGGCCGGGATCGCATTCTCGACGCGGCCTACGGACTGTTCAGCCGCTCCGGCGTCCGCGCGATCGGTGTCGACACCATCACGGCCGAGGCCGACGTGGCGAAGATGACGCTGTATCGCAACTTCGCGTCGAAGAACGACCTGGCGCTCGCGTTCCTGGCGCTGCGCGAGGAGCGCTGGACGAAGGGCTGGGTGCAGGCCGAGGTCCTGCGCCGCGGCGAGACGCCCGCCGAGCAGCTGCTGACGATCTTCGAGATCTTCTCGGAGTGGTTCGCGCGCGAGGATTTTGAGGGCTGCGCGTTCATCACGTCGCTGCTCGAGTTCGAGGACCGCGCCGATCCGGTGCGCGCAGCCTGCGTCACGCACCTGGCGACCATCCGCGCCTTCGTCTGCGAGCTGGCCACGGCGGCCGGGGTCGACGATCCCGAGTGGTTCGCCGGCCAGTGGCACATCCTCATGAAGGGGTCGATCGTCGCCGCGCACGAGGGCGACGCGACCGCATCGCAGAAGGCCCGTGAGATGGGTCTGCTGCTGCTCGCCCGCGAGGGCGTGTCGGTTCCGGCTGCCTGACCGGCCGCCGGTCCTCCGCTACGCCGTCAGGACGACGGGTCCGCGCTCGCGGACCACGATCGTGTGCTCGGCATGCGCCGACCACGAGCCGTCGGCCGTGCGCACGGTCCAGCCGTCGCGGGCGAGGCGCACCTGCGGGCCGCCGATCGCCACCAGCGGCTCGATCGTGATGACCAGGCCCTCGGCCAGCGGTTCGGTCAGGTCGGGGTCGAAGACGTTGGGGACCTCGGGGTCCTCGTGGATGCGCCGGCCGATGCCGTGCCCCATGAGCCCGTCGCAGAGCGAGAACCCGCGTGCGTGGACGACGCGTTGCACGGTCTCGCCGATCGCATTGAGCGGCACCCCCGTCTTGACGACCTTCAGCGCCGCGGCGAGCGCCTGCTCGGCCGTGCGCGCGAGCTTGGCCGCCTGCGGGCGCGGGTCGCCGACGGCGACCGTGCGGCAGGCATCGGCGTAGAGGCCGTCGAGCTCGGCGGTGACGTCGAGCTTGACAAGGTCGCCTCGGCGCAGCACGCGCCTGCCGGGGACCCCGTGCACCGCCTCGTCGTTGACGCTGATGCACGTCGCGCCGGGAAAGCCGTAGTCCAGCTGCGGACCCGAGCGCGCGCCGGCCCGCGCGAACTCGCGCGCGGCGATCGCGTCGAGCTCGGCGGTCGTGATCCCGGGGCGCACGGCGCTGCGCATCGCGCGGATCGTCTGGGCGACGACCTGGCCGGCGGCGCGGAGGGCGTCCTGCTGCTCGGGGGAGTCGACGGACATCGTGCCGTTCAGGCTAGCCGCGCGGTGCGCCGCCGGCTATGGTCGCCACAGGCGACGTCGCGCGACCGAGGCGGGAAGGCGTGCCACCGTGCACGCGTCCCACTCCGGGGTCACCCCGGGGACACCTGAACACCTGGCCAGCGCATCGCGAGCCCGCCACTGCCCCGTCCAAGGCAGGCCCGGGCGCGCACGACGAAGAGCAGTCGGCACGCGACGTCGCCATGATCTTCGACCGTGGCCGTGCGCATGAGCAACGACGTCCCGCTCTGCCTGGCCTATGCGTTCCTCGCCGGCCCCTGGAACGAGGAGTGGCTCGCCCGCCGCGGCGCGGTGGCGCTGGAGGCGGCGCCCGGCTGGCTGCGCCCGCTCGTGCGCGAGGTGCTCGCCGCCTACCACCGCCCGCCCGCCGACCGGCCGCGCGAGCTGGCGCGATACGTCCGGGCGCTCGTCGGGCGACTCGCCGACCCGGGCGACGAACTGACGCGCGCGCGCGTCTGGTTCGCGCACGAACCGCAGATGGGTCGCATGCGCTGGCCCGTCCCGGAGCTTGTGTCCCTGCGCGAGCTGGCGGACTTCCTGGCGCTGACCGACGGCGAGCTCGGCTGGCTGGCCGATACGCGCGGCCTCGAGCGCGTGGCGACCGACGAGCGCCTGCGCAACTACGCCTACGCCTGGCTGCCGCGGGGCGAACATCCGGCGCGCGTCATCGAACGGCCCAAGCGGCGGCTGAAGGAGCTCCAGCGGCGCGTCCTGCACGAGATCCTCGACTGGATCCCCGCGCACCCGCAGGCGCATGGCTTCACACGCGGGCGCTCGGCGCTCAGCAACGCCGCGGTCCACAGCGGCCGGCGTGTCGTCGTGCGGATCGACCTCGAGGACTTCTTCGCCTCGATCGAGGCCCGCCGCGTCTACGGGATCTTCCGCACGGCGGGCTACCCGGAGGCGGTCGCGCACGCGCTGACGGGCCTCGCGACGAACGCGGTCCCGGCGCAGCGGTGGGCGGCCGTGCCGCGTCCCCGCGACCCGCGCGAGGTCGTCGCGCACCACCGCCTCGGGCGGCGCCTGGCAGCGCCGCACCTGCCGCAGGGCGCGCCGACGTCGCCCGCGCTCGCGAACCTCGCCGCGTTCGGTCTGGACCGCCGGCTGCACGGCCTGGCGGCGAGGTTCGGCGCCGCCTACACGCGCTACGCCGACGACATCGCGCTGTCCGGCGGGTCGCTGCTGCTCGCACGCGCGACCGACGTCCGCGTGGCGATCGCCGCGATCGCGCGCGAGGAGGGCTTCAGCGTCAACGAGCGCAAGTTTGCGCTGATGACACGGGCCGGGCGACAGCGTGTCTGTGGCATCGTCGTCAACGCGCACCCGAACGTCGCGCGCGGCGAGTACGACCGGCTCAAGGCGATCCTCCACAACTGCGCGGTGCGCGGGCCCGCCGAGCAGAACCGCGGCGGCGTCGCGGACCTGCGCGCGCACCTGACCGGCCGTGTGACGTGGGTCGAGTCCGTCAACCCCGTGCGCGGCGCGAAGCTGCGCGCGCGCCTGCAGCAGATCGACTGGACCTAGACCGCCACGAGGATCCTGTGAGGTGCCCCGCGACCGGCGCGGCGAGCCGCCTCCTACACCGCCACGAGCCGCTCGTCGCGAATCTGGAAGCGGTCGGCCAGCGCGGCGAGCGTCGCGATCAGGTGCGAGACCTGCTCGTCGGTGTTGGCGGCGGTCAGCTGCACGCGGAAGCCGACCTCGTCGCGCGGCACGATCGGGTAGGCCGCGAGCGTCACGTAGATCCCGCGCTCGAACAAGAAGCGCCCGACATCGTCGATGTCGGGGGCGTGCGCGAGCGGGATCTCGATGATCGGATAGCCCGAGCGGTTCGGGGTGGGGACGTCGAGCGCGTCGAGCGCGTCGAGCACCCGGCGCGTCAGCCGGTGGACCTCCAGCCGCAGCGCGTCGCCGCGCAGGTCGTTGACGCGCATGCCCTCGAGCACCGTCGCCAGCGACGCCACCGGCGATGGCCCCGAGTACAGGTACGGAGCGGCCGAGGTCTTCAGCGCGCGCTTGAGCGTGGTCGGCAGGGCGATGAACGCCAGCAACGAGGAGTAGGCCTTCGAGAAGCCGCCGACGAGGACGAGGTTGTCGTAGTTCTCGCCGAGGTGGCGCACGATCGAGTTGCCGCGCGCGCCGTAGTCGCACAGCTCGTCGCCGGCGCGCTCGCCGATGACGCCGAAGCCGTGCGCGTCGTCGACGTACAGCAGCGCACCGTGCTCGTCGGCCAGGCGCTTGTAGGCAGCGAGGTCGGGCGCGTTGCCGGTCATGCTGTTGACCCCGTCGATGCAGATCAGGCGCGGGCCGCGCGTGTGGAGCTTCAGCAGCGCCTCGAGCTCGCAGAGGTCGTCGTGTCCGTAGCGGTGCACCGTCGCACCGTGGGCGCGCGCGACCGTGCACCCGTCGTAGATCGTCTTGTGTGCGCGGCGGTCGAGGAAGATCGTCCCCGTGTCGGCGAGGACGGGGATCACGGACATGTGGATGTGGGTGATCGTCGGGAGGACGAGCGCGTCCTCGGCGCCGAGCAGGTCGGTCAGGCGCTCCTCGATGTCGACGTACGGCCGAGGGCTGCCGAGCATCCGTGACCAGCTCGGGTGCGTGCCCCAGCGCTCGATGTAGGCCGCGATCGCGTCGATGATCTCCTCGTCGAGGTCGAAGCCGAGGTAGTTGCACGAGGCGAAATCGGCCAGCCACTGGTCGCCGACGCGGATCATCCGTCCACGCTGCTCCTCGATCACGGCGTCGAACATCGGGTTGGCGTACCGCAGCTGCTCGAGGTCCGCGGTCGTCTGCATCCAGCGTTCGAGCCAGGACGCGGGGTGGTTTCTGGCGAATCGGGGTGTGCGGGCGACTGCGCGAGGAGTCATACCAGCAGCCTCGGTGCGGCATGGTGATCGCGCAACCGTGGTTTCCCGCGACTTGCAGCGCCCGCAGGCTGGCGCCGGCGCGGCCGCCGGTGTCAAAGGCGCAGCCCTGCCCCGCGTCCGACGTGCTGTAGGGATGAAGATCCGCGGGCAGCACGCCATCGGCCCGGACCTGAAGACGTCGTCTGACGAGGTGGCGCCTGCGGTGACCGCCGCACGCCGGTGCGCCAGGCTCGTGCGACGCTGCGGCCGTCGGGTTCAGGTCCGCTATACACAGGGAGGTCCGCCACAGCCGAGCAGGAGGTCACGATGCGCAACGGTAAGACAGGACGTAGGAGAACGATCGTCGCGCTCGCGCTCGCCGGGTCCGTACTCGCGGCCGGCGCGCTGTCGGGCGGGATGCTCGCCCAGGGCGCCGAGCGGCCGGACAAGCGCGTCGCGCGTGCGACGCTCGTCAACGCCGCCGGCGAGACCGTCGGCAGTGCGCGCTTCGAACGCCGCGGCAAGAGCCGCGCCGTGCGTGTCACCGTCAGCGTCCGCAAGCTGTCGCCCGGCTTCCACGGCTTTCACGTCCACACCGTCGGCACGTGCGTGGCCCCGACGTTCATGAGCGCCGGTCCGCACCTCAACCCGGCGTCCGCAAGCCACGCCGATCACGCCGGTGACATGCCGCCCCTGCTCGTCACCAGCGGAGGCAAGGCCGAGGCGCGCTTCACGACCGACCGCTTCTCGCTCGCACAGCTACGCGACGCCGACGGCAGCGCCGTGATGGTCCACGCGCTCCCCGACAACGCCGCGAACATCCCCACGGACCGCTACGACCCCGATCCGGATTCGATGACGCTCGCGACCGGCGACTCCGGCGCCCGCGTCGCCTGCGGGCCGGTGCGCTAGGACGACCGGCGCAGTCGCCGGACTGTCCGCGAGCTGAGATGCCGCAACAGCCACGCGACGGCTGCGGCAAGCAGCCCAAGGCAGCGCCCGGCGGAGAGCACCGCGCCGGCCGACGGACCGGCGTGGTGCCGGACATGGGCAGCCGCCCCGAGCAGCGCAGCTGCGACGCTCGCCGCCGCCCGTGCGCACCCGGAGAACGACACCGGGCACCGTGACATGCGGGACCTCGGCGGTCTCCGCGGTCATCACCACCGACGGCGGCGGAGGTCATCTCCGACACCGCGTAGGATCTGCGGCCATGGCGGTCATCACGATCAACATCGATCCCGAGTTTCAGCTCGGCCCGCTGACCGTGGCGTGGCACGGGCTCACGATCGCGTTCGGCATCGTCCTCGGCGCGCTCGTCGCGGCACGCTGGCTGCGCGAACGCGGCCTCGATGTCGAGCCGATGTACACGTTCGGCGGTCTCGCAGCGGCGGGCGGGATCGTCGGCGCACGGATCTTCTACCTGCTCGAGCACGACCCGGGCGGGCTGTTGGCACCGGACCGGCTGTTCTCGAGTCACGGCTTCACGTTCGACGGCGGCGTCGTCCTCGCGGCCGTCCTGATCGCCGGGTACGTGCACCGTCACCGGCTGTCGGGCCTGTACCTCGACGCGTGCGCCGCCGGACTGCCGCTGGGCGTCGCGGTCGGCCGTGTCGGCGACGTCATCAACGGCGAGCATTACGGCGACCGCAGCACGTTCTTCCTGGCCGTCCGCAACGCGCATCCGGACGCTGAGACGCCTGATCCGGCGTTCGCGTACCACAACGGCGGCCTGTACGAGGTTCTGCTCGCGACCGCGATCTTCGCCGTGGCGTGGCCACTGCGCCATCGATTGAAGCGACCCGGAGACCTGGCATGGCTCGTACTCGGCCTGTTCGCCCTCGGCCGGTTCTTCGAGTTCTTCCTGCGCGGCGACAGCCCGCAGCTCGCGCTCGGCCTGAACAACGCGCAGTGGACGAGCGTCGTGCTGCTTGTCGTCGTGATCGCGGGCCGCGCTCTGACCGCGCGCGCCAACGATCGCCGCTCGGCTCCCGGTCACCCGGACACCATCCCAACCGACCGGGTTGGAGAGCGCTGACGGCAACCCTGCGCCGGGGTCCCGCCTGCCGCCCCGGCTATCCGAACATCGTCGTGCGGCGGTTGGCCCGGCGAAGCCGGTTGTGCGCCAGCAGCAGCAGCGACGCCGCGACGCTCGCCGGCAGCAGCCCCTCAGGAGCGAACAGATGCATGTCGTGGCGGCCCAGCAGCTCGTGTGCGACGACGTAGCCCACGACCGAACCGCCGAATCCGGCGAAGAGCGTCGCCAGCAGGCCGGGCTCGCCGCCCACCAGGGCGCGCGCAAGACACCCCGCTGCGACACCCCACGCCAGCGCCGCGATCATCGCCGCGAGCTCAGTCGATGCCCAGCAGCGCCGGCGCGCATCGAAGCTGGAGGACCCGTACTCATAGCCCTACGCACAGTAGGACAAAGGTCCCGGTCTGTCGAACGCCGATGGCTGCCGCCCCGACCGACCCGTCCTGCTGCCACGACGAACTGTCGCGCGCCCTGCGCCGACGCGATCGGGCGTGCGGGGTCCGTCGGGACATCGCGCGGCGCTCGCGGACGTTGGGTGCCGGTCAGCTGAGGGCGTCCCAGCGTGTGAGCTCGGGCAGGGGGTCGACGGCGGTGCCGCCCTGATACCAGCCGGGTGCCGTCCACAGCTCGAAGTGCAGATGGCAGGCCGACGCTCGGCCGGTGTCGCCGACCTCGCCGACGGCCTGGCCGGTCAGCACGCGTTGTCCCTTTCGCAGCGGTGACGGGCGGCGCATGTGCATGTAGACGTGGCTCTGCGCGTCAGGGCCGCTGATCACGACGTAGTTGCCGGCGCGCGCCTCGCGGCCGGCGAACGTCACCGTGCCGCCGCGCGCGGCAACCAGCCGGGTGCCGCAGGCGGCGAACATGTCCTGACCCTTGTGCCGGCGCGCGCCGCCGAAGGTGTTCGTGGCGCTCCTGCCGAGATCGTGTCTGCCGCGGATCGGGAAGATCGCGTCCAGGACGTGGAACGCCGCCGGTGGCGGACCGTCCGCGACGACGGCACCCTGCGCCTCCCCGGTCACGCGAAACGCGTAGCGGCCGGCGGGGACGGCGACACCGTCGACGGTGCCATCCCACATGACGCCGCCGGCACCGGTGGCGTCCGGCTGCACGGGCCAGGTCGAGACGACGACGCCGTCGGTGACGCGGAACGCTTCCACGGTCGCCTGCCCCGCCGCGCTGACGGGAGCGCGGTAGCGGAACACCGCCGGCACGCCACCTGCGTACAGGCGGCCCGCTGCGGGCGCGGCGACCGTGGTGCTCGCCGGGCCGCTGTGGATGACGACGCGGGTGCTCGAACGCGTCGACCCGGCGGTCGCGCTCGTGACGCGGACGCTGCCGCTGCGGGCGCCTGACGGAACGCGCACGGTGAGCCGATGATCGTCCCGCGCGCGCGGGCGCGCGCGGCGGTCGTCGCGCCGTCCGCGGCGGCCGAGGAACGTGACGGTGCGCGCGTCGCCAAGTCCTTCGCCCTGCAGTGTGAGCGTGTCTCCGCGAGCGCACCGCGGCTGGTCCTGCGCGCATGACAGTGCGGCGATGACCGGCGGCGACGGAGCGGTCGCGCCACCGGTCCGCGGCGCGTCGGCCGCGGCGGCGGACGGCGCGGCCAGGAGTATGCCCGCAAGGGCGATCATGGGTAGGACGCGCGGCGGGACGACTGTTCGGGGCATGCGGTTGCCTTCTCGTTCGCGCGCCTCCGGGGTGAGCTGACGGGCTCGCGCTGAGATCGCGCTACGACTCGCTGCGGAGTCGATTCGCCCCACCGACCTGGGTCCCCCGGTCCCCTCTCCGTCCGAGAGAACTCGGCGCTTCCTACGACGCGTCGGACTGTAGCCCAAGTCACGGACGATCGCGACCGTCGACCTCGCTCGCCGTCACGCGACATGGCGCCGAGGATCACGCTCGCGGGGCGATCATGCGCGGGGCGATCATGCGCGGGCCGCCGGGGCGCGGCGGCCGAGCAGCTGCCAGGCGGCCTCGAACCGCGCACGGCTCCAGGATGTTCGACCTCACCCCCGCCGATCCGCGTAACCGGGCGGTCGTCGCAGGCCAGGTCCGCGCGATGCTTCGCAAGGGTCCGGCCGGATCCTGCGGACTCCTCAAGAACGCTGTTCGGCTGGCGTGTGGGCGCTGGGAGCGCCCGGCGCGCGCTCATTGGTGGCGGCGTGTCCTCGTCGAAGCGGGTACGTCGAGGTGACCGTGCTCGAGCACGAGGGCGGCGTCGCGCGGGCGCGCCGGCCGCTGCGATACTGAGGCGGTGGCGGACATGACCCCGATCCAGGGTGAGTTGCAGGCGCAGATCATGACTGCGCTGTGGCGCCTGGAAGCGGGCACCGTCGAGCAGGTACGCGGTGCGCTGCCGCAGCGCTACCGCAGCGCGTACACGACCGTGCAGACCGTGCTCAACCGCCTCGCCGAGCGCGGGTTCCTGGCGCGCAAGCGCGCTGGCCAGGCGATCGTCTACCGGCCCAAGCTGACCGAGGCGCAGTATCTGTCGCGCACGATTCAGCACACGCTCGCGTCGGCGACCCCCGACGCGCGTCAGGCCGCGCTCGCGCAGCTGATCAGCGGCTTGCGAGATTCAGAACGAGCGGACCTGCTGCGCCTGACCGACGAGGTCGACGCCGCTCGGAAGGCCAAGCGCCGGTGAGCGTGCTGGTCGCGGTGCTCGCCGGCGCGGCGATCACCGCGCCGCACGTGCTGCGCCTGGAGTCCGCGCACCCGGCAACCGCCGTGATGATCTGGTTTGCGGCTGTCTGCCTTCGCGGGCTCGTCGCGTTGTTCGTGGCGCTGTTCGTGGTCTTCTACGTTCCGACGACCGCGCTGTTTGACCTCGTGACGCACTGGTGCTGGCACACGGCGCTGCCGCTCGTGACGTCGCATCTTGGGCTCAGCGGCCACAGCGTCGGTGATGTCGCGCTGCTCGCTCCCCTGCTGGGACTCTCCGTGTCGTTGCTGTCGGTGTGCGTCGGGCTGTGGCGGGCGACGCGCGCGGTCAGCGGCTGGGTGCGGCGCACGTCGATCGGCCCGGGCCCGGATGAGAGCCTGATCGTCGGCGAGCATGACATCGTCGTGGCGGCCGCCGGGCTGCGGCACCCGCGCGTGATCGTCTCGGCCGGTGCCCTGACGAGCTTCGACGACGACGAGCTCGCCGCGAGCCTCGCGCATGAACGCGGGCACATCGCGCGTCACCATCGGTTCGTGCTCGTGATCGCCGAGATCTCGCGCTCGCTCGGTCGACTGCTTCCGGGTACCCGCTGCGCCGTCGCCGAGCTGATCTTCCATCTCGAGCGTGACGCAGACCGCTGGGCGCTCGAACGCATGCACGACCCGACGGCATTGGCCAGCGCGATCTGCAAAGCGGCGCAACCACAGGCACGTGTCGCCGGCGCGCTGCTGACGCTCGGCGGCGGTGCCGTCACTCGCCGCGTACGCCAGTTGCTGGAGTGCGGCGGCCTGCCCGGCCGCCGCGCGCGGCTGGACGTCCTGGCGGCGACGATGGCGCTGCTCGTACTCGGGCTCGGGGCGGCGCTGCCGTCCGCGACGTTCGCCGCGATCGACAAGGCGGGACACGGCAGCACCGTGCGGCACTGCCCAGACTGAGCGCCGAAAGCGATCCGACAGCTTGTAGGCTGCGTAGTCCCCTGAGGACCCCAGTTCGCAGGGCTACGTGATGCTGATCGCGCTCAACCAGCTCCGACGCAGGCACCGCCACCGTCTCGCCGCCGTACTCCTCGCGTGCAGGGCATCGTGACGCAACTCGACATGTCGCCTGGAACGAAGGCCTATGCGCGCACGCGCACGCGCGAGGGCAGACGCAACGGCGCACGTGGGCGCCGGCCTGACCCGACAACCACGAAAGGGCCGCGGCGGCGCTGAACGCACCGCCGCGGCCTGGGCGCCGTGTTGAGGAGGGGCGCAGCACCATCCTACAGCGCGTCGGACAGCGGCGTGTCGGTTCTGGCGGTCGGCGAGACGGCAGAGCCGCCCGCGGAGGGATCTCAGATCGTGCTGACACTGCAGCCAGAGCTGTATTGTCTCCGACCACATGTCGGACCGATCACGTTCGTATGAGCCCGTCGCGGTCGCGTCGCCGGCGCGTCGCGGGCGCATGACGACCAAGCACGCCATCACGATGCTGATCGCCACGGCGATCGCGGTGGCCTTCATCGCCGCAGTGATCGTCGGCTCGCTCGGCGCCAGCTCGGAGTCGCACATGATGCCGGGCGGCCAGACGATGACCGGCGGCTCCATGACGCCTCCGTGACCGGCGGCTCGCCTCGAGGGCACCGCGCTGCTACGCCCGCGCGGCCCTACCAGCGGTGTGGTGCGAACTCTCTCGACGGAGCCGACCGCAGTGGCCTCGAGCTTGTCCGCGACGCGTCATCCCGGTGCTCGTGAGGGATTCGGGCGATGGGCGATCCAGGATTCGAACCTGGGACCTCTTCCTTATCAGAGAAGCGCTCTAACCGACTGAGCTAATCGCCCGGTGACGGCCGTCGAGTTTAGCGGGCCCGGATCGCTGCGACGATCAGGCGACGGCGCGGGGGCGCAGCCGGCGAGCGAGGGCGAGGGCGTCGTCGGGATCGTCGAAGGAGAACTCGACGCGGTAGCCCGTGCCGCGCGACCTGACCGTGACCTCGATTCCCAGCGCGCCGCCGAGCGCGTCGGCGATCTGGCCGGCCGCACTCTGCTGGTCGGGGTGCGGCGTCGCGGCCGCCGGCGGGGCGGCGGCGGGGTCGGCGGCCTCGTTGGCGGCGCGGGCGCGCGCCTCGAGCACGCGCACCGACCAGCCCTCGTCGACCGCCGAGCGCGCCAGGCGGCGACGGTCGCCGTGGTCGGTCGCGAGCAGCAGCGCGCGGCCGTGACCCGAGGACAGATCGCCGCGTTCGAGCAGCGCCAGCGCCTCGTCGGGCAGGTCGAGCAGGCGCAGGAGGTTCGTCACGGCGACGCGGCTGCGGCCGACGCGCAGGCCGACGGACTCGCGTGTGAGCCCCAGCTCCTCGACGAGCGCCGCGCAGGCGCGCGCCTCCTCGACCGGGTTGAGGTCCTCGCGGGCCATGTTCTCGATCAGCGCAGCCTCGAGCGCCTCGGCGTCGTCGCGGTCGCGCACGAGCGCGGGCACGCTCTCCAGCCCAGCGATCTGCGCCGCTCGCCAGCGCCGCTCGCCGGCGACGAGCTCGTAGGTCCCGCCCGCGACCGGTCGCACGAGCACCGGCTGCAGGACACCGCGCTCGCGCAGCGAGCCCGCGAGCGCCTCCAGCGCGGCCTCGTCGAAGCTGCGCCGCGGCTGCTTCGGGTTCGGCACGATCAGCTCGACGGGCAGCATCCGCAGGTCGTCGGCGTCGCCGGCCGCCGGCCCGCCGGAGACCGACAGGATCGCCGCCAGGCCGCGGCCCATGCCACGCGCGGGAGCGCTCATGGCGCGGCCCCCGCCCGCACGACCTCCTTGGCCAGCTCGAAGTACGCGTCCGCACCCGCGCAGTGCGGGTCGTGGTGCGTGACGGGGCGCCCGAAGCTCGGGGCCTCGCCGACGCGCACGTTGCGCGGGATGACGGTGTCGAAGACGAGCGCCGGGAAGTGCTCGCGCACCTCGCGCTCGACGTCGCGCGCCAGGCGCGTGCGGCCGTCGTGCATCGTCAGCAGCATCCCGGCGACGGTCAGCCGCGGGTTGAGTTCGCGCTGGATCAGCGCGAGCGTGTCGAGCAGGCCCGCGAGCCCCTCGAGCGCGAAGTACTCCGTCTGGACGGGCACGATGACGCGGTCGGCCGCGACGAGCGCGTTGACGGTCAGCGGGCCGAGCGACGGCGGGCAGTCCAGCAGCACGTAGTCGAAGCGCTCGCGCACGCCCACGAGCGCCTCGCGCAGGCGCGTCTCGGAGCCCGGCTCGCGCGGCAGTTCGATGTTCGCACCGGCGAGATCGGGGTGCGCGGGAACGAGCTTGAGGCGCTCGATCGCGGTGTCCGCAAGCGCCTCGCCGAGCGAGCAGCGCCCGGCGAGCACATCGTAGATGTTCGGCTCGGTGTCCTTCGCGACGCCCAGGCCGAGCGTCGCGTTGGCCTGCGGGTCGATGTCGATGAGCAGCGTGGCGAATCCCGCCTCGGCGATGCACGCGGCGACGTTGACGGCGGTCGTCGTCTTGCCGACTCCGCCCTTCTGGTTCGCGATCGCGTAGACGGTTCCCATGCGCGACCAACGGTAGCGGTGGGAACGGTCGGAGCGGATGACCGTTCGGTGGCGAACCCTCGACGCTGGGCGTCAGCCTGAGGCTCGTAGTGGCCTTTTGCTCGCCATTCCCGGCCGCCGCGGGTAGCGGTTCGGGGTCGGACCAACCTTCAGGTAGAGGTGCAGGTGCAACCGTTCGGCCCCCGACCAGGGCCTCACCGGCACGATCTCGGCGAGCTCCAGGCCCGTCGCCGCGGCGGCCGCGACGCCGTCGCCCTCCTCGGCCTCGTCCCGCCCTCCCTTCCAAGCGACGAGCGTCCCGCCCTGCGCCAGCAGCGGCGCCGCGTACTCGACGAGGACCGGCAGCGGTGCGACCGCGCGCGCTGTGACGAGATCGCGGGTGCCGATGCCATCGCGCCAGGACTCCGCCCGCTCCGGGACGACGTCGACGTTCGTGAGCTCCATCCGGGCCGCCGCTCGCTCGAGGAACTCGCACTTGCGCTGGTTGGACTCGACCAGCGCGACGCGCGCATCCGGTCGCGCGGCCGCGAGCACGAGCCCCGGGAATCCCGCGCCCGATCCCAGATCGGCGATCGCCCGCGCCGTGCGGACAGCCGCGAGGTCGAGCGCGACGAGCGCGTCGGCGACGTGGGTGTCGACCGCGACCGACGGCTCGCGGACCTTCGTGGGCGCCGTCGGGTCGCCGCAGATGACCCCGAGCAGGCGGCTCAGCGCAGCCGCCGTGCCCGGGGCCAGCTCGTACTGCTCGGCAAGCGCCGCGAGCCGCCGGTCGACGTTCATCGCTCGGCCCGTGCCCTGACCCGCGCGATGTACGGCGCATAGCGCTCGCGCAGCTCCGCCAGCCGGGCGGCTGCATGCTCGTCGAGCTCGGGCACGATCAGCTCGTCGAGGACCGGCAGGACGTCCTCGACGAGTGCGGGGCCGCGCGCGACCCATTGGAAGTACGAGCGATCGCCGTGGTGGTAGGGCCCGTACAGGCGCGAGCGCGGGAAGCGCTGCACGAGCCAGCGCATGAGCGACTCGTGGCGGACATGCTTACGCAGCATGATGTGCGGCTGCTTGCCGTCGCCGCCGAACGACCCCTCGCTCATGAGGATCCCGGCGACGAGCCCGCGTTCGGTCTCGCTCAGCATCCCGGGAAGTGTTTCACCGGGGAGAAAAACGTGAAACGGTCGCGGCCGCTACGACGACGCGAGCGGGGCGACGACGAGGTGGCGATCGGGCTCGTCGCCCTCGGAGTACGTCTGTACCTCGCCGTGCTCGCGCAGGTACTCGTGCACGAGCCGCCGCTCGCTCGCGGTCATCGCGTCGAGCGCGACGGGGCGGCCCTGGCGCAGCGCGTCCTCGGCGGCGCGATCGGCCTGGCGGCGCAGGATCCCCTCGCGACGCTCGCGGTAGCCCTCCGCGTCGACGACGATCCGGCGGCCGTGCTCGGCGCGGGCGCCGCAGACACGCTGGGCGAGGTGCTGGACGGCGTCGATCGTCTGACCGTGGCGGCCGATGAACAGCCCCAGATCCTCGCCGTGAACCGTGCCGGCGCAGGTCTCGCCGTCGTCGCTGATCTCGACGGTCGCGTCGAGGCCGAGCGCCGCGACGACGCGCTCGAGCAGCTCTTGCACCGCCTTGCCCGGGTCCTCCGCCATCAGCGCCTGCGCCCCGAGCGCTTCTTCTTCTTGCGCGGCGACCGCGGCGGCGGTCCCGAGGGAGCGGACTTGGCGGCGCCGGACGTCGCTGCGCCGCCGGACTTCGACGAGCCGCCCTTCGCACCGGCGGCCACGGGCTCCTTGGTGGTGGCCGCCGCAGACATACCCTGAAGCCGCGCCATGAAGCCCCCGCCCTTGCCGTCGGCGCCGGCACCCGCCGGTTTGATCGGCGTGATCGGGCCGAGCTTCTTGCGGATCAGGTAGCCCTGCCCGACGGTCCACAGGTTCGTCGTGATCCAGTACACGAGCAGGCCGGCCGGGAAGTCGTAGAGCAGGATGAAGATCGAGAAGACGAGCGGCAGCCCGTACATCAGCATCTGCTGGTTGCGATCGGGCGACGATGGCGTCAGCACCGTCGACAGCAGCTGCGAGCCGATGTAGAGGAACATCAGGACCGCGAGGACCCAGCCGTTCGCGCCCGCAGTCAGGTCTGGGATGAAGAGGAACGTCTCGTCGCCCGTCGGGTTGGCGACCTGGCCGCAGGGCAGGAGCTTGCCCATCGCGTCGGTGACCTTGCCGGCGGCGTCGCCGCAGATCTCGCGCCGCAGGTCGCTCTGCAGCAGGTAGAAGAGCCCGATGAAGAACGGGAACTGCGCGAGCAGCGGCAGGCACGACGCGAAGGGGTTGATCTTGTTCTCCGCGTAGAACTTCATGATCTCCTGCTGCTGGCGCTGCTTGTCGTCCTTGTACTTCGCCTGCAGCTCCTTGAGCTTGGGCGCGACCTCCGCCATCGCCCGCATCGACTTGAACTGCTTGACGGTCAGCGGCGCCATCGCGGCACGCACCAGCACGGTCAGCAACACGATCGACATGCCCCAGCCGACGCCCAGCGTGTCGTGGATCCAGACCAGGATCGGCTGGAGCACGTCCACGAGGAACTGCACGGGTGCGATGAGGGCGAGATGTGTCATTGGTCAGCGAGGGGGCGCGGGCGTGGCGAACAGGCGCTGGGCGTCGACCGGGTCGTACCCCCCGTGGCTGAACGGGTTGCAGCGCAGCACGCGCCACACCCCCAGCACCAGCCCGCGAAGTATGCCGAACTCCCGCAGCGCCCCGAGCGCGTAGGCCGAGCAGGTGGGCTCGTACTTGCAGCGGCGCGGCAGCGCCGGCGAGATCACGCGCCGATACAGGCGGATCGGCGCTTGCACGACGCGCGACGCGGCCTTCATCTGCCGCCCGCCTGCTCGAGCAGTTCGCGCAGCGCGGAGCGCACGCCGTCGAGGCCCTCGCGCTCGGCGAGCTCGCGCGCGGCCGGGCGCGCCACGACGACGACGTCGTGGCCGGGCGGGACGAACTGCGTCTCCGCGTCGAACGCTTCGCGCAGCAGCCGCTTGACGCGGTTGCGGTCCACCGCGCCGCCGACCTTGCGCGACACCGACAGGCCCAGGCGCGTGCCCGGGGTCTCGTCGGACACGGCCGCGGCGACGTCCGCTGCGGTCGCGCGCGGGAACGCGTAGACGACGAAGTGGCGGTTGCCGTGCGAGCGTCCCTGGCGGTACGCGCGCTCGAACTCCGCGCTGCGCGACAGCCGTCCGCGGCGCGGGCGGCGCGGGCTGGGGATGCGCGGTAGCGGGTCGTCCACGCAGCGGAGCCTAGTGGTCACGCTGGGCGGGCTCGCGCGGGACCCGCAGGTCAGACGGTGAGCTTCTTGCGGCCCTTGGCACGACGGCGCTTGAGCACCGCGCGGCCGGCCTTCGTCTGCATCCGCTGGCGGAAGCCGTGCGTGCGTGCGCGCTTGCGCTTCTTGGGCTGGTAGGTGCGCTTCATGAGAAGAGAGATCGCCGGGGTCCGGCGACGGTCGATGCTAGCGCACCACTGCTCCATTCCCCCGCCTGGGAGGTTTTTCCCGCGACGAGCGGGCTCTCTTCGCACGCCTCCCCGAGCGGCCCGCGAGCGCTGGTATATTCGCCGCCGCCCCGGCTGCTCGCGGGGTTCCTCGCCCATCCGCCGCAAGTCCCTCCGAAGGAGTCGATGACGCCTGCCGTCACCCCGCAGCTCGCCCGCGACTGGGCGCTGATCCGCTCGCGGCTGCGCGAGGCGGTGCCCGACTCCACCTTCGAGATCTGGCTGGCCGCGCTGCAGCCGCGGGCGCTCGTGGGCGACACGCTCGTCGTGGCGGCGCCCGACGAGATCCGCAGCTGGGTCGCCGACCGCTACGCCGGCGTGCTGCAGACCTGCGCGGCGATGGTGCTCGGCCCGCAGACCGGCGTCGACGTCGTCGCGCCCGGGACCGCGATCGTCGACCGCCCCAGCGTCGCGGACGCCACGAGCGCGCCGTCCGCCGGCGAGGCCGAGGCCGAGCTGCACCCGAAGTTCACCTTCGATCAGTTCGTCATCGGCGACGCCAACCGCTTCGCTCACGCCGCGGCGCTCGCCGTCGCCGAGCTCCCGGGCCAGGCCTACAACCCGCTCTTCCTCTACGGCCCACCCGGGCTCGGCAAGACCCATCTGCTGCACGCGATCGGCAACTACGTGCACACGCACGGCGGCGGCCTGCGCGTGCGCTCGACCACCGCCGAGCGCTTCACCAACGCGTTCGTCACAGCGGTCCAGACGAAGGGCACCGACGACTTCAAGGCGCGCTTTCGCGACACCGACGTCCTGCTCATCGACGACGTCCAGTTCCTCCAGCGCAAGGTGAAGACCGAGGAGGAGTTCTTCCATACCTTCAACGCGCTCTACGAGACCGGCAGCCAACTCGTCCTCACCTGCGACCGCCTGCCCGCCGACATGGCCGCACTCGAGGAACGCCTGCTCGAGCGCTTCCAGGCCGGCCTCGTCGCCGAGTTGCTGCCGCCCGACTTCGCCACGCGGCTGGCGATCCTGCGCAAACGCGTGCACCACGACGGCATCGAGCTCGCCGACGAGGGGGTGCTGCACGCGATCGCGCACCGCATCACGGCCAACGCACGCGCGCTCGAGGGCGCGCTCATCCGGGTCGTCGCCTACCACTCGCTCACGCAGCGGCCGATCGACGCCGCACTCGCCGACGAGGTCCTCGCCGGCCTCTACCCCAAGCCGAAGGCCAGCGCCCGTCGCACCGCCCCCACGATCGACGCCGTCTTCGAGGTCGCCTGCGAGGCCTTCGACGTGAGCCGCGACGAGCTGCTCTCGACCACGCGCACCGCCCGCGTCGCCTGGGCCCGCCAGGTCGCGATGTACCTCGCCCGCCAGCACACCGGCGCCAGCCTGCCCGCGATCGGCGACGCCTTCGGCGGTCGCAACCACACGACCGTCATGTACGCCTGCCGCAGGGCCGGCGAGCGCCTCGCGGCCGATTCGGCCGCACAGGCGCTTGTGCACGATCTCGAGCGGCGCCTGACCGAGCCGCTTGAATGACCGCACCACTTGACACACTCTGCACAGCCCTACAGCCGTCGGTTTCCTCGTGGAGTCCGCGGCTTGCGCGCTTGCCGTACGTTCTGCACATCTCCACAGCTCCTATGACTCCCATCTGTTCTTCATCGAGGTCCTCGTCGTGAAGTTCTCGACCTCATGCGCGGATCTCCTCGCACAGCTCGGCGTCGTCTCCCGCGTCGCCTCCACCCGCAGCGCCGTCCAGGCGCTCTCCGGCGTCCAGCTCAGCGCGTCGACGGGCGGAGCACAGCTGCGCGCCACGGACATGGAGGTCGGCTTGCGCGTTCCCCTCAAGGCCGAGGTCGAGCGCGAGGGCACCGTCGTCCTGCCGGCGCGCCTGATGCTCGAGGTCGCGCGCTCGCTGCCCGGCACGGACGCGACCTTCGAGCTGCGCCCGGCGGAACAGGACGTCGAGGTCAAGTCGGGCTCGGCGACGTTCCACATCCGCACGCTGCGCGCGGAGGACTTCCCGCCGCTGCCCGAGCCGGGCGGGGAGAACGTCGTCGACGTGCCGGCGCAGGCGTTCGTGGAGACGATCAACCGCGTCGCGCGCTCGGCCTCGCGGGACGAGACGCGCCCGATCCTGACCGGCATCCTCGTCTCGGCCTCCGGCGACGAGCTGCGCATGGTCGCGACCGACTCCTACCGCCTGAGCGTCAAGGAGACCAAGCTCGACGCGCCACTGGAGGGCGGCTTCGAGGCCAACGTGCCGGCGCGGGCGCTGCAGGAGCTCGCACGCATCGCGGCGTCGGCCGAGGCCGGCAGCCTGACCGTCTCGGTGCGCTCCAACCAGATCGTCTTCGAGACCGGCGGCGACGTGCTCTCCTCGCGCCTGATCGACGGTCAGTTCCCGAACTATCGCCAACTGTTGCCCGAGGCCTACGAGCACGAGTTGACGCTGGGCTCCGGCGAGTTGACCGAGGTCGTGCGGCGCATCAGCCTGATGGCGCAGAAGAACGCACCGCTGCGCCTGGCCTTCAGGGAAGGCGAGCTGACGGTCTCGGCGCAGACCCCCGACGTCGGCGAGGCGAGCGAGACGATGCCCGTGCCGTTCGCCGGCGAAGCGTTCGAGATCGGCTTCAACCCGGAGTTCCTGCGCGACGGCCTCGAGAGCGCCGCCGGCGGCGACCTCGTGCTGAAGCTCATCAGCCCGTTGCGGCCCGGCCTGATCGAGTCCGCCGACGGCAGCGGCTTCCTGTACCTGATCATGCCGATCAGGCTCAACGTCTGACCGGTTCCCGGCACCCGACCCCGACCACGATCGCCGATGCTGGCCACCCGCCTGCGGTTGCGCGACTTCCGTAGCTACGAACGCGCCGACATCGAGCTCGGCGCGGGCCTGACCGTCGTGCACGGGCGCAACGGCGCCGGCAAGACGAACCTGCTCGAGGCGCTGTACTTCGGCTGTACCGGGCGCTCCTGCCGGACATCCAACGAGCGCGAGGTCGTGCGCTTCGAGGCCTCGACGGCGCGCGTCGAGGTC
The DNA here is from genome assembly GCA_038255395.1 of Solirubrobacterales bacterium. GTDB lineage: Bacteria > Actinomycetota > Thermoleophilia > Solirubrobacterales > Solirubrobacteraceae > CADCVQ01. Next base: position 106,005 of record JBBSLI010000007.1, read on the forward strand.
GACCTGCGCGACGGCGAGGGCCGCGCGCACGAGCTCGCCGTCGGCTTCAGCCCGGGCGAGACGAAGCGGCTGCAGTCCGACGGCGTCGTCGTCGAGCGGCTCGTCGACGTCGAGATGCGCCCGCTCGTCTGCGTCTTCATGCCCGACCGCCTGGAGCTCGTCAAGGGCCCGCCGGCGCTGCGGCGCTCGCACATCGACCAGGTCATCGCCGCGAGCTGGCCCGTCCGCAGCGCCACGCGGCGCTCGTACGGCCGCGCGCTGGCTCAGCGCAACGCGTTGCTCGCCGCGATCCGCAGCGGTCGCGCGTCGCGCGATTCGCTGCGCGCCTGGGACGCCGAGCTCGCGCGCCACGGGATCGCGCTGCGCGACGACCGCGCCGCCGTCGTGGAGCTGCTGGCGCCGCGCTTCGCCGGGCTGTCGGCGGCGCTCGGCCTCGGCGACGGCGGCGAGCTGCGCTACCGGCCGCGCACGAAGGCCGCCGACGCCGACGAGCTGAGTGCCGAACTCGCCGAGCGCGTGGACTCCGACCTCGAGCGCGGTTTCACGGGCCATGGGCCGCACCGTGATGACGTGGCGTTCCTGCGCGCGGGGCGCGAGCTGCGCGCCTACGGCTCGCAGGGCGAGCAGCGCCTCGCGCTGCTGGCCCTGCTGCTCGCCGAGCGCGAGACGCTCGCGCAGGAGCGCGACACGCTGCCGCTGATGCTGCTCGACGACGTCATGAGCGAGCTCGATCCCGACCGCCGCGGGATGCTCGCCGATCTGCTGCGCGGCGACGGCCAGAGCGTGATCACGACGACGGACCTTGCCCACGTGCCCGGCGCCGACGCGGCGAACGTCACGCGGCTGGCGGTCAGCGGCGGCGCCGTCCTGCGCGACGCGGCCCCGATCGCATGAGGCGCAGCGCGCCGCGGCCGGTCGCGAGCGCCGTCGAGGCGCTCACGCGGCGCCTGGCGCCCGCGACGCTGCTCGCCGACGTGCAGCGCGTCTGGCCGCAGGCGGCCGGTGAGGCCATCGCGGGCGCCGCGCAGCCGGTCTCCGAGCGCGCGGGGACGGTGACGCTGCTGTGCTCGTCGGCGGTCTGGATGGCGGAGATCGACCTGATGGGCCCGGTGCTCGTCGACGCGCTCAACGAGGCGCTCGCAGGCGACCGTGTGAAGGCCGTGCGGTGCGTCGCGACGGCCCCCCGCCGCGGCGGCCGCTGAGGGTCCGCAACCCGGGGCGGTTTTTGCTGCATTTTCCAGGTGTTTTGTGACACCTCACGGGGGAGGTTTGTGATGCGCTTGTGCTACCCTTATGACAACTCGCAGCACCGGCCCCGGCCCGTCTAGGCAGGACGCGGACCCGGGGCTTTCTCACGTACGGAGGTTCAGTGGCGAAGGACGACAGCAAGCTCGACGGCAAGACCGGCGAGACCTCATACGACGCACAGGACATCACCGTCCTCGAGGGCCTCGAGGCCGTGCGCAAGCGACCCGGCATGTACATCGGGTCGACCGGTGTGCGCGGCCTGCATCACCTCGTCTACGAGGTCGTCGACAACTCCGTCGACGAGGCGCTCGCCGGCCACTGCACGGCCGTCGACGTCACGATCCACCCCGACAACTCCGTCACGGTCGTCGACGACGGCCGCGGCATCCCGGTCGCGATGATGGCCAAGGAGAAGCTGCCCGCGGTCCAGGTCGTGCTGACCGTCCTGCACGCCGGCGGCAAGTTCGGCGACGGCGGCGGCTACAAGGTCTCCGGCGGTCTGCACGGCGTCGGCGTCTCGGTCGTCAACGCGCTCTCCGAGCTGCTGGAGATCGAGATCCGCCGCGACGGCCATGTCTGGCGCCAGACGTACGTGCGCGGCGCCCCGCAGGCCGCGCTCGTCAAGGGCGAGGCGCTGACGTCGCCGGCGACCGGCACGGCGATCACGTTCCGGCCCGACGCCGAGATCTTCGAGACCACGACGCTCGACTTCTCGGTGCTCGAGCAGCGCCTGCGCGAGACGGCCTTCCTGACGCGCGGCCTGAAGATCTCGATCACCGACGAGCGCGGCGAGGGCGCGCAGGCGTCCTTCCAGTACGACGGCGGCATCGAGGACTTCGTGCGCTACCTCAACAAGAACAAGGAGGCGATCGGGCGCAAGGTCGTCTACTTCGAGGGCGAGAGCGCCGAGGGCGCGGTCGAGGTCGCGATGCAGTGGAACACGACCTACCAGGAGTCGGTGTTCTCCTTCGCCAACAACATCAACACGCACGAGGGCGGCGCGCACCTGTCGGGCTTTCGCGCCGCGCTGACGCGCACCCTGAACCGCTACGCCCGCGAGAAGGGCCTGCTGAAGGGCAAGGACGAGAACCTCAGCGGGGAGGACGTGCGCGAGGGCCTGACGGCGATCGTCTCCGCCAAGCTCGCCGACCCGCAGTTCGAGGGTCAGACGAAGACGAAGCTCGGCAACCCCGGGATGGAGGGCTTCGTCGCGAGCGTCGTCAACGCGAGCCTGGCCGAATTCCTCGAGGAGAACCCCGCCGAGGGCAACGCGATCATCCGCAAGGCCGTCTCGGCGGCGCAGGCGCGCGCCGCAGCGCGCAAGGCGCGCGACCTGACGCGGCGCAAGTCGGCGCTGGAGAACTCGACGCTGCCGGGCAAGCTCGCCGACTGCTCGGTCAAGGACCCGTCGCTGGCCGAGCTGTTCATCGTCGAGGGCGACTCCGCCGGCGGCTCGGCGAAGCAGGGCCGCGACCGCAACACGCAGGCCGTGCTGCCGCTGCGCGGCAAGATTCTCAACGTCGAGAAGAGCCGCATCGACAAGGTGCTCAAGAACACCGAGATCCAGGCGCTCATCACGGCGATCGGCACCGGCGTGCGCGACGAGTTCAACATCGAGAACGCGCGCTACCACAAGATCATCCTGATGACGGACGCCGACGTCGACGGCGCGCACATCCGCACGCTCGCGCTCACCCTGCTGTTCCGGGAGATGCCCGAGCTGATCGAGCACGGCTACGTGTACATCGCCAAGCCGCCGCTGTACAAGCTCAAGCAGGGCTCCAGCGAGCGCTACGTGGAGAAGGACTCCGAGCTCGAGCAGATCCTGCTCTCAGACAAATTCGAGAAGATGTTCGTCTTCGACCGCGACGGCTCGCAGTTCAAGCTCACAGAGCCGCGCTGGCAGCGCTTCTCGCGGCTGCTCAAGCAGTACGAGGGCTGGGCCTCGACGCTGCGCGCCGAGTACACCACCGACGTCGTCGGCTTCCTCGAGGAGTCCGGCGTGCTCGACGAGCAGATCTCGACCGCGGCGGCGGCGATCGAGCTGATCGAGCGCGACGGGATCGAGAACGCGCCCTACGAGACCTCGCTCGTGAGCCAGGACGAGGTGACGATCACCGTCCGCGCGGTCGAGCCGAAGACCGGACTGGCGCGCGTGCTGCCGATCCCGCGGCGCCTGTTCGACAGCCAGGACTTCCGCAACTTCTCGCGCGTGCACGGCCAGCTCGTCGAGCTGGCCGGCCGGGCACCCTTCACCGTCAAGCTCGGTGACGCCAACGAGGACGCGCTCTCCTACCAGGCGCTGCGCGAAGCGGTCCTCGTCGTCGCACAGAAGGGCATCTCGCTGCAGCGCTTCAAGGGCCTCGGCGAGATGAACGCCGCGCAGTTGCGCGACACGACGATGGACCCCGCCACCCGCACGCTCGCGCAGGTCGGGATCGAGGACGCCACGCAGGCGGACCTGATCTTCTCGACGCTCATGGGTGACATGGTCGAGCCGCGGCGGCAGTTCATCGAGGACAACGCCCGCCTCGTCGCCAACCTGGACGTCTAGGAGCACTGCCACATGTCATCGATCGACATCCTCGGCGGCGGCAACGTCGAGCCGCGCGCGCTCGAAGACGAGATGCGCTCCGCGTATCTGGACTACGCGATGTCCGTCATCGTCGGGCGCGCCCTGCCCGACGTCCGCGACGGCCTCAAGCCCGTTCACCGCCGTGTCCTGTTCTCGATGTCGGAGAACGGCCTCGGCCCGACGCGCCCGTACCGTAAGTGCGCCTCGATCGTCGGCGACGTGATGGGCAACTATCACCCGCACGGCGACTCCGCGATCTACGACGCCCTCGTGCGGCTCGCGCAGGAGTTCTCGATGCGCTACCAGCTCGTCGACGGCCAGGGCAACTACGGCTCGATCGACGACGACCCGCCCGCGGCGATGCGCTACACCGAGGCGCGCCTGGAGCGGATGGCGATGGAGATGCTGCGCGACCTCGACGCCGACACCGTCGACTTCGTCCCCAACTACGACGGCCGCAAGCAGGAGCCGGTCGTGCTCCCGGCGCGCTTCCCCAACCTGCTCGTCAACGGTTCCTCCGGGATCGCCGTCGGCATGGCGACGAACATCCCGCCGCACAACCTGCGCGAGGTGGTCGCCGCCGTCATCGCGTTCATCGACGACCCGGCGATCGCGACGACCGAGCTGATGAAGCACATGCCCGGCCCGGACTTCCCGACCGGCGGCATCATCCTCGGACGGCAGGGGATCCTCGACGCCTACGAGACCGGCCGCGGGCGCGTGCGCGTGCGCGGCAAGGCGCACACCGAGGACGTCGGCCGCGGCCGCGAGGCGCTGATCGTCACCGAGCTGCCCTACGCGGTGAAGAAGGGCGGCGAGAACGGTCTTGTCATGAAGATCGCCGAGCTCGTCCGCGAGAAGAAGATCAGCGGCATCGCCGACCTCGAGGACCACTCCTCCGAGCGCGGCGGCATGCGCGTCGTGATCACGCTCAAGCGCGACGAGATCCCCGAGGTCGTCCTCAACCAGCTCTACAAGCACACCGCGCTGCAGACGACCTTCGGCGTCAACGTCGTCGCGCTCGTCGACGGCGTGCCGCGGACGCTCGCGCTGCGCGAGGTCATCAAGCACTACGTCCACCACCAGCGCGAGATCATCGTGCGGCGCACGAAGCACGAGCTGCGCGTGCTAGAGCGCCGTGTGCACGTGCTCAAGGGCCTGCTGATCGCGCTCGACAACCTCGACGCGATCATCGAGCTGATCCGCGCCTCGCGTGATCGCGAGAGCGCGCGCAACGAGCTCGTCGAGCGCTTCGCGCTCTCCGAGATCCAGGCCTCCGCGATCCTCGACCTGCGCCTGTCGCAGCTCACGGCGCTGGAGGCCGACTCGATCAAGACCGAGCACGACGACAAGGTCGAGCGGATCGGCGAGCTGCGCGAGATCCTCGGCAGCGAGGCGCGCGTCTACGAGATCGTGCGCGAGGAGCTCGAGGAGATCGCCGAGCGCTTCGGCGACGAGCGGCGCACGCTGATCACCGACTCCGAGGACGAGATCGGGATCGAGGACCTGATCCCCGAGCAGCAGATGGTCATCACGATCACGAAGTCGGGCTACATCAAGTCGCTGCCGCTGACGACCTACCGCGCCCAGCAACGTGGCGGCCGCGGCGTGACCGGGATGGACATGAAGGACGGCGACTTCATCGAGCACCTCTTCGTGACGTCGTCGCACGACTACCTGCTGTTCTTCTCCAACCGCGGCAAGGTCTACCGCTCGAAGGTCTACGAGCTGCCGGAGGCGTCGCGCACGGCGAAGGGCCGCGCGCTCGTCAACGTGCTGCCGCTGCGCGACAGGGAGCGCGTCCAGTCGGTCCTGTCCACGCGCGACTTCACCGAGGGCCGCTACGTGATCTTCGCGACCAAGCGCGGCGTCGTGAAGAAGACCGAGCTGATGGCCTACAACACGCCGATCAAGGCCGACGGGATCATCGCGATCAACATCCGCGACGACGACGAGCTCGTCAGCGTGCGCCGGACGAGCGGCGACGACGACATCCTGATCGTCTCGCGCAAGGGCCAGGCCGTGCGCTTCAACGAGTCCGACGTGCGGGCGATGGGGCGCGACACGTCGGGCGTGCGCGGCATGAACGTCGACCAGCCCGACAACGAGGTGCTCGTGATGGACGTCGCGCGCGACGACCAGGAGCTGCTCGTGGTGACCGAGAACGGCTACGGCAAGCGCACCTCGATCGCCGAGTACCGCAAGACCAAGCGCGGGGCGATGGGCGTCGGCACGATCAAGCTCACCGACGCCAAGGGCGCGCTCGCCGGCGCGCTCGTCGTGCGCGAGCACGAGGAGCTCGTCTTCATCTCCCAGAGCGGCATGGTGCAGCGCACCGCCGTGCGCGGGATCAGCCGCTACGGGCGCCTCGCCCAGGGCGTGCGGCTGATGAACATGAAGGAGGACGACCTCGTCTCCGCGGTCGCGCTGATCGTCGAGACGGCGAACGGCAACGGCGAGGACATCGCCGCCGAACCGCCGGCTGACGGGGCGCCGCCCGATCCCGCCGGCGACGGGGTCGAACCGCAGGTCGACGATCCCGGCGAGGGCGAGGGCGCCGGCTGATCGCCCAGGGGGGTGTAGAACGTCGCTTCGGTCCGCTACGATTTTCTGACCAGAGAAAGGAGGTGGTCCGAATCAGCTCAAGTTCTTGCGGGACCCTGGAGGTGCTCGGCCGCTAGGTCGGGAGGCTGGCTAGACCAGCGAATCCAAACCGGGCCACCCCCGAGCCAGATGCCGGATTGGTCCCACGGCAGTCAGACAGAAGGTCTGGGTCGGGCTAGAAGTCCAGTCAGAAGTTGCGAAGGGCGCCGTCGACGCGGCGCCCTTCGCGCGTTTCAGGTCTGCCGAGGTGCGCTGCACCGAAGGCCCGCCGCCGCGGACGTTGGCGCTCGCGGGGCGCGGCACGTCAGCGGGTCAGGCCGCTTCGGGCAGCCACTGCTTCCAGGCCGACGGGATCGTCGGGCTGGCGACGTGGATGAAGACCTGCGGGTGCGGCACGCGCGGCGGGTGGCGCGGGTGCATGCCGATCTTCTGCGGCAGCGAGTCGCCCTTGCGGCGGTTGCAGGGGGCGCACGAAGCGACGATGTTGTCCCACGTCGAGGTGCCGCCCTTGGAACGCGGGATGACGTGGTCGACGGTCAGGTTCGTGCGCACGCCGCAGTACTGGCACGTCCAGCCGTCGCGTGCGAAGACCGCGCGGCGGGTGATCTTGCGCCGGTGCGTGTCGCGCGGGACCTTGACGAACGTCACGAGGCGGATCACGACCGGCCGCGGCATCGTGGCGGTCTCCGAGCGCAGCTCATATTGCGAGTGCTCGATGATCTCCGCCTTCTCCTTGAGCAGCAGCACGGCGGCCCGCCGAACCGTGCAGACGTTGATCGGCTCATACGTGGCGTTCAGGACGAGCACACGGCCAGACTCACGTCCGCGCCGCCGGTGCTCCGGATGCGGCGCGAACCCCCCTGGCCCTGGTGGCACGGACTGGGTCGCCATGTGTCAGCGCGAAAGTCTAGTGGCCCATCCTGTGAATCCGCTCACTCGTGGATCGACCGCTCACGAGCAAGCGGATTCATAGGACCAGCCACTAATCACGCGACCCGGCGGCGACGTAGGAGCCGAGGATCCTGACCTGTTCGCAGTGCTTGCGCAGCCCGGCGACGGCCTCTGCGACGGGCGCATCGGTGGCGGCGCCGTGACAGTCCACGAAGAAGCGGTAGTGGCCGAGCCTGGCGCGCAGCGGGCGCGACTCGATCTTCGAGAGGTTGACGCCGCGGAAGGCGAACTCCGACAGGCAGCGCACGAGCCAGCCGGGGCTGTCGTCGCCCGAGCCCCAGAACGCGAGCGACGTCTTCGCCGCCACGCCCTCGGCGGGTGCCGCCGCGGCCGCGCGGCGCGCGAGCCAGACGAAGCGCGTCGCGTTGCCGGCCTCGTCCTCGACGGCCTCGGCGAGCACCGTCGCGCCGTAGAGCTCGGCCGCGCGCAGCGTGCCGAGCGCCGCCCACGGGGCCTCCTGGCGGGCGACGATCTGCGCCGCCTCGGCGGTCGACGCCGTCGCCTCGACGACCGCGCCGGGCAGGTTCTCGCGCAGATAGCGCGCGCACTGCGAGATCGCCTGTGGGTGCGACAGGACGCGTTCGATCGCTGCCAGCTGCAGCGGCGCGGCGGCGATCAGGTGCTGGGAGACCGCGAGCACGAGCTCGCCGACGATCGCGACATCGTTGCCGTCGTCGGCGAGCGTGTCGAGCGTGATCGCGATCGGTCCCTCGACGGAGTTCTCGATCGGCACGATCGCGCGGTCGACGTCGCCGTCGTGGACGGCGAGGATCGTGTCGCGTACGGTCGGCAGGCCGACGAGCTCGGCGTCGCCGGCGTCGCTCGCGGTGCGCGCCGCCTCCTCCGAGAACGTTCCCGCAGGCCCGAGGTAGCCGAGCCGCATCAGGACTTCATCGCGAGGCGCAGCGCTTCCTCTTCCTCGGGCGAGAGCTTCAGCTCGCCCTTGCCCGCCGCGACCTGCTTGGCGTACAGCCGCGCCTGGTCGCGGTGGTGGATCGAGGACAGGACGACGCCGTTGCGCGCGCTGTCGAGCAGCGCGATCGAGGTCGACTGGCGGCCCGACATCTCGTTGTAGGCGTCGTAGCGGATCAGCCCGCAGTGCGAGATCGCGCCGTCGAGCCGGCCCTCGGCGACGCCCATGCGCCCATCGAGGCGCTCGGCGACGTCCGTCACGTAGTCGTGCAGCGTCCTGAAGCCGGCATCGAGCGCCGCCGCGTGGCCGACGAGGTCGGTGGCGGCCTGCTCGCCGAGCACGACGCGCTGATCGGCGCGCAGGCGGCGCACCTGGCGGTAGAGGATCGCGACGACGGCGAGCGCGACGACGGCGGCCGCGGTGGCGGCCAGCGCGACGATGCCCACCGTGGAGCTCAGCTCGGCACCCATGCGCGCCCAACGGTAGCGCGGGCCCGGGCTCAGCTGCGAACGAAGAGCGCCGGGTAGGTGGCGGTGTTGTTGGTGACGTTCTCCTCGCCGCCGACCTTCAGCACCTCGACCGTGAGCGTCACCGCCTGCCCGATCGGCGGCGCCTCGCCGAGCGGGATCGAGACCGTCGTCTCGGTCTTGGCCATCGTCTGGTCGATGACCTTCTGCACCGAGATCGGGTCGCCGGCGCCGCGGATCCGCACGCGCACGCGCACGTCGGTCTCGGCGTTGTCGCCCTGGTTGGCGACCTTGACGGAGAACGTGACGTTCGACGATGCCGGGATCCGGTTCGCCTGCCCCGCCGTCAGCGTCAGGCTGCCGACGCTGACGCCGAGCAGGCCGTGGCCGTGCAGGCCCGGCGCGGGCTCGGTCGTGCCCGCGTCGCCGGCGCCGCGGCCGGCATCGGAGTTGATCCGGCGCGCGACCGTCGAGGGCTGCAGCCAGCCGTAGTTCTGCACGAAGCTCGCGTTCTGGATCGTCTGGCCGCCGATCTCGTTGTCGTCGAGCACCTGCTTGATGAGCGCCGCGCCGCGGCGGTTGTAGACGACGTTGGCGGCGTCGAAGGCCTGGATCTCGCCGGCGATCGAGCGCACCGCGGGCACGGCCGTCGCCGAGTCGTCCGACAGCGCGGCGGGGAGCTTCTCGGCGACCTTGCCGATCGCCTCCTGCAGCAGCGACAGCGCCAGCAGCACGTTGCGGTGGGCCGGGCGCATGTCGCCGGGGACGTCGATCCCCTCGGCCTGCTTCGTCAGCGCCTGGGCGCGGAAGCGCAGCTGGTTGATCTCGGACTGGACGTCGGTGGAGGGCTGGTCGCCGCCGCTGAGCGTGTCGTAGAAGGCGTCCGCGTTGGCGTCGGCGTCACGGATGACGGTCGACACGTCGCGGTTATAGTTCTTCAGCGCCTGCTCCTGGCGGCTGTTGAGGCAGCCGTTGACGAGCAGCACGAGCAGCACGAGCACGAGCACGCCGACGACCAGCGCGGCAACGCGCCGCACGATCAGCTGCTGGGGATCCGACGGCGGCCCGATCACCGCAGGTGCGGGGCTACGGGGCCGCGTGCGGGTCGTGCGTGGCTCATCGTCGTCGAAGAAAGACAGGGGTCCGCTCCTTGCCGAAAGCCGGCGGAACACTCAGTATGCCGCGCGGGGCGCGACGGGGCGTACGCTGCAACTTTGCCGCCAACGGCAACTTTCCTGCCTTCATAGCCGAGGACCCGACGACCCCCACGCCGAACTCAGAGCCGGTGCCCCACGCGCACAGCTCCGCAGCGGCCCCCCCGGGCCAGGTCGTGCTCGGCCGTTACCGGCTGGGCCCCCGGCTGGGCGCCGGCGGGATGGGCGTCGTCTACCGCGCCCGCGACGAGCACCTCGAGCGCGACGTCGCCGTCAAGCGGATCGCGATCGAGCACGACCCCGAAGGCCGCGGCGAGCGCGAGGCGCTGGCGGCCGCGCGGCTCTCGCATGCGGGGATCGTGGCGCTGTACGAATCCGGCCGCGACGAAGACGCCGTCTACCTCGTCTCCGAGCTCGTCGACGGCCCGACGCTGGCAGAGTTGCTGCGCACCGGTGAGCTGTCGGACCGCGACGTGCTGCTGATGGGCGCCACCCTCTGCGGCGCGCTCTCGCATGCGCACGCGCGCAAGGTCATCCACCGCGACGTCAAGCCGTCGAACATCATCTGCCCGGACGTCGACGAGGGCCTGCCGACGGCGAAGCTGACGGACTTCGGGATCGCCCGCATGGCCGATCACGACGTCCTCACGCGGACGGGCGACATCATCGGCACGCTCGCCTACATGGCGCCGGAGCAGTCGCGCGGCGAGAAGATCACCGGCGCCGCCGACGTCTACGCGCTCGGCGTCGTGCTCTACGAGGCGCTCGCGGGCGTCAACCCGGTGCGGGCCGGCAACCCGGCCGCGACCGCGCGCCGCGTGGGCATGCGGCTGCCGCCGCTGGGGCGCGTGCGCCGCGACCTGCCGGTGGCGCTGTGCCGCGCGATCGACGCCGCGGTCGCGATCGACCCGGGCGCGCGCACCGGCCTGGGCGCGCTGCGGCGTGCGCTCGAGGACTCCGTCGACGCGGTCGACGACGTGCCGGGCCCGATCGCGGGCGGGGCGCTGGACACGTTGGCGCTGCCGACGCGAGCGCTGACGCGCACGCGGCGCCGGGAGCTGCGCGCTGCGCGGCCATCCCGGCGGCTGCGCGCCGAGCCCGAGCCCGCGCCGCCGCAGAGCCACGCGCGAGCGCGCCGCCACGACGAGCGCGACGACCGCGACGACGAGCCCGCCCGCCGCCCGCTCGCCGGCCTGCCGCCGCGCCTGCTGGCCGCCGCGGCCGCGGCCGCGTTGGGCGCCGCCGCCCTCGCCACGCTCGGCCCGCAGCCGCCGCTCGAGCCCGCTGCCGGCGCCGCCCTTGCCGCCGTGACGGTGTTCCTGCTGCCGCGGCTGGGCTGGCTCGCCGCCGCCGCCGCGCTGCTCGCCTGGGTTGCCGTCTCGCTGCCGGGCGTCGCGCTGATCGTCGCGCTCGCCGCCGTCCCCGTGGCACCGCTGCTGCTGCGGCGCGGGAGCGCCTGGTCGCTGCCCGCCGTCGCGCCCGCGCTGGGCCTGATCGGCCTCGCGGGCGCCTGGCCCGCGCTCGCGGGCCAGTCCGAGCGCTGGCAGGTGCGAGCCGCGCTCGGCGGCCTCGGCGGCTGGTGGCTGGCGCTCGGCGAGTTGCTGACCTCCGACAGGCTGATGCTCGGCCGCGCCCCCGATGTGCTGCCGCGGACGGCGTGGGAGGGCTCGGCCGTCGACGCGCTGCAGGACGCGCTGTGGCCGATGCTGGCCGGCGCCGCGCCCGGCCTCGTCGTGCTGTGGGCGCTCGCGTCGATCCTGCTGCCGGTGCTCGTACGCGGTCGTTCGGCGGCGCTGGACATCGTCGCGGTGACCGGCTGGGCGGCCGCGCTGGCCGCCGCGACACAGGCGCTGTCGGAGGCGCTCGTGCTCGATCCGCCGCGCGGCCTCGTCCTCGGCGCGCTCGCCGGAGGCCTGATCGCGGTCGCCGCCCGCGCCATCCGCGGGCGGACATAGCGAGACGGGCCGGCGCTCCCGCGTAGCATGAACCCCAGGCATGAGCGTCCTTCGCAACCTCGAGGCCAAGCTCACCGACCTCGTCGAGGGCACCTTCGGGCGCGTCTTCAGGTCCGAGGTGCGGCCGGTCGAGATCGCCCGCAAGCTCGCCCGCGAGATGGACGAGCACAAGACCATCTCGGTCTCGCGGACGTACGTTCCCAACGAGTACATCGTCTGGTTGTCGCCGGACGATCGCACGCGCTTGGAGGGCGTCGAGGATTCGCTGATCGAGGAGCTGAGCGCGTATCTGCTCGAGCACGCGCGCACGGAGCGCCTGGCGCTGCCCTCGCGCCCGCAGATCGAGTTTCGCACCGACGATCGCCTGGCGCTCGGCGAGTTCGGCATCCAGGCCCGGCTCGTGCGCCCCTCCCGGGACCCGGACGTGCCCGAGCCCGAGCAGGCCGACCACGGCAACACGATGATCTACTCGACCGCCGGCCGGCTGCGCGAGCCGGTCGAGGAACTCCAGGGCACGCGTCCGACGCGCGCGCTGCTGCTGGCCGAGGGGCGCCGCCACGTGATCCCGCCCGGCGGCGCGGTCGTCGGACGCAGCCGCGAGTGCGACATCGTGCTCGCCGACGCCAACGTCTCGCGGCGCCACGCCGAAGTGCTGCCCGCAGCCGCTGGAACGTGGACGATCGCCGACCTCGGATCGACCAACGGCGTCGTCCTCAACGGCCACCGGATCGAGGGCACCGCGCAGCTCCAGGCCGGCGACCGGATCGCGCTCGGCACCGCGGCGATCACGTTCGAGCTCGACTGATCGCGCTCGTAGCGCCGACAACCATCTAGGCTCAGGTCTCGAATGCTCGAACCGGTTTCCGTCGGTCTGAAGTTCGCCTTCCTGGCGGTCCTCTACCTCTTCTTGCTGTGGGTCTCGCGCAGCGCGCTGAAGGATCTGCGCCGCGGGGCGTTCGGCGGCGCCCGCGCGCCCGTCGCGGCGGATGCGACCGGGATGCATCCGGCGTCGAGCCTCAACGTGCTCGGCGGCGCCGCCGACGTGGCGCCGCGACTCGTCGTCGAATCGGTGCCGGGGCTCTCGCGCGGCATGGCCTACGACGTCGGCGAGGGGGCGACGCTCGGCCGCGGCGACGTCGAGATCCAGCTCGAGGACCCGTTCGCCTCGTCGCGCCACGCGACGCTCACGCGCCAGGGCGCGATCCTCGTGATCGAGGACTGCGGCTCGACGAACGGCACGTACCTCAACGACGAGCTGCTGCGCGGCCCGCGCCCGCTGCACGCCGGCGACCGCGTCCGGATCGGCGACTCGACGTTCACCTACGACGACTGACCCCATGCTCCGCGTCGCCACCGATCACTTCTCGCACTCCGACACCGGCCGCGCCCGGCGCGCGAACGAGGACTCCTACTACGCGCGTTCGCCGGTCTTCGTCGTCGCCGACGGGATGGGCGGCGCGCAGGCCGGCGAGGTCGCCTCGCGGGTCGCCGTCGAGGTGTTCGAGCGCGGCCTCGGCGACGACGGCGGCAGCGGCGAGGAGCTGCTCGCCGCGCGCGTGCTGGAGGCCAACGCCCGCATCCACGAGATGTCGCAGGCCAGCGAGGAGCGCGCCGGCATGGGCACGACGATCACGGCGGCGCACGTCGGCGAGCACGACGTCGCGATCGCCCACGTCGGCGACTCGCGCGCCTACCGGCTGCGCGGCGGCGAGTTCGAGCGGCTGACCGAGGACCACTCGCTCGTCGAGGAGATGCGCCGCCGCGGCCAGCTCACCGCGCAGGAGGCCGACGAGCACCCGCAGCGCTCGATCATCACCCGCGCGCTCGGGCCCGAGCCCGACGTGCTCGTCGACACGTCGTCCTGGCGCGGCGCTGCGGGCGACGTCTACCTGCTGTGCAGCGACGGCCTGACGTCGATGGTCGCCGAGGCGCGCGTCGCGGAGATCATGCGCGCCGCCACCTCCCTGCGCGACGGCGGCCGCGCGCTGGTCGACGCCGCCAACGAGGCCGGCGGGCGCGACAACATCACCGTGGTCCTCTTTCGCCTCGAGGAGATCGGCGGTGGCTCCGACGCCGCGCTCGAGCAGCCCACGTCGGCGGGCGGCAGCGGCGCGCTGACGACCGCCGACCTGCAGGTCGCCGTGGCGCACGAGGCGCCGCCCGCCGCCGCCCCGGCAGCCACCTCAGCCGCGGTCGCGAGCGCCGCGACGCCGCGCACCGAGGACAGCCAGACGAGCCGCCGCCTGCGTCCCAGCGCGCCCGCGCCGTCGCAGGAGCGGTCCGGGCGCGGCCGTCGCGCGCGCCGCCTCGCGAAGGTCTTCGCGATCCTCGCCCTGATCGCGATCCCGCTCGGCTTCGGCGCCTACAGCGCCAACCAGGCGGTCTTCTTCGTCGGGACCAACGAGCAGGGCTTCGTGACGCTGTACCGCGGACTGCCCTACTCGCTGCCTGCCGGGATCGACCTCTACAAGGTCAACTACGAGTCCAGCGTCCCGGTGCAGACGCTGCCGTCCGCCCGCCGCAAGCAGCTCGTCGACCACACCCTGCGCTCGCACGACGACGCGTCCGATCTCGTCCGCGAGCTCGAGCGCGGCCGCATCGCATCGTGAGCGCCCGCAACCGCGAGCTGTTCGCGCTGATCCCCGCGACGCTGCTCGTGACCGCCGGCTTCGCGGCGGTCTTCATCCAGCGCGACGAGCTGCTCAACGACCTGTCGCTCACCTATGGCGCGATCTTCCTCGCGCTCTGCCTCGCCGCGCACCTCGTCCTGCGCATGACGCTGCCCGACGCCGACCCGTACATCTTCCCGCTCGTCGCCGTGCTCGCCTGCTTCGGCCTGGTGATGCTCTATCGCCTCGACGAGGAGTTCGCGCGCGAGCAGGCGCAGTGGTTCGTCGTCGGGCTGATCTTCTTCACCGCGACGATCATCGCGCTGCGCCGCGATCACCGCGTGCTCGAGCGCTACCGCTATCTGATCGCGACCGGCGGCATCCTGCTGCTGCTGCTGCCGCGCCTGGGCAGCCCCGTCAACGGCGCCTACCTCTCCTTCAGCATGGGCCCGATCGCGTTCCAGCCCGCGGAGCTGGCGAAGATCGCGATCGTCATCTTCCTCGCGTCCTACCTGCGCGACACACGCCAGGTGCTCGTCATCGGCGCGCGCCGCTTCGCCGGCATCACGTTCCCGCCGCTGAAGCACCTCGGCCCGCTGCTCGCGGTCTGGGGCACGGCGATGGCGCTGCTGTTCGTGATCCAGGACCTCGGCTCGTCGCTGATGTTCTTCGGCGGCTTCCTGGCGCTCGTCTACGTCGCGACGAACCGGATCTCGTTCGTGCTGATCGGCCTCGGCCTGTTCGCGCTCGGCGCGCGCGTGCTCTACGCGATCCGGCCGACGATCGAGAGCCGCGTCGACGCCTGGCTGCACCCGTTCGACCCCGAGCTCTACGACCGCGAGATCGGCGGCAGCTACCAGATCGCGCAGTCGATCTTCTCCCAGGCCGACGGCGGATTCTTCGGCCAGGGCTTCGGCCAGGCGATCATCCAGCTCGGGGACAACCCGCCGATCCTGCCCGCCGCGCACACGGACTTCATCTACGCCGTCATCACCGACGAGCTCGGGCTGCTGGGCGCCGTCGCGGTGCTGCTCGTGTACCTGCTGATCGTCGAGCGCGGCTTCAAGACCGCGATGCTCGCGACGGACTCGTTCTCCAAGCTGCTGGCCGTCGGCCTGACCGCGGTGCTGGCGCTGCAGGTCTTCGTCATCGTCGGCGGCGTCACGAAGCTCATCCCGCTGACCGGCGTGACCCTGCCGTTCGTCTCCTACGGCGGCTCGTCGATCGTCGCGAACTTCATCCTGCTGGCCCTGCTGCTGCTCGTATCCGACCGCGCCAGACGCGAGGCCGTCTCGTGAACGCACCGATCCTCAAGCTCTTCGGCGTCGTGCTCGTGCTGTTCGCCGCGCTGGCCGCGATGACGAGCTACAACGCCGTCATCAAGGCCGACGACTACCGCGACAACGCGCTCAACAAGCGCCCCCAGATCGAGCAGGCGCAGGTCAGGCGCGGCGTCATCCGGGCGCGTGACGGCTCCCTGCTCGCCCGTTCCCGGCAGGACGAGGACGGGCTCTACTCGCGCCGCTACCCGGCGGGCGCGCAGCGCTTCTCGCACGTGCTCGGCTACGACTACGGCCTGACGATCGGCCGCGCCGGGCTGGAGCGCTCGCGCAACGACGCGCTCGCCGGCGAGAAGGACGAGATCACGTCGATCGTGGACGACCTCAGCGGCGAGCGCAAGGTCGGCGACAACGTCATCACGAACCTCGACCCGCGCGCCCAGCAGGCCGCGCTCGACGCCCTCGGCGACCGTCGCGGCTCGGTCGTCGCGATCGAGCCGGCGACCGGCAAGGTCCGCGTCATGGCGAGCACGCCGGGCTACGACCCCGGCGATCTGCGCCGCAGCGGCGTCTACGCGCGGCTGTCGCGCCAGGACAACTCGCCGCTGTTCAACCGCGCGACGCAGGCCGGCTACGTGCCGGGCTCGACGATGAAGGTCGTGACCGCCGCCGCGGCGCTCGACAGCGGCAGGTTCACGCCCGAGTCGCAGGTGTCCGGCAAGTCACCGATCATCGTCTCCGGTGTACCGCTGAAGAACTTCTCCGACAAGCAATTCGGCTCGATCACCCTGACCACCGCCCTCACGAACTCTGTCAACACGGTCTGGGCGCAGGTCGCCGAGAAGCTCGGCCGTGAACGGGTCGCGGAGTACATGCAGCGCTTCGGCTTCGGCGCGGACCTGCCGCTGGACTATCCCGATGCGCAGATGAACCCCAGCGGCGTGTTCGACACCAAGCGCCAGCGCGTGATCTCGGCGGACTCCGGCAGCGTCGACATCGGTCGCGTCGCGATCGGCCAGGAGCGCCTGCGCGTGACGCCGTTGCAGATGGCGACGGTCGTCGCGACGGTCGCCAACGGCGGCATGCGGATGCAGCCGCAGATCACGAGCCGGATCGTCGACCAGGACGGGCGCACGGTCGAGCGGATCGAGCCCGAGGAGGAGCAGCGCGTGATGTCGGCCAAGAGCGCCGAGCAGCTCACGCAGATGATGGCCAACGTCGTGCGCGAGGGCACCGGCACGGCGGCGGCGCTGGAGGGCATCGAGGTGGCCGGCAAGACCGGCACCGCCGAGCTGAACATCGCGCGTGACATCAACCAGCCGTGGTTCGTCGGCTTCGCGCCGCGCTCGCAGCCGAAGGTCGCGATCGCCGTGACGCTGGAGAACGTCGTCGGCGGCCAGGGCGGCGTCGTCGCGGCGCCGATCGCCAAGCGGGTCATGCAGGAGCTGCTGCGATGAGAGGCGGGATCGAGCAGGACGCCGTCATCGACGAGCGCTACCAGGTCATCGCC
This sequence comes from Solirubrobacterales bacterium, assembly GCA_038255395.1. Classification (GTDB taxonomy): domain Bacteria; phylum Actinomycetota; class Thermoleophilia; order Solirubrobacterales; family Solirubrobacteraceae; genus CADCVQ01. The sequence continues at coordinate 123,271 of JBBSLI010000007.1, forward strand.
CACCTCGGCTCGGGCGGGATGGCCGAGGTCTACTGCGCGACCGACCTGCAGCTCGGGCGCAAGGTCGCGCTGAAGATCCTGCACGAGCGCTTCGCCGCCGACGAGGAGTTCGTCGAGCGCTTCAAGCGCGAGGCCTCGTCGGCCGCCGGCCTGCAGCACCAGCACCTCGTCGCCGTGTACGACCGCGGCGAGTGGGACGGCACGTCATACATCGCGATGGAGTATGTCGCCGGGCAGACGCTCAAGCAGATCGTCACCGCGACCGACCCGCCCACCCCGCTCGAGCCGGCCCGCGCGGTCGACCTCACGGTGCAGATCCTGCGCGCTGCGCGCTTCGCCCACCGCCGCGGCGTCATCCACCGCGACTTCAAGCCGCAGAACGTCATCGTCGACGACGAGGGCCGCGCGAAGGTCACCGACTTCGGCATCGCCCGCGCCGGCGCGTCGGACATGACGCAGACCGGCTCGATCATGGGCACCGCGCAGTACCTCTCGCCCGAGCAGGCCCAGGGCCACGCCGTCAACGCCCGCTCGGACCTCTACTCGATCGGGATCATCCTCTACGAGCTGCTGACCGGGAAGGTCCCGTTCGAGGCCGACTCCGCCGTGACGATCGCGCTCAAGCAGGTCAACGAGGCGCCGGTCGCGCCGAGCCTGCTCAACGGCGCGGTCACGCCCGAGCTCGAGTCCGTCGTGCTGCGCGCGCTGATGAAGGACCCGCAGGAGCGCTTCGCCGACGCCGACGAGTTCATCGCCGCGCTCGAGGCCGCCGCTTCGCGGATCCCCTCCAAGTCGGCGATCGCCGCCGCCGACGCCGCCGCCGCCGCGCTGCCGGCCGCCGCTGCCGGTGGCCTGTCCGCAGGGCCCGCTCCGACCGGTCCCGCCCCGCCGCTCACCGGCGTCTACCCGGCGCGGCCGCAGGCCGCCGCGCGCGAGCGCGAGGTCGTCGCCGCGCCGGCGCCGGTGGCGCCGCAGCGCGCCCGGGGCCGCAAGCGCTGGCCGTGGGTGCTGGCCGGGGCGCTCGCGCTCGTCGGCCTGACGCTGCTGCTCGTGTCGGTCCTCACGCCCCAGCGCGTGCAGGTCCCCAACGTCGTCGGCAGCTCGATCTCGGTCGCGACGCAGCGCCTGCAGAACGAGGGCTTCGAGGTCGTGCCGGTGCGCGACAACTCCGACAAGCCGCGCAACACCGTCATCGGTCAGGACCCGCAGGGCGGCACGAGCGCCGACGAGGGCGCGCGCGTGACGATCAACGTCTCCGACGGCCCGTCGCTCGTCGACGTGCCCGAGGTCGTCGGCGACGGCCGCAACGAGGCGCGCCGCAAGCTCGTCGCGGCGGGCTTCAAGGTCGAGGAGGTGCGGGTCGCGTCCGACAGCGTGAGGATCAACCGGGTCGTGTCGCAGACGCCCGACCCCGTGCTGTACGAGCGCGGCAAGGTCGTCACGATCGAGGTCTCCTCCGGGCCCGAGCAGCTGCCCGTGCCCGACGTCGTCGGCAAGACCGAGGACGAGGCGCGCACGGCGCTGGACGCCTTCCGCGTCGTCGTGCAGGAGAAGGAGGACGTCGAGGCCGATCCTGGCACGGTGCTCGCCCAGAAGCCGGCGCGGGGCACGCTGACGCGCGGCGGCACGGTGACGCTGAGCGTCGCGATCGAGCCCAAGCTCATCGCCGTGCCGGACGTCGCCGGGCGCTCGCAGAACCTCGCGACGAAGCTCTTGTCCGGCCGCGGCTTCGAGGTCGCCGTCGAGGAGGTCGCCGTCGACTCGCCGACCAAGGACGGGCGCGTGCAGGAGCAGTCGCCCGCGGCCGGCGGCGACAAGGTCGAGCGCGGTTCGACCGTGACGATCACCGTCGGGCGTTTCGACGACTCGCAGCTGAACCCCGAGCCCGGCACGGAGACGACGACGACCCCGCCGACCACCACCACGACGACGCCGGCGCCCTGATGCGCGTCGCCGTGCTGAGCGGCGGGCGCTCGTCGGAGCACGAGGTCTCGCTGGCCAGCGGCGAGGGCGTCGCGGCGGGGCTCGCCGAGGCCGGGCACGAGGTCGTGCGGGTCACGCTGGAGCGCGCCGGCACGTGGGTCTGCGGCGGCGAGGAGCTGGCGCTCACGCCGGGCCGCGGCCTGCTCGGCGCCGATGTCGCCTTCCCGGTCCTGCACGGGCCGTTCGGCGAGGACGGCACGGTCCAGGGCCTGCTCGAGCTGCTCGACGTGCCGTACGTCGGCTCGGGCGTGCTGGCGTCGGCGGTCTGCCTGGACAAGGTCGTCGCCAAGGACCTGATGGCGCAGGCGCAGATCGCGCAGGTCGCCTACGCGGGCGTCGGCGCGGCGCGCTGGGCGGACGATCGCGACGCCGTCCTCGCGCAGCTGGCGGCGCTCGGGCTGCCGGTGTTCGTCAAGCCGGCTCGGCTCGGCTCGTCGGTCGGGATCGCGAAGGTCGCGGCCGCCGAGCAGCTCGGCGACGCGCTCGACGCGGCGTTCGTCCACGACCCGAGCGTGATCGTCGAGGCGATGAGCACGGGGGCCGAGGTCGAGTGCTCGGTGCTCGGCTCGGCCCGCGCCGCCCAGGCCTCAGAGCCGGGCGAGATCGTGATCACCGCCGACTGGTACGACTACGCCGCCAAGTACGAGCCCGGCGGCATGCAGCTGCGCGTGCCGGCGCAGATCTCCGACGCCGCGCGCGAGCGCCTGCAGGCGATGGCGGTCGAGGCGTTCGGCCGCTTCGGCTGCTCGGGCCTGGCCCGCGCGGACTTCTTCGTCGAGGGCGAGCAGGTGCTGCTCAACGAGCTCAACACGATGCCCGGCTTCACGCCGACGAGCGTCTACGCGAAGCTCTGGGACGCCAGCGGCGTGCCCTACCCCGTGCTCGTCGAGCGGTTGTGCGAGCTGGCGCTCGAGCGCCACGCGGTCGAGCGCGGCTACCGTTTCTGAGCGGCGGTCCGCCGCTGCCCCCTGGTCGTGCCGGATGGTCGCCGGCGGCAGGCCGGGAACTCCTGGCCCGGCTCGCCGAGCGCTTGCGCCGTCCGGATGGGCTCGCGCCTGCAACCGCCGTGACGAGCGGTTCCGGTCGCGGCGCGTCAGCCGTAGACGAGGGTGATCGGGTTGATCACCGGGTTCGCGCCCGTCGTCCACTGGCTGTGCCACGTCTGCGCCGTATTGCTGGCCGGGCCGTACATCTGGAAGTAGTAGATCGGGTCGTCGCCCCCGCCGAGCTGCCCTTCCTCGTGCGACCGCGCATAGTTCTCGAAGGTCACCTTGTTGCCGGCGCTGGTGGCGACGACCGCACCGTAATGACTTCCCCAGATGTCTCGCGTCTTCCCCGACAGCGTGAGGGGCGTGTCGGTCAAGGTCTGGCGAAGCTGGGCATTCGCCTGGTTGGCAACCGCATAGTCCAGGGTTCCGTGCGCGTTCTCGGTGCCCAGCGTGAGCGACCCGAATGCCTGCCCCACCATGGGATCGGCGAACACGTTGACGCCGAGCTGCTGCGCGATTCCCGCCGCTACAAGTGGTTGATTGAACATCAGGTTCATGTACGCCCGGGTGATCTGGCCGACGGCCGCGCCGGTGGTCGGGTCGTTGATGTTGGCCTGCGCTTGGACAAGGCTCACGGCGAGGTCCACGAACGCTCGTGCTGCCTTGTACTCCGTGCTTCCGGTACTCGTCATGCCGAGCGCCACGTTCAGAGCGGGCACGACGGTGGCAACGTCCCGGCGCACGATGTTGTTCGCGACGGTGCCGCACACGTTCGCAACCGTCAGCCCGAGGCCTTCATCGGCCCCTGTCCGACGCTTCGCTTTCAGCTTGGTCCCCTTGGTCCCCTTGGGGTGGAGGTTGCTTGGCAGAGCCACGCCGGTCACGCGCCGCCGAGCCATGATCTTGTTCAGCTTCAGGGTCTTCGCAGCGGCCTGGTTGTCGACCCTGATCGCGTCGGTCTGCGCCTTGTAGAGCTCGTACTCGGAGTTCTTCGCGCGGAGCTTCTCGTTGGAGCTCGACATGACGCCGCTCGTGGCATAGAAGACCTTCGGCTGACGGAGGCTCAGGTCGGTGTCCTCGATCGCCATCTTGCCGTCCTCCGACACGCGCAGCTGTGTCCCGGCCTGGCCAGGTGTCACCATGGCGTCGCCGTTGGCATCACGGAATTTGCCGGTGTTCTGCATCTCCTGCGCTTCGAACTGCGGGGCGGGCTTCTCGACCAGCGCGGCCTTGACGACGTAGCGCTGCAGCACCGGGGAACCGACGCGCGGGGCCGGGTCGATCGGGTCGCTCGCGGAGCGGCCGGCGACGCCGTCCGCGAGCGCGCGGTCGAGCATGTCGCTGCCGCGCCGCCCGGTTGCCGTGGCGACTCCGAGCGCCGGCGGGTCGGCGGGCGCGGGCCGCGCAGCATCGCTTCGCCGGATCGAAACCGGTTCGGCCCTGCGGATAGCGCGTGCCAGCACAGCACAAACCTAGCTGTGCAGACGTGGCGCGGCAAACTCCTGCGGTGCCTGATCTCGCTCCGGCGGCCGACGCACTTCCCGGCGGACGAGCGTCCTGCGGATCGCCCGCGCCAGCGCGATCGCGTAGCGGTCGCGCTGGGCGCCGCGGCGCAGCAGCCGCGCCTCGGCCGCGTTGCGCATGTTGCCCAGCTCGACGAACGCCTTCGGCACGCGCGAGAGGTTCAGCCCGCCGAGGTCGCTGCGCTGATCCAGGCCGTCGCCGCCGGCGATGTAGTTCGCCCGGCGCAGCCCGATCCCGTCCAGCCGCGCGCGCAGCTGGCGCGCGAAGCGCAGCGAGGGCGCGACGATCGTCGGGCGCGCGGCGCGGCCCGCGAGAGGCGCGATCACGTGGAAGCCGCGGCCACCCGGCGGTCCGCCGTCGGCGTGGATCGACAGGGCGAGGTCGGCCCGCGCCCGGTTGCCGATCGCCGCGCGCTCGTCGACGCACGGGCCGACGCCGTCGTTGGCAGTGCGCGTCATCACGACGCGCGCGCCCAGTCGCTCCAGCCGGCGCTGCAGGCGCCGGGCGACGTCGAGCGTGAAGCGCGCCTCGGTCAGGCGGCCGTCGTTCGTCTGCGCGCCGCTCGTGTCGCAGGCCTTGCGGTAGCCGCCCGTACCGGCCGGCACCTGGCGGTCGATCTGCGCCGGATTGGCGCCGTTGTGGCCGGCGTCGACATGCACCGTCGTGCCGGCGAGCGGCGACGTCGCCGCGGCGAGGGCGACCAGCGCGGTCGCGATCATCGGTACAGCAGCAGCTCGGAGATCCGCACGACGTGCTCGCCGGGCGGCAACTTCGTGATCCAGACGAGATAGCGGCGGTAGCGGTTGGATGCGGTGTCGAGATCGATCTCCTCGCCGGCGCCGATCGGCACGGCGGGCGAGCTGACGAGCGTCCAGCCACGCGGCGGCGGCGTCGACGGCCGGCCGTTGGGCGCCACCCAGATCGAGGCCTCGAAGCCCGGCGTCGGCGTGCGGATCGTCAGCTTGCGCGCCGCCACGCCCGGCGACGCGTCGATGACGACGCCGACGCCCTCCTTGCTCAGCGTCTCGCCGTCGTAGCGCTCGGTCGACCAGGTCGTGGAGGAGACGCCGTCGACGAGCGCGCTCGTCTGCTCGGGGTGCTCGCCGTCGCCGCCGAGCGGATCGAAGTCCGACACCGCGCGCTGGCGCAGCGGCACGGACTCCAAGCCCTGCGGCGTGGGTGCGACCTGCTCGCGCTCGCCGGTGCCGCGCTCGGTCTGCTGCGTGGCCCCGTAGCCGAGCGCGACCGCCGTGGCGACCACGAGCACGAGCAGCGCCAGCAGCGCCTTCTTCGAGCTGCGGGCGCGCAGCGGCACGCGCCGGCGCGTCGTCTCGGGCAGGCTGCGCAGCACGGTCGTCGCCTCGCCGGTGACCTGCCCCGTGCGTGCCGTCTCGATCGCGAGCACGTCCTCGAGCTCGGCGATCATCGCCCGCGCGTCGCGATAGCGGCGGTCGAGCTCCTTGTCGGTCGCGCGGTCGAGCACGGCGGCGAGCGCGGCGGACACCTCGGGGCGGCGGATCTGCACGTCGGGCAGCTGCTCGCGGACATGCTTCATCGCGACGGCGATCTGGTTCTCGCCCTTGAACGGCACGTCGCCGGTGAGCATCTCGAACAGCACGACCCCCAGCGAGTAGAGGTCCGACTGGCCCGAGACGGCGTGCCCGAGCGCCTGCTCGGGCGAGACGTAGTCCGTCGTTCCCAGCACGCGCCCGTCGGCGGTCAGCCCGTCCTGGTGCAGGGTGCGCGCGATGCCGAAGTCGGTGACCCTCGCGGTGCCCTCCTCGTCGATGAGGACGTTCTGGGGCTTGACGTCGCGGTGCACGATCTGGCGCTCGTGGGCGGCGCCGAGCGCGCGCGCGATCTCGATCGAGTAGGCGAGCGACTCGGAGATCGGCAGGCGCCCGTTGCGGCGGATACGCTGCTTGAGCGTCTCGCCCTCGACGTACTCGAAGACGATGTAGGGCGTCGCGAAGCCGTCCGCTTCCTCGCTCTCCTCGCCGGCGTCGATGACGCCGACGATGTGCGGGTGGTTGAGCTGCGCGACGGCGCGCGCCTCACGCCGGAAGCGCTCCAGCTGGTCGGAGTCGCCGGCGATCTCGCGGTGCATGAGCTTGATCGCCACCTGGCGCTCGAGGACCGTGTCGAAGGCGCGATAGACCGTCGACATACCGCCCGTGCCGACCTGTGCGTCGAGGCGGTATCGCTTGGAGAGCAGCGTGCCGACGGGCGATGCCATCGCTCTATTGTGCAGTCGCTTGCGGGTGAGCCACGTCAGGTCCTATTCGCGGGCGTCGAGCGAGCATCCTCTGTCGGTCCCGTACGCCGCGCCGGCAGGGTGGCAACTCGCATAAGCTGCGGGCGCGATGAGCGCCTCGCAGCAGAAGACGTTCGCCGAACGGGTGCAGCAACTCGAGCAGCGCGTCGCGCTGCTCGAAGCGGCCCTCGGCACCACCACCACCGCCGCGCCCGCGGCCCGTGCGGTCTCCGACGGGCACACGAGCGTCGTGCGCGCGGTCGCCTTCTCGCCGGACGGATCGACGCTCGCAAGCGCCGGAAACGACGGCACGGTGCGCCTCTGGGACCCGGCCGACGGGCGCCAGATCAGGCTGCTGGAAGGCCATCCCGGCCGTGTGCGCGCGGTCGCCTTCTCGCCCGCGGGAACGCTGCTCGCCAGCGGCGGCGACGACGCGATGGTGCGCCTGTGGGATCCCGCGAGCGGCGGCCCGACCGCGGTCCTCGAGGGCCACGCCGGCCGTGTGCGCGCGGTCGCCTTCGCCCCCGACGGCTGCTCGCTGGCCAGCGCCGGCGGCGACGGCAAGGTCCGCATCTGGGACGCGGCGTCGCACGAGCAGACGCTGCTCATCGACGGCCACGCCGGCCGCGTGCGCGCGCTCGCCTTCGCGCCCGACGGCACGACGCTGGCCAGCGCCGGCGGGGACGGCACCGTGCGCCTGTGGGATCCCGCCAGCGGCGAGCCGCAGGGCGTCCTCGAGGGCCACACGAGCTGGGTCCGCGCGGTCGCGTTCGCGCCTGACGGCGCGCGCATCGCGAGCGCCGGCGACGACGGCACCGTGCGTATCTGGGATCCGGCGGGCGGACCGCACCTGTCGATCGTCGAGGGCCACGAGGACTGGGTCTCGGCGGTCGCCTTCTCGCCCGACGGGCGCACGCTGGCGAGCGCCGGCGAGGACAAGACCGTGCGCCTGTGGGACCTCGAGAGCCTCGCCCAGATCGCGATCCTCGCGGCGCACACCGACTCGGTCTGGACGATCGCCTTCTCCCCCGACGGCAACCTCCTCGCGAGCGCCGGCGAGGACAAGGCCGTCTGCCTGTGGAACCCGGCGACCGGGCGCCTCACGAGAACGCTCGGCCGACAGTAGCGGGCTACCGGCCGCGCTCGATCCGCCCGATCCGCTCAGTGACCGTGCCGATCCGCGCCGTGCCCGGATGACGGACCGACAGCAGCGCCACAGCCTCGTCGGCGTCGTCGGCCGCGACGACGGCGACGAAGCCGCAGCCCATGTTGAACACATCCCACATCTCGTCCTCGCCGACGTTGCCGCAGCGCGCGATCAGGCCGAAGATCGGCGGCACCGGCAGCGGCGAATCGATCGCGAAGCCGACGCCGTCGCTGAGGCGCAGGAGGTTCGTCAGACCGCCGCCGGTGATGTGGGCGAGGCCGTGCACGTCGCGCGGTGAGGCGAGCAGGGCGAGGATCGCGCGCACGTAGATGACCGTCGGCTCGAGCAGCGCGTCGGCGACCGAGGCGCCGGCGAGCTCCTCGGGTCTGTCGTCGAGGCTCAGGCCGCCCAGCTCCAGCAGCGCGCGGCGCGCGAGCGTGTAGCCGTTGGAGTGCAGGCCGCTGGAAGGCAGGCCGATCAGGGCTTGGCCCGCAGCGATCGTCGCGCCGGTGACGATCGCGTCGGGCGCGACCGTGCCGAACGCCGCGCCGCAGAGGTCGAAGCCGTTGGGGCTCGGGTGACCGCGGATCAGCTCGGGCAGGACCGCCAGCTCGCCGCCCGGGATCTCGATCCCCGCGTCCTCGGCGCCGATCTTCAGGCCGATCGCGATCTGCGCGAGCGCGGCCGGGTCGGGCTGCTCGACGGCGAGGTAGTCGAGCATCGCCAGCGGCTCGGCGCCGACGCAGATGAGGTCGTTGACGTTCATCGCGATGCAGTCGATCCCGACCGTGTTCAGGCGCCCGGTCTGCTCGGCGACGACGAGCTTGGAGCCGACGCCGTCGGTCGACAGCGCGATCGCGAGGTCGGGGCTGATCTGCAGCACGCTGGCGTAGTGGCCTGAGCCCAGCAGCGAGCGACTCGGCCGCCCGGTGTCGATGGTGCGCAGGACGTCGACGAGCGCGCGGACGCCCGCGTCGCTGGAGGCGATCGATACGCCGGCTGCTGCGTAGGCGTCGTCGGGCGGCACGCCAGCGAACCTAGCGCAGCGCGGATGCGTCCTGCCCGCGGAGCGCCGTGGTCGGGTTGTGCGCAGGACGGCCGAGTCCGGGCGCGGACCGGGAGGGGCGTGGCGCTCGGGGTTCGACCAGGGGCTCGGGCCCCGTCGTCCGCCGCGATCACCGCGGCCGTGGCCTGCCGGTTGTGCTCATCGTGAAGCGGCAGCCCGGCGATCGGCCGACGCACCAGCAAAAGCGGAGCGGCGACAGCGTCTGATGCGCGAGTGATCTCGGTCGGGCACTTCAACCGCGGGTTGGCATGCTCGTCGAGCCCTGGTGTCGCACGGCTGAACGCGCTGACATGCTGACGCAGATGGCGGTGCGCAAGACGATCGACGAGCTTCTGGCCCAATCGCGCGCGGGGCTGGTTCGGCTCCGCCCGCAGGAGGCGGCGGCCGCGATCCGTGGCAGCGCCGTTCTCGTCGATATACGTTCGGAATCGCAGCGTGCCACCGATGGGATCGTGCCGGACGCGATCTGGTTCGCACGCAACGTGCTCGAGTGGCGCTGCGATCCCAGCTGCGAGGCGCACGACGACCGCATCGGAGGCGTGGACCGCCACGTGATCGTGATGTGCGACGCGGGCTATCAATCGAGCCTGGCCGCAGCGACGCTGCAGCAACTCGGGTTCGCCCGCGCCACGGACATCATCGGCGGCTTTCAAGCTTGGCGCGCAGCCGAACTGCCTGTCTCGCACGCACGATGACCCATCCCGCCGGCGAAGCACGGCTTCGGTGCGGTTGTGGCACTCGTCCAAGAGCTCCGCTTGCCGCCGGGCGACGGCGGGGGTCCGGATGCCCCGCGGGTGCTCATAGAGTGCGCTCACCGACGCTTGACGTGGGCTTGCGCTTCACGCAGAACTGCGCTCCTCGCCGGCCACGCCGAGCGTGTCGGATCTCGCGCTTTGCCGGCTCTGCTGTGGGCCGCGGACCTCTCCTCGCCATGGACTGCCGTCCGCACGGCAACGGCTGACGTCGCGCGGCGATGTGCACGCCATCAGGGGATCGTGACCGCTGCTCCGCTGACGCGGATGCCCGCCGTCGAGCCGGCGGGGATGTCGACGACCAGCACGCCGGGCCGGCCGAGCTCGGCACCTTGGTGGATCGTAATCCGCGCGGGCGGCTCGACGAGGCCGAGCTCTCGCAGATAGCCGCCGAACGCGGCGGCCGCGGCGCCCGTCGCGGGGTCCTCGACGATGCCGCCGGGCGGAAACGGGTTGCGGGCACGAAAGACCGCCGGTCCGACGCGGTATACGAGTTGCAACGTCGCCCAGTCGCGCCCGATCATGAGCGCCCGCAGGCGATCGAAGTCGTAGTCGAGGTTCGCGAGGCGCTGCGGCGTCGCGGCGACCAGGACCAGATGGTGCGCGCCCGCGTACGCGACGCGCGGGGGAAACGCCGGGTCGAGATCGCTCGCCGACCAGCGCAGCGCAGCGAGCGCTTCGGCGAGGTCGTGCTCGCCGACCGTGGTCGTGTGCGGACAGACGCTCGTCAGCGTCGCGACCCACTCGAGCTCTCGTTCGCGGACCTCGACCTCGACCAGCCCCGCTGCGGTCGTCAGTCGCAAACGCGTACGACCGTGACGCTGCGCGTGCGCGACCGCCACCGCGATCGTCGCGTGTCCGCAGAACTCCACCTCGTCCTCGGGGCTGAAGTACCGCACGTCAAGGTTCCCCTCGCCGTCGTCGGCGGTGACGAAAACCGTCTCCGAGTACCCGACCTCGGCAGCCGTCGCCAGCATCTGCGCCGCGTGCAGGCCCACGCCATCGAGCACGACACCCGCGGGATTTCCGCCAGTTGGATCAGCGGCAAAGGCGGCGTAGCGAAGCACCTCACGCACGGAGTTCACGATAATCGCTACCGCGTCGGAGGATGAATGGCTGTTCGTGCTCGCGTCACTGGGTCCCAGCATGCAGACCACCGCGTTGGGCAGCGCGGCGGTCCCCATTCCACAGTCAGCCGCCGGCCGAAGGACCGCTCCGTTCGTGCGGCTTTCGGCACCTGCCGGCACTGCGGACGATCCGCAGGCGGCAGCGGTTATGGGTTGACGGGCGAGGGGGTCAACGCGGCACTGCTTCCGGCAGGCGACGACTGGCACGCACCGATCACGGTCTCACCGTCGCAGCCGGTAGGCGAGGCGACGGGGGCGGAGGCGGCCATCACCATCGATCGGCGTGGCGACCGCGATCGCCATCTGGGCTCGCGAGGTCCCCGCCGGCCACGACTACGACACCGAGGTGTAGGCGGCGGTCCACGAGTCACCCTAAGCGCGCATCCGACCCGGGAACGCGCGGCCAGGTCGTCAGACGTTCGAGCCCTCGCCGCCGCCTGCGCTCGGCGCGGCACGGCGGGACTGCACTTGTGCCGTGATGGCGCGCTCATACGATCTCGCCAGGTGGACCGCCATCGCCATGAATCGGAGGCGCCATGACTGGCCGGGCCGTGCGGGTCCAACGTTCCATTCCCGCGGCGCCGTCTGACGTGTGGGCGGTGCTCGCCGACCTCCCGAACCACGCTTCCTGGAGAAAGGACGTGAAGGCGTCGCCCGCTCAGCGCTCGTGTCGTCGAGTAGCGAAATCCTCGCTGAAGCCGGGGCCGGTCGCTTGGGCGGCCAGGGATGGCAGCTAGTGGGCGGATATAGCCCAAAAGCTGCCAGGCGTGCGTTCGACGCCATCGGGATGCGGTGGTTGACCGCCGTCGTCGCGCGCGTGCAGGGGCTGACGCTGCTCGCGCATTTCGAAACTCTCGTGGGGGCGCGGGGTGGCGCTTCCCCTCTCGCGAAGGGAGCGCTTTCGCCGGCGCGGCGCGCGCTGCTCCGGTTCGTCCGAGCACGAGCGTCGCGCATCATCCGCTGCGTGGTTCGGCGGTCAGTCGGCGCTGCCGGCGGGCACGATCCACTGACAGCGCTGGCCCGTCAGCTGTGCGATCAGGTCAAAGTCGCCGTCGTAATGCAGGACGGTGAGATCGTGTTCCTCGCCAGCTGCTGCGACGAGCAGATCGGGGATCTTCCTGCCGCGTTGGCTGCATTGCGCGAGCAGGCGCTGCACGTGCAGCGCCCGACGGACGTGTGCTGCGGTCGTCTCGATCGCGGCGAAGGCGTCCAGCGAGCCGACCAGCTGGTCCCATTCTGTGCCGTTGCGCGCCGAGTAGCCGATCTCGAGGTCGCAGATCGTGGGTCGGCCGAGGACGCCTGCGGTTGCGAGCTGCTCGATCGCCGTCCTGATGTCGGGGTTGCCAAGGCGCTTGAGCGCGCTTGTGTCGACGAGGTGCGTCAGCGCCATGCGTCGGCGCGATCGTCCAGATCGGCCGCGGCCAACGTGTCCAGCGCGGCGACGACCCGTGGACGGCGCTGCTCGACGGTGCGACGCAGCGCCTCGTTGACGGTGTCCCTGATCGTCCTAGTGCCCAGCTCTGTGCGGGCGGCGCTCAGCGCGTCTTCATCGAGATCGACCAGATGCTTCGACATATCAATGAGTATATACCGGGCATCAGGAATATATCCATGGCCGTATGGCCGCCACAGAAGTTCTGCTCTCGTCGAGAAGCAGAACGTTGACGGCCGCCGGTACGCGTCTGCAACCAGGCGAAAGCGGAAGCTGAGAGTTGGACGGGACGGAAGCTGACGGACTGCTACGCGGGGCATGAGGGCGGGCGGCCCGCCGGAGGCGAACTCGGCGACGGAGGCGGCCTTCGGGCGCCGCCTCCCTCGCCGGGCGCTTGCGCTACGGAGCGACGAACGCGCAGCTCCGCGCGGTGAGATCGGCGCCGCGCGAGTTGTGCAGCCCCGGCGCCGAGTGCTCGGGGCCAGGTGACCCCGGCACGGCATGGTGGACGTTCGAGTGGAACTGGTTGAACGCCTCCTGCAGCCCCGGATCGTCACAGACCCGCGGCCCGACTTGCACCAGTCCTTGGCTGTTCTGCACGAAGTGACGGTGCGGTTGGATGTTGGGCAGGTTCGGGTCCGCGCCGGCGATCGCTGTCATCCCGAGCGCTGCCGCGGCCACGAGCGTGGCGATGAGCAGTTTGCGCACGTCGCCCTCCTGACGGTTAGTACCTTTTAGGCCCAGCGCTTACCGCGAGCCCGGATGTGTGTCCTTCTGGTTTGACGTTGAACCTCTACCAGAGCATGCGCCCACGAAAGGCTGAAAAACGGACTGTTTTGCACGACGCCGCCTGCTTTCGGAGGGTTTGGCGGTCTTGCCGCATCCGCTTTGAGCGCAGAAGGGGTGCTCTCGCTCGTCCCAGACAGAGCGCTCCTCCTCGCGCAATGCGGGTGCGGTCGGGCCGTCGAATCGCGAGATCCTCGCCGAAGCCGGGACCGGTCGCTTGGGCGGGCAGGATGGCAGCTATCGGGCGGATATAGCCCACAAAGTGCCAGGCACGCGTTCGACGCCATC
>JBBSLI010000008.1:0-126244 GCA_038255395.1 Solirubrobacterales bacterium
AGCACGCACCACGACCCCGCTGCGGTGCGCGGGGTTAGAGCACATCGGCAGAGGCATCTACCGAACGTAATCGGCTGCCAGGACCGGCGGCTGAACGCACCGGAAACTAGAAGTTTGTATCCAGGAGAATCGAGTAGGAACGTATGTTCCCTGCATGCATCCCGCCGCCGTCCGCGCCCGCGTCGGGCAGCTTGCTGCACAGGGACTGCCGGACAGTGCGATCAGCTTGGAGACGAAGCTGCCGCGCTCGACCGTGCGGGATATCCGTCGCGGACACGACCGCCTCCGATGCCCTCGATGCTGGCGTGGGGCGCGGCCGATGCGATTCACAGCCGGCGAATATGCCGAGTTGCTCGGGTTCTACCCGGGGACGGCTGCATCACGGCCGCCGGGCGCACCTATCGCCTCCGCGTGTTTCTCGATGCCGCGTATCCGGTCCTCGCCCGCGAGGTCGCCGCATTGATCGCCGGCTGCGCGGATCGCAACAGCGTGGGCGTCACCCACCTGCGCGGGCAGTCCACGCTCGTCGTCTCGATCTACTCCGCGCACCTTCCATGCCTGTTTCCCCAGCACGCCTCCGGCGTCAAGCACGAGCGACCGATCGTGCTCGAGGACTGGCAGGACGAGTTGGTCCGTGCCGCGCCGTGGAGCTTCCTGCGCGGGCTCGTCCTCTCCGACGGCTGCACGTTCATCAACCGCACCGGCCGACACCGCTATCTCAGCTACGACTTCTGCAACCGCTCGGAGGACATCCGCGAACTGTTCAAGGCGACCTGTGGCGTCATCGGAGTGCGCTACAGCGCGGCAGCTGACCGCGTCCGGATCTATGAGCGGGCGAGCGTACGCGAGTTCGCGGCGTTCGTGGGCACGAAACGCTGATCGGTCGCTACAGTTTGGGCCGCAGGCGGATGTGGTGAAATTGGTATACACGCAGGCTTCAGGTGCCTGTGGGGGCAACCCCGTGGAGGTTCGAGTCCTCTCATCCGCATAGGAAAGGCCCGCAAATGCTGGGCTTTGCAGTTCGTGGCAATGGCGCGTCGACACCGCCGTGGCGGGCCGCCACGGCCCGCCGCACGCCGCGATTACGTCCGCAAGGCGCTGACGATCCCCACGTGCTGCGCCGGCATCGCCGCCGTGGACATCGTCAACGAGCGGACGAGGCGCACCGCAGGATCGGCGTCACGCCGCAGGGGCTGAGCTCGACCCCTCCAGGCAGCCGCGATCTGCTGAACATCGATCGGTCCTGCTGGTGATCGCGCTGCGGCGCCCGCGCGTCGTGCATCGCGGCTTCATGCATCTGGATCACGGCAGACGACTGACGCCGATCGGCGTCAGTAGGCGACGAGCTCGGCCTGCTCGACGACCGTCGGCCCGGTCACGTCGGGGAAGCGGTCGAGCAGGCCGGCGGCGAGCAGGCGCTCACGCGCCGCGTGCGCCTCGGCAGACGAGTCGAACTCGACCTGGATGAAGACCTCGTTGGGATCCTCCAGACCGCGGAACAGGCGGTGGCCGCGGGCGTTCGTGCGCACGTTGGGCGGGTCCGTGTCGAAGAGCCGCTTCCACGTCTCGTAGTCCTCCACCCGGATTCGCGTCAGGATGAACGTCATGCCGACCACCTCGTCTTTCGCTGTCGCAGATTGATTACTCGCTGCGAGTAATGAATACAGCGCTAGAGTAGCGAAATGGCCGACGTTGTCAAGCCCACCCGCAGCTATGACTCCCCACGCCGCCGTGAGCAGGCGGCGGCGACGCGCGGCGAGATACTGGGAGCGGCGCAGCGGCTGTTCGAGCGCGAGGGCTATGCAGCGACCTCGGTGGCGGCGATCGCGACCGCAGCCGGCGTCTCGACGAAGACCGTCTACCTCGCGTTCGAGACCAAGAGCGGGCTGCTGCGCGCCGCCTGGAACGTGCTGCTGCGCGGCGACGACGAGCGCTCCCCCGTCGGCGAGCGACCGTGGTACCGCGAGGTCCTCGACGAGCCGGACGCGGCCCGCAAGCTGCGTCTCAACGCGCGCAACTCGACGTTCGTCCGCCGGCGTGCCGGGGCCATGCTCGAGGTGCTGCGCGCGGCGGCGCCGACCGATCCCGAGATCGACGCGCTCTGGCAGCGCATCCAGGCCGAGTTCCGCGACAACCAGCGCGCGATCGTCGTCTCACTGCGCGATCTCGGCGCCCTCCGGCCCGACCTCGACGTCGAGCGGGCAACCGACATCCTGTGGACGGTCAACCACCCGAGCGTCTACTGGCTGCTGACCGGCGAGCGCAACTGGTCGCACGAGGACTACGAGGCCTGGCTCGGCGACACGTTCTGCTCGCAGCTGCTCGCAGCGCCGGCCTAGCGCCGCTCGACGAACAGTGACTGCGCGCAGACGCCGACCGGCCCGTCGATGTCGTGCAGCACGCCGGTCGACAGGCCGATCCCGGTCGGCCCGATCGCCGTCCGCGCGTCGAGCCCGATCCACTCCCCCGCAGGCTCGCGGTGCAGGTGCACCGTCAGCTCGGTGTTGACGAACAGCCACTCGTCGATCGGCAGGATCCAGCTCAGGCCGTTGGCGAAGTCCGCCGCGGCGACCGCGCGCGCGAGCGGCGAGGGCGCCACGCCCGGCAGCAGCTCGCCGCGCAGGCGGATCCATGCGGCGGCGTGGCCGCAGCCGACCTCGCCGCCGACCCGGCGGATCTCGGTCGCGTCGGGATAGAACAACGCCCCCTCGAAGCCGACGTCGAACGGCGCCAGCGGCTCGCCCGCGCCGGGCGGCGGCAGCGGCTCGGGGGCGGCGTCCGACGACACTGCCGCCGCGGGCATGTCCGCCCGCCGCAGCCGCACCGCCCGCGCAGTGCAGGCGGCGCGCTCGCCGCCGGCGTGCAGCGTCGCGTCGACGATCTGGAAGCGCTTGCCGGGCTTCGCGAGCCCGGCGTTCACGGAGACGGCGCCAACCGGCACCGCTCCGAGAAATTCGATCGTCAGCCGCGCGACAGCCAGCTCGTCGCCGGGCGTCACCCGCTCGATCGCGTGCGCGAGCAGCGCCGACGGGGCGCCGCCGTGCATCATCCCCGCGTCCCACGGTCCGCGCGTGAGCGCGGCCGCGGCGAAGCCCTCGCCGGCGGGTTCGAACAGCGCTGGGACGGGTGCCACGGCCATCGCCGGGCACCCTATCCAGGCGTCGTGGCTAGCGGCCGCGGTTGCGCGGCCGCGCGGAGGCGACCGAGCGGCTCGAGCCCGAGCCGTTGCCCGAGCCGTTGCCGGCGGCCGCGCGCTCGCGGCGGCCGGGGCGCTGCTGCGGACGGCGCGAGCGCGGTCCGCCGGCGCCGCCGCCGCGCGTCGAGGTCGGCAGCCCGCTGAGCGAGAACTCGGCGTGCAGCCCGAGGTCGCTGGCCATCCGGCCCATCTCGTGCGCCTGGTCGTGCAGCACGAACGTCACGCCGATGCCCGCGGCACCCGCGCGGCCGGTGCGGCCGATGCGGTGGACGTAGCCGTCGCGGTCCTCGGGGATGTCGTAGTTGATGACGTGCGTCACGTCGCGCACGTCGATGCCGCGCGCCGCGACGTCGGTCGCCACGAGCGTGTCGACCTCGCCGCGCTCGAAGCGGGCAAGCGCCTTCTCGCGCTGGGACTGCGACTTGTCGCCGTGCATCGCGACCGCCGTGACGTAGTTGTCCTTCAGGCGCTTGACGAGCCGGTCGGCGCCGCGCTTGGTGCGGACGAAGACGATCGTCAGGCCGCGCTCGGCGTCCTTGAGCTCGTGCACGAGCGCGTCGACCTTCGCCTCGTGGGCGACCTTGATGAAGCGGTGGACGGTCTCGGCGCGGTTGGGATCGACCGGCGGCACGTAGGCGTGACGCTTGGCGTCGGAGGTGTACTCCTCGGCGACCTTGCCGGCCGCGCCTTCGAGCGTGGCGGAGAAGAACAGCGTCTGGCGCTTGTTCGGCGTCAGCGCGACGATGCGGTCGACGGCCGGGCGGAAGCCCATGTCGAGCATGCGGTCGGCCTCGTCGAGGACGAGGATGCGGATGTGCTGCAGCGAGATCGCGCGGCGCTGGAGGATGTCCTCCAGGCGGCCGGGAGTCGCGACGATGATGTGCGCCTTGCGCGCCTGCTGGATCTGACGCTGGATGCCGGCGCCGCCGTAGACGGCCGCGACGGACAGTGCGCGGGCGTGCGCGATGTCGGTCATGTCGTCGACGATCTGCAGCGCGAGCTCGCGCGTCGGCGCGAGGATCAGCGCGCTCGGGCGGCGGTCGGTCGCGTTGAGGCGCTCGACCATCGGGACCGCGAACGCGAGCGTCTTGCCCGAGCCGGTCGGCGACTTGGCGAGGACGTCGCTGCCGGCCAGGACGTCGGGGACGACGAGCGACTGGATCGCGAACGGGGTGGTGATACCGCGCTTGTTCAGCACGTCGACCACCACCTTGGATACGCCGAGATCGGCGAAGGACTGCGAAGACATGGAGTTGCTCCTAGCGCGCAGCCACGTTCGTGTGACCGCGAAGATTCGGGAGATTCCTCTGACCCGAACCGTGCTTGGCGCACTCCTCAAGACAAGAACCTCACGGGCAGCGGCGCTGCCCATGGCCCAGACGGTAGCAACGTTGCCGCGCTGCTCTGGACGGGGCTGGCCTCCTGCGCGGCGCGCCGACACGCGAGAATGCCCTGCATGGCAGCGCAACCGCCCGCCCTCTCGACCCGCCTCGGCGACGTCAGCTCCTCCCCCGTGCGCGACATCCTCGAGCTCACGCAGCGCGCCGAGGTGATCTCGTTCGCGGGCGGCCTGCCGGCTCCCGAGCTGTTCCCCGCCGAGCTGATCGCCGACGCCTTCGCCCGCGCGCTGGCGCCGACGGTGGCCGCCCGCGCGCTGCAGTACTCCTCGACCGAGGGCGACCCGGGACTGCGCGCGCTGCTGGCGCAGCGCTTCCGCGGCCGCGGCCTGGACTGCGACCCCGACGAGCTGCTCGTGACGACCGGCTCGCAGCAGGCGCTCGGGCTCGTCGCCGCCGTGCTGCTCGATCCCGGCGACGTCGTGCTCGTCGAGAACCCGTCCTACCTCGCGGCACTGCAGTGCTTCGGCTTCGCGGGCGCGCGGCTCGTGGCGGTCCCGTGCGACGAGGACGGCCTCGTCGTCGAGGCGCTGCCGGCGCTGATCGCCGAGCACGCGCCGAAGTTCCTCTACGTCGTGCCGACGTTCCAGAACCCGACCGGCCGTACGCTGCCCGCCGCGCGCCGTGCCCGCCTGGCCGAGATCGCCGCCGAGCACGGTCTGTGGATCGTCGAGGACGACCCCTACGGCGAGCTGCGCTACGACGGCGAGCCGCTGGCGCCGATCGGCGCCCAGCCCGGCGCGGCCGACCGCACGGTGACGATCTCGTCGCTGTCGAAGGTGCTCGCGCCCGGGCTGCGGATCGGCTGGCTGCGCGCGCCCGACACGATCCTGCGCCCGCTCGTGATCGCCAAGCAGGCGGCCGACCTGCACACCTCGACCGTCGACCAGATCGCCGCGCGCACGGCGCTCGGCGCGGCCGACCTCGACGCCCACATCGCCACGCTGTGCGGCGAGTATCGCCGCCGCCGCGACGCGCTGCTCGGCGGCCTCGCGGCCGCGCTGCCGCCGGGCTCGAGCTTCAACCGGCCCGACGGCGGCATGTTCGTGTGGGCGCGGTTGCCCGCGGGCCGGGACGCCGCCGAACTGCTGCGCGCGGCGCTTGCGCAGGACGTCGCGTTCGTGCCCGGCTTCCCGTTCTTCGCGCGTGAGCCCGACCACCGCACGCTGCGGCTCTCGTTCACCACGCACGTACCCGCCGAGATCGCCGAGGGGCTCGCGCGGCTGGCGCGGGCGACGGCGACAGCCGCATGAGCGCCGCCGAGCCGCGCGACGTCGCCATCAGCGGGTACGTCATCCGCCTCGGCCAGCTGCTCAAGCTCGCCGGGATCGCCGCCACCGGCGGCGAGGCGCGCGAGCTGATCGTCGACGCCGTCGTGCGCGTCAACGGCGAGGTCGAGACGCGCCGCGGCCGCCAACTGCACCCCGGCGACGTCGTCGAGGCGGTCGGCGAACGCGTACGGGTCGTCTAGTGGCCCACTAGGAGCCTCCCGTTCGTACAGCGCGGCGAAGTCGGCGGCGGTGCGCATCCGGTTACAAGGGTGCCGCGACGCGCAGATCTGTGACCGCAGTGACCGTGGACGACCGCAGCGAGCGCCTACGCGTCAACGTGTGACCCGGCGTGACCTCGCGCGCGAAGGACTCCTCATGGCGCGGATCGGGGAGGAAGCCGCGCGGGCGTTCAAGGCGCTCGCCGGGCAGGACACCAGCGAACCGCTGAGCGCGTACGTGATCGCGCTCTACTGCTTCCTGTTCATCGTCGCGATGATGCTCGTCTTCGCGTGGGTCATCGGCGCGCCGATGGAGTGCATCGTGCGCGCGAGCTGCTGAACGGCGCTCAGGGCTCGATCGCGCAGGCCCCGTCGAGCTCGAGCGGCGTGAACATCGCCAGCAGCTCGCCGATCACCGGCGCGCGCTGGTGGTCGGTCGAGGTGACCAGGCCGATCGTGTGCTCGATGACGGGATCGACGAGCGGGATCGCGCGCAGGCCGGGCGGCAGCGCGTTGCCGGACAGCCACGTGTGGGCGGTGATCCCCGGCAGGCCCGTGCGCGCGTGCGCGATCAGCGTCGAGATCGAGTTCGTCTCGACCGCCGGGTCGGGCGCGACGCCGGCCTGCGCGAACGCGTCGTCGACGATCCGCCGGTGCTGCATGTCGGGCGTCAGCAGGCACAGGCGCAGCGTCGATGCGCGGCGCCACGTCGCGGTCACGTGGCCGGCGAACGGGCCGTCGTCGGCGCCGACGAGCAGGAGGTAGTGCTCGCGCCACAGCGGCAGCGTCTCGACGTCGGCGAGCGGCTCGTTGTCGAGGTATGTGAGGCCCGCGTCGAGCTCCCCGCGCGCGAGGCCGTCGGCGATCTGGCGCGAGCTCATCGACATGACCCGGATGCTCATGCGCGGATGGCGCGCGCGAAACGGCCCCGTCACGAGCGTCGAGACCGGCAGCGACGTCGGGATCGCACCGATCCGCAGCGTGCCCTCCATCCCGCCGCGCAGGCGGCTGACCTCCTGCTCGAGGCCGTCGAGGTCGGCCAGCGCGCGATGCACCCACGTCAGGACCCGCTCGCCCTCGGGGGTGAAGCCCTCGAAGCGGCGCGCGCGGCGTACGAGCGGGATCGCGAGCTCGCGCTCCAGCGAGCGGATCGCCGCCGACAGCGCGGGCTGCGACACGTGGCAGGCCGCAGCGGCGCGGCCGAAGTGGCGCTCGCGGTCCAGCGCGGCGAGATACTCGAGCTGACGCAGGAACACTGCGCACCGTCTATCGGATTTATGCGTTCATGACAAGCAGTGCTTATGACGTGATCGGTCCCGCCGCTTGGACACGGGCACGCGGAGGGTGCATCGTTGCGGGGGTCATGTCGCGCAACCTCGTCGAGCTCGTCCGCCGCCACCACGAGGTCGGTGCGCCGACGGCGCTCGAGGTCCTCAAGGAGGCGATGCGGCTGCGCGGTGAGATCACCGACGACGACCGCCGCGTCGCCGCCGAGCGCTCCGGCCTGCCGGAGGCCGCCGTGCACGGCGTCTCGACGTTCTACGACGATCTGCTGGCGCCACGCGGCGCCCGCCACGTGCGCGTCTGCACCGGCACGGCGTGCTTCGCCGCGACGGCGGACGCGCACGTCGACGCGCTCCGCGACGGCCTCGGCGTCGGGCTGGGCGAGCGCAGCGCCGACGGCGCGGTCTCGCTCGCCGAGACGGTCTGCCTGGGCTTCTGCCACGCCTCCCCGGCCGTGCGCGACGGCGACGTCATCGACGCCGGCGCTGGCGCCGTCGAGCGCGTGCTCGCCGGCGCCGCACAGCCCGCGGCCGAGCCGCTGGCGCTCAGCGCGCTGCCCGAAGGGCCGCAGCTGCTGGCGGGCGGCCGCGACTGGGAGGGCCTGCGGCGAGCGGTCACGCAGATGACCCCGGAGGCGCTGCTGGAGGAGGTCAAGGCCGCGAACGTGCGCGGCCGCGGCGGCGCCGGCTTCCCCGCCGGATCGAAATGGGAGTTCGCGCGCGACGCGCCGGGCGAGCGCACGTTCATCGTCGCCAACGGCGACGAGGGCGATCCGGGCTCCTACATCGACAAGCTGCTGATGGAGTCGCACCCCAACCTGCTGATCGAGGGGATGGCGCTCGCCGGCTACGCGGTCGGCGCCGACCATGGCTTCGTCCTGACGCGCTCGGAGTACCCGCTCTCCAAGCCGCTGCTCGAGGCGGCGGTGGCGCAGGCCCACCGCGACGGTGTCCTCGGGCGGGCCGTCCTCGGAAGCGCGTTCGCCTTCGACATCACGATCGTCGAGGGCGCCGGCTCCTACGTCGTCGGCGAGGAGACCGCGCTGCTCGCCTGCCTGCAGGGCCTGCGCGGCACGGTCTCCGCGCGGCCGCCGTTCCCGGCCCAGCACGGGCTGCACGGGATGCCGACGGTCGTCAACAACGTCGAGACGCTGTGCAACATCCCGATCGTCGCGCGCGCCGGTGCGGCGGCATACGCAGCCCTCAGCCCCGACAGCCCGACGGCGGGAACGAAGCTCGTCTGCTTCAACGAGCGCTTCGCGCGCCCGGGCGTCTACGAGGTCCGCTTCGGCACGACGATGCGCGCGCTGTGCGAGGACGTCGCCGGCGGCCTGATCGACGGCCATCAGATCAAGGCGCTGCAGATCGGCGGACCGCTCGGCGGGATCCTGCCGGCGTCCCTGCTCGACACGCCGTTCGATTTCGACGACCTGGCGGCGGTCGGCTGCATGCTCGGCCACGGCGGCATCGTCGCGTTCGACGAAACGACCGACATGCGGGCGCTGACCCGTCACCTGCTGCACTTCGGCGCGGCCGAGAGCTGCGGCAAGTGCTTTCCCTGCCGGATCGGCCTGCGCCGCGGCTACGAGATGTTCTCCGATGGCGCGCCCGTCGACCGCGCGAAGCTCGAGGCGCTGCTCGAGACGCTCGAGCTCGGCTCGCTGTGCGCGCACGGCGGAGGAATTCCCGCCCCGATCCGCAGTTTGGTGGGACACTTCGAAATGGAGCTCGGACTGGCATGAGCAACACAGTCGAGATAGATGGAGTCCAGACGGAGGTAGCAGCGGGCACGACCGTGCTCGACGCGGCCCGCGGACTCGGCGCCTACATCCCGACGCTGTGCTTTGACGAGCGCCAGGAGCCGTTCGGCGCCTGCCGGATCTGCATGGTGGGCGTCGACGGCAACTCCGCTCCGGTCGCGGCGTGCACGACGCCGTGTCGCGACGGGATGACGGTCGACACGCAGGACCCGACCGCACGGCGGATCGCCGCCGCGACCGTCGAGCTCGTCCTCTCCGAGCTGCCCGCGCCGCCCGCGCCGCACACGGAGCTGGCGATCGTCGCGGCGGCGCTGGACGTCGACGCCGGCAACCTGCGCTGGCCCGGCGCGCAGCATGCCCGCGAGCACGACGAGCGCCATCCCTACCTCGCGCTGCAGCACGAGCTGTGCATCTCCTGCGGGCGCTGCGTGCGCGCCTGCGACGAGGTGCAGGGCGCGTTCGCGCTGACGGCCACCGGCCGCGGCTTCGAGGCGAACATCGCGGCGGGTATGGACGAGGGCTTCCGCGCGTCGACCTGCGTCTCGTGCGGCGCCTGCGCGGACACGTGCCCGACCGACGCGATCACCGAGATCTCCCTGCTGGCGCTGGCGCGACGGTGAACGTGGCCAACGAGCGCTTCGATCGCAACGTCACCACGACCTGCGGCTACTGCGGCGTCGGCTGCCGCCTGGAGGCGCACGCCGTCGACGGCCGCGTCGTGTCGATCGCGCCGGCGCTGGATGGCCCGGCGAACAAGGGCCACACGTGCCTGAAGGGCCGCTTCGCGCACGGCTTCGGGCGCAAGCGCGACCGCCTGCGCACGCCGCTGATCCGCGACACCCGCGGCGGCGATCCACGGCCGGCGTCGTGGGACGAGGCGATCGCGCTGATCGCCCGCCGGCTCGGAGCGATCCGCGACACGGACGGCCCGGACGCGATTGCCGGCCTCGCCTCCTCGCGCGCGACCAACGAGGACTGCTACGTCATGCAGCGGTTGATGCGCGCGGCGATCGGCACGCACAACATCGACAACTGCTCGCGCGTCTGTCACTCCCCCACGTCGTGGGCGCTGCGCCAGTCCTTCGGGCTGTCGGGCGCGACCGGCTCGTTCGACGACATCGAGCATGCCGACGCCGCGATCCTCATCGGCGCCAACCCGACCGAGGGCCATCCGGTCGCCGGCGCGCGCCTGAAGCAGGCGACGCTGCGCGGGTGCAAGCTCGTCACGATCGACCCGCGCCGGATCGAGCTGGCGGACTACGGCGTGCTGCACCTCAGCCCGCGGCCGGGCACGAACGCAGCGGTGATGCTCGGCCTGGCCCACGTCGTCGCGCGCGACGGGCTCGTCGACCGCGCGTTCCTCGACGCGCGCACGGAGGGCTACGACGCCGTCGAGGACCTGCTCGCCGACTACACGCCCGGCGACGTGGAGCGCATCAGCGGTGTCCGCGCCGCCGACCTGCAGCGCGCCGCGCACATCTACGCCGAGGCCGAGAACGCCTGCGTGCTGTGGGGGCTGGGCGTGACCGAGCACAAGTACGGCTCGGAGGTCGTGCGGCTGATCTGCAACCTCGCCCTCATGTGCGGCAAGGTCGGCCGCCTCGGCTCGGGGCTGCTGCCGCTGCGCGGGCAGAACAACGTCCAGGGATCGTCGGACATGGGCGCGCTGCCGGACACGTTCACCGGCTACCAGTCGGTCGCCGACGAGGACGTCGCGCGCCGCTTCGAGACGCGCTGGGGCGTGACGATGAAGCGCGAGCGCGGCCTGAAGATCCCCGAGATGTTCGACGCGGCCGTCGCCGGCGACCTGAAGGCGATGTACATCTTCGGCGAGGACGTCGCGCAGACCGACCCGAACACGACGCACGTCGTCGCCGCGCTGGAGTCGCTGGAGTTCCTCGTCGTGCAGGACATCTTCTGCAACGAGACGACGAGGTTCGCCGACGTGATCCTGCCCGCGTCCTCGTTTCTGGAGAAGAGCGGGACGTTCACGAACGCCGAGCGGCGCATCCAGCTCGTCGCGGCGGCCGCCGATCCGCCCGGCGACGCGCGCACGGACTTCGACATCCTGACCGCGGTCTCGGCCGCGCTCGGCCACGAGATGCCGTTCGCCTCACCCGCCGACGTCATGGACGAGGTCGCCGCGCTGACGCCCGACTGGGCCGGCGTCTCGCACGAGCGCGTCGGCCGCGGCGGTCTGCAGTGGCCGGTCGCCGCCGACGGCAGCGACTCGCCGATCCTCTACGAGCGCGAGTTCGAGCTGCCCGGCGGCCGCGCCCGCTTCGCCGCGCTGCCCTACAAGCCGCCCGGCAGCGAGGCGAGCGACGAGTTCCCGCTCGTGCTCGTCACGGGCCGGCGCCTGGAGCACTACAACGCGGGCACGATGACCCGCCGCACGGGCAACCTCGAGCTCATGCCGAGCGACTGGCTCGAGCTGCACCCCGACGACGCGGCACGGCTGTGGGTGTCCGACGGCGACCGCGTCTCGGTCCGCAGCGCGTTCGGGCGCATCGAGCTGGCGGCCCGTCTGACGGAGCGCATCGAGCGCGGTCACGTCTTCACCGCGTTTCACTTCCCGGAGATCCGCACGAACCTGCTGATCGGCTCGTCCGCCGACGTGAACACGTCCTGCCCGGAGTACAAGGTCGTCGCCGTCGACGTGCGCCCCGTCGCCGAGCAGGCCAGCCGCAGGCCGGCGATCGCCGCGCCCGCCTAGGCGCCCGAGCCGTGGCGACGCCATCCGAGCCCGTCGCCGGCCGCATGACCGCCGTCGTGCGGCGTGACGGCGAGCGCGACGAAGTCGCCGTCGAGGAGCCGCTGGAGATCCGCGTCGACGGTGGCGCGCTGACCGTCACGATGCGCACGCCGGGCCACGACGAGGAGCTCGCGCTCGGCTTCCTCCACGGCGAGGGTCTGATCGACGCCGGGCCGCGTGCGGCCGGGCTCACCGACGACCTCGCGGCGAACGTCGTGCAGGTCGCCGGGCCGCTGCTGCGCGACCCGGGCGCGCGCCGCTTCTACACGACGTCGTCGTGCGGCGTCTGCGGCAAGGGGTCGTTGGAGGAGGTCGCCGTCCACGCGCCGGCGCTGCCGCCCGGCCCGATCGTGGAGCGCGCGCTGATCGCGGCGCTGCCCGAGCGCCTGCGCCAGCCCGCGTTCGCCCGCACCGGCGGCATGCATGCGACCGGCCTGTTCACCGTGTCCGGCGCGGCGCTGCTCGTGCGCGAGGACGTCGGCCGCCACAACGCGATGGACAAGGTCATCGGCCGCGCGCTGCTCGACGGCCTGCTGCCGCTGCACGGCCACGTCCTCTGCGTCAGCGGGCGCCTGTCGTTCGAGCTCGTCCAGAAGGCGGCGGTCGCGGGCGCGCCGATCCTCGTCGGCGCCGGCGCGCCGACCTCGCTCGCGATCGAGCTCGCCGCCGACCGCGGGATGACGCTCGCGGGCTTCGCGCGCGGCGGGCGCGTCAACGTCTACAGCGGCGAAGAACGGCTTGCGCATTGATCGCAGCCCGACCAGACATGGCGTACCACGTGCACTCGACCGCCGCGAGCGGGGCCGGCCTGTCCCTGGGTGACGCCGCTGGCGCCGCCTGCCGCTGCGCCAGCAAGAACTGCATCGATGAGACGGTGGGTGTCCATGGTTGGCGGCGCCGCGGCGCCGCCGCGGCGGGGCCGGCCCGGGCGGCCCGGGGTTGCCGTGTCGGGAAGGTGCTCGATGCGAACACGTTCGCGACACGGCTCCCGGCGGGGCGCGCGGTCTGAGCCGTGGTGGCGCATGTGTGCTCCATGCCAACAGAAACGCGCCACCACGACGGCGCGCGGCATGCAGATGTGACGGATGAAACGGCGCTCGCGGACGCTGCGTCGATCGTGCACGCATGTGCTGCAGATACGACGGATCGCCATGCGTGCACGAACGTCGCGTCACACCTGCACGTTCAACGACCACGGGTGCGCCGATCACCCCCGCGCCGCGCCCGAGATCGGAATACAGCAGGGCCGCCGTCCTGACCGCGATCGCCATCAACACGTCGTCTTGAACCCATCCGGACGACACCCGACTTCTGAAGCGACATCCTGGCGTCGTCGTGGCAAACGCCTGCGACGTTGACGGTTGCGCGGTGTTGCTCCGGCCGCGGCGTAGGTACGACGGCCCAGCACAGCGACTGGTGCTGCGCGCGTTCGGATTCCTCCGCCCTGGGTGGCCGTCAGGCCATGACGACTCTGCCACGCTCCTATGGCACGACGACGAGCGGGCCGTCGACGCCGGCGGCGAGCCCGCGCGTGCCGGCGACGATCTCGAGCATGATCGCCGTGTCGGCGATCGCCACGCCCGTGAGGTGCTCGTCGCGGGCGGCGAAGTCGTCGACGATCGCGGTGACCGCGGCGGCGTAGGCCTCGCCGTCACCGGCAGCGAGCGCGCGCAGCGCCGTCGCGGTGCGCTCGAACGCGCCGCCGCGCGGCTCCATGACCTCGGCGAGCGGCGCGACCGCATCGTCGTCGCCCGCGATCAGCGCGGCGACGGCGAGCACGTAGGAGGCGACGGGCGAGCCGGCCGCGTCGGGATCCTGTGCCAGTTCCGCGCGAACCTCGGCTGCGGCCTCCGCGCCGGTGCCACCGATGACGGCGGCCTTCAGCAGCCCGACGAGGCGGCCGTAGCTCTTCGGCGGAGCGAGCTTCCAGGAGGCGCGGTAGGTCTCGACGGCGAGCGCGTAGGCGGTCGTCGCCGCGGCCGCGTCGCCCGCCAGGAGCGCGGCGTGCGCCTCGCCCTCGGTCTTGATCGCCGCGATCATGAGATCGCGATGCTCGCCGTCCTGCATCGGCGGGAGGTTACGCCTCAGAGCGCCCGCGGGCGAGGACCGCGTCGACGCCCGCGACGAGGTCGGCGAGGCCGAAGGGCTTGGCGATGAAGCCGTCGATGCCGGCCTCGTCTACGACCTGCGCGCGCGCCGTGAGCAGGATGAACGGCAGCGAGGCCGTCGCGGGGTCCGCGCGCATGGCGTGCAGCATCTCGATGCCCGTCAGGCGCGGCATCGTCCAGTCGGCGAGGACGAGGTCGGGCTGCTGCTCGCGGGCCGCCGCCAGACCGGCCTCGCCGTCGGGCGCCGTCAGCACCTCGTGGCCGCAGGATTCGAGCTTGATGCGCACGAGCGCGAGGATGTCGGGGTCGTCGTCGACGACGAGGATGCGCGCCACGGTCAGATCATCGACCGCGGTGCGGACGCGCTCAAGCTGTGGCCCGCGCGGGAGCCGGGGCACCCGATGCATCACCATGCTCGTCGACCCCCTATGCGCGATGACCACGCCCGCAGGCGAAACCCCAGTGCCACCGCCCGATCCGGCCCCGCCGCCACCGGAAGGCCTGTAGACCGTGGCATGCGCTGGCTGCTGATCGCGACCGGCGCCTGCATCATCGGCTGCGGGGTGCTGATCGCCGCCGGCGGCTCGACCCTCGTGACGTTCATCGGCATCTCGCTCGGCGGGATCGCATTCGTGCTCGTGCTATCGGCGGTCTTCTACGCGGTCGGGCGCGCCGAGGACCGCGAACGCGCCGAGCGCGCCGAGCGCGAGCGCAGGCCGCAGCAATAGCAGCGGCAGCGGCGGATGTGACGCAGCGTGCCACGGCGATGACCGAGGGCGGCGCCGCGGGCATCGAGCCGCCGGGGCCTACCGCGGCGCGCGCATGGCCGCAGCCGACGCGCCCGCAGAGCCCGCCGTCGTCGCCGCGGGCGCGGCGACGATCGCCGCTCCGATCCGGACGGGAGCCTCGATCAGGTGAGGCTGTGGCTCGGCTCCGTCCGGGGCGAACCATGGCGCCCCGGCGGGCGCGTCGGGGCGCAGCGCCCAGTTGCGCCCGACACGCTCGACGCCGATCGGGTAGAGCGTCAGCGATCCGTCGGGCTTGATGTGCAGACGCAGGAAGTGCTTGTGGTGCTCGTGGTGCAGCGGCGCGTAGGCCTCGGTGTTGTGCAGTCCCAGGTAGCCGGTGGCCCACAGGTAGCCGGCCATCCCCAGCATGCCGCTGATCCCGCCCAGGAACCACACGAGGGCGAGGAACGCGAGCAGTGACGGTGCGCCGTCCGACGCGAACGCCGTCGAGATATGGGAGGAGGCGATCATGACCGCGGCCACGCTCAGGACCTGCAGCGACGAGTGTGCCAGCCCGAGGAGGATGCGTCCGAGGCCGCGAGCGTCGTGGGCGAAGCGGACCATCGCGACGAGCGATGCCAGCACGAGCAGGCTGAGCAGGAACGCCGTCGGGCTCTCCCACATCGCCATCACGAGATCGTCGATGCCAAGCGACAGGTGGCGGTCGCCGAGGTGCAGTCCGAGCATGAACGCGAGCAGGACCTGGACGGCGCCGAACACCGCGGCGAGCGGGATGTTGTAGGCGGGCATGAGCCAGATCCGCTTCCTCAGCCGCTTGGAGAGCGCCGCCGATGGATACGTGCACGCCTTCCGGTAGGCCGTGGGGCCGGCTGGGCCGGCGTGTTCGGCGCGCTCGGGCAGGTTGTGGGTGGGATGCAGGAAGGCGCCGCCGCCGCCGGACTCGATGTGCTGACGCGGGCCGTCCTGTTCCTCGTAGCGCGAGTAGTAGTGCTTGCCGCTCTTGAGATAGAGCACAAGCTGGGCGCCGCAGGGCTCGATGACCTCTCGTTCGAGGTACGCGACATCCCGATCGGAGTGCACCTCGATCCCCTTGCGGCCGCTGTCGACCTCCTTGGACGTGCACAGGATGACGCGGTCCCCGGGCTGCATCCGCTCGGCGGCGACATCGGCGAAGTAGCGCAACTGGACCTCGTCGAGGGACGTGCCGAACTGGATGTCGACCCCCCACAGCCACCAGCCATTCGGCAGGCTGATCGCGAAGTAGCTGCGGCGCTGTCGCGTTCGCCAGCCGCCGATCCAGCGGTCGCGGCAGAAGATGCTGGTGAAGTTGACGAGGCCGTCGTACCAGTCGTGACTACCCGGAACCGCGAAGAGCTCGGGGGCCCGCGCGGGGGCGCATGGCAGTGCGGACCGGTACGGACCGAGCATCCGGTTCTCGTACTCCACGGCCTTCGGCACCGGATAGACCGCGTCGCCGCCAAAGACGAGAATCTGACCGCGCTGCGTCGTGTGGTCGACGCCGTCCCGCTCGATCGTCAGGGCTTCGGCGGCCAGCAGCCTGGCCACGGTGTAGGTCGAGTTCCATCCGTCGCCGAGATCGGCGACGTAGTCAAGCCACAGCTCTGGCGCCGCGGAGCGATCCGTGACCTCGGCCGGCTCTCGGGCCTGCGCCTCGCGGCTGTCGGCGTAGGCGCTGAACATGCCCGACAGCAGCACCCGCGCCGCCGTGTCGATGAGCTGGTGGGGATCGAACCAGCGCACCATCGGCCGGCGCACGAACCCGAGATCGGACGGCTCGGACGGACGCGGCGGACACGGTGGCGCCGGCTCTGCGCCGTCGGCGATTGGATCGGCCATGCCCGGGATACTCGCATCGGCACGCGCAGCTGTGGTTGCGGGCCGCAACCATCCTGGGCGGCTGCGCTCGCGCGACGGTCGGCCGCGCCCGTGCGCGCTTGCTCATTACATGCGGGCCTTCGATCGGGGAGACAGGATTTGAACCTGCGACCGCCCGGCCCCCAGCCGGATTTCCCACTTTCTTCTAAGTTGGAGCAATGGCGATTTCGAGGGATTTTCTAGTTCTTGGTGCTTCTGAGTTGTCCTAAGATTGGACCCCGAATTGGACCCCGAGCGTATGTTCGGGTCGGTCCGGGCGGGTCCGTACGGTGTCGCTCGTGGCGAAACGGCGATGGCGGTTCTACGAGACGGCGGCGGGACGCAAGATCGTGCGCGAGCAGCTCGACGCCGACCACGCCGCCGAGATCACGGCCGCGATGGCCCAGGTCCGCCGCGAGGGTCGTCGCGCAGCCAAGCACCTCCGCGGCGACGTCTGGGAGGTCAAGGCGGATTACAAGGGCCTGGCCTACCGCGTGCTGTTCGCCGAGCAAGGCGACGAGGGACAGGTCTGCCTCGCCCTCGAGCTGTTCAGCAAGAAGTCGCAGAAGACGCCACCTCAGACGATCGCGCTCGCCGAGCGCCGGCTGCGCGACTGGCGCAGCCGCGGACGCGACGCCGGCCGCTAGCGATATCATTCTCGGCATATCATTGCTAGTATGGGCTCATGGCTGATACGCATGACGATCTTGACGCCTACATCGATGAGCGCACAGCTCGCGAACCGGGGTTCCGCGCCCAGCACGCGGCCGCGCTCAGCCGCCGCGAGATGATGCGCCGCATGGCCGACGCAAGGCTGGCCGCCGACCGAACCCAGACCGAGCTCGGCGCCGCAGTCGGCACCTCACAGGCCCAGATCGCCCGCATCGAGAAGGGCGACGCAGACTGCCGGATCTCGTCGGTCGAGCGCTACGCCGCTGCCCTCGGCTTCGAAGTCAGGTACCAGCTCATCCCGGTGACGGGCGCACGGAAGCCCGCGAAGCCGGCTGCCGCCAAGCGGTCGCGTGAGTCTCGGCGGCTGGCCTCATGACGACGTTCGATGAGTTCATCGCCGATCTCGCCGACGAGGCTCGCGCCGAGGGAGCGTTCAGTCCGGCTGCGTCCGGCGATTCCACTCCTGCCACGGGATGACCAAATATGGGATGTAGCCCATACTGCTCGTATGGCGACGTTCGACGACTTCATGGCAGAGCTCGAGGCCGAGGCGCGCGCCGAGGGTCCTGACACCGTTGCCGAGCTGGAGGCGCTCCGCCTGCACTTCTCCCTTGCCCGCCAGCTTGCGGCACTGCGCCGAGCGCTCCACCTCACGCAGAAGCAGCTCGCCGAGATGACTGGCATCGACCAGGCCGAGATCAGCCGCATCGAGCGCGGTCAGGCCAACCCGACGACGGCGACGCTGGGGACGTTGACGCGCGCGCTGGGCGTCGACGTCCGCCTCGTGCCGGCGGCGTAGCCGCGGCACAACGAAGCCGCGCTCAACGCCTACCTACCCCATGCCCGCGAGCCGGTAGAGCTCGAGGCTTCCGGCCGTGCCCGAGGGTGTCGCCGTGGGCCAGCGCGTCGCGGTAGTGCTTCGTGGCAGGGACGGGGAGGCACGCGCCGACGGCGTCGCACGTGCGTAGCAGCGTCCCGAGGTTGGCCTCGAAAGCGACCACAGCGGAGCCACGACGATGTGATCCCAGCAGCGGTACTCGCCTGCGGTGCGGCCGACGAGGCATCGTCCTCGCACGCGGCGGCGCCGCACCGACGGGTCCGCAAAGTACGATCGGATCCTGGCCTCCACCACGACATCCGCTCGACCGCTGGAACGCGACGACCCGCGCGTAAACGTGCCCCTGTTCACCCTGCGGGAGAGCGCGGCGTACTTGCACACGCCGGCCTCTACGTTGCACGCTTGGGCGCACCCGAGCGGCGGCGCCCCGCTCGTCACCGTGTTCCCGCGCGCCGGTCGGCGCGCGACGGTGCCGTTCGTCGGCTTCACCGAGGCGTTCGTGCTCGGTGCACTCCGCGGCGCTGGCGTTCCGATGCAACGCATCCGCCCCGCCGTCGCCAAACTGAGCGCGGAGATCGGGCTCGACCACGCGCTCGCGTCCCAGCGCGTGTACACCGACGGTGCGGAGCTCATCTTCGACTACGCCGCGCAGAGCGACGACGAGGAGCTGCTGACGGTGGTTCGAACCGGCCAGCAGCACTTCGCAGAGATCATTCGCGGGTACCTCAAGCGCATCACCTACGGCGACGACGGATGGGCCGAGCGGCTACGGCTCCCGGCCTACGCCAGAGCCGAGGTCACCGTCGACCCGCGCCAGGCGTTTGGGCAACCGCTCGTCGTGCATGGCGGGGCACGCGTCGAGGACCTCGTCGACCGCTTCCAGGCCGGCGACGGCTTCGCCGAGATCGCGAGCGACTTCGGCGTCCCCGCCGAGGAGGTGGAGGACGTGATCCGGGTTGCCCTCCGCCTCGCCGCCTGAGTTCTTCATCGACCGCATCCTCGGCCGACACGTCGTGCCCGACGCGCTCCGAGCCCGCCGAGTTCGCGTCGTCTCCCCTTCGTGCGAGGGGAGTTCGGCGATCCGAAGTCTGCGGGCTCGGGACGGTCCGCCCCTCTGGCAGAGCGCGCGGCGGTCGCGCTCCGCGAGCTACGCGAGCGCTCGATGTATCCGCGTGGTCGCGACCTCGTCTTCTGTCACCCCGACTCGGGCAACCCGCTCGACCGCTCCAAGCTCGTCCGTCGTTTCAAGCAGGCCATCGTGCGAGCCGATGTCAACCGGGTCACGCTCCACGAACTACGCCACACGTTCGGGACGCGGATCGCCGCGGCGGGCACGCCGCTGCGGACTCTGCAGCACTGGATCGGCATGCCGACCGCTGGCCGCGCTGGCGACCGCGCTGGCCGCCCGCTCGTAATGCAGGCCTTGTCAGCTCGAACCTCGCCGGCGTGCTCATCGCTGCCCGCGCGAGCATGCTCTCTACTCATGTCAACCTGCAGGTGACAGCCCTACATGGAGCGCTCGTTCAGGGGCGCCGCGGCTGGCGGCGTTCGTGACGAACGCTTCATCCCGGTTGCCATCCATCGGGTCGGGAACGATGCGTTGATCCGATACTCGGGACCGGGTGAGTGCTCGACGAGCGATGCACACCAGCGCTGAACGCTCCTGTGGTGGAGCGCATGCGCGTTGGGCCTTCCTCTCAGGCGATCGCCAGCTTGAGCTGGTCGCGCTGCACGTCGATGACCTGCGGAACGGTCACGTGCATGTCGCCGCGATCGAGCAGGAGCTTCGCGTTGACGAGCGTGATCCCGATGATGTGGCCGCCGCCGTCGTAGCGCACCGCGTGCCCTTCGGGCGTGGCGTACGTCTGCGCCGACGGCTGGGGATCTCCGACGGAGAGGTAGAGGACGTCGGCGTCGCGGTCGTAGTCGACGCGGTCGAACGTCGTGTCCCCGATCGTGATGGTGTGGTCGCTCATGGCTCAGGCGGGATCGTTGGTCTGCGCGAACGCGGTGATGATCTGTTCGAGGTCGATGACGACTCTCATCCAGCGCTCCGGGCCGCCGCGGCGGAACATCCGCTCGCGGCCCGCGGCGATGTCGGGTTCACGGTAGTCGGGCTGGGACACAGTTTGCAGGATCGTCTCCAGGTGATCGACCGTTTCCGGATGACCCTCGATGATCTTCGCCCAGCGCACGACCGTCAGGACGATCTCGTGGCCCTCCGGCGTCGCCGTGCGGGCAACGATCACCGGGTCCGTCACGGCGGCGTATCGGAGCCCCTGCGGAGGGCTTCGCCGCTCGGAGACGGTTGCTCATCGGCGAACGCGGCGTTGACCATCTCGACCTCGTGCGCGCTCGGCGCGTAGTGGGCGTAGATCTGCGTCGTCTTGGAGTCGGCGTGGCCGAGGAACTCCTGGATCGTTCGCATCGGCTGCCCGGACGCGGCGAGCCGTGTCGCGAACGTGTGTCGCAGGTCGTGGAAGCGCACGGGGCGCACGCCGGCGTCTGCGCACGCAGTCTTGAAGCGGCGGCCGAGCTTCGATCGGTCCAGCGGCTTTCCCGATTGCGGGTGCGCGAATACGAGGTCGTCGTCGGCGCTGTAGAGCGTGCGCCGCGACCAGCGGTCCAGCTCGCGGGCGAGCCGGTCGGCCATCGGGACCGAGCGGCGCGTCGAGAGGTCGGACTTCCCCTCGCCGGAGTGCTCGCCGCGAACCCAGGCGTTGCGCACGCGGATGCGCTGTGCGGCCCAGTCGACGTCGCGCCAGCGCAGGCCGAGCAACTCCGATTGGCGCAGCCCGGTCATGGCGGCGGTGAGGATCACGACGCGGTGGACGGGCCCGAGGACGTCGGGCGGGATCGGCGGGGCGCTGCCGGCGCGGCCGCGGCGCGTCGGCGCGGCCGCGCGCACGACGACGTCGTCGGGGATCGCGCGCAGGACCGCCTCGAGCTCGGGGACGGTCAGGAACTGCAGGTCGGGGTTGGCGTCGCCGACGCGTCGGCGCTTGGGGCGGCTCGCGCGACGCACGGGGTTCTGCGCGGCCCAGCCGCGGTCGATCGCGTGCTCGAAGACGGAGTGCAGGAACGTCACGACGTTGCGGACCGTCTTCGGTGCGAGGCCGGCGTCGAGCATCGCAGCGGCGACGGTCTCGACGTCTGCGACGGTGACGCGGTCGACGGGCTTGGCGCCGAGCCGTGGTGAGATGTGGACGCGCTGCATCGATTCGCAGTTCTGCAGGTAGGAGGTGCGTGCGCCCTCGACGGCGAGCCGGCGGCGCAGCGCGTCGGTCGCCTCGTCGAGTGTGTGGCGCTCGCTGCCGGCGCGGATCGGGCGGCGCTCTTCGGCCTCCTGGAGTTTGCGGAACTGGCGCTCGGCGTCCGTGCGTGTCAGGCCCGTGGTGCCGCGCTCGTCGCGGACGGTGCCGATGCGGCGGTTGAGCCTGCGGCCGTCGAGGGTGCGCCAGCGTCCGTAGTAGGCGCCGTGTTTGAGGTAGAGCTGCCCGGTTCCGTAGCCGCGCTTTGCCATGCGTCGATGATGGCGTGTCGACCGGCGCACGTCATCCCCTCCGCGCGGTCGGTGAGCGAGGTCCGCGCTCGATCTGCGCCATCCACTGCTCGATCGCCGAGCGCCTGTAGCGGACGTAGCGGCCGAGGCGCAGATGCGGGATCGCGTCTTGGCGCGTCTGGGCGTAGATCCAGCCGCGTGTGACGCGCATGAGGTCGGCGACGTCGTCGGCGGTGAGCAGCTTGTCGCCGTTGGCTTCGATGGTCATAGCCGCATCGGCTCGGATGCGTCGGGGTCGTCGTCGGTCTCGTGGGGCGGCGGCGCGAGGATGTTCGGCGACGGTGCCGGTATGGGTCCGCCCGGGGCGGGCTTGATCTGGATCTTCTGGGCGCGGCCGTTGCCGATGACGAAGCACATGCCCTCGCGCAGTCGCCGGACGTCGTTGGGGTCGACGCGCATCTGGTGCTGCGCGCGGGTCGATCCGACGTCGGTCGACAGGCCGCGTTCGTGCTGGACGCTGTACTCGGTCGCCATCTTCGTACCGGCGGCCTTGATGATCGGCTCGGGGTCCGGGACGGCGTGCAGGATCACGGTGTGCGCGGCGTTGAGGATCCGCGCGGACGCCTCGTCGCCGCCCATGCCGTAGTAGCACTGCGGTGCCAGGACGACGGCGGCGCCGTAGGAGCGGACGGTCTCGACCATGCGGGCGGTGCGTTCGCCGTCGGCGATCGCGGAGAACTCGTCGATGATCAGCAGCACGTTCTTGCCCGCCTTCTTGCGGCTGGCGAGGTATTGCTTGAAGTCCTCGACGAGCAGCCGCGCGAGCTTGCTGGTCTCTTCGGCGTATAGCAGCTCGTTGAGCAGCATGTAGGCGCAGTCGGTGTCCTCCCATGCCCAGTCGCCGTCGAGCTGCCCGTCGGCGGCGTCGAAGAACGAGCGGTAGCGCTGGCGGCAGGAGTCGATGTGCTCGTCGCGGATGCGGGCGACCTCGGCGGCCTTGATGTGGCCGGCCCAGAGCGTCGCGAGGACCGGTTTGTCAAGCCGCTGCAGCAGCTCGCCGGAGCTGCGCGGCGGGCCGCCCGGCGCGGTGCAGGCGAGTCGCACGAGGTTGACGGAGATGTCGCGGTAGTAGGCGCCGGGCCCGTCCTCGGCCCAGTCGATCAGCTGGACCAACCGCCCGGTGATCTCGCGCGCGTCGCCGCGCCAGGCGTCGTAGGTCTGCTGGGGAAACAGCCGCGGCGTGCGGCCCGCGCGGTGCATGCTGGCGGCGAACGCGGCCTGCGTGTCGGGGTCGCCCTTGGCGTCAATGACGATCACCTGCCAGTCGGTCGTCGTCGCGACGCCGTAGGCGAGGCGACCAAGCGTCACGGTCTTGCCGGAGCCGGGCGCGCCGATCACGAGCAGCGTGCGCGCCAGCCGCGCGATCGGCATCCGCACCCGTCCTCGCGTTGTGGGCAGGACCTCGTCCCCGCAGACCTGGTGGCCGAGCGCGAACGTCGGCGCGCGGCGTGGCCTGTCGCGCATGCCGGTCCTGCGTCGCGCCGTGCGTTCGGTGCGGTGCCGGGCGCGGTCCGCGCGGCGCTCCTCGCGATCGCGCAGCTCCTCGACGGACTTGCGGTGCGCCAGCGCGATAGTTGTCGCGACGGCGAAGCACAGCGGCGTGGCGAGCAGCCACCACGTTCGGATGTGCGGCCACGCAACCTGTACAGAGTCGTGAGCGTGCATGAGCATCCCGTGACGCTCGCCGGCACGCTGCGCGCGACGCATCTCGAGGCTGATCGCGTGCCACGAGAGCACAACGAACCCGATGCCGAGCACCGCGAGGCCGGCGAACACGGCGCGGGCGCGGCGCGCGATCGGCGCAAGCGCCATCCCGAGCAGCAACGCCGGGGCGCTGACAAACAGGCCGCCGGCGATCGCGAGCATCGCGACGAAGATCGTCGGGTCCTGCTCGTAACGCGCGTTCGGGTGAGCATGGCCGTTCATGCCGCCACCCCGTTGGGGAGCCCGAGGACCTGCACGCGCCCGACGCCGACCTCGGCGGCGAGCTGCGTCAGCGTGCGACGCGGGGCCGGCGCGGCGAAGTAGCTCACCGACCCATAGCGCGCGACGAGCTCGCGCATGATCGACTCGATCCGCGCGCGGCGCTTGAGCGTCAGCTCGACCTCGACGGCGACCTCGCGCCCGTCGAGCACCACGAGACCATCCGGGCGATGACGCTGGCGACCGCCCGGCTCGCCGCTGATCTCGCGGTGCAGCTCACGCTCGCTGACCCACAAAGCGCCGGGATGGCGACGCATCACATCGAGGCGCACATCGGTGACCGCCGCGATGTGGGCGAGCATCCCCGCGTTCGGGCGCCAGACCGCGTAGTCGATGCCGGCGATCCCGTGCCCGCGGCGCGTGAGCCACACGAACACCGGCTCGCCGACGAGCATCGCGCGCCCGCGCGCCCACCCGGCACGCTCCCATCGTGTTCGCAGCCAGCGTGCCGCGTGCGGCGAGCAGTCCATCAGCCTCGCCAGCTGCGGCAACGTGACCGCGTACTGCTCGCCGACGATCCGCAACAACTCGACATCGCGCGGCGAACACCGGACCGTGCCGGCGTCCGACCGAGGTGCTCGGACACGCTCGACCGCCGCTCCATCCCGACTCATCAAGGCTCCTCTCGATCGGGGCTATCCGTCTGACCACAAGAGGGACGAACCCGCGACCTGGCCCCCGACAATCTCGCTCGCGAGAACTTGCCTCTCATCCATGAAGAGCCACAAGCCCGAAACCTGGCCCCTGCTACAGGCTCACCCCGACAGGCCCATCGCCCCACCAACGACCGCCGCGCCCGCCTCGACGCCTACCGGCTCCATCCCCTTCCCCCCGCTCGCCACCTCGCCCCCGCCCCGCCCGCCACGCCAACCCGCCGGCCGGTCCGTCCCTCGATCGCTGACCACCCGAACGCCCCGCAGGGGTGGGCGGGTGGTCAGCGACGACGAGCGAAGCGAGGAGAGAGGGACTGACCGGCCGGAACCCAGACGCAGCGGGCGCTCTCGGCATCCTGCGACAGGGCGCGTTGCCATTACGGAGCTCTCCAGAAGTGAGAGTCAGATGCTAAGTCGCTCGCGGCTTGCGCCTGCCCGAGCCTTGGGCTCGACCGTCTTCGGCGGCGAATGAGCGCCCGGCGCGGTCCCGGTTCCTCGGTCCGTGTTCGCGTTCTGTCGCCAGCCGCCTCGGTCGGCCGTATCCTGCGGCGAGCTGTCGGGAGGTCAAGAGCGTCCCGAACGGCGGTGGCCATGAACGTAAACGCGAACGACAAGACCATTGAGGCTGTCCTCTCCAGCGGCTTCTTCCGAGTGCCGCGCTTCCAGCGCCCCTACTCCTGGGACACGTCGGAGGTCGAAGACTTCTGGGAGGACGTGGGCGAGAGCAGTAGCGACTACTTCATCGGCTCGATGGTGATCTTCAACGATGCCGCCGCATCCGGCCTAGTGGATGGCCAACAGCGGCTCACAACGATCACGATGATGCTCGCCGCGATCCGGAACGAGTTCATAAGGCTCGGGGATTCAGATGCCGCCGACGGCGTCCAAACCTTGATCGAACGCAAGGATCCGAAAGGCAAGCGCCGCTTCGTTCTCCACACGGAGTCTTCCTATCCGTACCTGCAGGCTGCGATCCAGGTTCAGCCGGGCTCAGCCACGAAGGCGCCCGCGATCCGCGCCGAAGAGCGTGCGCTGGAGCGCGCGTTCACGTTGCTGACGGTTTGGACTCGTTCGATCGGCGAGGCCGCGTTCACGAACCAGGCGCTCTCGAAGCGCAAGCAGAAGCAGCAGGCGATCCAGGAACTCGGGAAGCATCGGGACAAGATCTACGCCTTGACCGTCGTCTTGGTCGAAGTCGACGACGAAGACGACGCGACGACGATCTTCCAAACGCTGAACAGCCGCGGCAAGGATCTGGAAACCGCGGATCTGGTCAAAGCCCACCTACTGCAGATGCTGAAGGCCCCGAATGCCCAGCTCGACCAGCCCCGCGACAAGTGGGACGCGATCCGCGAGAGCTTCGACGAGTCAGCCGCCAACATCAGCATGAACCGCTTCCTGCTGCATACGTGGCTCTCCCGCGAGGAGTACGTCGGCGAGAAGGATCTCTTCAAGAGAATCAAGAAGCGCGTTCGCACGAACAACGCCCAGACCTACCTCGACGAGCTGGAAGCGGACGCCGAGCGATATCGAACGGCTCAGGAACCTTCGTTTCGAACTTGGAAGAAGCCTCAACGGCCAATCGCGGCCTCGCTGGCCGCCATGAACCTCTTCCGGCTGCAGCAGCCTCTTCCGTTCGTTCTGTCGGTGCTTCGTGAGTACGACGCAAAGTCGATCAAGCTTCCGGTCCTGCTACGGGCCCTGAGAGGCGTCGAGAACTTCCACTTCCTTGCGACAGCGGTGACGAATCAGCCTAGTTCCGGCGGCATCTCTCGCATGTACGCAGTGGCAGCTCGATCAGTTCTGCAGGGCCCGACTCCTGCGGATCGAGCTGTCGCGATCGACGGACTCCTACAGAAGTTGCGGGATCGCAAGCCCACCTACGCGGAGTTCGAGGCTGCGTTCGTCGAACTTCGAAGCTCGCGCGCGCACACGCAGCAGACGAGCCTCGTCCGGTACGTGCTCAACAGGCTTCACGTGACCGTTCCGGCGTCCACTGCAACCGCGCCGATCGACCTCGATCAGCTCACTGTCGAACACCTCGTCCCCCAGGGCTCAAAGCAACCATCGAGCGTGGGTGATGACGACGTGGGCCGGATCGGCAACTTGCTGCTCATCACAGAGAAGCTCAATGACAACCTCGCGGACAAACCCTTCGCCGAGAAAAGGAAGATCCTTCGAGCTGTCCCTGGGGTCGAGTCGGAGATACTGGCGGCAAAAGACTGGGCGTCTCCGGAGATCTTGGCGCGCTCGAAGCGGATGGCGAAGCGGGCGTACAACGACGTCTGGAAGCTCTAAGCATCCTGCGGCGACGGCGATCCGGTTGCCGCGCTCGTCCGATGAGCGGCGACTCCGTCCGGTGCCTACGCAAGCATCACGAAGATATGTCCGATCTCTGCG
Organism: Solirubrobacterales bacterium; assembly: GCA_038255395.1. GTDB lineage: Bacteria > Actinomycetota > Thermoleophilia > Solirubrobacterales > Solirubrobacteraceae > CADCVQ01. Next base: position 26,721 of record JBBSLI010000008.1, read on the forward strand.
CCCTCTCGCTCTTCTCCGGTGCCGGCGGTCTGGATCTAGGCGTCGAGCAAGCGGGGTACCGTGTCCGCGCGGCACTTGAGTTCGACCCGGATGCCTGCGACTCCCTCCGGGCGAACTTCCCCGCGGCGTCAGTCCTACAGGGGGACATCAGATCGATCACGACCGACGAGATCCTTCGGGCGGCTGGGGCACGAGCCGGCGATGTCGAGCTTCTCGTCGGCGGCCCGCCCTGCACGCCGTTCTCGAAGTCTGGCTATTGGCTCGAGCGCAAGCGACGCGGCCTGGATCCCGAGGCGTCACTGCTCGAGCACTACGTGCGCATTTTAGACGAGGCGCGACCGCGGACATTCCTCCTCGAGAACGTCTTCGCGCTGGCCTACGCCAACCACAACCGGCCGTGGCTGGAGTTCCTCCTCGAGTCCTTCGACCGCCTCGGTTACAAAGTGAGCCAGCACACTGTCTTGGCCGCAGACTATGGAGTTCCTCAACGACGCCAGCGCCTGATCCTCGTCGGCTCGTTAGATGGGACACCCGCCTTCCCGGAGCCGACGCACACAGGGCCGCATGAGCGACGCCTCTGGGAGCTCGGCGAGCGAGAGCTGCACGTGACGGCACGGCAGGCCATCGGCGATCTTGCCGATCGAGTCGACCTCGCCGAGCCAGAGGAGGTCGTAGCCGGAAAGTACGGGCATCTACTTCCGAGCATCCCACCGGGCGATAACTACCTCTTCTACACCTCGAAGCGCGGACACCCGCAGCCGCAGTTCGAGTGGCGCAAGCGCTACTGGAGCTTTCTTCTCAAGCTCGATCCGAACCAGCCGTCACCGACGATCCAGGCGTCGCCTGGACCCTACGTGGGGCCCTTCCACTGGGAGAACCGCCGGCTGAGGGTCATGGAGCTGAAGCGCTTGCAGACGTTCCCGGATGACTTCGTCGTGTGCGGTAACCGCCGATCCGCTCAGCGTCAGCTGGGCAACGCGGTGCCCACGTTGCTCGCGCGGAGGATCGCTGAGGTACTCGCCGCCGGGCGCTTCCGTATGGAGCCACATGAGCAGCTCCCGCTCGCGGCCTGATTGAACGCCGTGAGCCATCATCCGTCAGGACGCGACTACTTCCGCGTCTACCGGGTGCAGCGCGGGGCAGAGCGAGCGTTTCTGCTGAGCGGGATCGAGAAAGCCGGTGCTCGTCGCGTGAGCGATTCCGGGCCGACGGTTGCGCCGCTCCATCTCGTCGTCGAGGACAGCGACGGCGTCCTACGCGGCGCTCTCGTCTACCTCTTCTCCGCCGGCCACCAAGAAATCCGGAATCGACCGGCGGACGAACATCGGCTCCAGATCAAGTACGGCGACATCACCGAGGCATGGAGGCAGGAGGACCACAGCATCGGGCTTGACCCCACCGGACTCGAGGTGACCGCGGTGCTCGCGGTGCACGCGAGCGCGGAGCTGTTCATCGGTCTGGATCCGCTCTCCTACGACCCGCTACCGATGGGCATCCAGGTCGGCTTCAAGGCCGCCGAGATGCGCGCGGCGACCGCGACTGGTTGGCACGTGTGGGAGCGCATCACCCGGCCGGGACGGAGGCGCGATGCCCGTGCCACGGGCGGGCTGGAGACGATCGTCGCGTTCGCGCCCGAGAGGCTGCTGGATTACCTCGCCTTTGAGCAGCACGCTCAGACCCTCCGACTCGACTCTGCGCTGCGCTATCGGGCCGCAGAGGCGGCAGCGACGAGGCGAGCCAGCGTGCGTGTGCACGACCTCGAGGCGGCATACCAGCTGACGGCGCTCGAGATCCTCGAGATCGTCTCGGAGCGCTCGCGGCTCGCGGTTGCGGTCCGCGGCGGGGTCGCGGAGCATCACCTCGGCCGCGAACTGCGCGCCGATCCGATGGTGGCGTCCGCGCAGCCCGGGCTGCAGGATGGCCCGCCGGACTTCATCGTCTCGCTCGCCGATGGGCGCAACGTGACGGTGGAGTGCAAGAACGCGTCCCCGAAGCCGTACGCAGATGGCACGCCAAAAGTCGAAGTGCAGAAGACCCGCGTCTCGCGCGGCGATCCGCTGAGCCGGCTTTACAAGACGGATGCATTCGACGTCGTGGCCGTCTGCATGTACGGGCCAACGGGGAGATGGACCTTCTGCTACCGGCGCACCGTCCACCTCGAGCCGCATGCGCAGCACCCCGGCCGCGTCGCTCCGCTCCAGCGGGTGCACAGTGGCTGGGGAAGAACCCTCACGGGAGCGCTCGAGCTCTAGGAGCGTGTTGAAGTTTCGTCCGGGTTGACCGCGAGGCTATGGGCATGGCTCTTGCGGCGTTTGCGGTCAGGTCGGGCGAGGAGACGCGGCAGCTTCAGATGGTTAGCGCTGACGATCTGGTGCCTGCTGATGATGAGTTGCGCAGGATCGAGCGGCTCGTCGATTGGGAGCACGTTCGCGTGACGGCGCTTCCGTTTTATCGGCCTGGCGGCGCGGGCCGCTCGGGGATCGATCCCGCCGTGCTGGTCAAGCTGGCGCTGGTGCTCGCGTGGCGTGGCCTGCCGTCGATGCGCGCCGTGCTACGCACGGCTGTCACGGACATGTCGATCCGGCGGTTTCTGGGATTCGGGCTGACCGAGAAGCTGCCCGATCACTCGACGTTCAGCCACGCGCAGACCAAGCGCTTCGCGGACTCGTCAGTCTTTGAGCAGCTGTTCACGGCGGTGCTGCGCCAGTGCACCGACGCCGGGTTAGTCGGCGGCCGGCGACTGCTCGTCGATGGCACCCACATCGAGGCGGACGCCGCTTTGAAGAGCCTGCGCGCCGAGCTGACGGTCGTTCCCTGCGACGCCGACGCCGACGCCGACGGCGTGGCCGATCAACCGGCGTTGCCGCCGGATCTGAAGCTTGCTGAGCCGCGGTCGGGGCCGACACCCAAGCGGGTGGCGTCCAACGCGACCGCGGTGTCGCGGACCGATCCGGACGCCAAGCTGCGCCACAAGCCCGGGCATCGCAAGCATCTGGTGCATCGCGGTCAGGTCGCGGTCGATCCCAAGCACAGGGTGATCATCGCGGTGCAGGCCGAACACGCGACGGGCAGCGAGGCCGACGCATTGAGCGACCTCGTCACGCGCGCGCGGTTCGCCGGTCACCGTGTCAGCGAGTTAGCGGCCGACAGCGGCTACGCCAGCGAGGACTCCTACGCGGCGCTTTCGGCGCTGAAGACCGAGGCGCTGATCGCGCCGCAGCCGGGCGCCAAACACGCAGCGGCCCAGCGCGCGCGTGAACGAATGCGCACACCGGTTGGCCGTGACGCGGCGTTTGATCGCCAGGCGCATGCCGAGGGCGCGATCGCCGAGCTCAAACGCCACGGCGCCGGCAGGGCGAGATGCCGTGGCACGCGGCTGATGCAACTGCAACTGCTGGCCGCTGCAACCGTGATCAACCTCAAGCGACTGATCGCCCACCACAACGGCGCCGAGCGCGGCCAAACCGGCGCTCCGGCCGCCCGCGCTGCCGCGATCATGTCGCTGACCGGGTTACTCGCCCGTGTCCTGGACGAGATCAGCCGCCTCGCGGCGGCTGATAGTTCAACGGGCTCCTAGACGCCTTTGAGCTGAGCCCGAGCCGAGATGGCAGCATCGACTCGGTCAGCTATTGCGCCTGGATCCTCGTGCTCCCAGGCTCTGACGACGAGCCATCCGATGGCTGCCAATTGCGCGTCGGTGTCGTGATCGCGCGCCACATTTCGATCGAGTTTCGGGCCCCAGTACGACGAGTTCGCCCTCGGGCTCGTGCCGTGCTCAGGACAGCGGTGCCAGAAGCAACCGTCGATGTACAGCGCGACTCGGGCACGCAAGAAGACCGCGTCCGGCTGCGTCCACCTGCGTCCGCCCAGCCTGATCGTGTGGCGCGTCCGAAAGCGGCGGCCACGCCCGTGCAGCAACGACCGGACCGCAGCCTCCGGCGATGTGTCGCGCCCGTGATTTCCACGCATGACGGCGGACGCTGTTGGCGAGCTGGGCTGGGGCCAATCGGGGTCTGTTGGCTTCATCGCTCGCTCAAGCTCCCGATCACAATTCGTGGCGTTGGCGAGCGAAGCGGTGCGGGAAATTGGACCCCAATTGGACCCCGTGGTGGTCGTTTGGTCGGCACCAAAGCACGACAAAAGCGCTGTAAAGGCGGCGCTTCTGCCCTAGTCGGGGAGACAGGATTTGAACCTGCGACCGCCCGGCCCCCAGCCGGGTGCGCTACCAGACTGCGCCACTCCCCGTGGCTGTGCAAAGCGGGCGACGGGAATCGAACCCGCCCTAAAAGCTTGGAAGGCTTTTGTGCAGCCACAACACTTCGCCCGCACGCCCCGCAGCGCAGGATACTGCGCGCCACGAGCGGCGGTGCTCACGCGCCCCGGCCTACGCCCCGCGAAAGGCGTACGGACCGATCTCGCCACGCGCGAGCACGAGCGCGACGGTCGCGCGTAGCGGGCGCCCGTCGGCCGAGAACTCCTCGATCGTCTCCTCGAGCGATTGGACCTGGCCGTCGAACTCGAACGTGCCCCACACGAGACGCACGGCGGGTCTCACCGTCTCACCGCCGCGACCCGGACGCGGCGTGGCGAAGTACGCGACCCGCTCGGTGAGCCGCCGGACGTCGTCGGGCGTGCGGCGGCGCGTGGACTGCGAGGCGCGCACATCGAACGTCAGCCGCAGCTGCAGCTCGGTGCGCGGGCCGAGCTCGTGCGTGCGGGTTGTCCGCAGGTCGGCCGGGTTGATCTGCGCCGTCACCCAGCGCGTCTTGTTGATCTCGCGTACGAAGGCGGCGTCCAGCTCACGCAGCTGCATCCTCACCGCCGGCTCGAACGCCGGCGGCGTCGACGCGGCCTCGCCGGGCCGCACGAGCTCGATCGACTCGCAGGCGATCTCGAGCGTCTCGATCGCGACCTCGTTGCCGGTCGCGTCGAGGTGCGGCGCGGTGAGCTTCGCGGGCAGGCAGCCGTGCAGGCGAAACCGAGCGCGCTGCTCGGCGAGGTCGGGCGACAGCACGATCACGTCGCAGGTCGCGCGCAGCCGGGGATCGCGCCGGACGCGCTCCCACCAGTCCCAGAGGTCGAAGTCCGACGTCATGCCGCGACGCAGCGTCACCCGGCCGAAGGACTCCTGCCCCGCCAGCAGGCGCACGGAGCTCGCGGCGCCGCCCTCGCGCAGCGTCACGATCGAGCGCTGCAGCTCGAGCCCGTCGCATTCGCAGAACGCGGCCTCGCAGAGCGGCTCGCCCTCCCCGGGCAGCCGCAGCTCGATCGCGAACGCGTGCGCGGTGAAGGGCGGCTCGGCGCTCACCCCTCGATCTCCAACCGCTCGTAGGCGAGCGTGATCTCCTCCATCGCGACGTCCGTGCCCTTGGCGTTCAACGGGCCCGACGTGTGCTTGACGATCCGCGCGCGCAGCAGCTTCCACGTCATCACGACCTGTGTGTGATCCTCGCTCTGCAGCTGGATCGTGACGGTCCGCACTGCGCCCTGGTCACCGTTGCGGATCGCGTCGAGCCACTCGTAGAGGCTCAGCGAGCCGATGATGCCGCGCTTGAGCGTGACGTCGGTGGCCTTCTGCAGCCCGGTGATCTTGCGAACGTTGTTCTCCTTGTCGTTGCCGTTGCGGTACTCGGCGACGCTGACCTCGAAGCTGATCGGCGAGCACTCCGCGAAGCCCGCGTCCGGCCCCGCGGTCGTGCCCGCGCCGAGATCGACGAGGAAGTTGAACTGGTGGTAGGGCACATCTCGCTTGGGGGGCATGATCGCGCGCTCCTGAACGGGGACGGGCGCACGCTAACCCAACGCCTACGAGTCGCGGCGCTCCTCGGTCGGGACGCTGCCGCTCTCGCCGACCAGCGCGGCCGGCGGCCAGGGTCCCCACCAGTCGTCGGCGGCGCCGTCGAGCGTGATCGTGCTGCCGCTCAGCGACCGCCCGAGCGGCGAGGCGACGAGCGCCGCGAGCCAGCCGAACTCGCGCGGCTCACCGAGTCGGCCGAGCGGCACCGAGCGCGCCGCACCCTCGGTCAGCTCGGCGGGGTACTTGCGCAGCGACTCGGTGTCGAAGCGCCCGAGCGCGAGCGCCACCGCGCCGATCCCCTCGTCCTCCCAGCGCGCGGCCCAGTCGCGCGTCATCTCCTCGACCGCCGCGCGCGCGACGCCGCTGTGCGCCATCGCGGGAAAGCCCTGGTGCGGCGAGACCGTGACGCTCGCGATCATGCCGCCGCCGCCCGGCCGCAGCGCGCGCTCGACGCACGCCTGCGTCATCTGCAGCGTGCCGTCGATGTTCAGGCGCTGGACCGCGGCCCAGCCCTTCGGCGTGATGAGCTCCGCCGCCGCGAAGTACTGGCCGCCGGCGTTGTTGAGCAGCGTGTCGACGTGCCCGTGGCGCTCGAGCGCGACGTCGACGATGCGAGCGCAGTCCGCCGTCGCGCGGATGTCGCCGCTGACCCACGTACAGCGCGGCCCGATCTGCGCCGCCGTCGCCTCCAGGACGTCCGCGCGACGGCCGGCGATGACGACGTCCGCGCCGCAGCGGGCGAACTCCTGCGCGGCCGCGCGGCCGAGGTTCGTGCCGCCGCCGGTGACGATCGCGACGTGGCCGGCGAGGAGATCGGCGGCGAAGATCTCCGACGGCGGTGCGACGAGCTCCATTACCGGATGAGACTAAGGGGTCTCATACCCGACGTCCACCTTCGGTCCAAGCGCGCGCTTGACGATCGCCAGCGACGGGCGCGGCCGGCCGTCGGCGCCGATGAGCGCCGAGTCCCAGCTGTCGCGCGGCGTCGATGAGCGCCAGTGGTAGATGTAGATCCGCGCCACGCGCCGGTCCAGGCGGGCGAGGCGATCGAAGATGAAGCGCGTCGCGCGCGCCGCGTGCGCCCTGCCCTGCGGCAGCTTGATGTTCGAACGGTTGCGGCGCGCGACGAGCCCGCCGATCTCCGTCAGCCAGACCTCGCCGCGGACCGCCTTCAGCAGCGACGCGGTGCGCGTCGTCTGGAAGCGGTTGGCGTCGATGTAGTCGTGCAGGCCCCAGTACTTCGGCTCAAAGCGCGCCGCGCGGCGAAACGCGCGCGCCCAGCCGACCATGTTCGGCTGGTCGAGCAGGTCGGCCGCGACGACCTTGCAGCCCGGGCAGTTGCGGCGGATGAGCGTGTAGTAGCGGGCGACGAGCTCGGGCTTGTGGCAGGTGCCGACGCCGCACATGTTCGCCTCGTTCCAGGCCGACCACGTCTTCACCGCGGGGTAGCGCCTGCGCATGCGCAGGAACTCGCGCAGGTACTGCGTGCCGGTCGGAGGGGTGTACCTGCGGCCGGTCGTCCGGCGCGAGCGCGCGAGCGTGATGAGCGGCTCGGTCCCGATCAGGCCGGCGCCGGCCACCCAGGCGTCGAGGTCGGCGCGCTGGTCGGCATGGCGCAGCGCGTCCCAGGCGACCGAGCGTCGCGAGTAGCCGAAACCGAGATCGCGCAGGCGCTCGTCGTCGAACACCTGCGGCTTCTGGTCGGCGATCCCGATCTTCGTCTTGAGCTTGCCCTTGACGGGCGTGAGCTTGATCGCCGCGCTCGACACCGCCGGCACGACGAGCGCGAGGCACAGCAGCGCGGCCGCGACGGTGAGGACGCGGGCTGGAAGGCGGCGGGCGTCCATGCAGCGCGGGAGGCTAGCGGTCGGCGAGCGCGGCCAGGCTCAGTCCTTCGCGCATCCGATCGCGTCCAGCCGCGCGGCGCTTGCCTTGTGCGCCACCGAGACGTTGCGCGGGTTGGACAGCGTCCAGCGCACGTCGAGGGCTTCGCACGCGGCGCAGAACAGGCCGCGGATGTCCGCCGACAGGTTCGAGAAGAAGTAGCGCGTGTACGCGTACTCCGCGACACGCCCGCTCGGCAACTTCGTCGTGAAGCGGTTCGTCGTGCGGCAGCCGTCGGAATGGATCAGGCCGCGCACGAACTCGTCGGGGTGTCTGTCGACGATCTCCTGCTGCCAGTCCATGAGGGCGAACCTGCGCTCGTGCTTGTGCCCTGGGCCGTGTTGCGGGAAGGCGTGCAGCCAGAGCTTGCTGTGCGCCGGCCGCCAGCGGATAGGCACCGCGGGCCGAGAACGCCGCCAACGGCCGACCGTGTTCACGGACACGCCACTGCGCTCGGCGAGCTCTCTGTCGATGAGGCCCGAGGCAAGAAGGGCACGGAATCACTTCGGCGCACGAACGCATGTTCGCAGTTGGCTCGGACGTATCCGCTGCAAGCGGGGGACCCAGGAATCGAACCTGGCGCGGCGGTTTTGGAGACCGCAGTGTTACCGATACACCAGTCCCCCAGTGCCGACGCATTGTAGATGTGCGCAGGCGACCTGCCTTGCGAGCCTACGGACCCACCTAGAATCCAGCCATGGGGACCGCCGACGACGACCCAGCGCTGGCACCCACGCTGCCCGACGCGCTGCGCCTCGGTCCCGTCCACCTGACGGTCTCAGACCTCGAGGGCTCGATCGCGTTCTACGAGCGCGCGTTGGGGCTGCAGCAGCACGATCGCGTCGGCGAGGTCGCGACGATGGGCGCGGGCGGCGAGGATCTGCTCGTGCTCGTCGAGGAGGCCGGGGCCGGGCTCGGCGGCCGCCATGCGGGCCTGTTTCATTTCGCGATGCTGTTCGCCGATCGCGAGGAGCTCGCGCGAGCGGTCGTGCGCCTGGCGAGCACGGGCACGCGGATCGAGGGTGCCTCCGACCACGGCGTCTCGGAGGCGATCTACCTGCGCGACCCCGACGACAACGGGATCGAGCTGTACGCCGACCGCCCGCGTTCGGAATGGCCGCCGCCGCGCCATCCCGACGAGCGCGTCGAGATGTACACGATCGCCCTGGACATGAAGGACCTCATGCGCACGGTCGCCGGCGAGGAGCCGCGCGACCGGGCCGGAGCGGGTCTCGTCACGGGCCACGTCCACCTGCACGTCGGCGACGTCGAGCGGGGCCTGGCCTTCTACCGCGACGTGCTCGGCTTCGAGCTCATGGTCAGGTTGCCGAGCGCGGCGTTCGCCTCCGCCGGCGGCTATCACCACCACCTCGGCTTCAACGTCTGGCTCGGCCCCGACGTCCAGCCGCTGCCGCCGAACACCGCCGGCCTGCGCCGGTGGACGGTCCTGCTGCCCTGCGGCGACGACGTCGCCGCGGTCCGCGCGCGGGTCGAGGCCGCCGGCCTCGAGGCACAGCGCCACGAGGGCGGCTTCCTCGTGCGCGATCCGTGGGGAACCGCGGTCGCCTTCACCGCCGGCTGAGTCGCGCGGTCGCGGCGCGGCGACCACAACGACGGCTGTGCCGCGCCGGGAGGTCCCATCCGCCCAGCCACGGGCGCGATCGAGCGAGCGATGCGGGCGGAGGGACTTGAACCCCCAAGGCTTGCGCCACCGGCACCTAAAGCCGGCGTGTCTACCGATTCCACCACGCCCGCGTGGCACTGCCCGGCGCGGCTGATTGTATGTTGGCCGACGTGGCCGACGGTGGCGTGATCATCGAGCACCCCAACCGCGACAAGCCCGGGTCGCAGACGACGCGGGCGCTCGTGGTCGCGTTGCTGTGCATCAGCGCCGCCGTGCTGACGATCGCGACGATCGGCGGCTGGTCGAAGATCCAGGGCGCCAAGCCCGTCCAGATCGCCTACATCCTCATCTACCTCGTGCTCGCGTTCTACATCGCGCGCTGGCGCAGCGGCCTGCTTCCGGTGGCGGCGTCGTTCGCGATCATCCTGCTGATCTTCTGCGCGATCAGCGGGCCGCAGTGGTTCGCGCGCGACAAGGCCGGTTTCGAGGACCCGCTGCTGGACGAGAGCATCGTCGGCCTCCTCACGATCCTGCTCGTGCCGCTGCAGATCCTGCTGATCGTCGTCGCCGCGCGCGGCTTCTCGCAGAAGTGGAGCGTCGAGGTCGAGCGCCGCCGCGACGGCATCGCGCCGTACGTCGCACAATCGCGCTGAGCCTACAATCGGTCGCTGCCTGCCCGGGTGCTGGAACTGGAATACAGGATCGGCTCAAAACCGATTGCCCTTACGGGATTGTGGGTTCGAATCCCACCCCGGGTATCGGCCGGGGCGCCTGCGCCCCGATTCGTTCAACGCGTCCGCAGGACGATCGCCGTGAGCGCGTCGAGCAGCCCCGCCGGCGCCACGACGACGCCCGCCGGGCCGCCCTCGATCGCCTCGATCGGCCGCACCTCCAGGCCCGCCGCCGCGCACAGCACCGAGCCCGCCGCGATGTCCCAGATCTGCACGCCGCGCTCGTAGAACGCGTCGTAGCGTCCCGCCGCCGTCCAGGCGAGATCGAGCGCGGCGCTGCCCATCCGTCGCACGTCGCGCACCTGCGGCAGCAGCGTCGCGACGACCTGCGCCTGCAGCGAGCGCACCGCCGCGTCGTAGGCGAACCCCGTCGCGATCAGCGCCGGGGCGAGCTCCGACGCCGAGGACCCGCGTACCTCGACGCCGTTGCACGTCGGCAGCCCGCCGTCGCGCGAGCCGATGAAGATCTCGTCGCGCAGCGGGTCGAACACGACGCCGGCGAGGCCGCCCGCGTCGTCGTGGACCGCGACGCTGACGCACCACTGCGGCACGCCGAAGAGGAAGTTCACCGTGCCGTCGAGCGGGTCGACGATCCAGCGCAGCCCGGCGCCCTGCTGCGTCTCCCCGCCCTCCTCGCCGAGGATCGCGTCGCCGGGCCGGGCGGCCGTGATCACCTCCCGGATCGCGCGCTCGGCGGCAAGATCGGCCTCCGACACCGGGTCGGTGGCCGACGACTTCGAACCGGTCGCGCGCTCGCCGCCCGCCTCGAAGCGCTCGCGCAGCAGTTCGCCCGCGGCGCGCGCGGCCTGCTCGGCGACCTCCAGCAGCTCTGCGCTCAAGAGACCGGCGGGCGCGCGTCGGCCCACGGTCGCGCGACCTCGATCTGGTGCGCGAGCGAGACCAGCATGGCGTCGGCGCCGTGGCGGCCGACGAGCTGCACCGACAGCGGCAGGCCGCCGGCGTCGAAGCCGGCGGGAACGGCGACCGCGGGGTTGCCGAGGTGGTTCCAGATGCCGTTGAACGGCACCCAGCGCAGCATGCCGTTGAGGGTGTACGACGCGCCGCGCCCCTCGTAGCGGCCGATCGGCAGCGGCGCCCGGGCGAGCGTCGGGCCGAGCACGATGTCGACGTCGTCGAAGATCGCGTTGACCCTGGCGGCGTCCTTGGACTCGATCCGCCGCGCCCGCGCCGCGGGGCGGGCGGCGGCCCTGCCCAGACGCGCCAGCCCGCGCGTGCGCCGCTCCAGGCGCTCGGGATGGGCGACCGCGGCGGCCTCGGCGGCGATCCCGTCGAGGTAGCGCGCGACGACGTTGAGCCCGACCGGCCCGATCGCCGGCTCGCGCTCGACGACCTCGTGCCCGAGCGAGCGCAGCAGCTGCGCCGTCGACTCGGCGGCCTGGCGCCATTCGCCGTCCAGCCGCGCCGTGCTGCCGGGCGGGATCCGCTGCGACAGCGCGATCCGCAGCGGCGCCGGGACAGACTGCGCCGCCGCGACGAACGGCTTGCCGGTGGCGACCTCGTAGAGCAGCGCGGCGTCGGCGACGCCGCGCGTGAGAACGCCGTACACCGTGAGGCCGCCGAAGGGCGTCTCGTAGGGCGCCGTCGGCACGAGGCCGCGCGTCGTCTTCAGGCCGAACAGGCCGCAGCAGGCGGCCGGGATGCGGATCGAGCCCGCGCCGTCGGTCGCCGTCGAGAACGGGACGAGCGCCGCGGCGACCGCCGCGCCGGGGCCTCCGCTCGAGCCACCGGGCGTGCGCTGCAGATCCCAGGGGTTGCGGGTGACGCCGCCGTGGACGGTCTCGGTGAACGCCCACGCCGCGAGCTCGGGCGTGCGCGTGATGCCGACGAGGATCGCGCCCGCGGCGCGCAGGCGCGCGACCATCGCGGCGTCCTCAGGCTCGGGCTCGCCGTGCGCGTGCGTGCCGCAGACCTTCGCCTCGCCGCCGACGGGCGTGTCGTCCTTGACGGCGAACGGCACCCCCAGCAGCGGCAGCTCCTCGCCGGAGCCGATGCGGCCCGCGGCGCGGTCGGCCTCGGCCAGGGCCTGCTCTGCGAACACGGCCCGGAAGCTGTTGATCTGCGGGTCCAGCTCGGAGATCCGCTCAATCGCCGTCGAGACGAGCTCCCGCGGCGTGACCGCGCCGCCGCGCACGAGTTCGGCCTGCCTGGCGACCCCGGCGAAGGCCAGCTCGCGGCGCTCGGTGGCGGTCGGTGTGCCCATCTGCCTGCCTACAGTAGTCGCCATGAGCCTCGTCCTCGTCGAGGACCGCGATGCGGTCCGTCACGTCGTCATCAACCGTCCCGACAAGCGCAACGCGCTCAGCACGGCCGTCATCGAGGAGCTCGGCGAGGCGCTGCGCGGCGCCGCCGCCGACGAGTCGGTGCGGATCGTCGTGCTGCGCGGGGCGGGCGCGATCTTCTCCAGCGGGATGGACACCGCCGACCTCGCCGCGCTCGCGCTGAACCCGGTGCCGCTGCGCGAATACCGCGAGCGGATCCTCACGATCTGGAACCTGCTCGAGTCGATGGCCAAGCCGACGATCGCCCAGATCCACGGCGCCTGCCTCGGCGGCGCAGCCGAGCTGGCGCTCGCCTGCGACCTGCGCGTGATGGCGGCCGAGTCGGTCATCGGCCTCGTCGAGACGCGCATCGGGCTGATCCCGGACGTCGGCGGCTGCTCGCGGCTGCCGGCGCTCGTCGGCCTCGGCCGCGCGAAGGAGCTGATCATGGCCTCGAAGGTCATCGACGGCGCCGAGGCCGAGCGGATCGGGCTCGCCAACCGCGTGGCCCCCGCCGAGCGACTCGACGCGGCGACGGAGCAACTCGTGGCCGAGCTGCTCCTCTGCGCGCCGATCGCGGTCGGCCTCGCCAAGCAGGTCCTCAACGCCGTCGCGCATCCGAGCCTGGCCGTTACGTTCGAGCAGGAGGTCGCCGCGCAGGAGCTGTGCGCGACGAGCGCGGACTTCCGCGAGGGCGCGCAGGCGTTCGCCGAGAAGCGCGCACCGCAGTTCAGCGGGCGCTGAGACGGTTGCCGCCGCGGTCGCGGGATATGCTCGCTTCGCCTGTGCCCGAGCCGGTCTCCATCATCGGCGCCTCCGGCGCGCTCGGCTTCGGCCTCGCCGTGCGCCTGGCGCGAGCCGGTTGCGCCGTCACGATCGGCTCGCGTGACGCGCAGCGCGCCGAACAGGCGTCCGCCCGCGCCCGCGAGCTCGTCCCCGACAGCCTCGTCGCCGGCCTGCCCAACGAGGTCGCCGCGATGCGCAACGAGCTGGTGATCCTCTGCGTGCCGTTTCGCAGCCAGTCCGAGACGCTCGGCAACCTGCGCGACGTCCTGCGGCCCGGACAGCTCGTCATCGACGCGACGGTCCCGCTCGCGGCGGCCGTCGGCGGGAAGGCCACGCGCGTGCTCGGCGTGCCACAGGGCTCGGCGGCTCAGCAGGCGCAGGAGATGGTGCCCGACGGCGTCACGGTCGTCAGCGCGCTGCACACCGTCAGCGCCGCCCAACTGCGCGACCTCGACCACGCGCTCGACGAGGACGTCCTGGTCTGCGGCGACAAGCGTGCCGACAAGCGCCGCGCCGCCGCGCTGCTGGACAGCATCGCCGGCCTGCGCTGCGTCGACTGCGGGCGCCTGGAGATGGCGCGCGTGGCGGAGTCGATGACCGCCCTGATGATCGCCGTCAACGCGCGCTACAAGACCCGCGCGGGCGTGAAGCTCACGGGCCTGCCCGACGACCTCTGGGCGGCGGCGGCCTCATGAGCAGCGCGAACGTCGTCGTCCTCGCGGGCGGCACCGGCGGGGCGAAGCTCGCGCGCGGCATGCTCGACGTCTGCGGCGCCGGATTGACCGTGATCGCCAACACCGCCGACGACATCGAGATCTACGGCGCCTACGTCAGCCCCGATCCCGACCTCGTCACGTTCTGGCTGGCCGACCGCATCGACGAACGCGGCTGGGGCCTGCGCGACGACACGTTCGCCGTCATGGACGGCCTGCGCGAGCTGGGCGCCGACGTCTGGTTTGCGCTCGGCGACCGCGATCTGGCGATCGGCATCGAGCGCGCACGGCGGCTCGCCGAGGGGGCGCGCCTGACGGAGGCACTGGCCGAGCTCGGCGCCGCGCTCGGCGTCGAGGCGACGGTGCTCCCGATGAGCGACGAGCCCGTTCGTACCTGGGTACGCGCGCGCGCCGAGTGGATGCCCTTCCAGGAGTTCATGATCCGCGCCCAGTCCGAGGGACCGGTGCAGGACACGCAGCTGCGCGGCGCCGACGAGGCGCTGCCGACGCCCGAGGCGCTCGCCGCAATCGCCGCCGCACACGCCATCATCATCGGCCCGTCCAACCCGGTCATCTCGATCGGGCCGATACTGACGGTCCCCAAGATGCGCCAGGCACTGCTCGACAGCCCCGCCCCGATCGTCGCGGTCTCCCCGATCGTCGGCGGCGCCGTGCTCAAGGGGCCGACCGCGGCGTTCATGCGCTGGGCGGGCCACGACGCGAGCGGCGCGGCGGTCGCCGCCTGCTACGCCGGGCTGATCGACGGCCTTGTCGCCGACGAGCCCGTCGACGGGCTGCCGGTGCTGCAGACCGACACGCTGATGAGCGACGCAGCCGGCCGCCGCCGCGTCGCGTCGCAGACGCTCGCCTTCGCCCAGGGCCTGGCGGCATGAGCACCGAGCGTCCGCTCACCTACGCGATCCTGCCGGTCAAACGCTTCGCGGCGGCGAAGGCCCGCCTCAGCGACGACCTGTCGGCCGGAACGCGGCGCGCGCTCGCCGAGTCGATGGTCACCGACGTCCTGATGGCGCTGCGCCGCACGAAGGCGATCGACGAGGTGCTGATCGTCACCTCCGAGCCGACCGCCGAGGCGATCGGCCACGGCTACGGCGCGACCGTCATCCCCGACGACGCCGAGGAGAGCCAGAGCGCGGCCACCCTGATCGGGATCGAGTATGCGCTGGAGCACGGCGCCGGCCGCGTGCTGCTCGTCCCCGGCGACACCCCGGCGCTCGATCCCGCCGAGGTCACGGAGCTGCTCGCGCGCGAGGCCGTCGGCCGCTCGGTGACGCTCGTCCCCGACCGCCACGGCACCGGCACGAACGCGCTCGTGCTCGTGCCGCCCGACGTCATCGAGCCCGCCTTCGGCGAGGACAGCCGCGCCCGCCACGAGCAGGCCGCCGCCGCCGCCGGCGTGCCCTGCCAGGTCGAGAGCGTGCCGACGCTGCTGATCGACGTCGACACCGGCGACGACCTCGCCGCCCTGCGCCAGCTGCTGGCCGACCATCGCGGCGGCGCGGCGCACACGCGCGGCATGCTCAGCAGGCTCGCCGGGCGCGAGCGGCCCGCGGCGAGCTCGTAGCCGCGCGATGCTCGTCGCGGCCGCGCTCCCGGGAATCCCCGAGGTCCGCGCCGGCGACGACCTCGCTGCCCTGCTCTTCGCGGCCGCGGGGATGCTCGCCGACGGCGACGTGCTCGTCGTGTCGCACAAGATCGTCTCCAAGGCCGAGGGCCGCACCGTCGTGCTCGGCGACGTCGAGCCGCGCGGGGAGGCGATCGTGCTGGGCGCTGCGCACGCGAAGGACCCGCGCCTCGTCGAGGTCATCCTGCGCGAGAGCAGCGCGGTCGTCCGCTCGCGGCCGGGCGTGCTGATCTGCCGCACGCGGCACGGCTACGTCTGCGCCAACGCCGGCGTCGACGCCTCCAACGCCGGCGCGAGCGGCGAGCTCGTGCTGCTGCCGCTGGACCCCGACGCATCGGCGCGGGCGCTGCGCGCCCGCCTGCGCGCGCTGACGGGCGTCGCGCCGGCGATCGTCGTCGCCGACTCCTTCGGCCGCGCGTGGCGCGTCGGCCAGTGCGACGTCGCGATCGGGGTTGCCGGCCTGGCCGCCGTCGACGACTGGCGCGGTCGATCCGACGGCGCCGGGCGACCCCTGGAGGCGACGCTGATCGCCGTCGCCGACGAGGCCGCGGCGGCGGCCGACCTCACGCGCGCCAAGGACTCGCACGAGCCGGCCGTGCTCGTGCGCGGGCTGGAGCGTCACGTCACCGTGGGCGACGGACCCGGCGCGGCCGCGCTCGTGCGCGCCCGCGGCGACGACCTCTTCACGTAAGTGCTCAGCGCGTCAGCGGCACGGCGCGCTGGAGAACTCCTGCGTGCTGCGCGCGCCCTGGCAGCGGCGCGAGTGCCCGTCGCCGGTGATGACCCACCTGGCGCCCGGGCGCTCGAGCTTCATGCCGTGGCGGATGTCGCGCGTGCGCTTGTCGCTGAGGCTGAAGACCGTCAAGGTCGCCGTGGCCTCGGTCTCCGAGGTCTGGCAGGCCGTGATCGTGAGGCGCCCGGCGTTGCCCTTCTTCTCCTCCGTCGGGAGCACGATCGGGCCGGCGTGCGCGCGCACCGCGAGCAGCAGCGCGCGGTCCGGCGGGACCTTGCAGTTCGTCGTCGCGCCGGAGCCGCAGCCGGCCACGGCGACCGCCAGCATGAGGACGGCCGCTGGGAGAAGTGGTGGGCGCATCGGCGGGGAACTATGCCGGGCCGGCGCGAACGACGTAGCGCTCCTGCATTTCGTGCCGGTCGCGTCAGCCGACGCGTTCGACGCGATAGCGGCGTTCGCCGCCCGGCGTCGCGACCGTCACGGTGTCGCCGGCGCGGGCGCCGACGAGCGCCTGCGCGACGGGAGACTCGAACGACAGCCGACCGCTCTTAAGGTCGGCCTCGGTCGGTCCGACGAGCGTCAGATCCATCTCGCGGCCCGACGCCTCGTCGATCACCGCGACCTTCGAGCCGAAGCCGACGACACCGGGAACGTTCTGCTCGTCGACCACGCGCGCGGCTCGCAGGCGCTGGTTGAGGCGCTTGATCTTCGTCTCCAGATGCGCCTGGTCCTCCTTGGCGATGTGGTACTCGGCGTTCTCCTTGAGATCGCCGAGCTCGCGCGCCGCCTTGATGCGCTCGGCCATCTTGGCGCGACCGTGGGACTCGAGCTGTTCGATCTCCGCACGTAGCGCGACGAGGCCTTGGGCGGTGATCTTCTCTGGCTCGACCATCGGGTGAGGGTAGCTATGCCGCTGCCGCGCGTAACGGAAAGCGCCGGCGGATTTCGTACAACGTCGAGCGCTCGGCCGCCGGGCGGCCCGCGCGATGCGCCGCGCCGACGAGGTCCGCGGGGTCCAGGCGGGTGCCGTGATAGCTGCCCGCGAGGCGGCTGATGCTCTCCTCCATGAGCGTCCCGCCGAGATCGTTGACGCCCCAGCGCAGCGCCTCGGTCGCGGCGTCGAGGCCCATCTTCACCCAGCTCGCCTGGAGGTTGGGGATGGCGCGCCCGAGCGCGAGGCGGAACACCGCGGTGTGCTTGAGGTTCTCCTCGCGCGAGATCTCCTGCACGCCGTGGGTGCGTCCGAGCAACGTGTGAAAGGGGATGAAGCTCAGCGGCACGAACTCGGTGAATCCCCCGGTCCGCGCCTGCAGCTCGCGCACGACGCGCATGTGCTCGGCGAGCTCCCAGGGCTCCTCGATATGCCCGAACATGACCGTCACGGTCGAGCGCAGCCCGGCGCGATGTGACGCCTCGATGATCTGCACCCAGCGCGCGACGGGGAGCTTGTTGGGGCTGATGCGCTCGCGCACGCCGTCGTCCAGGACCTCGGCGGCGGTGCCGGGCGTCGAGTCCAGGCCGGCGGCGCGCAGGCGCTCGAAGACCGTGTCGGGCGACAACCCGCTCGTGTCGCACATGTGCGCGACCTCCATCGCCGAGTAGGCGTGCAGGTGCAGCTGCGGCGCGGTCTGCCGGGCGAGCGCGAGCCAGCCCTCGTAGTCCTCGATCGTCCAGTCGGGGTGGATGCCGGACTGGATGCAGAGCTCCGAGGCGCCGAACGCGACGGCCTCCTCGACGCGGCGCACGAAGTCGTCGCGGTCGTGCTCGTAGGCGTCGGGCGAGCGCTTGCCCTGGCCGAAGCCACAGAATTTGCAGCCGACGATGCAGACGTTGGAGACGTTGATGTTGCGGTTGACGACGAACGTGACGGTCTCGCCGGCCAGGCCGGCGCGCAGCTCGTCGGCGGCCTGGCGCATGTCCTCGATCGCCTCCGCACGCGTCTCGGCGAACAGCGCCGTCAGCTCGTCGGCGCTCAGCGCCGCGCCCTCGTGCGCCCGCGCGACCGCGCCGGCGACGAGGTCGGGCCGCAGCGGGCGCAGCGGCTCGGAGCGGATCGGCGGGGTCCGCTTCTGGCGCGGGATGAAGCTCCAGTACTGCGTCTTGATGACGTCGAGCACACCCTGCGCGATCCACTCCTGGTCGATGTAGCGCGGGTAGACGCACAGCCGCTCGGTCAGCGCGACGCCGTCGGCGGCGAGCCGCTTGCGCACCTCGTGCGGCGAGGGAAACGGGTGCTCGGGCGAGATGTGGTCGCCGTTGGCGCTGAGGCCGCCGAGGTCGGTCGCGCCCGCCCGCACGAGCTCGGGCCACCAGTCGGCGAGGTTCGGCGGCACCTGGACGCCGACGTCGGGCATCAGCCGGCGGGCCTCGGCCACGAGGCGCTTCATCTGCGCGATCGAGACGGGCGTCGCCCACGCGGGCAGCTCGTGATGCGGCGCGTCGCCGATGCCCGTGCTCCAGCGACGCCGCGCCGCGGCGCCGGCGATCTGCGCCGGCTCGCGCCCGTAGTAGCTGTCGTGCGGGACGAAGTTCTGCAGGATCACCTCCTGCAGGTGCCCGTGCTCGGCGTGCACGGCGGCGAGCGCCTCGAGCGCGGCGACGCGCTCGTCCTCGCTCTCGCCGATGCCGACGAGGATCCCGCTCGTGAACGCGATCCGCAGCGCGCCGGCGGCGCGGATCGTCTCCAGCCGCCGTTCGGGGTGCTTCGTCGGCGAGCCCTGGTGGGCGACGAGCTCGGGATTGACCGACTCCAGCATCAGGCCCTGCGAGGCCGTCACATCGCGCAGCCGCGCGAGATCCTCACGCGACAGGACGCCGAGGTTCGTGTGCGGCAGCAGGCCGCGCTCGAGTGCGCGCTCGCAGGCCCACGCGACGTAGGCGACGAAGTCCTCGTGGCCGTACTCGGTCAGGCGGGCGCGCACGCCCGCGTCGACCTCCGGCCGCTCGCCGGTCAGCACGAGCAGCTCCTTGACGTTGCGCCGCGCGGCGCCGTCGAGCAGCGTCAGCACCTCGTCGGGCGCGTACAGGTGCGTGCGGTGGGTCGCGAACGCGCAGTACTTGCAGTAGCAGCGGCAGGTCCGCGACAGCGAGAGCGTCAGGTTGCGGCTGAAGGTGACGCGCCGGCGCACCGCCCGGAGTCTAGGAGCCTGGCCGTCACCCGAGCTTGTCGATCGGCCGCTTGGAGGGCCGGTCGTGCAGGATCGTCGCCTGATAGAGCAACGCCGCGGCGAGTCCTCCGGCGATCGGACCGACGACGTAGGCGAGCAGGAACGTGCCGGCGTCGCCGAACTCGCCCGAGATCAGCGCCGGCCCGAACGCGCGCGCCGGGTTGAAGCTGCCGCCGGTCATCGGGCCGATCGCGAAGACCGCGAGCCCGAGCGTCGCGCCGATGACGAGCGGCGCCCAGTCCTTCGCCGCGGACGGATTCACCGCGACGCCCATGATCGCCCACACGAGCGCGAACGTCCCCAGCGCCTCGCCGAGCATGCCGGCGGCGGCCTTGCCGTCGAGGAAGTTCTCCGCGACGGCGGGCGCGCCGAGGTTCACGGCATCGGCGCTGCCGTCCTGGATCATGAGCTTGACCACGAGCACGGCGAGGATCGCGCCGGCGATCTGCACGAGGATGTAGATCGCGGCGTCGACGGGACCGATCTTGCGCACGGCAGCGAGGGCGATCGTCACCGCGGGGTTGACGTGGGCACCCGACGCCCCGCCGATCGTCGCGATGATCATCAGCAGCGCGAATGCGTGCACGAGGCCGACGACCGCGACGTCCGTGTAGCCCAGGCCGGCCTCGGAGTTCACCGTCACCGCGAGCGCGATGAACACCACGAGAAAGAAGGTCCCGATCAGTTCAGCGGCGTAGGCCGATGTGTTTCGGCGCTCCATGACACCTCTCCCTACCTCGGGGTGGGAGCGCATCGTATCCTCGGGCGGGCCGTGCGTCACATCTGTCTTCTTGCGGTGCTGCTGCTCGCCGTCGTGCCGCTCGCCGGTTGCGGCACGGATGACAGCGGCTCCGCACCGAACGTCGACGCCACCCTGCTGCTGGATTTCCAGGCCAACGCGGTCCACACGGGCATCTACACGGCGATCGAGCGCGGCTACGACAGCGCGCTGGGCGTCAACCTGACCGCGCGCGTGCCGGGCAGCACGACGGATTCCGTCAAGCTGCTGGCCTCCGGCCGTGCCGACCTCGCGATCCTCGACATCCACGATCTGGCGCTCGCCCGCGAGGCGGGCAGCGACCTCGTCGGCGTGATGGCGATCGTGCAGACGCCGCTCGCGGCGATCTTCGCGCAGCCGCAGATCCGCACCCCGCGCGAGCTCGAGGGCCGCCGCGTCGGCGTCACCGGCCTGCCCAGCGACGACGCCGTGCTGCGCTCGATCGTCGCCGGCGCGGGCGGTGATCCCGACAAGGTCCGTCCCACGACGATCGGCTTCACCGCCGTGCGCAGCGTGCTGACCGGCCGCGTCGCCGGCGCGACCGGGTTCTGGAACGCGGAGGGCGTCGCCCTGCGCGCGAGGCGGCCGCAGATCCGTGAGTTCCGCGTGGAGGAGTTCGGCGCGCCCTCCTACCCCGAGCTCGTCCTCACCGTCACCCGCGAGACGCTGCAGGATCGCGCCGCGCTCGTGCGCGCGTCGGTCGCCGCGCTGGCGCGCGGCTACGAGGAGGTGCTGAGCGATCCCGAGAACGGCGTCAGCACGATCGTCGCGGCCGTCCCGGGCCTGCAGCGCGAGCAGGTGCAGCGCGAGTTCGACGCCGTCTCGCCGTCGTTCACCGCCGGCGCGCGCGGGTTCGGCGAGCTCGACCGCCCGCGCCTTGAGCAGTGGGCGCGCTGGGAGAAGCGCTTCGGGATCACGAAGCGCGAGCCGGAGATCAAGCTCGCGTTCGACGGGCGCTACGTGCCCGATCCGGGGCGGGACTGAGGAGCTGCGCGTGCGCCGCCGTCCGAGCATCGCCGCCGCCGCAGTGTGCGCCGCGATCGTCGTGCTCGTCGTGCCCGGCGCCGCGCACGCCGCGCGCTACACGGTCAAGCCCGGCGGCGGCGTCTGCGGCGGCTCGGACACGACGTGCGGCTCCGTGCGCGCGGCGGCGACTGCGATGCGCGCCGGCGACGCGGTGACGATCGCGCCCGGGCGCTACGAGGAGAGCCCGCGCTTCGAGGCGGCCGGGATCGTCGTTCGCGGCTCGAAGTCCGCTCCCGGCGTCGTGATCGAGGGCACGGTCACGTTCGCCGCGGCGGGCGGCAGCGCGAGCGTGCTCGAGCGGCTCGTCGTCCGCGCCGCCGGCGCGGGCGAGGCGGTCGTCGTGAGCGGCACGGCGGGTGTGAAGGTGCGCGACGCGTCGCTCTTCAGCGCGGCCGGCACCGCGCTGACGATCGCCGGCGCGACGAGCAGCACGGTGACGCGCAGCCGCCTGCTGGCGGGCGCCGCGGCGATCTCGACCGGCGGCGGCGCGCTGACCGTGGACTCGAGCATCCTCAGCGGCGGCCCGAGCGGCGCCGGCATCGTCGTCGACGCTCCCCCGCAGTACGCCGTCGTGGCGGCCGCGCGCGTCGTCGCGCGCCACGTCACGATCGCCGGCGCGCCGACCGCGATCGCGTTGCCGGACGCCGCAGCAGCCGCCACCACCGCGACGGTCACCGACTCGATCGTGCTCGGCGCCGCGCCCGCCGCGGTCGCCTTCACCCGGACCGACCGCGAGAGCGCACCGGCGGCGCTGTTCGTCAACCCGCAGACGCGCAACTTCCGCCTGCGCCGAGGCTCGCCCGCGCTCGACCGCGGGCAGATCACCCCGGGCGAGTCCAAGACCGACGTCGACGGCCAGCCGCGCGTGCTCGGCACGGGCAGCGACCTCGGCGCCGACGAGCTCGACACCGTCGCGCCGCGGGTGACCATCACGCGTCCTGCGGCGGGTCGGACGCTGCCCGCCCGCAGCCGCCTGCGGCTCGCCGGCCGCGCGCAGGACCGGTCCGGCGTGGCGACGGTCGTGTTCTCGCTCGAGCTCCTGCCGCGCGCGGGCACGACCTGCCGCTGGTTTCATCCCGTGCGCGCTGTCGTGACGCGCGCCTGCTCGGATCCCGTGCTCGTCCGGGCCAAGCTCGCCACGGGCGGGCGCTGGAGCTTCGACGGACCGCGCGCGCTGCGCCTGCCCGGCGGGCGCTATCGCGTGCGCGTCGCGGGCACCGACCGCGCGGGCGTGAACGGCAACTCGGCGCCGGCGCGGCGGCGCGGCGTCACGTTCGGCGTTCGTCGCTGAGCAGCCGCGCCATGATCACCGCGGAGCGCAGCGAGCCGTCCCTGCGGCGGTAGTGGTCGCGGCGCGTGCCCTCGACCTCGAAGCCGTAACGCTCGTAGAGGCCGATCGCGCGCTCGTTGTCGGGCCAGACCTCGAGCTCGACCTTGTGCATCTCGCTGTCGTGCAGCCAGGCCATCGCCGCGTCCATCAGCTCGCGGCCGCCGCCGCGCCCGCGCGCGCCGGCGACGATGCACATGCCCAGCGACGCGACGCCGCGAGCGCCGGTCTCGTGCAGGCCCAGGCAGCCGACGACGCGGCCGTCGTCGTCCTCGAGCACGAACAGCCCGTCGCCGCGGTCGACCCAGCTGCGCAGGTGGCCGGCGCGCTCGGCGATGTCGACCGGTCCCTCGGTCGCGATCCAGCGTTCCTCGGCGGCGACCGATGCGATCACCGCGCCGAACGCCTCGGCGTCGTCGTCGGTGGCGGGCCGGGCGCGCACCGGATCACTGTAAGTGACCGCCGCGAGCGCTTCGCGTCAGTTCACCACCTCACAGGCCCGCGGGTCCATCAGCTTGTCGAGCCGGTCCATCGTCACCCGGTCGAAGCCGGGGCCGCAGGTGATCCTGTCGGCGGCGCCGTCGATGCCGTTGAGCTCGTCGTCGCCCGCGCCGCCGAAGAGCTGATCGGTGTCGTAGCCGCCGTTGAGCGTGTCGTTGCCGTCGCCGCCGCGCAGGATGTCGGCGCCGCGCCCGCCCTCGAGCTCGTCGTCGCCGCTGCCGCCCTCGACGACGTCGTCGTCGCCCTCGCCGCGCAGCACGTCGTTGCCACCGTCGCCGTACAGCGCGTCGTCGCCGTCGTCGCCGTGGACGTCGTCGTCGCCGTCGCCGCCGCGCAGGACGTCGTTGCCGTCCTGGCCGTTGATCGAGTC
Organism: Solirubrobacterales bacterium; assembly: GCA_038255395.1. Taxonomy (GTDB): domain Bacteria; phylum Actinomycetota; class Thermoleophilia; order Solirubrobacterales; family Solirubrobacteraceae; genus CADCVQ01. The sequence continues at coordinate 50,079 of JBBSLI010000008.1, forward strand.
GGCGAGCGGACCGCCGAGCAGCAGGTCGTCGCCGTCGGTGCCGTTGATCGACTCGTTCTCGGACTGGACGGCGATCGCCTCGAGGATCGCGGCGCCGCGCGCGCCGCCGGTCAGCTTGCCGAGGTGCGGCGCGCCGTAGAGGCCGTCGAAGCGCGGGTCCTCGAGCGATGGATCGGCGAGCAGCACGCGCTCGCAACCGCCGGCGCCGGTCAGCAGGCGCACCAGCCCGGGCACCGCGAGCAGCTCGGCGGGATCGACGTAGGCGGTGTCGAAGCCCGGCCCGCAGTCGTACAGATCGGTCGTGTTGTGGCTCGCGCCGCCGTACAGCACGTCGTCGCCGGCGCCGCCGACGAGGCGGTCGCGCGAGCCGCCGCCGAGGATGATGTCGTTGCCCGGTCCGCCGTCGAGCGCGCCGTCGGGCGCATCGGAGCCGTCGCTGTTCAGCGTCCCGTCGGGCGCCGAGCCGCCGAGGATGACGTCGTTGCCCTCGCCGCCGCGGACGATCGTGTCGCGGCCGCGGTTGGTGTGGATGTAGTCGTCGCCGGGACCGCCGTCGACGAGCATCTCGTTGCCGAAGCGCGATTCGACGATGAAGTCGTTGCCGGGACCGCCGAGCAGCGTGTCGTCGCCGTCGCCGCCGTCGATCGCGTCGTCGCCGTCGCCGCCGTCGACACGGTCGTTGCCGGTGCCGCCGTTGAGGTTGTCGCTGCCGGCGCCGCCGGTCACGGTGTCGTCGGCGGAGTCCGCCTGCAGCGTGTCGTCGCCGTCGCCGCCGTCGATCGTGTCGCCGCCGAAGCCGCCGCTGGCGATGTCGTCGCCGGGCCCACCGGAGATGTGGTCCATGCCGCCGCCGCCGCGCATGCTGTCGTTGCCCGTGCCGCCGGTCAGCACGTCGTCGCCGGTGCCGCCGTCGAGCCCGTCGCTGCCGCTGCCGCCGTCGATGCGATCGTTGTTCGTGGCACCGAACAGCAGGTCGTTGCCCGAGCCGCCGAGGATCCGGTCAGAGCCGCCGTCGCCGTCGGCCGTGTCGTTGCCCGAGCCGCCGACGAGGCGGTCGTTGCCCTTGCCGCCGAGCAGGCGGTCCCGGCCCGACCCGCCGTACAGCCGGTCGGCGCCCTTGCCGCCGTCGAGGCGGTCGCGCCCGCCGAGGCCGCGCAGCGTGTCCCTGCCGCCGCTGCCGTAGAGACGATCGGCCTTCGCGGTCCCGGTGATGCGGTTGGGCTTGGAGTTGCCGCGCTTCGTGACGGCCACCGCCGCGGCGGTCGTGAACGACAACGCGAGCAGCGCTACGAACGCGAGCAGGCAGGCGCGGCGAGGTCCCATGAGCTGTATGTCGTCAGCACGACGGCAAGACGCAAGGATGCGCGGCCGAACTCGGCGCGTATCGCGCCCTACCGGACGTTCGGGTGGCAGCTCTCGCCGTTGCCGCGCAGGCTCATCGCGGCGCCACGCGCTACGTCTGTGCGCCGGCCAGCAGGCCGTCGACGAGGGCCGCGCCCTCGCGCGCCATCCGCGAGCGCGGGACGACGAGCTGAAAGCCCGCGGCGAGCGCGCTCGCGCGCGTCTGGACGTCGGTGTGCAGGTAGAACGCGAGCATCTTCGCGTCGGCTGCGGCCGGGGCGAGCAGCTCGATCCGGGCCGCGGCGTCCTCGCAGAGATCGACGACGGCGAGGTCCTGCCCGGCGAGGTTGTCGAGCACAGCCTGCGGCGTGCCGGCGACGGTCAGCTCGTGACCGGCGGCCGCGAGCATGCCCTGCACCTTGGAGCCGAACAGCAGGTCCGGCAGAAGCGCGACGACGCGAGCCATCGACCCGAGGCTATTGCGCGCGGATGCGCTTGAACTCGTCGCGGACCGACTGCGGCCGGCCCCACATCTGGCGCACGTCGGTGCGGCCCGAGCGCAGCTCGCGCAGCGCCAGCTCGCCGTCGATGCCGGCGTCGTCGAGCAGCTTCAGCGTCCCGTGCACACATGGCGCCGCGGCGGCGTGGCCGAAGCGATGGGCGACGAGCAGCCGCCAGTGCCAGTCGTGCTGGGAGTAGGGCTGCGCGTTGCACGTCACGACGTAGGTGGCGGCGTCGATGTAGCGGCTCTCGTCGGCGATCCGCAGATCGAGCTCCATGTCGGTCCAGTCGTCGGGCAGCGAGTCGACGATCTGCTGGAAGGTGTCTGCGAGCGCCATGTCCGGCAATCTAGACGAAGTGGCCGTTCGCCTCGCCGTGGTCGCAGGCGGTCGCGTCCGCGCGGCAGGAACTGCATCGACGAGGAATGTGCGGTTGCCGTACCGCAGATCCGCTCCATGCCAACACATTCGCGACACGGCTCGGCCCGCACGGATGCCGTACCGCAGATCCGCTGCATGCCAACACATTCGCGACACGGCTCGGCCGGCGGGTGCGGCTCGGGCCTTCGTCGCCGTCAGGACGCCAGACCAGCCTGGGCGGCGGTCTATCCTGAACCTGATGGCGACGCTCACCGAGGACCTCGTAGGCGAGTACCGCGCGCTGACCGACGGTTGCGGGCTGATCGACCGCTCCGAACGCGGCAAGCTCGCGCTGACCGGCACCGAGCGCAAGTCCTTCCTCGCCGGCCAGGTGACGAACGACATCGAGCGCCTGACGGCCGGCGGCGGCTGTTACGCGGCCTTCCTGACGCACAAGGGCAAGATGCTCGGTGACCTGCGCGTGCTCGCCGCCGAGGACGACGGCGCCGAGCCGGAGCTGCTGCTGGACACCGAGCGCCCGACGCTGCAGGCGCTCTTCGACATGGTCCGCCGCTTCAAGATCGGCTACGACGTCGAGCTGCACAAGCGCACCGTGCAGCGCGGGCTGCTGTCGCTGATCGGTCCCGGCGCGCGCGCCGTCGCCGGCGCCGGCGACCTGCCCGCCGAGGAGCACGCCCACCGCGCCGCCGAGATCGCCGGGCACGCGCTGCGCCTGATCGTGACCGACGCGGGCATCGACGTGCTCTGTGACGCCGACGACACCGATGCGGTGCGGGAGGCGCTGATCGCCGCCGGCGCGGTGCCCGTCTGCGAGGAGGCGACCGAGATCGTGCGCGTCGAGCGCGGACGGCCGCGCTACGGCTACGAGCTCGACGACGGCACGATCCCGCAGGAGGCCGGCCTCAACGACCGCGCGGTGAGCTTCACGAAGGGCTGCTACGTCGGCCAGGAGACGGTCGCGCGGCTCTTCTACCGCGGCAAGCCCAACCGCCACCTGCGCGGGCTGAAGCTGTCCCGACCGGCTGCGACCGGCGCCGCGCTGCAACTCGGCGAGCGCGTCGTCGGGAAGCTCGCGACGTCGCTCGTCTCCCCCGGTCACGGCCCGATCGCGCTCGCGCTCGTGCGTCGCGAGGCGGCGGTCGGGGACACGCTCGACGTCGCCGGTGGCGCCACCGCGACGGTCGTCGACCTGCCCTTCGCCTGAACCTCTGTCAACGGCCGCTCGCGGCCGCGACGAAACCCGCGAGCTCGGCTGCGCCCGGTACGGGCGCGAGCTCGAGCGCCGGCGCATCGAGCCGGGCGGCGAGCCAGGTCTGCACGATGCGCGCCTCCGCGGTCGCGTCGGCGCCGAGCTGCGCAGCGCAGCCGTCGACGCCGGCGCGCCGCAGCGCCGCCAGCGTGCGCTCGTGCAGGTCGCCGGCCTGCTCGAGCACGTCCCAGTCGGCGACGCTTCCGCCGACGAGCCAGAAGGCGTCGTAGCGCGCCTCGCGCGGATGGCGCGCGAGCACGAGTTGCGGCCGCGCGTGCGTCGCCGTCAGCGTGCCGTCGAGCGCGCGCACGAGCGCGGCGATCCGCTCGCGCCGGCGCCGCAGCCAGGCGGCGCGCTCGTAGCGCTCGTCGGCGGCGGCCGCGCGCATCTGCGCGTCGATGTGGGCCAGCAGCGCGGTGCCGTCGCCGTCGCCGGTGAACAGGCCCAGCGCCTCGTCGAGCTTGCGGCGGTAGAGGTTGGGATCGAGGTCGTTCAGACAGGGCGACATGCAGCGCCCCATCTGCCCGTACGCCGAGGGCCACTGGCGCAGGCGCAGCGTGCGCCCGCAGTGGCGCAGGCCGAAGAGCGAGTCGAGCTGCTCCTTGAGCTCGACCGCCGCGGCGCGGCTGCGCAGCGGGCCGATCGTCACCGCGCGGCCGGCGGCGGGCTCGCGCGCGACCTCGAGCACCGGGTAGGCGATGTCCAGCCGGCAGCGCAGGTAGACGAACGCGTCGTCGTGTTTGTGGACGACGTTGCCGGGCGGGCGCAGCTCCTTGATCAGGCGGTGCTCGAGGATCAGCGCGCCGAGCTCGGAGTTCGTCGTGCGGTGGTCGACGATCGCGGCCTGTTCGGTCCAGCCCTCGGGTCGCGCCGACGAGGCGAAGTGCGAGCGCGCGCGCGTGCGCAGCGAGACAGACTTGCCGACGTAGAGCACCTGCCCGGCGGCGTTGCGGAAGATGTAGACGCCGGGCTGCTCAGGCAGGCCGGAGAATTCGAGCCCACCCGCCCTGTGGCGCTTGATCGAGCCGACCGGCCCCGTCGTGCGCCCGGCGCGCGGCTTGCGGGCGCGGCGCTGCGGGCTGAGCGCCGCGAGCGCGTCGCCGACCGTCGGCGCGCTCGCGCACAGGCGCCCGAACAGCGCGCAGAAGACGCGCGCGCAGGTCTCGGCGTCGGCGAGCGCGCGGTGCGTCGTGTGGACCTCGATGCCGAGCGCGTCGGCGAGCGCGGCGAGCCGGCGCTGGCGGACGAGCGGGGCGAAGCGGCGCGCGAGCGCGACCGTGCAGAGCGTCGGCGGGTCGGGCCAGTGCAGGCCGGCGCGTTCGAAGGCCTGCCGCAGGACGCGGCGGTCGAAGGCCGCGTTGTGCGCGACGAGCACGCGCGCCGGCGGCGCGCCGATCAGCTCGGCGAGGTCGGGCAGAACGGCGTCGGCAGCGGGCGCCTCGTCGACCATCCCCTGCGTGATGTTCGTGAAGCGCTGGATCGCGCGCGACAGCGGCGCGACGCCGCCGACGAGCGTCTCCCAGCGGTCGTGCAGCTCGCCGCCGCCGACGAGCACGGCGCCGACCTCGGTCAGCTCGCAGGCGTCGCCGGCCTTGCCGTTGGTCTCGGTGTCGACGACGAGAAACTCGGTCGTCGCGAGCGGTTGCTGCAGCAGTTGCACCCGATCAAGCGTTGCGCGCGTACATGACGTCATGCAGCTTCGATTGCAGCGCGACGTCTGCGCGCTCGCATATTCGCCGACCGGACCCGGGGGTAGCCTGTTGCCCATGCACGAACACGCCGACGGTGGACTGAGATGACGACGTTCGCGACGCCCGACACAGCACGCCTGCTCGCCGAGCTCGACGCCCGGATCCGGGTCGCCTGGTCGGCCTATCGCGACGAGCTCTCGTCCCTGGAGGGCCGCGCCTACGACGACGCCGAGGCCGCCGCCTGGGATCAGCTGCAGGCGACGCTGCGCGAGCTCGAGCTTGAGCGCGCCGAGCTCGATCTGCCCGCCGACGGCTGACAGGGCCAGATCCCCGCCAGCGCACCGAAACCGGCTCGGGTAGGTTTCACCAGTTGGTGAGAACGCTGGATGCGATGCGCAGCATGCCACTTACCTTCGCGGGGCTCGCCGTCGCGCTGGCGATCGGCCTGGGCGGTTGCGGTGGTGACGACGATTTCGCCAACGAGGAGCGCCCGCCGGCGATGGTCGAGTTGGGCGCGTCGATCACGCCCACGAACGTCACCGTCTCGCCCTCGCGGCTGGGCGCCGGGCCGATCGAGCTGATCGCGAGCAACCTCACGTCGACGTCACAGCAGCTGACGCTCAGCAGCCGCTCGCTGCGCGACGGCGGCGAGCCGCTCGAGCAGCGCACCGGCCCGATCAACCCGGGCGACACCGCGTCGCTCACCGCCGACCTCACGCAGGGCACGTATCGCGTCACCGCGCGCTCGGGCTCGATCGCTCCCGCGACGATCCGCGTCGGCCCCGCCCGAGCGGGCGCGCAGGATCAGCTCTTGCAGCCGTAGCGCATTGCCGGTGCGGTTGCGACAATGCGCGCAATGCGCCGCCCTCGCACCGTCCTGTCCGTGCTCGCGACGCTCGCGGTCGCGTTCGCGGTCGTGCTGCTGACGACCGGCGGATCGAGTGCCGCGCCGTCGAAGTCGCAGGCGCTGTTCAAGAAGACGCTGCTCGCCGACGACGAGACGACGCCGGCGATCAAGGCGTTGCTGAGCAGTGGCGGCGGCATCGTCGCGCCCGACATCACGTTCGCCGACCTGACCGGCGACGGCCGCTCCGATGCGGTCGTGCTCGTCGACACCGGCGGGGTCGCCGGCGCGGTCGCGCTGTACGTCTTCTCGACGCATGGCGAGGATCAGGACAGCGACCTGCGCGCCGTCTACCGCTCCCAGCGTCTGTACCGCGCGAGCCGCGAGATCGCCGACGCGACCCTGATCGTCCGAACGCCGCGGTTCGCCGAGGGCGACGACGTCTGCTGCCCGGCCAAGATCGTGCAGCGCGTGTACGCGTGGAGCGCGGGCGCACAGACGTTGCGGCCGCGCGGTTCGGAAGAGGTCGCCGGGCCGACGTAGCGGCCCGCGCTGGGCGTCGGGCCGTCCTCCGCGCGGGCGCTGGAGCAACCAGTGCGTCTGTGCAATACTTGCGTGCGTGCAAGCATCTACTTCAACGCCGCCGACGTCATCCGCCGAGCCTGGGGCCGCCGAGCTCGCCGGCCAGCTGCTCACCCTCTGGCGCACGATCATCGGCACGACCGGCGTCGGCGCCTACACGATCTTCGAAGAGCTCGACCTGTCGCTCACGCACGTCAAGGCGCTGTGCGCGCTGTCCGACGACGAGCTGACCGTCAAGGAGCTCGCCGAGCGGCTCGGCCTCTCCCTCCCCGGCGCCAGCCGCGCCGTCGACGCGCTCGTCGACCGCGAGCTGATCGGCCGCCGCGAGGACACCGCCGACCGCCGCATGAAGCGCCTGCGCTGCACCGACAGCGGCCGCGAGGCGCTCGAGCGCCTCGACGAGGCGCGCCTGGCGGGGATCGCGCAGTTCACCGCCACCCTGCCGCCCGCGCAGGCCACGCACCTGTCCGCCGCCCTGCGCCCGATCCTCGACGACCTCCCCGGCCATCGGGAGCAGACATGACCGAACGCATGCGCCTCAACGAGGCAAATCGCCGCTGGTGGACGCTCGCGGCGATGTGCTTCGCGCTCTTCATGGTCATGCTCGACAACACCGTCGTCAACGTCGCGCTGCCGTCGATCCAGGACGACCTGCACACGTCGCTGGCCGGCCTGGAATGGACCGTCAACGCCTACACGCTGGCCTTCGGCGTGCTGCTCGTCACCGGCGGGCGGCTCGGCGACATCTTCGGCCGCCGCCGTGTGTTTCTCATGGGCGTCGTCGTGTTCGCGGCGTCCAGCGCCTTCATCGGCTTCTCGCAGTCCTCGGCCTGGCTGATCGCCGGTCGTGCGCTGCAGGGCGTCGGCGCGGCGCTGATGATGCCCGCGACGCTGTCGATCATCACCAACGCCTTCCCGCCGCACGAGCGCGGCAAGGCGATCGGCACCTGGGCCGGCGTCTCGGCGCTCGCGCTCGCGATCGGGCCCGTCGTCGGCGGCCTGCTCGTCGAGCACGTCTCCTGGCAGTCGATCTTCTTCATCAACCTGCCCGTCGCGGCCGTCGCGATCATCGTCACGCGCTTCGCGACCCAGGAGTCGCGCGACGAGACCGTCGTGCCGAAGGTCGACATCGCCGGCATCGCCGCGATCACCGTCGGCCTGACCGCGCTGACGCTCGCGCTCGTCGAGGCCGGCAGCTGGGGCTGGGGCTCGCCGCGGATCCTCGGGCTGCTGGCGCTCGCGGCCGCCGGCCTGCTCGCCTTCGCCCAGATCGAGCGGCGCGTCAAGGTGCCGATGGTCGACTTCAGCTTCTTCGGCTCGCGCACGTTCCTGGCGACGAACATCGTCGCGTTCATCGTGTCCTTCTCGATGCTCGGGATGTTCTTCTTCCTCACGCTCTACATGCAGAACGTGCTCGACTACTCGCCGCTGCAGGCCGGCATCCGCTTCCTGCCGACGACGCTGATGGTGATCGTGATCGCGCCGATCGCCGGCCGGCTGACCGACAGCATCGGACCCCGGCCGCTGATCACGGCGGGCCTCGCGCTCGTCGCCGTCTCGCTCACCTGGCAGTCGTTCCTGACGCCGACCTCGGGCTTTGACTTCCTGCTGCCGGGCTTCGTGCTGATGGGCATCGGGATCGCGCTCGTGATGTCGCCGATGAGCACCGCGGCGATGAACGCCGTCGACCAGACCAAGGCGGGCGTCGCGTCGGGGATCCTGTCGATGAGCCGGATGATCGGCGGCACGCTCGGCATCGCCGTCCTCGGCACGTTCATCGGGCAGGCGGCCTCGCAGGCCGATTTCGTCAGCTCGCTCGGCGAGGGCCTGCTGATCGGCGGGTTCATCGCCGCGGCGGGCGCAATCGTGGCGTGGACGCTGATCTCACCCGAGCTCGCGGGCGGCGCCGTCCGCCCGGCGCCGGCCACCGGCGAGGCCACACCGCCGGTTGAGCGCGCGCACGAGACCGTCGGCGCGTAGGATCCACCCCCGTCAAGCGCAAGCGAACCGGGGGTAGCAACAGCCGTGGCCGTCGATCTCAGCCAAGTCGCAACCGTGGAAACCGAGCCGGGCGAGCTGCCCGCGACGATGACGGCGTGGGTCATCCGCCAGGAGCGCGAGGGCGAGCCCAAGGACGCCTTCCAGATCGAGCAGATCGAGGTTCCCGATCCGCAGGCGTTCGAGGTCGTCGTGCGCGTGATGGCGGCGGGCGTGAACTTCAACAACGTCTGGGCGTCGCTCGGCAAGCCCGTCTCGGTGTTTCGCTCCCACCCCGAGGAGGACCACCACATCGGCGGCTCGGACGCCTCCGGGATCGTCTGGAAGGTCGGCCCCGGCGTCACGCGCTGGAAGGTCGGCGACGAGGTCGTCGTCCATTGCAACCAGGCCTCCTACGAGGACGTCGAGGTCCACGGCCTCGACCCGCTCGCCGCGCCGAGCCAGAAGATCTGGGGCTATGAGACGAGCTGGGGCTCGTTCGCCCAGTTCTGCAAGGTCCAGGCCCAGCAGCTGCTCGCCAAGCCCGAGCACCTGACGTGGGCGGAGGCTGCCTCCTACGGCCTGACGTACTTCACGGCGTACCGCATGCTCATGGACCAGGTCGAGCTGCAGGCCGGCCACAAGGTCCTCATCTGGGGCGCCGCCGGCGGCCTGGGCGTCTTCGCGACCCAGCTCTGCGCGCTGACCGGCGCCGACTGCGTCGGCGTCGTCTCCAGCGACGAGAAGGGCGCGCTCGTCAAGCAGCTCGGCGCCAAGGACTTCATCAACCGCAACGAGTTCGCGGGGATGATGCGCAAGGGCGGCGAGACGCCCGACGAGGAGAAGGCGCGCTTCGCCGAGTCGCGGCGGTTCGGCAAGCGCGTCAAGGAGATCCTCGGCGACGCGCCCGACATCGTCTTCGAGCATGTCGGCAAGGCGACGTTCCCGACGAGCGTCTTCGTCGTCAAGCCGTTCGGCAAGGTCGTCATCTGCGGCGCCACGTCGGGCTTCCAGCTGGACTTCGACGTGCGCTACCTGTGGATGCGCCAGAAGCAGATCCTCGGCTCGCACTTCGCCAACGCCTACGAGTGCACGAAGGCCAACGACCTCATCCGGGAGTCGAAGATCCGTCCCGTCCTGTGGAAGACCATGCCCTTCGAGGGCGTCGCGGAGGCCCACCAGCTGATGTACGAGAACAAGCATTCCGGGAAGATCGCGATCCTCGTCGGCGCCAACGACGCCGGCGAGGGCAAGACGGCGGAGGGCCCCGGCGCGATCACGGCCGAGGTCGGCAACTGATGGCCGCCGGCGTCGTCCACCTGCCGGTCTACGCGACGGGCTTCCGCGGCGACGACATCGAGGCCGCGCTCGGCGTGATCGCTCCGATCTCGACGCGGTACGGCGCGACCGGCTACGAGGTCTTCCGCTCACGCGACGACCGCTACAAGTTCCTCATGGCCTTCGACTTCGAGCGCAAGGCGCAGTGGGATGCCTACTGGTTCGGTCCCGAGTTCACCGAGCTGCGCGCCGCCTGCAGCGGCTGGTACCAGGTGCCGCTGCTCTACGTCTGGAACGACCTCGTCGCCCGCGGCGAGCTCAGGGAGCCGGCTGCAGTGGGCGAAGCGACGGACTGACGGGCGCCGCGCGGATCGCGTAGGGCGACGGCGTCCGGCGCACCGCCGGGTTCTCGATCCGGCCGAGGCGGTCGACGAGGCGCAGCCACTGCTGCGGGCGCAGGCCGAGGGCGTGCACCCCTCGCCCGCTGGCGGCGCCCGCCAGCGGGCGGAAGCCGACATGGATGTGGTCGGCGTGGTCGCCCAGCGCCAGCGTGTTGGCGACGCCCGGGTACTTCATGAGGCTGATGATCTGATCGGGGGCCATCGTGCCCTGCAGCGTCAGCAGCCGGCGGATCGTCGTGTCGGCGATCGAGCCGGCGCCCTGGTTGCCGAGGATCGGCGTGCCGTTGATCTTCGAGATGTCGACGCCGTTTCCGGACGTGTGCTGGGAGACGTTGCCGCTGGCGGTGTGCGTGCTGTGCCCGCAGCGCAGCGATGACACCGTCGGGCGCAGCCCGCTCGAGGAGAGGACCGCGAGCGTCGCGAGCACACGGCGGTCGACGACCCCGGCCTGGATGTCGCGCCGGCCACAGCCGTAGACCTCGATCGCGGTGTCGGCGAGCACGCGGCGCGTCAGCGTCTCCTTGCTCATGAGCAGGATCTGGCCGATCGAGCCGCCGGCGACCGCGGTCTGCCCCTTGGCGCGGTAGATCGCCGTCGACTGCAGCAGGCGCCAACCGTCGAGGAAGGGTTCAGGGTCGATGCGCGGGGCGCCGGTGCCGGGCGGACGGATCTCGAAGACCATGTGCGAGGCGCCGCCGATCCCGGTCGTCTTGGCCGCGCCGATGCGCCCGAGGATCGTGCCAGCGACGATGCGGCGGCCGGGGAACATCCGCTTGAGCTCGAGGTCCCTTCGCCTGAGGCCGACATCGCCGGCGAAGTACGAGCGCAGGCTCGCCTCGGCGGGCAGCGAGAACGTCGCGTCGAGGATCTGCTGGCGCCCGCCGGACGACAGCGCGCGCGGTCGCGCGGGGTTGGCGAACAGGCGCTCCTTGGCGACCCCTGCCGCCGCGGCGGCGGGGTCGGGCGCGACCGCGGGCGTTGGCGGTCCGGCCTGCTCGTTCTCGTTCGTCCCGGCGCTGGCGGGCGCGATCGGCGCCGGATCGGGCTGCGGAGCGGCGAGCGGGTTGGCCGCCGTCGCTGCTGCCTGCGCCTGCGTGCTGGTTCCCCGCTCCTTGGCCACGAGCACGCTGCGCGCGGTCTTCGCGAGGTGGCCGTAGGTGTACGTGTTGCCGTAGGCGTCGCGCAGCAGCACGTAGCGCCCCAGGCGCGCGCTGCGGCCGACGCGCACGATCTCACCGTCCTGCACGGCGGCGACGGCGGTGCCGGGCGCGGCCATGATGCGCAGACCCCGCCGTGGGCCCTGGCCGGTCGTGCGCTTGGCGTAGCTGGCGCGGCCGGCGACGGGCGAGCGTCCCTGCGCGAGCCCGGTCAGCGCGCCGACGAGGTCGCTCGGCAGCCCGGCGATCAGGCGCGCACGCCGCAGCACCGCGTCGACGTACCACTGGGCGTGGTTGTAGGCGAAGACCGCCCGCGACAGGTCCGTCTCGGCGCCGGCCGCCTTCAGGTAGCGCGCGGCGGCGAAGATCGCGTCGACCGGGTTGTATGGGTCCCGACGACCGTCCTCGTTGGCGTCGACGCCGTAGGCCTGCCAGCTGGACGGCATGAACTGCATCCAGCCCAGCGCGCCCGCGGAGGAGACGTTGAGGTTGCGCCCGTAGTCCGTCTCGATCTCGTTGATCGCCGCCAGCACCTCCCAGGGCACGCCGTACTGGACGCCGGCCGCCTGGTAGATCGACAGCAGAAACGGCGGGATCCGGAACTGGCCGATGAAGAAGTTCGGGATCTGCGCGGGCATGCCCGCGGGGCCGAGCGGGTCGCCGTTCTCGCCTCCGGCGCTGTTCGCGCCGGCGCCGGCCTGCGCGCCGACGGCGTCCGCGCGCTCCTGCGTGGTGGCGGTCTCGTCGCGGCCTGCGGTGCGGTCGCGCTTGCGCTTGGCGGGCCCGCTCTGCGCGGGCTCGGGCGGCAGGTCGAGTTGGGGCAGGTGCTGGTTGAGGAAGTCCAGCGGGCCGACCGGATCGGTCCACAGCGTGCGCGCCGGCTGCGGTTGCGGCTGCGGCGCGGGAGCGGCGGGCGCGGGCGCGGGCGCCGGCTGTGCCGGCGCGGGCTCGGCAGGCGGTGCGGGCGGCGGCGGGGCCACCGGGGCAGGCGCGGGCGTCGTCGTGGTCGGCGTCGGATCGTCGGCGGGAACGGGCTGCTGCGCCGCCGAGGGCAGCGCGGCCGGGCCGCCGAGCAGGCCGGCGCCCAGCACGACGATTGCTGCGAGCCGCCTGGTCGGATGCTCGCTGCTCATGGCGTTGTCTGGGCCTCCATCGGGGGTCCTCGCATCGCGTTGCAGGCCGAGGACCACCCCCAGCACGTGCGCGGACGCTACCGGACTTCACGGCGGAGGCTACCCACAACCGGAGTCTCAGGCTGCGGTCAACGGTTATGGATACCCGGCCGGGGGCCGCCTTCTACCCTCTCTGCCATGCATCCCGTCGAGCATCGCGGCCTGCGCGAGCTGTACGCCATGACGCGCCAGCTGCGCAACCACTGGCGCGCGCTCGCAGGCCGGCTGGATGCCAACGCGCCCGAGCAGGCGTCGCTGCTGCGCGACGGCTCGGACGCCGCGGGCGCGCTGCTGCGCGAGCTGCAGGACGTCACCGCGCAGCGCGACATCCACGGGCGCCCGCTGGCGCAGGGTCTCGGCGCCCAGCTCGCCCGCGTCCACAACGGCGCGCTCGACACCGCGCTGGAGGTCAACCAGGCGCTGCGCTTCGCCGCGCTGGACGTCGTCCACGTCGTGACGCTGCTCGAGTTCCTCGCGGCCGCCGCCGCACAGCGCGACGACGCGCAGCTGCAGTCCTTCCTCGCCGGCTGGGCGACGCGGCTGCGCGCCCAGGAGGACGCGATCCGCAGCGCGGTCGTCGCGCTCGCCGCCGACCCCGGCCTCGCCGTGCAGGCGACGTCGTCGGGCATCGCGGGCAGGATCGGCCACGGCGCCGCGAACGTGATCGGCACGTTCGGCGAGTGGTTCGACCGCCGCGCCGCACGCTGAGCCGACCGCCTACCGGCAGAGCGCGTAGATCGTGCCGGCCGCGGTCTCGCCGAGCGCCGTCTCGCGCGCGTCGTAGCTCGCCAACACGAGCACGGAGCGCTTGTCGGAGACCACGCGGTCGAGCACGCTGACCGCGATGTCGCCGCCCGCGGCGCCCGTGCGCCACGTCCTGCCCTTCGGGCAGGTCATCCGCAGCGCGGCGTATGCCACCTCGGCGCCGCGCGTGAGCCGCACGTCGCGTGCGACCGCCACGTAGCCCGCGGGCAGCGGTTCGCCGGCGCGGGCCTTCGCGACGCCGGGAAAGTCGAGCGGGCTGCGATCGGGCGCGCTGAGCACGAGGCGCGGCGAGACCGCGGCGGTGGTGTCCGAGCCGCCGGCGGCGGCGACAGCGCCGGCGGCACCGGCGAGCGCGGCGACGACGGCGAGGGCAACCGCGGCGGGTCCGATCCGGCGTGAGGCGGGTGACGACATGACGACTCCTTGAGCAGCGTGGTTTCCCCACCGCTCATGGTCCGTCGCCGGTGGCGACCTGTCAGGGCACCCCGGGTGTAGGTGTCGCACACCTCGACGGCCGCCCCGCGCAGCGGTCCTGTGACCGTTCTCAGCGCACCGCGCGCCGTTGTGACCAGCCGCCGGTCGGCTCGGTGTGCCGGAGCGCGCGCGGTCAGGCCGCGTCGCTGCGCTCGCTCTCGCGATCGATGTCGGCGCGCAGCGTGCGCAGGGCCTGGCGGATGATGCGCGAGACCTGCATCTGCGAAACCCCGACGACGCGCGAGATCTCCGTCTGCGTGAGGTCCTCGGCGAAGCGCAGGCGCAGCACCTCGCGGTCACGCTCGGAGAGCACCTCGAAGGCGTCGTCGAGCAGGACGCGCATCTCCGCGCGACCGATGTCGGGATCGCGGGTGCCGATCGAGTCGGCCAGCGTCATGTCCTCCCCGGTCGGCTCGTCGAGCGAGCGCGTGCGGCGCGCCTCCTGGCTCTGGATCGTGATCAGCACCTCCTCGAAGGGCTGCCCGACGGCCTCGGCGAGCTCCTTCACGGTCGGCGAGCGACCGTGCTTCGTCGTCAGCTCGTCGCGCGCCTTGGCGATCTCGATCTGCAGCTCCTGCATGCCGCGCGGCACCCGCATCGCCCAGGTCTTGTCGCGGAAGTGGCGCTTGATCTCGCCGAGCACGGTCGGCGTGGCATAGGAGGAGAAGCGCACCTCGCGCGTGAGGTCGAAGCCCTCGATCGCCTTCATGATCCCGACGCACGCGACCTGCACGAGGTCGTCGATCGGCTCGCCGCGGCCGCTGTAGCGGCCGGCCAGCGCGCGCGCCAGCGGGACCATCTCCTCGGCGAGCGCGTCACGGGCGCGCGTGTCATGGTCTTCGTGGTAAGCGCGCAGGAGGGCGCGCTCGCGGACGGCCCGATCGGCACTGGTGGTTCCCCCCTCGCTCACCACACGTCACAGCCTCGCACACGCGCGGCGTGACGTCGTCGACGACCGCGGAGCAGGCCGCTCAGCCCTGCTCGAGCGGGGCCATCGTCAGGCCGGCCCCGCCGAGCTGATCCCAGTACAGCTCCGCCGCCTCGCGGTGGCCGGTCCAGACGATCGCCAGGCCGCTGCGATGGATCGTGTCGGCGATCCGGTGGCCGCCGTCGACGGTCATGCCGGGGATGAAGCGGGCGAGCGTGTGCGCCACGTGCTCGAACGTGTTGTGGTCGTCGTTGCGGACGATGACGCGCCAGTGCCCGCCCAGTCCGCTGCCGGGCCCGTCGAGGCGCGGCTTCTCGATCGTCTGACTCATCGACCCACCAGGATACGAAATGCTCAGCCCGAAGCGCCGGCTTCGCGCTTGCGGCTGTAGTAGCGGTCGATCCCCAGCCACTGATCCTCGGGCGGCATCGCCTGCGCGAACGACGCCGCCGTGCGCTCGTCGAGGACGGCGCGCAGCTCGGTGCGCAGCGCGTCGGCGTAGCCGTGACGGTCGGTGTCCTTGGCGAGCTCGCTGTAGCGCGCGAGCGCCTCGCGGAGGCGGTCCAGATGGGCGGCGACGTCGTTGTAGTCGCCGAAGTGGGTGATCGCGAGCGTCGTCGGCTCCCAGGCCTCGATCGTGTCGATCGACGTGCGCCAGGCCTCGAGGTCGAAGTCCGGCGGCGGCGTCGGCGCCAGCAGCAGCGTGCCCGGCGGCAGCCGCACGCCGGCGGTGTCGCCCGCGAAGACCCAGCCGCTGTCCTGATGTCGATAGGAGACGTGATGGGCGGCGTGGCCGGGCGTGTAGGCGACGTCCCAGCCGTCGATCGACTCGCCGCCGCGCAGGACGCGCAGGTTCTGCTGCGGGATCGGCACGACCTCGCCCCAGAGACGGTCGAAGTCCTCGCCGTACAGCCGCTTGGCGGACGCGACGAGCCGCGTCGGGTCGGCGAGGTGGCGGGCGCCGCGCTCGTGGACCCAGACCTCGAGCTCGGGCCACTCGCGCACGAGCGCGCCGGCCGCGCCCGCGTGGTCGAAGTGGATGTGCGTCAGCAGCAGCGCGCGCGGCTGCTCGTCGCCGAGCGCGTCGAGCAGCTCGTCGACGCTGGACTCCGGCCCGGGGTCGACGACGACATCGTCGACCTGCCAGGCGCAGATCACATGTTCGCGGCCCTGGTGGTGGACGTCGATCGCGCGCATCGACCCCTGACGCTACAAACTCCCCGCGAGCTCAGCCCTGGGCGAAGCCGAAGCGCTCGCGCGGGTCATAGCGGCGCTTGACCGCCCGCAGCCGCGTCGCGTTGGCCCCGTAGTACGCCCGCTCCCAGTCGCCGAGCTATATCTGGACAGCTCGAGCGTTTCCCCTGGACATTACGTTATCGGCATGTCCGTGAGGTCGCTGAAAGTGACGAACTTGAGGTGGACCGAGTCTGCGCGGACGCGCGGCCTTGGAGCGGTGCTCGCCGCCGCGCGAGGCAGTCTGTTCGTGTTGTAGCAGTTGAGAACCGAGCGTCTCGCCGGCGCCGCGGCTTTCCGCGCGATCGAGCGCACCGGTGCGCTCGGCCGCGCGCAACAGCGCGCGGTGCTTGTCAGCCGACGTAGCCCTGGACGGCGCGAGGGGCAGCGACTCACGGCGCACCTTCGCCCGCCCGAGGCCGAGTTGGTTCAAGACTGTTTGATCGCGGCGCGAAGCTCGCCAGCGGCCGCTCGCGCACAGCGCTCGGCTGCGCCGTCCACCGTCTGGACAATCTCCTCCAAGCCACCCAGATGACGATCTGCAAGTTCGAGAATTGTCAGTTCCTCTCGGACGTCGCCTTGATCGGTCATGCGCACGGTCTGGACCTTGGCTTCCGGCGCATCCCTCAGGGCCCGCAGCAACGCAGTCATCTGCCGCTGCGCGTTGCGCCGTGCAGACATAGGTTGTCCTGTCGTCGCCTCCAGCGGATCGCATAGTTGTGCGAGGAGCGTTCCCTGAACGGCTGGCAGCGCCCGCTGCACCTGCGCATCGACCGCAGGGGCTCCCGTCGGCGAGCCGCCACACGAGGCGCCAGCAAGGGCGAAACCGGCAACCATGCACCCGGCGACCGTGAACCGCTGCACGAGAGCTAGTAGAGCCCGGGCGGGCATCCCTGATCATCCCGTTGAAAATCGATTCGTGCTATGTATCCGTCCATTCGGCTGCCGCGCCACTCGCGGTCGGCACCCGGGAACTGGCGCCAGCGGCTTCGACCGCACAAGCTACGTAGAGCCTTGTTGACGCCGAAGTTGCGGTAGACGTTCCACCGCCCTGAAACGGAGTGTCCGGTGCCATAGCGCCTTCCAACAATTGGGCCGTCAGGCAGCGGGACACTTCCCGTCGACTTGTCGAAATGGATGCCGGAGACAACCCATTGACCTGGAGAGCCGTGATCCGGGTAGGCCGCCGTATGTTCCTGGTCGTCCCAGAACCTCATGTGCCACTGCGACAGGCATGTTCTTGAGGTGGAGCCCTGGTAGTCGTTTACGTCGCGCAACCAACCGCCTGGGGTACGGAAGCGCAACTCCTGTGTACCGCTGTCCGTCAGTGCCCGCGCCACCCGGCTTTGGCCGAGGCAGAGTTGGTCAAACGTCATCTGATTACTCGCCGGGCGGTTGCCCCAAAACTCATTGACCGCGTCTCGTACCGCGTCCTGGCTGGCTATCGGTGCCTGTGGACCAGCCGTCCACACGATCGCCGTCGGGTCAGTTCTTGGTCCCGGGGTCTGATCGCTGCTAGTACGTCTCGTAAAGAGCTCCCAGTACCAATAGCTCTGGCCATTGGAGACGTGTGCTTCGGCCGTCGAAGGCTCGAGGCTCCCTGGTCCGCCAGTCAAGAGCAAGAGAGTCATGATCACCGCCGTCGCCAGCACAGCCGCTGCAATCCGTTTCATTGTCATCCTTCCTGGAGGGGGCGAAGGGCGGCGGCGGCGGCAATGGCAACCGATGCGTCTGCTAGCGACGGTCCTTTGATCGTCACCACGACCGAGCCAAACTCCACGAGTACGGCGATCTCCTGGTCGTCGTACGGCACCGTGTAGATCTGCGCGAGCTGTAGGCCGATTAGCCTCGTGCTCAGCGAAAAGCCCGGCTGGCCCGCGTTTGCCGCGACCTCGCGACGATATGTCTCGATCCAATCTCGCGCAGCCGAGCTGTTAGCGGCGTATGTAGACACCGTCAGAGTTGGCGTCTCACCTCCCAGGAGAAGGTCGAGCAGCGCGAGCGACCCCGGGCAATCCCCGCTCGATGCCGCGTACGACACGTCGATCGCGGTGATCGGAGCGCTTGACCCCTGAGGGATCTGCTCGGCGAGCGCGTCGGCCAACGACGGTCCTGGCGCGCGCGTTTCGCTTATGAACTTCTGAGTCTTCGCCAAGCAAAGCAAGGACCCGAGATCCAAACTCGCCCCGACACCCATCGGAGTGAACACCGTTCCGGTCTCTTTGTCGGAGGTGGTTGCAAAGGGCGTGGACGTCGTCCGAAGCTCGGTCTCCTCGCGTGAGTCAGGCGACGGCGGTTCAGGCACCGCGAACAGTGTGACGGGCACCTCGCTCGTCTCGCTCCGCACATTGTCATAGTCGAAGTAGTACGTCTCGCCGGCGGCGCCGTCGGCAAAGACAGCGTTCTGCTTGACGGGGAGACGAGTGCTCTGGTCGATCCACGTCCTTAGCGTGTACTGTCGCGGGGGCTCGCCTTCGGAGCTGTTGTCCGTTACTTCCTCGGATGTGTAACGCAGATACTGGGTGCCATGCGCTGGGGGCAGACGCTGCCAGGGTTGTGCCGCCTCGGCGATTGGACCGGACGACTCCAATGTGCCGGGAGGTTCGTGCATGGTGAGCTGAGACACAGGCTCAAGCTGCGGGTCGTCGATGCCATCGCCGGTCTTTACGCTGTAGATGTCATCATCTTGAAATTGCGTCTCCGGCGTCTCGGTCACCCGCTGCCGAACCTGGCCGCATGAGCGCGCTGCGTCATTAGGACACGGAACGATACCGCGGGTCGTAACTTCACCGTCAGTCTCGCTACGTCCCTGCCACGCCCCGAGGCGCGTCCACTCTCGCGATGCCAACTCCCCACCAACGGTGAGATCGCCGGTGGTCACCCCCGCGCGGTAGATGTCCCCGTCGCGGTCGATGGTTACCGAAAACTCAGCAGTGGTCACATGAGGGCCGTCGTCAGTGCTCCCCGAAGGAGCAACAGCGTCACGCACGACGACCTTAACCACATAGGTCCCATCGGGATAATCGTCGGGCCGCAGCGTCCAATCTAGAGTCCCCGACGATGCGTAGCCGCCGCGCGGCCGCTGAGATTGGCCATCCACGTACAGTTCCGCCTCCGTCACCCCAGACCCGACATCGGTAGCACGCACGCGCACGTCGTAGGAGCCACCGTACAAGCCCTCGAACCGGTGATCATCGGTGCGGGCGCGCGCGTCGTAAAGTGTGCCCGAGAGAGCAGCAAGCGCAGGTTTGCTGCGGTCGATCTTCTCGGTCCATGACTGGGGAGCAGCGGCGTTGTCGACGACGTCGGTCGCGCGCAGGGTCAGTGTGTTGACGCCTTCGTTGAGGCGGTATGAGAGGGCGGGGAGGGCGGGGGGCGACCAGTTCAGGGGGCACGGGCTTCGCTGGGGGTCGCCGGTGCATGTGGCGCTGCGGTACCACGTCTTGGTGCCGGTGCCCCAGCCGGTCAGGGTGACGTCGTACGCGCCCAGCCCGGCGTCGAGAACGTTGACGTCGAGGGGATGGTCGGGCGCGGCGCTGTCGTCGGTCCAGTCCTTGTCGGGTGGCCTGGGGCTGCTGATCGTGGGGTTGTAGCGGTCGTTGAGGTAGGTGTTGGCCCAGGCCATCGTGACGCTGGCGCGCGAGTTGGCGGTGTTGATGTCGGTGGTGTTGAGGTCGTTCTTCGCGGTCAGGCCGAGAATCAGGGCATTGCTGTCGCTGGGCGGCGTGTTCTCTCGGTCACAGCGCGGACCGGGTGCCGTGAGACAGAACGCATGCGTGACGCCGGACGCGCCGCCCCAGGTCGGGCCGAACGGGTTGGGCCCGTACGCGCCGCTTTGGTTGAGGTAGTTGGTGTTGGCTTCCCAGTTGGTGAACGTGCCGTTGAAGATGCCGTTGTACCAGCGGCTGAAGACGTACGGATACGTGTTGTACGGCGCCCCGTAGGCCGCGAACGGGATCGTTGGCGTGTGGCCCATGCCGCCGAACGTGCCGGCGTAGATGTAGGTGTTGGCGATCGCGCGGTACTGCCAGTAGATGCCGGTCCCCGTGTAGGCGTAGGCGTGGCTGGTTGGCATGCTCAGGTACAGGCCGCAGTAGTAGGCGCAGTTGGCGGCCGACGCGCCGTAGTAGTTGCGCGTGTTCGGCGTCGGGTTGTACGGCGTCGCGACGGTGCCCCAGCCGTTCCAGTTGCGGCCGTGGTAGTCGTTGATCTGCACCTCCGGATCGACGAACAATGGGTAGCGGTAGTCGCCGTCGCGGTGCTTGACGGTCACGACGATGCTGTCGCCATCGATCACGGCGTTCGAAGGGACGGGGACACCGTCGGCGTCGTAGGCGTTGGGCGGCTGGATGTAGGCGATCGCCTGGTCGCCGTTGGCGATCTCAAACGCGGTCGGCGGGTCCCCGGGGATCGGATTATCCGTCCGCGCGCGCCGCAGCACGGCGCCCGCGGGCAACGCGATGTCGAGCGTGAGCCGCTCGGGGCTGGCGGCCGAGCGCAGCTGCCAGCCCAGTTCGGCGCCGGCCGGGCGCGGAGCGACGACGAAGTCGGCGTCGGTCTGCGTGTTGGCGAAGAACACGCGATCGGAGCTCTCGGCCGCCGCAGCGTCAGACCCGCTGCCCGGCGAGATCGAGAACCCGCCTTGCGCGAACGAGACGCCGCCGCTTGAGCGCTTGGCGATCCGCAAGTCGACGAACGCGTTGCGTGTACGAAATCCGGTGCTGTCAGACGCCAAGGAGAGGTCGACGGGCTGCTGCTCGCCGGCGGCGTTCTCGGTCTCGAGGGGAAGCGAGGATTGCAGGACCGACTTCTCACCAGAAGCGCTCTGCGTGACGGCCGTTCCGTTACGCAGCTGCTTGACGACCTTGACGCCCGGGTCGGGCCGTGCGCCGTCAAACAGCGGTCCCTTGAACTCGTCCGGAAACGCCGCTTGGCCGGCATCAAGCGCTGCCGGCGCGGTCAGGTCGCGGAAGCGATCGCGGCTGCGCTGGCGCTCGGCTCGCGCCTCGGGCGTGCGCAGCTTCTCAGTGCGGGCTTGCTCGCGCTTCATGCCCGCCCCGAAGTCGGGATCTGACGCGGAGAGCGCCTTGGCGGGAACGCGCGGCGGCTGCTGCTGGCCGGCGCCGATCGCTGGCGCCACACCGATCACACCGAGGCAGACCACGACGAGGACCGGCCGCAAGCCGAGACGACGTGCTGCGCGGGTCGACCCGGTTCGCAGACTGACCGATGCGACAAGGACGCGAGCGACAACAGCTGCAAACCAGGAACCCATCAAAGTTACCCCTCCGGTGACCATTGGACTCCTGGCAGGTCGGTCGGCGAACGTTCTAGCGCGACCGGACCCAAGAGCGTCATGCCGAGGGCATTTCCCCTGCCCCAGCACGGTGCCTATCGACAGCGATCGTCAAGAGCGATAGCGAGTGCCACGAAGGTGGCACGTAGCCGCTCCTCTACCAGCTGGTCGGTGCCGTGAACCGCGTGATCGCGGCCGCGCCCGGGCAGTCGCCCGAAGGAGGAAGCTCGAGGAGATGACCGGATCGACCCTCGGCCAAGATTGCGGTCATGCTTTGGCTCCACGCTCGCCGCGTCGAATCACAGCCCGTTCCGCTCGATCCAGCCGCTGGCGAAGTTCGGTCATTTCCTTCAGGTACGTGCGGTTGTTCTCGCGGGCGGCGCGGAGCTCGTCCTCAAGCTCGTCCTTCTCGAGTCGTAGTCGTTCTCGCGCGTTGCGCTCGGTGATCAGGTCGGCTCCAAGTCGAATGATCTCTTCGCGAAGTGCAGCAGGCTCGTCGTCGCTCGTCGGCGCGGTCGCGGCGATGCCAAGAGCACGGGCTAGCGCACGCTCGTTCTGCGCCAGTTGCTTCGACAAGCGCGTGATCTCTTTCGTCGCGTGGTGAAGTTTGACCTTGAGACTCGGGTCGGCTGCGACGGGCGGTTGATTTCGTCGCGGCTGCTCCTGACCACCTCGCCGGGCGTGGATCTCGGCCAGCAGGTCCGGGATGTCGTAGATCAGGTCCCGGGAGACGCCGGCGCGTCTGGCGACACCAATGACCGAGACCGGCTCGCGGGCGTTGATCATCGTCGTGTAGGCCTGCCACGCTGCCGACCTCACGCGCTCGCTTTCGCGCCTGCGGCTGTCGATCGCCTTGCCGATTCGGGGGTTCGTGTCACTCATCGCCGGCGGTCTCCACGAGGATCGTCGTGCCGAGCGGGATGTTGCCCGAGCGACGGTGCATGCGATAGGCCCTGACGATCCTGACGGCCTCGCGGACCTGCGCGCGCTCGGCCGCCGGCAGAGCGGCCAGCTGGCTGCGCATCGCTGCGAGCACGTGCTTCCACCCCTCGAGGTCCTCGCGCGCGATCTGCGCACGCTGGGTCTCGCCGAGGTCCTCGAAGCGCTGGATCGAGCGTCGCAACGTGAAGACCTTGGTCTCGATGTCGTCCTCGTGCGACGGATCGACGATCAGGTACGCGCACCGGTAGCACAGCTCCCCTTGGTCACAGCCGCGGCGCTCGTAGCTGTGGACCTGTGGGTTCTCGCAGTCGTTGGTGCCGACGTCGATGCTGCTGGGAAGGGCCACCATCTCGCCGTCGACGGCGGTGGCGAAGCGGCGCCAGCGATGGCGCGACAAGCGCTCGACGGCCTCTGTGAGCTGGTCGATGCGCGTGCGCACGTACGCTCCGATCGTCGTCCCGATGTCGACATGATCGGCGAGTTCCTGCACGAGGAAGATGTCTACGCCCGCGTCGACGAGATGCTGCAGGTACGTGTGGCGGAAGCGGCGCGCCTCGATGCTTCTCACGAGGATTCGCTGACGCCCGAGGTGCTCGCCTGGGATTCCCCACACCGGGTACTGCGCCGCCAGTTCGAGCCAACCCTCGCCCAGAGCGGCAAAGCGCGCTTTGGGGGTCGGCGCATCCTGACCGCGGACGGCCCAGGGATCTGCGAACAGGCTCGGGCAGTCAGGCCGCGGGCGATACCCGTCGTTGCGAAAGTCGATCAGTCCGGCGAGAACATCGTCAGCGAGGGCAATGACGTGCCCCTCGACGCGGACCCCACGGCCCTCGATGCAGTCAACCGGAAGCGCGAGCAGAGTTTCGACGCTGCGTTGCGTCGCGTGACTGAGCTTGGCGACGACGATCGCCTGCTCCAAGGCCGCGGTCCAGCGCCGGAAGTAGCTTGAGAATGCCCAGACGTCGACGAACTTCGTGCCGTCCGGGTTGCGTCGCGCTCGGGGAAACAGCTTCAGGGCCGTCAGCGAGGTGTTCGGGAACCGGCGAACGAGCTCCTGCGTCCACGCAGCGGCCTCCTGCGCTTGCTGCGCGTCGATCGGCAACCAGACCGAGGTCCGCCCGGACTTGAAGTTGTCGTAGCGCAGTTGCGCCGTGCCGTTCTCCCCGAAACGGACGCGCTCGGCTGGCAGCGCGAGCAGCTCGCCGGGGCGCCGTCCCCAGTTCGCCGCGAAGCGCAGGCCCATGACCATGACCTCGCCGATCAGCCCCGCGTGAGACCGGTTGTCCGACGGCACGCTGCGCAGCAGATCCAGCGTCCGACGACCGAGCATCGAGTCCAGGCCGCACAGCAGCGAGAACGTCGCGTCGGGCAGTGCGCGCTCGCCGGCGATGACGACCTTCTCGTTCGCGACGGGCATGTGCGAGGCGCGGATCGCGAACGAGGCGCGTAGCTGTGTTGTCAGGCCGTGCTTCTCCGCTCTCGTTAGGAACGCGCGCGCTTCTGACAGGTACTGTCGAGCGGTCTTCTCGCTCGGCGACCGTGCGATCGTGTGGTCTCGGTAGCGCATGATGTCGCGTTCGTTGAGAACCCTCGGATCGTTACCCGCGTCCGATCGGGTGCACAGGCTTTCCGACAGGCGGATCGTTGCCCGCATCCAGCCCTGGATCGACCGAGCGCTGTAGGCGTGCCAGTCGCGTCGCATCGTGCCCACGAATACGTCTCGCAGCCATGACTGGGAGATCTTGCCGACCTCGAAGACGTGATCGTGGTTGACGTTCGGATCGATCACGCGGGCGCGAATGACATCGCGCTCCCATTCGCGCTCGGGGTCGGCGCCCATGCGGTCCAGCAGCTTCAGCCACACAGCGTGGGTGCGCTGCCACGCGTTGGGATATCGCCGGTCAGCCGTAGGCACGCTCGCGGCGATCTCGGCGAAGCTGATCAGCTTGAGGTCACGCGCCTCCTGCACGAGCCGGCGGCTGTCGGCCATCCCCACCAGGATGTTCGCGACGCCATGATGCGCGAGGGCGTACAAGGCCTCGGCCGCGACGTTGTCATGCACCGCGCCGAGCCACACCTGGGAGGCGAGCAGATCCGCTGGCGCTTCGGAAGCCAGGAACGATTCTCGGTTCTGATACTCCCCGGTCTTGGTCTTGTGGTAGCGCCAACGGCGGTGGTGAAACTCGCACAGCGCAGGCGCTGGTGCAGCACGGCGATGAGGGGATTTCTTGGCGATCCATCCACACGAAGCGACCTCACAGTCGGGCGGTCGCGGAAACGCCCGGGTCGATTCAAGGAAGTCGTCCCACGACCGTCCGGACGAGCGCGAGTCCCGCCATATCGCGCCGTGCACGTGACATAGCTCGCTGGTTCGCGTGTGGGCGGGGCGCGCACATCGCACGCCGTCCTTCTCGATCGCGCAGGCAGGCAGCGGGTCAGCTGTGCGGCCCGCGCGCAGGAGCTTGGGCGGCAGTACGGGCTGCTGCGCTGCCCATACGGCTGCGTCGAGGTCGCAGTCAGCGGCGTCGTGCTCGTCGAGATGCGCCTCGCACAATCCGCCCCACGCCCCTCGTCTGCCACACCCCGGCACCAGGCACAAAGACGTCACATCGGTGTGGGCGAACTCCAGGATGCGCCGCCGCGCGTCCCAGCGGGCAAGGATCCACTGCAGCAGACGATCATCGTGGTCCAGCGTGTCGAGGACTCCTTGGTAGGAGCGCAAGCCGATGTCGCTGGGATCGGCCAATCCCAGACGCACGCTTACCGAGTGGCCGGTTGACGCAGGATCGCTGGCGACGGCCAGGCGCGAGCTCACCACCCGTACTTCTCCCTGCGATACGCAGTCAGGCTCGCGGTCGCCTCGATCAAGCGACTCGCGTGCGGATGGGTGTAGATCGCCGTCGTCTTCGGCGAGGCGTGGCCGAGCAGAGCCTGCACGCGCTCGAGCTCCACGCCGGCGTCGTTGAGCTCCGAACCGTACGTGTGTCGCAGGACGTGCGCATGGAACTTGCCCTGCCAGCCCAACCGCTCGGCGATCCGGCGAATCCGCTTCTGGCCGGCCGCCATCGACCAGGGCATGCCCTTGTGCCTGCCATGGAGTGACACGAAGACCGAGGACGCAAGGTCGTCGTCCCCCAGGACCGTGATGCGGTGCACGATGAAGCGCGAGTACATGTCCAGGATGCGAGGCTCGACGGGAATCAACCGCTCCTTGCTGTACTTGTGCGAAACGCCCGGAGGCAACTCCTGCGGTGCCCGAGGAACGACATGCAGATGCGGCCCCGGAACCGAGCAGGCATGCAGCATCCGGTTATCGGACTCGAAATGCAGATCCTCGAACCGCAGCCCGAGCGCCTCGCTGATGCGCAGCCCGCATCCGTGCATCAACCCGACGAACAGCTGGTCTCCCGGATGCTGCTCAACCGCGGCGAACAGGATCGCGACGTCGTCCGGGTCCAAACGCGTGATCGGCTTCGGCGCACGCTGACGCGGCGGCGCGACCGCCGCGATGCGCCCGGCAACGAGGTCAAAGGCAGCCGCCCAGGCGTACAGCGCCTTGACCGACTGAACGGCCCGGCGAACGGTGCTGTCGCCCCGCGCCGCGCGGTCCAGATGCGCAACCAGCGCATCGCTGTGTAGCGGCCTCCCCTTCGGCCTGACCTGCATCGCCGTCACGAACGCCGTGACGGAGCGAGCGTCCGCTCCCTGCCACTCCAGGCCGCGAGCGATACACCACCCGAACCAGAGCGCCAGATCGTGCGCCGCCGCCCGCTGCGTGTTCCGTGGAGCGATCGTGCCCAGGTGCTCCAAGTAGTCCGACGGCACCCGGATGCGCGTCGGCTCTCGATCTGCCGGCGTGTGCAGCAGCGCCCAGCGCGTACGGCCCGGAGCCAGGTCGTACTCGACCGCCTTCACGTCCCCAGCCGCGCGCAGGCTCGACCCACTCATCGCTCGCCATCGCTCTCGCATGTACCCAGCCGCTGCATCCGCGCGCCCCTCATAGCATCCAGCGAAGCACTATCCAGCCCAGACCGGACGTCTCCACCTACGTCAACCGCACGTCCAGATAACCGTTGTCCACGAACGCCGCCGATTACGTCAGCAACGTGGCCGACGCCTCCAGACGTGGGCGAGATAACGAGCTCGGGATCGATGTAGTTCTGGAAGGCGAACCCGGACGCGTACGGCTTCATCGCCGCGTGGATCTCGCGCGTCCACTGCTCGCAGGCGACGGCGATCGGCGGCGCGTCGTTCGCGCCCCAGAAGCTCAGGTATGCGCAGTGCATGCGCTGGCGACGGTGCACGAACGCGGTCGAGCGCGGCTGCACGCGGTTGACCGCGCCGCCGAGCGCGTCGAGCTGCACGCCGCCCTCGTGGCCGCTGCCGCCGACGCCCGGCCAGCGCTCGATCTGGGCGACGAGCGCGGCGATCGCGTCGCCCGGAAGCAGCGCGCTGAAGAAATCCGAGCGCTGGTAGTTGGGAAAACGCGGCGGGTCGACGACCACGGGGGCGCCCTCGCGCAGCTGCACGCTGTCGGGCAGCGCGGCCTGCGCGAACGTGCGCCCGCGCACGGTCTGGCGTGCCGGCCCGGCGGCGGCCAGCGGCGCCAGCAGCGCGCGCAGCCTGGACTCGGTGTCGTACCAGTGCCCCGAGACCGTCAGCGTGAGCGCGCCGTCGGGCCGCCGCAGCGCGCGCAGGCGCCCGTAGGAGAGCGCCACGGGGGCGTTGGGCAGCGTGCGCTGCCAGGCGTCGATCGCCGCCGCGGCCTGCGTCCAGGGGTAGCGGAACGTGAACGCGATCGCCTCCCGCGGCGCGGTGCGGACGGCGAAGCGCAGCTGCGTGACGATCGCCGTACCCGCGCCGCCGCCGCGCAGCGCCCAGAACAGATCGCCGCGCTGATCCTCCGAGCAGCGCACGACGCTGCCGTCGGCGAGCACGACGGTCGCGGCGCGCAGGCTGTCGGACGTCACGCCGTAGCGGCGCATGAGGCGCCCGAAGCCGCCGCCGAGCGTCAGGCCCGCGATCCCGACCGTCGGGCAGGTGCCGGCCGGCAGCGCGAGGCCGTGCTCGAGCACGAGCTCGCGGTAGACGTCGAGGACGTTCGCGCCGCCGCCGATCCGCGCGATCGGACGGTCCGGGTCGATCTGCACGGCGTCGATCCGCGAGACGTCGGCGACGATCGAGCCCGGCACGTTGCAGTAGCCGGCGAACGAGTGGCGCCCGCCGCGCGCGGCGACCGGCCAGTTGCGGGAGCGGGCGAAGCGCACCACCTCGGCCACGTCGGGCGTGCCCTCGCAGAAGGCGATCGCGCGCGGGCTGACGTCGAGGCGCGGGTTGTAGAGGGCGCGGGCGGCGTCCCAGCCGTCGTCGCGCGGGGTGACGAGCGTGCCGCGCAGGCGCCGGCGCAGCTCGGCGGTCGTGGGCGCTGCGGCGGCGGAGGCCGTCAGCAGCGCGGGCGCGCTCGTGAAGACGAGCGCCGCCGCGCTGCCGCGACGAACGAACTGGCGTCGCGTGTGTCGCTCGCCCATGCCGGACGAACGATATGGAGGCTCCGCAGGTTGCGGCGAGCGACCTACGCGTCCTCGTCGGCGGCGGCCTCGGCGTCCGCATCGGTTGCGCCCGTGTCCGGCGCGACCTGCGCCTCGGGATCGGTCTTCACCTCGGCGTCGTCGCCCGTCTCATCGGCCGCACCGCCCTCGGCGCCCTCGGCGTCGGGGGCGCCGCCGGCGACGATGTCCGCCATATCGAGTGCTCCGCTGTCGCCGTCCTCGCCGCCGCCACCGCGCTCCTCGGCGGCCTGGATCTGCTCGTCGCTGAGGGCGTCGACGCCCTCGGGGATCTCTGAGGTGGCGGCTTCGCCCTGGCCGGTGTCCGGCTCAGCGTGGCCGATGACCTCGCCCGGTGTCGTGCCTGGTGTCTCGTCTGCCATGGATCTCCTCCCGGAATCTCGTGTTGTGAAGTGATCGGTACCCGATCCGGCGACCTCCGTACCCCGCGGCGGTTACGATCCGCGGCGATGAGCGACAGCCCGGCCCATCGACTGCCCGAACGCGATCGTCCCTGGATGATGCGCACGTACGCGGGGCATTCGACGGCGAAGAAGTCCAACGCCCTGTACCGCTCGAATCTGGCCAAGGGCCAGACCGGCCTGTCGATCGCCTTCGACCTGCCGACGCAGACCGGCTACGACGCCGACCACGAGCTCGCGCGCGGCGAGGTCGGCAAGGTCGGTGTGCCGATCGCCCATCGCGGCGCGATGGCCGAGCTGATGGACGGCATCCCGCTGGACACGATGAACACGTCGATGACGATCAACGCGACGGCGGCCTGGCTGCTGGCGCTCTACATCGTCACGGCGGAGGAGCAGAGCGTCGAGCAGACCGTCCTGCAGGGCACGACGCAGAACGACATCATCAAGGAGTTCCTGGCGCGCGGGACGTACGCCTTCCCGCCCGCGCCGTCGATGCGGCTGATCGCCGACATGGTCGCCTACACGGTGACCGAGGTGCCGAAGTGGAACCCGATCAACATCTGCTCCTACCACCTGCAGGAGGCGGGCGCGACGCCGGTCCAGGAGATCGCCTACGCGCTCGCCAACGCGATCGCCGTGCTCGACGCCGTCCGCGAGCGCGTCGACGAGGAGCTCATGGGCAAGGTCTTCTCGCGGATCTCGTTCTTCGTCAACGCCGGCGTGCGCTTCATCGAGGAGCACGCGAAGCTGCGCGCGATGGCGCAGCTGTGGGAGCAGATCGGCCGTGAGCGCTACGGCGTCGAGGATCCCAAGCAGCTGCGCTTCCGCTACGGCGTGCAGGTCAACTCGCTCGGCCTGACCGAGTCCCAGCCCGAGAACAACGTCCAGCGGATCGTGCTCGAGGCGCTCGCCGTGACGCTCGGCCGCGACGCCCGTGCACGGGCGATCCAGCTGCCGGCGTGGAACGAGGCGCTCGGCCTGCCGCGGCCGTGGGATCAGCAGTGGTCGCTGCGCATCCAGCAGATCCTCGCCTTCGAGACCGACCTGCTCGAGTACCCCGACATCTTCGAAGGCTCGGTCGTGATGGAGGGGCTCGTCGCCGAGCTCGCCGCGGGTGCGCGCGCCGAGATGGCGGTCGTCGAGGAGCACGGCGGCGCGGTCGAGGCCGTGCCGTACATGAAGGCCTCGCTCGTCGACTCCCACCGCGAGCGGATCCGCCGCATCGAGGCCGGCGAGCTGATCGTCGTGGGCCAGAACGCATACCGCGAGAGCGAGCCCTCGCCGCTCGCCGAGGGCGAGGACGGCGGGATCATGACCGTTGATCCCGGCACCGAGGCGGAGGCCAAGGCCGCGCTCGCCGACTGGCGCGCGGCGCGCGACCAGGCGGCGGTCGACGCCGCGCTCGACGAGCTGCGCGCCGCGGCCGCCGACGACAGCGTGAACATCATGGCCGCGACGATCGCCGCCGCCCGCGCGGGCGCGACGACCGGCGAGTGGTCGCAGGCGCTGCGCGACAGCTTCGGCGACTACCGCGCGCCGACCGGCGTCGGCGAGGCATCCGCCGGACCCGTCGCGGCCGGCCCCGAGCTCGAGCAGCTGCGCGACGAGGTCGCCCGCGTCGGCGACGCGCTCGGCCGGCGGCTGAAGATCCTCGTCGGCAAGCCCGGCCTCGACGGGCACTCCAACGGCGCCGAGCAGATCGCCGTGCGGGCGCGCGACGTCGGCATGGAGGTCGTCTACGAGGGGATCCGCCTGACGCCCTCGCAGATCGTGACCTCGGCGTTGCAGGAAGGCGTCCACGTGATCGGCCTGTCGATCCTCTCGGGCTCGCACCGCGAGCTGATCCCGGCGCTCGTCGAGGGACTGCGCGCGGCGGGCGTCGACGCGCCCGTCGTCGTCGGCGGGATCATTCCCGACGCCGACGTGGCCCCGCTCGAGCAGGCCGGCGTGGCGGCGGTCTACACGCCCAAGGACTTCGACCTGACGCAGATCATGCGCGACATCGTCGCGCTCGTCGCCGAGCGCAACGGCGTCGCGGCGAGCGCCTGATGCGTCAGCGCCGCGCCGGGTCCGGCGGGCTCACGCGGCCCTCGATCGCGTCGCGGCGCACAGCTCCCCAGTAGCGGCTGTCGCTCGAGTAGGGGCGGTTGTCGCCCATCACGAAGTAGTGACCCGCCGGGATCGTGACCGGCCGCGGCAGGCGGCAGAAGTCCAGCGGCCTGCAGGCGATCAGAAACGGCTCGTCCTGCAGCCTGCCGTCGACGCGGGCGCGGCCCAGGCGGTTGATCGAGATGCTCTGGCCGGGGCCGGCGACGATGCGCTTGATCAGGTACTCGCCGGTCAGCCGCTGTGACGAGCGCCTGCACGGCTGCCCGCGCCGGCGGCGGACGGCGCAGCGCGCCGAGTCGACGTTCGCCGGCGCCTGCAGCGAGACGATGTCGCCGACCTGCGGCGCGAGGACGTCGTAGGCCGCGAGGTCGATCTTGATGTACTCGCCGCTGCGGATCGTGGGCTCCATCGACTTCTGGACCGCGCGGGCGTTCGTCGTCGACGACGACGAGCAGCCGGCGAGCGCCAGGGCCAGCGCGAGCGGCGCGAGCACCGCGAGGAGCACGGTGCGCACGACCGCTACACGGGGTACATCGGCTGCGGCTCGGGCGGCACCTGGGACGCGGGCGGGGCCTGCGGCTGCGGGCTCGTGCGCAGCATCTCCTCGCGCTCCTCCTGGCGGATCGTGATCGCGCGCACGACGAGCAGCGCGAGGATCGCGGCGGCGATGAAGATCACGTCGGCGACGGACGACACCGCGCTGGCGCTGAGCTGCTCGCTGAGCGTCTCGGCGCGCAGGTACACCTGTGTCGAGATGTTTCCGAGCACGCCCGCCACGATCCAGATCGCCCACCACGAGTGGATCAGACCGTGGACGGGGTTGCCCTGCCAGCCGCTCGCCTGGCGCGGCAGCTGCGGGTCGGTCGCACGCCAGATGTCGTTGCTGATCTGCTTGGGACGCCAGAGGGCCAGAAACGGCACGAACCAGGAACCGACCGCCCAGCCGGGCTTGAAGCGCATGCCGGTGGCGCCGAGCCCGGCGGTGTTGCGGTACGCGCGCCGAAACCAGACGATGAAGGCGATGATCGCGCCGATGTAGGCGACCAGCTGCCCGAGGGCGGCGAAGGCCTCACGATCCTCGGCGGCGGCGATCTCGTCGACGGGCAGGTCGATGCCGGCCTCGAGATCTGCGAGCACGGAGTGGTAGTCGACCTCGACGATCAGCGCGACCAGGTCGCTGAGGATGCACAGGCCCAGCAGGCCGGTGGCCACCTGCGCGGGCCGCAGCAGCGGCTTGTACTGCCAAGACTGCGACACGATCGGTTCCCTTTCCCGTGCTTTGCCCCAGCGCCTCCATCGGCATCGGAGAGGCGGACCTTAACCGTTTGTGTGTGCGTGATGTGAGTTGTTGTCACAGCAACGGGCAGCCGGCGAGCGGCGAGCGCGGGCAGCCGCGTGAGCGTGGCCACCGCCCGTGCCGATAGCGTCCTGCCGCGATGCCCGCCACCGGCGACGAACTCGGACAGCGCCTGCGCGACGGCGATCTCACCGCCGCGCCGGCGGTCCTGAACCTCGTCGAGAGCCGCGCGCCGGGGCACAAGGACGAGATCGACGCACTGCTGCAGGGTGTCTCCCCCGCGGCGCTCGGCGGCGAGGCGCGGGCGCATGTCGTCGGCGTGACCGGCCCGCCCGGCGTCGGCAAGTCGTCGCTGCTGTCCGAGCTCGTGCGCGCCTGGCGCGCGGCGCAGCGCTCGGTGGCGGTCCTGGCGGTCGACCCGTCCTCCAAGCGCTCCGGCGGCGCGCTGCTGGGCGACCGCGCGCGGATCGTCGTCGACCCCGCCGACCGGGCCGTCTTCATCAGATCGATGGCGGCGGGCGGCCGGCTCGGCGGGCTGGCTCCCGCCACGCGCGCGGCCGCCCATGCGCTGGCCGCCGCGTTCGACGTCGTGGTCATCGAGACGGTCGGCGTCGGCCAGTCGGAGACCGAGATCGCCGAGGTGGCCGATACCGTCGCCGTCGTGGTGCAACCCGGTGGCGGCGACGTCCTGCAGTTCCTGAAGTCGGGGATCATGGAGATCCCCGACGTGCTCGTCGTGACGAAGGCCGACCTCGGCCAGGTCGCGCAGCGCTCGCGCCGCGACCTCAACGCGGCGCTGCGCTCGCTCGGCGCGCGCGACACGAAGGTCGTCGCCGTCAGCTCGATCGCGCCCGCGACCGGCTTCGACGACCTCGTCGCGGCGCTCGACGCCCACCGCGCGGCGCTCGAGATCGCCGCGCGCAGGCTCGCGTCGCGGCGCGCGAGCGCGCTGGCGGACTTCGCCGCCGAGCACGGCGAGCGCGGGCTGCGCGCGCTCGGCGGTCAGCGCAGCGCGCTGAAGCTGCTCGGCGAGCAGGACGCGGCGCTCGACGTGCCCGCGCTGACGCGCGCGCTCGAGCAGGCGGTGGCGTCGTGAGACGGGCGTGGCTCGTCGACCTGGCGCTCATGGCCGGTGCCTTCGTCGTGGCGACCGTCGTCGCGGAGCTCGCGGGAGCGGCGAACCTCGGCACCTCGATGTCGTTCGGCCAGGTCGCCTTCACGCTGGCGGCGGTGTACGTGGTGCTGCGGCGCTGAGCTGAGACGTGGTCGTGTCGAGCCGCGGGGCGCATACCGCCCTCGACGCGACACGACCGACCCCGTTTTGCGATTGCTCGCCGGTGCCGAACGCCGCGACCGGCGCGCCGCGACCTACGGAGCGGTCGTCCCCAACCCGGCCTCCGACAGCGACGACACCCGCCACCCCTCGTCCTCCTTGACGAGCCTCACCGTGTCGACCGAGGGCACTTCGCCGCCGGCCGTCGAGCGCACACGGGCGTTCGCCGTGTCGCCGGTGACCTCGACGCGGCTCACCGCGAGCTGCGGGTTCTGGCGATCCTCCAGGCCCGTGCGCAGCGCCACCTCGCATGGCAGGCCGGCACTGCGAATCCGCTGCACCAGGTCCGATGCCAGCAACTCGTCGCAGAGCGTCTGGTAGTCCTTCTCGCGCGTCGCGGCGGCGTAGCGATCGAGCGTCTCGCGGACCTCCTCGGTGGCGTCGGGCTCAGGCTTGAGCACCATCACGAGAAGCACGACCACGACAAGCAGCGGGACGCAGGCGATCACGAGCGCCTTCCCGCGCAGCTTGCTGAGCGCGACGAACGGCGTTCCGAGGAAGCGCAGCGGGCGCAGGATCTTCAGCAGGATCCTGCCGATCGCGCGAAACGGTCTGGCGACGACGGAGACGACCTTCTTCATAGGCGCGGCAGCCTAGCCCACGAGTACGTCGCACGCGCCTCCCGTCCCGTAATGCATCCGTTGGGAGCACTATGCGAGAACACACGTTGAACCGATGACCCTTCTACTCGCCTTCGCGTTCCTGGCCGGCGCGGCCACCGCGATCACGCCGTGCGTCCTGCCGGTCCTGCCTGCGCTGCTGTCGGCGAGCGGCACGGGCGGCCGGCGACGGCCGCTCGGGATCGTCGCCGGGCTGACGCTCACCCATACGATCACGATCGTCGGCGTCGCCTCGGTCGTCGACGGCGTCGGCGTGGGCGACGGCGCCCTGCGGACGGCCGCGATCGTCGTGCTCGCCCTCTTCGGTGTCACCCTGCTCGTACCCAGAGCGGCCGAGTGGCTCCAGCTGCGGATGACGTTCGTGCAGCGACTGGCTCCCCGTTCGGACGCCGGCGGCTTCTGGTCGGGCCTGCCCGTCGGCGGCGCGCTCGGCTTCGTCTACGCGCCGTGCGCCGGGCCGATCCTCGCCGCCGTCATCGCGGCCGGCGCGTCGACGGGCACCACCGGCGAGATCGTCGCGGTCGGGATCGCCTACGGGCTCGGCTCGGCGCTCGTCATGCTCGGCCTCGCGCTCGGCGGGCGCCGGGTCATCGATCGCGTGCGCCGCGGCGGCCGCGGCGCGACCCTGCAGCGCGGCTTCGGCGCCGTGATGCTGCTCACGGCCGTGCTGATGTTCACGAGCGTCGACCTGCGCTTCCAGGAGGCGCTCGCCAGCCACTTCCCGTCGTTTCTGACGAACCCGACCGGCGGCCTGGAGAAGTCCGACGCCGTCGAGGGCCAGCTCGCCAAGCTGCGTGGGGAGGCGAAGTTCAGATCACCGGATCCGGCCGCCCCGCAGGCGCGCGCCGACAGCGACGCCGCCCTGCCCGGCGTCGACACGCCCGACCTGCGCGTGCTCGGAAGCGCGCCGCAGTTCGACGCCACCCAGCGCTGGTTCAACACGACGCCGCTGACGATGGCCAGGCTGCGCGGACGCGTCGTGCTCGTCGACTTCTGGACGTACACCTGCATCAACTGCATCCGCACCCTCCCCTACATCAAGGCCTGGGACGCGCGCTACCGCGACCAGGGCCTGACGATCGTCGGTGTCCACACACCGGAGTTCGCCTTCGAGCGCAAGGACTCCAACGTCGCCGCGGCAATCCGCCGCCAATCGCTGCGCTACCCCGTCGTGCAGGACAACGAGTACGGCACCTGGAACGCGTTCGGCAACCAGGCCTGGCCGTCGAAGTACCTCGTCGACGCGCGCGGACGGGTGCGCTACGCGCACGTCGGCGAGGGCAAGTACGAGGAGACCGAGGCGGCGATCCGCGCGCTGCTGGCCGAGGCCGGCGACCGCACGCTCGGTGGCGCCGCCAAGCCGCGCGGCACGATCGAGACCGTCGGCCACCGCGCGACGCCCGAGACCTACCTCGGCAGCGCGCGCGCCAAGGGCTTCTCCCCCGTCGGCCCGACGGACGGCACGCGCGACTACGAGGCCGCGGCGCCGTCGGAGCTGCCGCAGAGCGTCTTCAGCCTCGGCGGGCGCTGGCGCGTGGACCGCGAATCGGCGCGCGCCGTCCGCGGCGCGACGATCACGGCGCGCGTCGTCGGCATGCACGTCTACCTCGTGCTGGCATCGCAGGGCGACCGGCCGCGGCGGGTCCGCGTCGAGCTCGACGGAGCGCCGATCGCGGCGCGGGACGCCGGTGAGGACGTGCGCGACGGCGTCGTGACCGTCCGCGGCCAGCGCCTGTATCGCCTCGTGAAGCTCGCTTCGCCCGGCGAGCACGTGCTCACCCTGCGGCTGGACGCCGCCGTGAGCGGCTTTGCCTTCACCTTCGGGTGACGCTCCAACCTGCGCACTACCATGAGCGCGCATGGAGGCAAACGAAGCCCGCTCGTGGCTGCGCTGCTATCGGTGCTGGTCGACCGACCTCGAGGTTCAGGTGCACTACGAGGGCATCCACAAGATCGACCCCGAGACCGGTGAACGGGCCGAACCTGTGGACGAGCTGCAGGAGGCCGTCGTGCAATGCCTGGAGTGCATGCACGACCAGCCCCACCTCGGCTTCCACAACGGACGCGTCGAGCCGATCGAGGACCGCTGGGAGCGGATGATCGCCGGGACGCCGTGGGTGGCGTCCTGCACCGTGACCGTCGACGCCGACGACGTCGACACCTGCTCGGGCCCGGAGGCCGGCGACGCGCTGTCCTATGCGGCGTTCGGCGACTACGGCACGCGCGAGTTCTTCACGCACGTGCGCTTTCACAAGCACGACGGCGACAAGATCGTCGTCCACCTGCTCGTCGAGCTCTACGCCCGCTCGCTCGACGAGGCCACCGGCGTGCTCGAGGAGGCCGCGCGCGGCGCGCTCGCGATCACGTCGCTCGCCGAGGAGTCGCGGCCGCCCGCGGCGACCGGCGAGGAACGCCACTAGCAACTACATCCGGGCCCGCCGTCGCGGCTCAGGCGGCGCTGAGCGCGGCGCTCGCGAGCGACTGCGAGAACGGCACGCACCAGAACACGACGGTGTCGTAGCGCGCGAGGTCGATGCCCGCCGGGAGCGCGTACTGCTGGTCGCCCTTGCTGCCCTTCAGCGCGCCGACGTCCTTGAACGTCTTCGCCGCGGCATCGGTCGCCAGGTAGACGCGGACCTGCGGCCCGGGATCGATCTCGAAGCCGTCGGCGAGCGTCAGGCGCCGGCCGCCGGCCGCGAGCGCCACGACGCGCGCGGTGCCCGACGCGCTGTGCGACTGCGGGCGCACCGCGCCCGTGAGCTCGACGACGTTCGCGCGCTGCACGGGCTTTGCGGGCCGCTCGGGCTGCGGCGCGAGCGGATCGCGCTCGATCTGCGCGGTCCCGGCCTGGCTGGCCGGGACGCCCGTCACAACCTGCTCGTCGACGACGGTGTCGCGCACGGACGTCCAGTAGAAGCCGAACACCGCGATCGCGCAGCAGGCCAGGAACGTGCCACGCACCCATGGGCGCAACTCGGGCCGCGCCTTGCCGACGCGGCCGAAGAGCACGCTGCAGGCGACGAACCACAGCGCCCCCAGCGCGATCGTGCTCCAGTAGCCGGGGGCGACGACGCCGGCCCAGAACCACAGGCCGGTCGCCAGCGTCAGGACGACGAGCGGCGGAGCGAGCAGCTTGGGAGCGAGGCGCACGAGCGCGCCTAGGACCGGACGAGGTTCGCGCGGGCCAGCGTCTGCGTGAACGGCACGCACCAGAAGATCACGCTGCGGTAGCGGCGCAGGTCGATGCTGGCGGGGATCGCGTACTGCTGGTTGCCCTTGTTGCCCTTCAGCGCGCCGAGGTCCTTGTAGTCCTTCGGGATCTGCCCGTCCCGCCTGGCCGAGCGCGGCACGAGCCAGACGCGGACCTTCGGTCCCGGATCGATCCGAAAGCCGCGCAGCGTCAGTACGCGCCTACCACCGGTGAGCACGACCGCAGCGCGCCCGGAGGCGTCATGGCCGACGGCGCGGACGTCGCCGCGCAGCAGTTCGACGTTCCTGGCGGCCCAGCCGTCGGCGGCCGGCGCGAGTGCGAGCCCGGCGACGGCGAGCAGCGTTGCGTTGCGGAGGCGTCGTCTCATGTGCGCATTGTCCGCCCCGTTGCGCTCGCGTTCCATGAACAACCGCGAAACACCACCTCCGCGCTACGGGTAGATGCCGCGCATCCGCGCCGCTTCGGAGACGCGCTCGATCGCGACCGACAGCGCCGCCATGCGCCAGTCGCAGCCGAGCCGATCGGCGGCGTCCATGACGCGGCCGAACGCGGCGCGCAACTGGCGGCGCAGGCGCTCCTGGGTCTCGAGCTCGTCCCACGAGTAGCGCTGGTGGTCCTGCACCCATTCGAAGTAGGAGACGGTCACGCCACCGGCGTTGGCGAGCACGTCGGGGACCACGAGGATGCCGCGGTCGCGCAGGATCGCCTCGGCCTCCGGCGTCGTCGGCCCGTTGGCGGCCTCGACGACGATCTGGCATTGGAGCCGCGGCGCGTTCTCGTCGGTGATCTGGCGCTCGCGGGCGGCCGGGATGACGATCTCGCAGGGCAGCTCGAGCACGTCCAGCGGGCCGATCTGCTTGGCGTCGGGGTAGCCCTCGAGCAGGCCGTTCTCCGCCGTCCAGCGCGCCAGCCGCGGGATGTCGAGACCGTCGGGGTCGTACAGGCCGGCGCTGTGATCTGACACGGCGACGACGCGGGAGCCGATCGCGTGCAGCTCGTTCGCCGCGACGGCGCCGACGTTGCCGAAGCCCTGGATCGTGATGCGCGCCTCGCGCAGGTCCATGCCGATCCGCTCGCAGACGGCCTCGGTGACGTAGACGACGCCGAGGCCGGTCGCCTCGCGGCGGCCGACCGTCCCGCCGAGCACGACCGGCTTGCCGGTGACGATCTCGAAGACCGAGTGCCCGACCATCTGCGAGTATGTGTCCATGAACCACGCCATCTCGCGCTCGCCGGTCGCCATGTCGGGCGCGGGGATGTCGCGGTCGGGCCCGATCACGGGGATCAGCTCGGCGGCGTAGCGGCGCGTCAGGCGCTCGAGCTCGGCGACGCTGAGCTCGCTCGGGGTGCAGCGCACGCCGCCCTTCGCGCCGCCGTAGGGCAGCCCGAGCAGCGCGCACTTCCAGGTCATCCACATCGCGAGCGCCGCGCACTCCCCCAGCGAGACGTCCGGCCCGTAGCGAAAGCCGCCCTTCGTCGGGCCCATCGTGAGGGTGTGCTGGACGCGGTAGCCCGTCAGGCCGAGCACGCGCCCGGAGTCCAGCCGGACCGGGAAGTTCACGACGAGCGAGCGGCGCGGCTCGCCCAGCCGTGTCACGAACTCGGGGTCGAGCTCCAGTAGCGCCGAGGCGCGGTCGAACTGGTCGTTGGCGATGCGGTACAGCTCGGACGCCCATTCGCGGCCGGGCACGACATCGTCGACATCGTCCTGCGTCTGCGTGGCCATCCAGGCAACGTATCGGCCCGGCTGCGGCGGCGCGGAGCGCTGACCCGATCGGCCCGGGCGCATGCCCGTCCACTGCGGCACCTTGTCCGCCGGCCACCACATCGTCGAGGCCGCGCTGGCACGCGGCGACGAGTGCCGCTCGGGTTGCGCTCTGTCCCGCTCGCGTTCGCGGCGCAAGACGGCATCGACGAGGGATGTGGGAGCCGCCGCACGCGCGATGAGCGACGCGTGCGACGAACATGCTCAGTCATGGCGGATTGACACCTGGAGCCGTCTGAAGCGGCCGCGTGTCAGATCTCCATGAGATGCGCGGAGGTCTGACACCACCCGCCGTGGGCGGCCCGCACGTGTCAATCCTCCATGTAGCAAGCCGCGAAGGAGCGCCGAATCGATCGCTCCGCCACCGCCAGACGACGCGCGTGCATCACCTCGATGAAGGAGCCACGGCTCGGCACCAGAATCCGTCCCGTCCGGCGCTCGTTCACGCGCGAGACCACCCCGCCCCACAAGAACAGGTCGATCCACCCACTCATCGATCCAGTTTTGCCTGCGCGAACGCCGACGCCGACGGCCGCACGCCGGCTCGTCGTCGTCGAGAGCGGCTACGCCGCCGCGCCGGCCTGCGGCGCGTCGCGCCTCAGGCGGCCCAGAGCTCGCTGAGCCACGCCGCGCCCTCCTCGTCGACGACGCGGTCGGGCTCGGGCGCACGCGCAGGCGTGGGCGTGGGCGGGGGCGCGTTGAGCTCGACGGCGCGCCGTGCGGGCGTCGCAGCGTTGAAGCACGTCGTGCACAGCACGCCGAACCGCGCCGGCTTCGTGCAGCCGTGCGATTCGCAGCATTGATCCCAGCGCAGCTGGACGCTCACTGGGCCACCGGATAGTGTCGCGGGCGCGTTGGAAAGCCTGCCTTTCCTGTGCCTGGGGCCCGGACGTGGCAGCGTCGCGGGCCCCTCTATGTGTGCAACACATAGTGTACCTGGCGCGGAGCTTCCTGTGTTCGACATTCGTACAAGATCAGCGCCCGCGCACCCCGACAGGATGGCGGGCGCCGACCTCGACGTCGTCGGGGCTAGCGGCGCGCCTTCTTGCGCTTGCGCATGCGCAGCCAGCGCTTGAACAGCGCGAGCATCAGGCCGCGTCCAGCCGCTTCTCGAACGCCTCGAGCTGGCCGCTGATCTCGGCCGGCAGGTCGTCGCCGAACTTCGCCAGGAACTCACGCACCTGCGGCAGCTGGGCCTTGAACGCCGCCGGGTCGGCCGTGACGACCGCGGCGAGATCCTCGTCGGAGATGTCCAGGCCGGAGACGTCGAGCTCACCCGGCGCCGGCACGATCCCGACCGCCGTCTCGACGCCCTCGGCGGTCCCCGCGCAGCGCTCGAAGACCCACTTCAGCACGCGCGAGTTCTCGCCGAACCCGGGCCACAGGAACTTGCCGCTGTCCGGGTCCTTGCGAAACCAGTTGACGTAGAACAGCTTCGGCAGGTCGGCGCCCTCGCGCGCGCCGATGTCGAGCCAGTTCTGGAAGTACTCGGCCATGTTGTAGCCGCAGAACGGCAGCATCGCGAACGGATCGAAGCGCAGCTGGCCGACGCCGCCGGCAGCGGCGGCGGTCATCTCCGAGCTCATCGTCGAACCCATGAAGACGCCGTGGTTCCAGTCGAGGGACTCGGTGACCAGCGGGACGACCGTCGCGCGGCGCCCGCCGAAGATCATCGCGTCGACCGCGACGCCCTTGGGGTCTTCCCACTCCGGCGCGATCGCCGGGTCCTGCGCGGCGGGCGTCGTGAAGCGGCCGTTGGGGTGCGCGGCGGGCGTCTCGGAGTCGGGCGTCCAGTCGTTGCCCTTCCAGTCGATCGCGTGCGCGGGCGGCTCGGACGTCATGCCCTCCCACCAGACGTCGCCGTCGTCGGTCAGCGCGCAGTTGGCGAACAGCGTGTTCTTCTCGACGGTCTTCATCGCGTTGGGGTTCGTGTCCTCGCCGGTCCCCGGCGCCACGCCGAAGAACCCCGTCTCCGGGTTGATCGCGTAGAGCCTGCCGTCGTCGCCGAACTTCATCCAGGCGATGTCGTCACCGATCGTCTCGACGGTCCAGCCCTCGAGCGTCGGGATCAGCATCGCCAGGTTCGTCTTGCCGCAGGCGCTCGGGAAGGCGCCGGTGACGACCTTCGTCTCGCCCTCGGGCGAGGTGAGCTTGAGGATCAGCATGTGCTCGGCCATCCAGCCCTCGTCGCGAGCCATCTTCGAAGCGATCCGCAGCGCGAAGCACTTCTTGCCGAGCAGGGCGTTGCCGCCGTAGCCCGATCCGAAGGACCAGATCTCGCGCGTCTCGGGGAAGTGGACGATGTATTTCGTCTCGGGGTTGCACGGCCAGGGGACGTCCTCCTGACCCTCGGCGAGCGGCGCGCCGACGGAGTGCACGCAGGGGACGAACTCCCCGTCCTCGCCGAGCACGTCGAGCGTCTTGGCGCCGACGCGGGTCATGATCATCATGTTCACCGCGACGCAGGCCGAGTCGGTCAGCTCGACGCCGATGTGCGCGATCGGTGAGCCCAGCGGGCCCATCGAGAACGGCAGGACGTACATCGTGCGCCCCGCCATGCAGCCGTCGAAGAGGCCGCCGAGCTTCTCGCGCATGTCGGCCGGGTCGGTCCAGTTGTTCGTCGGGCCCGCGTCGTGCTGGGTCTGCGTGCAGATGAACGTGCGGTCCTCGACACGCGCGACGTCACCCGGGTCCGAGCGCGCGAGGAACGAGTTGGGGCGCTTGGCGTCGGCGAGCTTCGTGAACGTCCCGTTGTCGACGAGCAGTTGCGTCAGCCGGTCGTACTCCTCAGCCGACCC
Organism: Solirubrobacterales bacterium; assembly: GCA_038255395.1. Taxonomy (GTDB): domain Bacteria; phylum Actinomycetota; class Thermoleophilia; order Solirubrobacterales; family Solirubrobacteraceae; genus CADCVQ01. The sequence continues at coordinate 91,394 of JBBSLI010000008.1, forward strand.
GTCGCACCAATAGACGTCTGCGGGCTTCGTCAGGGCCGCGATCTCGTCGACCCAGTCGATGAGCTTCTGGTTCTTCGTCGGAACGGTCGTCGTCTCGCTCACGCTTCATCCTCACCTCGTCGCAGGTCTCTCCTCGCGCCATTGTCGCGCAAGTTCACGTTCGGTGGTTGTCCCGCCGTGCCAAGTGCCTGTGCAAAGCGCAACTTCCGCGGACGCGGCGGGTCGGAGACCAAGACGCACGACCACAGGGCCGGCGGCCGGCACCTCGCCGACGCCATGAATTCAGCAGCGTCCTCGCACGCGCGGGGGCCATATACGCGCACTGCCAGCCCCCGACTGGGGCTGTGCTCTGGCGCGACACCGGCCCGCACCCAACCCGAGGAGCATCGATGCAGACTCACCAGCCGATCGAAGACCGCTCGCCCATCCGCCGGCGGCTGCTCAGCAGAGCGCCGCGCACACGATCCGTCGTCGCCGCAACCGGCCTGCTCGTCCTCTGCATCAGCCCGTTCGCCGCGGCGAAGACCGGCAACAACCTGCGTGAGGGCCTGCGCAACGGCACGGCCACGCAGGAGACCAAGATCATCGGCAACCTCGGCTCGACGACGGCGCCGACCGGCGGGTTCGTGACGCGCCAGTCCAACCTGTCTTCAAGCGGCGGCGGCGCGATCTACGGCTGTCGTTCCAAGGCCGGCGGCACCGCCGCCAAGCCCACGCCGCAGAACCCGTGCGTGCGCGCCAACAACCTGTCGACCGGCTTCGCCTTCGAGTTCAACGCCGCCAACGGCGATGCCGCCGGTCTCATCACCGTCGGCCCCGGCGGCGACACGAAGAAGCCGTTCACGACGAACGCGACGGGCGTCGCGACCGGCCTCAACGCCGACCGGCTCGACAACCTCGACGCCGCGGCCATCATCGCGGCGGCGCGGACGAAGACGAGCCTCGACGCCGACACGGTCGACGGCGAGAGCGCGGCGGACCTGAAGAACCGCTGGCTGCTGGTCGGTGCCGACGGCACGATCGTCAAGCAGACCGGCGGCTTCACGCTCGTCAACTGCTACCAGGCCAACGACAACTGCTACATCGACGGTGGCGGCGACATGCGCAACAAGGGTCTGTCCGCCGAGATCGCGACCGCGAACAATCCCGACGCGGGCACGGACGGGCAGCTCACGGGCGATACGTCGGTCGCAGCGTGCTTCTTCGACTTCGTCAACTGCGGTCCGGCCGGCACCGACACGGGCAACGGCGGCAACGCCGGCGTGTTCGTCGTCACCCCGCGCAACAGCGATGGCACGGCCGCGGCCGCCGGCGACCGCTACCCGTTCTACGCGCACATCTCGGACTCCAGCGCCCAGTAGCACGAGATCGCGGCGGCTGCCCGCAGGGGCAGCCGCCGTCAACGGTGCTGACGGCGGCCAGACAGGCGGCCGCCGACCGCACCGACCGCACCGACCGCTGAATGCGAAATCGACCCGGTGGGCACCCGTGCCCACCGGCCGTCGGTGCCCCGACCCAGGAGGATCCGATGAACACGTCACCAGACTCCCGCTCTCCCGCCGGGCGGCGCTCACGACTGCTCGGCCGTGCCCCGCGGACGCGCTCGGTCGTCGCCGCAACCGGCCTGCTCGTCATCTGCGCCGCACCGTTCGCGGGCGCGGCCACCGGTGATCCGGTCCGGCAGAGCGTGCGCAACGGCACGACGCTGAGCGAGACCGAGATCATCTCGAACATCCGCTCGACGACGGCGCTGAAGGGCGGCTACTCGACCCGGCAGTCCAACCTCTCCGCCAGCGGCGGCGGCGCGATCTACGGCTGCCGCTCCAAGGCCGGCGGCTCGGCCGCCAAGCCGCTGCCGCAGAACCCCTGCCTGCGCGCCAACAACCTCTCGACCGGCTACGCGTTCGAGTTCAACGCCGCCAACGGCAACGTCGGCGGCCTGATCTCGGTCGGCTCCGGTGGCCAGGCCAAGAAGCCCTTCGTCACGAACGCCACCGGCGTCGCGACCGGCCTGAACGCCGACCGGCTCGACAACCTCGACGCGGCGGCGATCGTCGCGGCGGCGCGCACGAAGACCGGCCTGGACGCCGACACCGTCGACGGCAAGGACGTCGGCGACCTGCAGGCCCGCTTCGCCCAGGTGACGGCCGGCGGGACGGCCGGCGAGACGCGCGGCCTGGCCGCGACCGGCGGACTCACCCACGTCGCCGCCAGCGGCATCTACGTGGTGCTGTTCAGCGGCGACCTCGCCAAGTGCGCGGTCGCGGCGACGATCACCGACGCCACCGGCGGCGAGATCTCCGCGACACCGGTCGTCGCCGCCGGCAATACGACGGTCACCGTGCGCACATCGAACTCCGCCGGCACGCCGGCCGATCGCGACTTCCACCTCACTGCGGTCTGCTGAGCGCCGCCGACCAGCACGATCCGCAGCACCCACGAGGGGCGCCCGATGCGGCGCCCCTCGTCGTTGCGCGGGCCCTGCGTCGCTGAGATCGAACGTGTCTGCAACGCTCGTCGCTTCTCTGGAAGAGTCGAGGGAACGATCCCCACCAGCGAGGAAGCGAGGGTTTCACGATGCAAGAGCCCGGTGGACGAGGGCGACGCTGACGCAGCGCTCCCCGCGAACGCGATCGGTCGTGATCGCGACCAGCCTGCTCGTCATTCTGGGCGCGCCGTTGGCGGCCGCCGGGACAGGCGACAACCTGCGCGAGGGCGTGCGCAACGGCACGACCAGCAACGAAACCGAGATCATCGCCAACATCAAGACCACGACGGCGGGCAAGGGCGGGTTCGCGATGCGGATGTCCAACCTGTCGACGACCGGCGGCGGCTTCGTCAACGGCTGCCGCGCGTCGGGCGCCGCGACGAGCAAGCCGTGCTATCGCGCGAGCAACCTCTCCACCGGCCGCGCGTTCGAGTTCAACTCCAACCAGGGCGACGTCGTCGGCACGATCACCGCCGGCTCCGGCGGCGACACGAAGAAGCCGCTGACCACCAACGCCACCGGCGTCGCCACGGGCCTCAATGCCGACCGCGTCGACAACCTGGACGCGGCGCAGATCGTCGCCGCCGCGCGCACGAAGGCCGGCCTCGCGGCCGAGACCGCCGACACGGCGACGAAGGCCACCAACGCCACCAACGCCACCAACGCCGATAACGCCGACAAGCTCGACGGCCTGGACTCGGCGGCGTTCGCCAAGACCGCCGAGCGCGTGCTCGCCTACGCGACCGTCGCGGACGACGGGACCGTCGACCCGGCGAGAAGCCGCGGGATCACGCAGGCGAACGTCGATCCCGACACGCAAGCGGGCATCGTCTGCTTCACAGACCTGCCGATCAGGCCCAAGAACGTCCAGGTGACCCCGCAAGGGGTCTTCGACGGCGGTCAGCAGGACGTGATCGCGACGGCGTTCGTCTCGCTCGGCACCGTCACGAGTGCCGACTGCTCGGGCCAGCTGCAGGTCCGCACGTTCGACGTCAGCAGCGCGGCGCTCGCCGACCGCCCGTTCCTGATCTGGTTCGCCGAATAGGCGCAAGCCGACGAAGCCCGGCCGGGCGATCCCCACGGGGATCGCCCGGCCGGCGCGGCTACTCGGCCGTCCCGTGCTCGCGCCGCGGCACGAGCACGAGCCGCTTGAACTCGGCGACGAGCACGCCGTCCTGGTTGAGCACACGCGTGTGGACGCGCACGGTGCCGCGGTCGAGCTTGGTCTTGGACTCGCGCTTCTCGAGCACCTCGGACTCGCAGAACAGCGTGTCGCCGTGGAAGACCGGCGCCGGGTGCTTGAGCTCCTCTGTCGCGAGGTTGGCGATCGCCTTGCCGCTCACGTCGGACACGCTCATGCCGAGGGCGAGCGAGTAGACCATCGGCCCGACGACGACGTTGCGCCCCTGCTGGGACTGCTTGGCGTAGACGTCGTTGAGGTGCAGCGGGTGGTGGTTCATCGTCAGCAGGCAGAAGAGGTGGTCCTCGCTCTCCGTGACGGTCTTGGCCGGCCAGTGCTTGTAGACCGCGCCGACCTCGAACTCCTCGAGGTAGCGGCCGTAGGGGTGCGCGCCGGACGCCTCGCGCTCGGCCTGGTCGGTGCTGAAGTCGTCGCTCATCGGTCTCCTTGGGTCGAGCAGCCCGCGGGATCATGCCGAACGGCGAGATCGGACGGCGGTCCGGCGTTCCCTCGGGTGTGTACAGGCCGGGCGCGAGCACGTGGTAGCCGAGCGCCGCGAGGCGGCCGGCGATGTCGCCGGGGCCGAACGGATCGTGGATACGCGGCCTGCACGCCGGACCTCGCAACCGCTGCCACGCCGACTCGATAGGTTCCGGGCCTGCCCACCCGCCGCCCACGAACCCGGAGAGCCATCACGTGAAGAACCCCCGTGCATTCCTCAAGCCGCTGGCGATGGGCGCGCCCGACCCGATGCCCGAGGTCCCGGTCACGCCGTCGCGGATGATCCACTTCCTCGACTTCTCCAACGAGAAGATGGTCGCCAAGGCGCCCGCGATCGCCGCCAAGGTCGACATCCTGCTCGGCAACCTCGAGGACGCGGTGCCGGTCGAGCGCAAGGAGGCCGCCCGCGAGGGCCTGATCACCGTCGGCCGCGACATGGATCTCGGCACGACCGCGCTGTGGACGCGGATCAACTCGCTCGAGTCGCCGTGGGTGCTCGACGACATCACGCGGATCGTCGGCGAGATCGGCCACAAGCTCGACGTCATCATGGTCCCGAAGGTCGAGGGCCCGTGGGACATCCACTACATGGACCGCCTGCTCGCCCAGCTGGAGGCGAAGGCCGGGATCGACCGCCCGATCCAGCTGCACGCGCTGCTGGAGACCGCGCTGGGCGTCAACAACATCGAGGAGATCGCGACGGCGAGCCCGCGCATGCAGGGCATGAGCCTCGGCCCGGCCGACCTCGCCGCCAGCCGGCGGATGAAGACGACGCGCGTCGGCGGCGGGCACCCGGGCTACCGCGTGCTGTCCGACCCCTCCCCGGAGAACCCCGACGCCGCGCGCGAGAGCGCGCAGCAGGACCTCTGGCACTACTCGTTCGGGCGCATGGTCGACGCCTGCACCGCGGCGGACCTGCTGCCGTTCTACGGCCCCTTCGGCGACATCAAGGACGTCGCCGGCTGCGAGACGCAGTTCCGCGCGGCGTTCATCATGGGCTGCGTCGGCGCGTGGTCGCTGCACCCGGTCCAGATCGACATCGCCAAGAAGGTCTTCTCGCCCGACCCCGACGAGGTGAAGTTCGCCAAGCGCGTCATCGAGGCGATCCCCGACGGCCGCGGCGTGCACATGATCGACGGCAAGATGCAGGACGACGCGACGTGGAAGCAATGCCGCGTCATGGTCGATCTCGCCGAGATGCTGGCCAAGAAGGATCCCGAGCTGGCCGAGGCCTACGAGATGCAGGCCGCCCCGGCCTGACCGGTAGGGTCTCGCCCTCCGAACGGCCCCGACAGCAGGTCAGGAGCAGATGCGTTTCTTCGAGTACGAAGCCCGCGAGATCGTCAAGCGAGCGGGCATCCCCGTCACGGACTTCGGCTTCACGACGGACGCCGCCGAGGCGCGCGCGATCGCCGAGCGGATCGGCGGCCCGACCGTCATCAAGTCGCAGGTCCTGACCGGCGGCCGCATGAAGGCCGGCGGCGTGAAGTTCGCCGACACGCCTGAGGAGGCCGAGGCCTACGCGGCCGACATCCTCAAGCTCGAGATCAACGGCCACATGCCGCGCGGCGTGCTCGTCGATCCGAAGGCCGACGTCAAGCAGGAGTACTACGCGGGCGTCGTCTGGGACGGAACGGCGAAGAAGCCGGTGATCCTCTTCAGCGACATGGGCGGGATCGACATCGAGCAGGTCGCCGAGGACCACCCCGACCACGTCGGTCGCGTGCACATCTCCAACCTCATGCCGATCTCCGACTACCAGGCGAAGGAGTGCATCGCCCAGACCGGCGTCACCGGCAAGGCGCTGCAGCGCCTGACGCCGATCGTGCGCAAGCTCGCGCAGTTGTTCGTCGACAACGACATGGTGCTCGCCGAGATCAACCCGCTCTGCGAGATGAAGGACGGCACGTTCGTCGCGCTCGACGCGCACATGGACATGGAGAGCGAGGCGCGCGGGCGCCACAAGGCGCTGCTGAAGCACCTCGGCGTCGGCGACGACGAGACCCGCATGGCGCGCGAGCCGACGCCGTTCGAGCTCGCCGGCGAGGAGGTCGACAGCGCCGATCACCGCGGCGTGGCGGGCAACGTGACCGAGTTCGACGGCAACATCGGCCTCGTGATCGGCGCCGGCGGCGGCTCGCTGACGCTCTTCGACGCCGTCCGCGCGCATGGCGGCGAGCCCGCCAACTACTGCGAGATCGGCGGCAACCCGTCGGTCAGCAAGACCTGCGGCCTGGCGAAGCTCGTGCTCACCAAGCCGGGCGTCGACAAGATCGCCGTGATGATGTCGATCGTCTCCAACACGCGCGTCGACATCGTCGCGCGCGGCGTCATCAAGGCCTGCCTCGAGCTCGGCTTCGACCCGGCCGAGAAGATCGCCATCTTCCGCATCCCGGGCGCCTGGGAGGAAGAGGGCTTCAAGATCCTCGAGAAGTACGGCATCGAGTACGCCGACCGCTCGGTCTCGATGCACGAGGCGGCGCGGCGCGCCGTCGCCAAGATCGCCGGACCGGAAGCGGTGACGTCATGAGCATCCTGATCGACGCGGACACGACGTTCATCGTCCAGGGCATCACCGGCCGCGAGGCCGTCAACCTCACGCGCGAGTGCCTGGACTACGGGGCCGGCGCGAAGATCGTCGGCGGCGTCACGCCGGGCCGCAAGGGCCGCGACGTCCACGGCGTGCCGGTCTTCGACACGGTCGCGCAGGCCGTCGAGGCCCACGGCAGCCCGATCTACGGCTCGGTCGTCACGGTCCCGCCCGCGTTCACGAAGGACGCGGTCTTCGAGGCGCTGCAGAACGGCGTCGAGCTCGTCGTGATCGTCACCGAGCGCATCCCGCGCCGCGACGTCGCGCAGATGGTCGAACTGGCCAGCCTGCGCGGGGCCAGGATCATCGGCCCCAACTGCCTCGGGATCATCGTGCCCGACGTCATCAAGATGGGCGGCATCGGCGGCCCGGCGAAGAACGCCGCCCAGGCCTACTCGCCCGGCCCGATCGGCGTCATCAGCCGCTCCGGCGGCATGACGACGGAGATGTCCTCGACGCTGACGGCCGCGGGCCTGGGCCAGTCGACCGCCGTCTCGATCGGCGGCGACGCGATCATCGGCTCGTCGTACGCCGAGCTGATGCCGCACTTCGAGGCCGACAGGCAGACGCACGGCATCGTGATCTACACCGAGCCCGGCGGACGGATGGAGGCCGAGCTGTCGCAATGGGTCATCGACAACGACTGCCGGATGCCGATCGTCGCCTTCATGGCGGGCCGCTTCATGGACGAGATGCCGGGCATGAGCTTCGGCCACGCGGGCACGATCGTCGAGGGCAAGGAGGACACGGCGGCCGAGAAGATCGCCCGCCTCGCGGATGCCGGCATCACCGTCGCCGAGGAGATCTCCCAGATCCCGGACATCATGAAGTCCAAGCTGCCCGCGCACGTCGAGCACAAGCCCCCGCCCGGCGTCAGCACGCCGGCGTGGACGCGAGGAGGCGGGTCATGAGAACCGACGGCATCTTCATCGGCATCGAGGTCAGCGACGACGCGCTCGCCGCCGAGCCGCGGCTGGCGGGCCACCTGTCCCAGGTCTGCCCGGTCGACATCTACCACGACGTCGGCGACGGCCAGCTGGAGATCGTCGCGCGCAACGTCGACGAGTGCGTGCTGTGCAAGCTGTGCATGGATCTCTCGCAGCTCGACGTCGGCGAGGACGCGGTGCGCGTCATCAAGCTGTATGACGGGGGCGCGACGCTGGAGTGAGGCGGGCTTCGCCCTCCGGTCCTCGCAAGCTCGGACCTTCGGTCGGTGCGACAAGTCGCTCGGTGTGCGAGCATGGGCGCGATGGGGCTCTTCGACCGCCTCAAGGAGTTCACGGATCCGGCGCTCCCGCCGGTACGCGACGCCGACGAAGTTCCGCCGTGGCTTCGCGAAGGCATGGTCGCGTCGCCGGATGGGCTACCGCCGGGCGCGCGCGACGCTGACGGCGCGTCTGCGGACCCCTATCGGCGGCGCCCGCCGCGCGAGCGAGCCGCGCGCGCCGGGCGGCCGGACCCGCCGGCGCCTGCGGCCGCGGAGTGGGCGTCCCCGCCGCCAACGGCGCCCGCCGCGCAGCCGCCACCCGCCTTGCCGGCGCCTGCGGCCGCGGAGTGGGCGTCCCCGCCGCCAACGGCGCCCGCCGCGCAGCCGCCACCCGCCTTGCCGGCGCAGGCGTACGCGCCGCCCGCCCAAGCGCCGCCGCCCGCCCCGCCGGCGCCTGCGTACATGCCGCCCGCCCAAGCGCGGACGCCGGCCCCGCAACAGCCGCCACCGCCCTCGGCTGCCGCCCCGCCGGCCGCCCACCCGACGCAGCCCTGGTTCGCCAAGACGCTGCCGCCTGGCCAGGAGGGCGGACCGTTGCCGTGGTTCGCCCGACCGCAGGGGGGACCGACGTCGCCGCCGCCAGCGCCCGCGGCGCCGCCACGCACGCCACCAGCCTCCGCCGCGCCGCCGCCACCACCAGCCTACGCCGCGCCGCCGCCACCGCCAGCCTACGCCGCGCCGCCGCCACCAACAGCGCCCGCCGCACCCGCCGCGCCGCCACCTGCCTACCCGCGGGCGCCGCCGCCGAACTTCACCCTGCCGGCGATGGGACCGGACTCCGTGATCGCGCCACATGTGCCGGCGCCACTGCCGACGTTCCTCCCGCCGCCGATACGAGCGGAGCCGGCGTCACGCGGCTACACACCGCCGCCACCGCAGGCCCAGACCCCGGCGCCTGTACAACGGGCCTCCGCGCCGCCGCCGGCATACGCGCCGCCGCCACCGCCTCCATATACGCCGCCGCCGAGGGCGCCGGCCTACACCCCGCCACCGGCACCACCGGCACCACCGACACCGCCGACCTACGCCGCGCCCCCGCCGCCGCCGCCGCCGAGTACGGGCCAGATCGTCGACATGCTCATCGGCCTCGTGCTGGAGAACTGGCGCAGCTATCCGCTCGAGGCCGAGACGCTGTCGCTGCTGCAGCTGGGCCTGCCGTACCTCACCCAGCGCGACTGCTCGAGGGACGCCATCCTCGCCGGCCAGACGGCCGCCCGGCTCGGCTACATCGCGCGTGCCGCAGAGTACGCCGAGTACCCCCCTGCGCGCGAGAGCGACGAGGACCTCGCCGCGGAGCTGCTGGAGAGCCTCGAGGCGGGCGGCAACAGCGGCGACTCGATCGCCAGCGGGATGGCCGAGTTCGCCGCCGACCTCGCCATCAGCGAACCGGTCGACCCACCGTCCTCCGACCGCGGGCCGAGCTGGAGCGTGCCCGGCATCGACGGGTCGCTGCGCGGGCGCCTGCGCGACCAGCTGCTCAACGGCGTCCCGTGTCCGGCCGACATCGTCAGGCAGGATCTGCAGCAGACATGGAAGTACGGCTACTTCCTGCGCTGCACCGAAGAGTTCTTCTTCGACGAGTAGCCGACGGTTTCGCCCTCCGGTCGCCGCATGGACCGGCGCGACCTGCGGCGGACGTCAGAGGAGCGGTGGCGGGGTCAGCGCGTCGACCGCCGCCTGCACCGAGGAGTCCAGCGGCACGACCTGCTCGATGTCGACGAGCTCGAGCAGGCGCATGACGGCGGCGCCGGGCGCGACCGCGATCCGCAGCGCCTGACCGCGGGCACCCAGCGTGCGCGCCGCGTCGTGGAGCAGGTGCAGCCCGGCGCTGTCGAGGTAGTCGACGCCGTCGAGATCGAGCACGAGGCCGCGGTCGCTGTCGCGGACCGCGCCGACGAGCTCGCGGCCCAGGGCGGCGACGGCGGCGAGGTCGACCTCGCCGTCCAGCCGCGCGACGGCGACCCCGAGCTCGCGCGAGAACGCGAGCGTCGCGCCGCCGTCCGGGGGCTCGTCGTCGTCGGAGACGGGCCCGCCCGCACCGGCGCGCGACGTCAGGCTGCGGCGCAGCTCGACGCGCGTGCCGTCGACCCCGCTGGCGATGTCGATGTCATCCATCAGGACGCGCATGAGCCGCAACCCATGGCCGCGTTCGGACTGCGGCCCGACGGGTCGCCAGGCGCCGCGATCGCGCACGCGCAGCACGACCTCGCAGCCGAGCAGCTGGCCGCGGACGTCGATCACGCTGCCGGCCTGCGCGTCGGCGTGCTCGATCGCATTGGCGCACGCCTCGCCGACGGCGATCAGCACGTCGCCCACCTCGCTCGCCGTCGCGCCCGCGCCCGCCAACCAGGCGCGCAGGTCGCCGCGCAGCGCGCCGAGCTGCTCGGCGGCCGGCGCGATCGCGGCCTCGAAGGGCGGGCCCGTGGGGGCGGCGACGCGCAGCGCGAGCAGCGCGACGTCGTCCTGGCGCAGGGTGTCGTCGCCGGCGAGCGTCGCGGTCAGATGCTCGAGCGAGGGCTGCAGTTCCTCGGGCCCCTCGGCGAACGCCGTGCGCAGCTGCTCGAGGCGGCTGTCGATGCTGTCGTCGCGCCGCTCGACGAGCCCGTCGGTGTAGAGCAGGACGGTGTCGCCCGGGTCGAGCACGAAGTGCTCCTGCGGGATCGCGGCGCCCGCGGGTGCCGTCCCGAGCGGGGTCGAGCGCGCACCCGGCAGGTAGCGCGACTCGCCCGCGGCGGAGACGTGCAGCACGGGCAGGTGGCCCGCGCTCACGTAGCGCACCTCGCGTGAGAACGGGTCGAAGTCCAGGTAGACGAGCGTCGTGCTCATGCCGATCTTCAGGTGGTTGACGAGCCGGTGCAGCTTGCCGACGACGACCGCCGGGTCCAGGCCCTCGACCGCGTAGGCGCGCAGCGCCGTGCGCAGCTGGCTCATCGTCGCGGCCGCCTCGATCCCGCGCCCGACGACGTCGCCGATGACGACGCCCACGCGCCCGTCGGGCAGCGGGATGACGTCGTACCAGTCGCCGCTGACCTCGGTCTGGCGTGTGCCGGGGAGGTAGCGCACGGCGAGTTCGACGCCGTCGACGTGCGGCAGGTGCGTCGTCAGCATGCTGCGCTGCAGGGTGTGCGCGACGCGCCGCTCGCTGAGGTCCTGCAGCATCCCGATGAGGTACTGCGGGTTGCCGCCGGCGTCGCGGAACAGGCTGCCGCTGAGCTCGACCCAGATCGGCTCGCCCGCGGCGTCGACGAAGCGCTTCTCGAAGCGGAACACCGGGACCTTGCCGGCGATCAGCAGCCGCATCGCGTAGCGCGTGAACGCGACGTCGTCGGGATGGGTGACCGCGGTCGGCCCGGCCCTCATGAGCTCTTCGCGCGTGCGCCGGACGATCTGGCAGTAGGCGTCGTTGACCTGGACGAAGTTGCCCTCGAGGTTGAGCAGCGACACGCCGATCGGCGCCTGCTCGAACGCGATCCGGAAGCGCTCCTCGCTCTCGCGCAGCGCCGCCTCGGCCGCGCGCTCACGCGTCATGTCGCGCGCGATCGTCGCGTAGAAGTCGACCTCGCCGTCGGCGGCCGTGCGGGCCACGATCACCTGCGAGACCGGGATCTCGTGGCCGTCGCGGTGCAGACGGGCCAGATCACCGCGCCACGAGCCCTCGCGGCGGGCGACCTCGAGCGCCTCGCCCAGCACGCGCTCGCGCGCCCAGGCGGGCGAGAACTCGCCGATCCGGCGGCCGCTGATGTCCTCGTCGACGCCGATGCCGATCATCCGCCGGCCCGCCGAGTTGACGTACACGAGGTTGTTGTCGCGGTCGGCGATCGAGACCCAGTCCGAGGTCGCCTCGAGGACCGCTCCATAGCGGCGCTCGGTCGCGTGCGCCCGGGCGCGCGCCGCGACGTCCGCGTAGACGGCGAGCAGCCGGTCGCCGAGCCGCGATGCGGCGATCTCGAAGCGCGCCGTGAACGGCGCGCCGCCGGACAGGCGATCGCTGAACTCGACCTCCGTGCGCAGCGGCACGCCGTTGTCGAGCACGCCGACGAGGTCGTCGAACAACGCATCGGGAAACGCGGGCAGCGCCTCGCGCATGCGAAGGCCGACGAGGTCGCTCGCCGGCATCCCGGCGATCACGCTGGCGCCGCGGTTGGCGTACTCGAAGACGAGGTCGACGACGGCGCCGGTGTCATCGTGCACGGGGGCCAGCACGACGGTCGCGTCGGGCAGCTCGTCCAGCGCACCGAGCTCCTGCGCGGTGTTCATGTGTGCATCCTCGCTGCTACGGGCGACGTCTGCTTACAACCGCTGCTCGAGCTGCTCGGCGATCAGCTTGTCGATGTCCGGGACGACCCGCAGGCTGCGGGGCTCCGGGACGGCCGTCTGGGCGAAGAACTCCGCCGGCGTCTCGGCCGGCGGGCGCGCCAGCACGGCCTCGAGCGCGTCGACCACGCGCGGGTCGAACTGCGTTCCCGCGCACGCCCGCAGCTCCTTGACGGCGAACTCCGGCGACTGCGCGCGACGGTACGGACGCGTCGTCGTGATCGCGCTGAAGGCATCGGCGACGGAGACGATCCGCGCCGGCAGCGGCGCCGCTTCGCCGACGGTGCCGTCGGGATAGCCCTTGCCGTCCCAGCGCTCGTGCGACGAGCGCACGATCTTGCCGACGTCGCTCATGCTGCCGCCGACCTTGTTGAGCATCGCCTCGCCGGCGAGCGTGTGCCCGCGCATGACCGACCACTCGTCGTCGTCGAGCGGGCCGGGCTTGTTGAGGATCTCCTTCGGCACGGTGATCTTGCCGACGTCGTGCAGCAGCGCGCCGAACTCGACGAGCCGGCGCTCGTCCTCGTCGAGCCCGATCTCGTCGGCGATCTCCAGCGACAGCGCGATCACCCCGTAGCTGTGCTCGCCGGTGTACGCGTCGTCCTCGGCGATGACCTCGCCCAGCAGGAACGCGGTTCCGCGGTAGGCCGCGCTGAGCTCGATCGCCTGGTTGATGCGGGCCGTGCGCTCGCGCGCGAAGATCCGCAGCAGCGCGGCGAGCGGCAGGACGAGCAGGAACGCCAGCGGCGCGTCGATCGCGACGAGCGCGGCGAGCAGGCCGATCGGCGTCAGCAGGAGGTCGACGAGGAAGACGAGGCCGATCATCCGCAGCTGCAGCTTCGGCGTCACGCCGAGGACGAGCCGCTCGCGGATGATCCCCGCCAGCGTGTCGCCGGCGAACTGGGCTGCCAGCGCGAGGACGTACAGCGGCCAGTGCTCCAGGGCGGGCGTGTCGACCCCGCCTGCGGTGAGCACGAGCGCGGGCCCGAATGCGAACCACGAGTTGCCGATCGTGACGAGAACCTGACGGCCGAAGGCGCGGTGGCGCGCGATCGTGTCCACGCGCGCAAGGACAAGACCCGCGGCGATGACGAGCGGGGCCCAGGCCGGGTGCAGCACGAACAGCAGCGGGACGAAGACGAGCTGCAGCGGCGGGGCGTAGCCGGCACCGACATCGAACTCGATCCGGCCGACGCACGCGACCGCGACAATCAGCGCGATCGTCTCGATCGCCGGCGGTGACTGGATGCCGAACACGTGCGGCAACAGCGCCGCCGCGACGACGAAGAGCGCGGCGGACGCCGCCTCGACCCGCGCCTCGCGATGCTCAGCGGGGTTGTGGCGGCGCTCGTTGCCCACGACCACCAGCCGCTCGGCCGCGCCGGTCAGGTGCGGCTTGGCGGCCCCGCGAAGGCGCGCGATTCCGGGCATGAGATGGCGCACGTTCACCCCGGATCCTATCGGCGGGCACGGCGGCCCGCTCGCCTGCTTTGGACACATGTCCGACGTAGTCCCCCCGCGCTTGAGTGCCCGAGACCGCCTGCCGACGGAGGCTGCAGCGCCCGGTAGGGGCGCCCCACCGATCAAGGAGTCCGCACCGTGTCCCGTCGTCTGTGTCTTCGCGCAGGATCCGCGGCTCTCGCCGCGCTGGCAGCGCTCGCCGTGAGCAGCTCGACCGCCAGCGCAGGCGTCCTCGTCGCCTCGGCCCCCGACTGTGACGATCAGGCGCTCAGCAAGCCGTTCACCCCGTGGCTCGACTACGCCGACTACACCCCGCTGAGCGGCGGCGACTTCGAAGGCTCGATGGACGGCTGGTCGATGTCCGGCGGCGCGGCCGTCGCCGACGGAAACGCCTCCCAGCAGGTCGGCGGCGACGACGACGCCTCGTCGCTGGCGATCCCCGCCGGCGGCTCTGCCACGAGCGCCTCGATCTGCGTCGGCCTGCAGCACCCGACGATCCGCTTCTTCGCCAAGCGCCGCAGCACCGGGCTGCTGGCGAACCTGTCGACGCTGCGCGTCGACGTGCTCTTCGAGCTGTCGACCGGGACGGTCGCGACGCTGCCGATCGGCACCGTCCTCAACGGCGGCAGCTGGCAGCCGACGCTGCCGATGCTCGCCGTCGCGAACCTCCTTCCCCTGCTGCCCGGCGAGCACACGCCGGTCGCCTTCCGCTTCACCGCGCAGGGCGGCGCCTGGTCGGTCGACGACGTCTACGTCGACCCGTACATGCGCAAGTAGAACCGAATCTCGAACGTCCAGTCAGACGGGCCGGCGTGCGGCCGGCCCGTCAGTGACGCGCGCGCCGCGTACGCTGGCGCTCTTCCTGCTTCTCCACGACGTGGATGATCAGCTTCATGATCTGATCGACGCCCGTCGCCTTCGCCTGACCGTAGGTGAAGGCCTCCCGCCAGTCGGCGATGTGGGCCTCCTTGGCCATGACGTTGAAGAACGAGCGCGGCATCTCGACGCGCACGCGGGCGTCCTCGCCGATGCCCTTCTTGACGGCGATGTCACCGTGCCCGGCGAGCTCGACGCGATACAGCTGCACGTCACCGCGGCCGCGCAGCTCGACCGCGAAGATGAGCTTCAGCGGTCCCAGCGCGGGCACCTCCTCGAGGAACCGCTTGACAGCGGTCTCGATGAGGGTCTTGGCGTCGTCGGTCGACACGCGGAGCAACCCTATTGGATCGCCTCGGCGATCTCGCCGCGTGCCGCTCGGACGAGCGGCGAGATCGCCCGCGACGTCGCCTTGCGGTCTGGTCAGGACAGCGGCTTCATCGGGCCACCGCGCACGGCCTCAGGCCGGTAGTCGACCTTCTCGCAGTTCTTGAACTTGTAGCCCTTCCTGCGTGAGCGGGCGACGTGGTAGATGTCGCGGCCGGGTCCGCAGTTGACCGTGCCGCGGCCGTAGTGCACGGAGATCACGTCGTTGCCCGGGCCGGCGTCGATCGTGTTGCGTCCGTGCGAGCCGTAGATGAAGTCCGTTCCCGCGCCGCCCTCGATCGTGTCGTGCTGGGACGACGGCTGCCCTTTCGGGTTCCAGTCACCCCAGAGGATGTCGTTGCTGGCGCCGCCGCGCAGCGTGTCGGAGCCATGATGGCCGAGCAGCTCGTCGGAGCGGCTCGTGCCGTTGTAGGTGACCGCGCCGGCGCCCGCCTTCTTGAAGACGCCGGTGACCTTCGGCCAGTACTTGTGGTCGGCACAGTCCTGGCAGCCGGTGGGGGTGTGACTGGCGCCGGCCGCGGCCGCGACGCAGAGCGTGGCGAGGGCGGCCAGTGCGATCGTGCGTACGCGCATCATGCCCGTCAGGGTAGAGGCAACGACGGCGCCGCACATCCATGCGCGGGATGGAGCGGGATGCGCCGATCAGCCGGTGCTGAGCGCGCAGCCGGCCGGCGGTATGAAGCCCGCGGGGGCGGTCGCCGTGAGTTGCGCCGTCTTGTTGTTGCCGGATTCCACGATGCTGAACGTGTTGGTCGCCGGACCCGTTGTGATGTTCACGGTGGTGCTTGTCGTCCCCAACGATCCGAAGCCGAAGTTCGAGGGCGAGCCCGTTGCGAGCGTCAGCGCGATCGCGGCGGCGGACTGGCGCGTGAAGGCGTTGCCGAACGCGTCGGCCGGGACGTTGATCACAAACCCGAGCGACGCGTTCCTGATCGTCACCGGGCATGTGCGGTCATACGACAGGGCGACTCCCGCCGAGTTCACCGCGAAGCCCTGAGAAGCGCCGGTGGTCGTGCCCTGCGTGGCGGCGAGCGTTGTCGCGGACCCAGCCTTGAACACCGTCACGCTCGCGCTGGCCACACCCGCGGAGAACGACACGCTGCTGTGGCCGGCCGCGCACGTCCCCTCACCGGGATAGCTCGGCGCGCGGTTGATCGGGCCCGGGCTGGTCGCGGGTCCGGAGAAGACGATGCACTTCGTGCCGGTGTAGCTCGTGTTCGTCGTGGCGCCGGACTTCGCGATGATCGTCGCGGTGAAGCCGGTCCCGGCCGTCTGCGGGCTGGGGACGCTCACCTGGAAGGTGTCGACCGTGTTCGTGAGGCTGAAGGCAGCGGTGGTCGTTCCGGAGGCGCCCGCCGACACCTGATAGGCGCCCGCCGTGGCGTTGGCGGTCATCGCCGACGTGGTCGCCCGACCGTCCGACGTCGTCGTCGCGACGCACTGCGAGAGCGGCACGTTGCTCGTGCAGCCGGCTGACGCGAACGTCGCGCCAGACCCGGCCAGCGGTCCGGCGAACGTCACCGGCACGCCGGCGACCGGGTTGCCGAACGCGTCACTGACCAGCGCCACGAGCGGGCCGGCGAACGCCGTGCTGACAGGGGCCGACTGCCCGGACCCCGAGGCGATCGCGACCGTCGCCGCCGCGGCCGGTGCCACGGTGACGTCGACCCCGTTGCTGTCGATCGTGCCGTCGCTCGCGGTGATGGTCGCCGTCCCGGCCCTGTAGAGCCGCAGGATGCCGTTGCTCGCACCCGCCGCGGACGCGACGCCGCCTGCGAACGTCAGGGTCGTGGCCGTCCCGAGGCTTCGCGGGGTTCCCGCCGCGTCGCTCACCGTCGGGCTCGTGCCGTCGGGAGCCGGCGCTGCGCCGCCGAAGGTCAGGCTCTTGTCGCCCGTGTAGCTCGTGACCGTGTTGCCGGCCGCGTCCTTGGCGGTGATGGTGAGGCCGTCGGCGGCGCCCGCGGCCGGGGTCGTCGTCGCGATGGCCAGCACGAGGTGCGTCGCGGTTGCGGATGCGGTCGTGACGAGGCGCGCTGCGCTGGTCGCGGTCCACGAGCGCCAGACGGCGATGACCGTGTAGCTGTGGCTGCCGGCGGCGAGGCCGCTGTCGCTGCAGGAGGTCGCCGCGGTGGGCGCGGAGGCTGTGGCGCAGTCGCCCGCCGGCACGCCGCCGTCGCGGGTCACGTAGTACGTGACCGGCCCGCTGGCGGGCGGCGTGATCTGCGACCACGCCAGGGCCACGGTGCCCGCGGCGGGCGTCGCCGTGGTGATGGAGGGCGCCGCGAGCGTCGCGCTGGTGGCGGTCGCGCTGCCCGTGCCGGTGGCGGTCAACCACGCCGACGCGACAGGGGCGGCCAAGGCGAAGAGCGCGGCGACGAGGATGGGCAGCCTCGCATGGCGCATCATTTCGTCCCCGTGGCGACGTAGCTCAATCCGAAGCTGCCGTTCTTGCACGCGTCCTGGTCGCGACCGGTCTCCAGCAGGCGGATCGACGGCCGGTGCGCGTCGGGGACGAGGCGGTCCGAGTTGGCCGCGACGGTCACGGTCTGGGTGGCGCCGCCGTGACCCACGTCGCTCTGCTTGATCGCGAGGTTGGTATCGCCCCCACAGCCCGCGGGCGACGTGCGCAACGCGACCGTGATGCTCGCCACGGTGACCGCGAAGTTGTTGGGGTTGTGCAGCTTCAGCGCGATCGGCCGCGCCGGCCCGCCCGGGTGCAGCAGCCCGACCGCGTTGCCGTCGACGACGACGTTGACGGCCTTGAGCACCTTCCACGAGTAGGAGGTCGTGCTGACGTTGCCGGCCGCGTCGTAGGCGCTGACGGAGAACTGGTGCCGACCGTCGTTGGAGACGTCGACGATCGTGCGCAGCGGGCTCGTGCAGGGAACGGACGGCCTGTTCTCCAGCGAGCAGCGGTAGCGGTCCACCGACGGATCGGCGTCCGTCCAGTCGAAGACCGCGATGCCGTCGCCGTTGGGGTCGTCGGGCGTGGCGCCGAGGACCGGCGCTTGCGGCGCCACGGTGTCGACCGTCCACGAGCGGGTCGCGAATGCGCTGCCGACGTTGCCGGCCGCGTCGATCTGGCGGACGTGCAGGGTGTGGGCGCCCTGCGACAGGCCCGAGAAGGTGACCGGGCTCGTGCATGCCACGGGGCTCGCCGGCGACTCGAGCGCGCACTGCAGGCGGGCGCCGGATTCGCCGCTGATCGCGAACGTCGCGGTCGTCGAGGTGACGAGGCCGGACGGACCGGTCGTGATGGCGGGGGCGCCCGGGCCCGTCGTGTCGACGACCCACGAGAAGGACGCGGGGCTGCCGGCGGCGCCCTTCTTGTCGAGCGCCTGGACCTGGAAGGTGTGCGATCCCTCCGCCAGCCCGGTGAAGCTGCGCCCGGCGGTCGGACAGGTCGTGAACGCCGCGGCGTCGAGCCTGCAGCGAAAGCCGGTCGCGCTCGGCGACGTGTACGTGAACGTCGCCGCGGTGGCGGTCGTCGGGTTCGCCGGCGACGACGTGATCGTCGGGGGACCGGCGGCCGCGAATGCCGACCAGGCGCCCCAGCCACTCAGCGCGAGGACAGCGAGCAGCGCCGCGGGCTTCATCAGCCTGGCGCTGCTCGCTGTCCTCGTTGCGTCCTTGCCGAACATCGGAACCGGTGTCTTCCTCTCGTGGTGTCGTGATCTGGCGATCGGCGGTGCCGAGCGTGGAGGGGCGGCCGCCGCGGCGGCCGCCCCTCTGCGTGTGCTTCGTTCTAGCTGGCGGCGAGGTACAGCGGGACGGTGACGCCCTTGCAGTCGTCCTGGCTGACGCCGGTGTCGACCATCTTGAGCGTGATCGCGTCCGAGACGTCGTCGCCGGCATCGAGGTTGCCGGCCGCGTCGACATCGTCGTACGCGGCGCCGGCGGCGGCGCCGTTGACGCGGAAGTCGGCGGCGCTGCAGTTGCCGGCCGGATCCCACGGGGTGCCGTCGGCGTTGGCGATCTTGACGTTCACGTTGGCGAGGTTCTGGTTGCCCGAGCTGTTGTTCGTGACCGTGTAGCCGATCGTCTGCTCGGTCACGCCACCGGGGGTCAGCGCGGCGCCGGCCGGGGCGGCCGTGTCGACCTGCCACGTCGTCGACGTGCCGACCGTCGCTGTGCCTGAGCCGGTACCGGTCGACGTGAAGTACGCGTACGCACCGGCGCTCAGGGCCAGCGAGCCGATGACGGCCGCGACGACCGCGCGCTTCTTCGTGACATGGAACATGTGGAGCTCCTCCTTGAGACGGGATGTGGGGTCGATGCGCCCCACGTCCCGATCCATCGGTGCGGGGGTTGCTTGCTGACCGGCAAGATGGAGTGCTGCGGCGCTGCTGCCTATGGGCCGCGTGGCGGGACTTCGTTCACTCCCGTGAACGGCCGTCTGCGCACCTCATACGAATGTCCAAGGGCCGGAACCGTCGCCTATGCAGGGATGAAGCCTCCGAAGCGCCGATCGCCGGGCGGCGCGCACCTGCCGCTGCGCGGTGGACGTTCGTCTGACCGATATGCCCGTCTTCAACAGGGATGCGGTCGTCGTACCGATGCGGTGCACATGGCCGACCTGCTCGATCAGACGGAGGTGCGGTCAGGCGTGCCGCCGATCAGCGTGCTCGTGGTCGACGACCACGATCTCTTCCGGAAGGGCCTGCGGCGCCTGCTCGAGGCGGACGGCCTGAACGTCGTGGGCGACGAGCGCAGCGGCGACCTCGCGGTGCGCTCGACGGCCCGGCTGGAGCCGCGGGTCGTCGTGATGGACGTCAGCATGCCCGGCATGTCGGGGATCGAGGCGACGCGCCGGATCCTCGAGTTCTCGCCCACGACGACCGTGCTCATGCTCACGATCTCCGACGACGAGGAGATCGTGCTCGACGCCGTGCTCGCGGGCGCGTCGGGCTATCTGCTCAAGACCGCCGATCTCGACGAGATCGTCCGTGGCATCCGCGCCGTGGCGGCGGGCCAGTCGGTCCTCGGGCCCGGCGTCGCGGGCAGCCTGCTCGCGCGCCTGCGCCGCAGCGGACCGGACGACGCGCCGCCGGCGCAGATCGCCGATCTGTCGCCGCGCGAGCTCGACGTGCTGCGCCTCGTCGTCGACGGCCACGACAACAGCGCGATCGCCGGGCGCCTGCACGTCAGCACCGGCACCGTCAAGCACCACGTGTCGAGCACCCTCGTCAAGCTCGGCGTCGAGAACCGCATCCAGGCTGCCGTCCTCGCTGTGCGGCTGGGGCTCGTCGGCGTGCAGGTCGCGAGTCGTAACTGACGGGCAGGACCACGTCAGCTCGCAGGCGGTCGTAGTGGCGCTGCAACGCGGCCAGCTCGCGCCGCAACGCGACGATGTCGCGCTGCACGCGCGTGTGTCCCGCTGCCAGCACGCGCAGCGTCCGGCCGGCGGCCACCGTGTCGGCGTCGTCGATGAGCGCATGCATCCGCTGCATGACGCCGATCGACCAGGCATCGCATTCCAGCGCCCGCACACAGCCCTCGCTCAGCGCATCGGCGAGCTCGCTCAGCAGCGCGTCTGCGGTCGTGCGGCTCGCCGCCAGGTCGCGCAGCGCAGCCACACGTTCGATGATCGCGGCGAGGTCGGGCGGCATGAGACGCAGGCTCGCAGCCCGCTGCCGGTGACCGCAATGGGCCGCGCGGCCGGACCTCGTTCACCCGCGTGAACGGGACGTGGCTCACGCGCGCACGCGACCGGTCAGCACGTCTATCGCCGCCGACCGGTCGGCGACCCCGAGCTTGGTGACCGCCGACGACACGTGGCGGCGCACCGTCACCTCGGCGATCGAGAGCCGCCCGGCGATCTCGCTCGTCCGCAGGCCCTCGGTCATGAGCTCGAGCACCTCGAGCTCGCGATCGGTCATCGACGGCCCGCCCGGCGTCGTCGGCGCCGAGCGACCGCGCTCGCGCGTGCGCAGGTTCTCCAGCACGCGGAACGTCAGGCGCCGCGAGAGCGCGGCCTCGCCGGCGACCACTCCGCGCAGCGTTGCCGGCAGGCGGGTGGGATCGAGGTCCTTGCGGACGTAGCCCGAGGCGCCCGCGCGGACGGCGGCGAACAGCGACTTCGGCTCGACCGACGTCGTGAGGACGAGGATCTTCGCGCCTGCCGCGCGCCGGTAGATCGCGTCGACTGCGACGATCGCCCCGCCCGGCAGGTCCTCGTCGATGAGGCTCACGTCGGGGCGCTCGCGCACGGCCTTCTCGACGGCCGCGCCGGCCGTCTCGGGCTCGGCGCAGATCTCCATGCCCGCTGCCTCCAGAGCAAGCCTGATCCCTGCGCGCGTGGGCGCATCGGGCGTCGCCAGCAGCACACGAATGAGCGCAGTCCTGGCTGCCGCATCGGCGAGCCCTGCCGTCAGATCTTGTGGCGGCGCAGAAGTCCGCGCCCGATCACCATCTTCTGGATCTCTGATGTGCCCTCCCCGATCAGCAGCAGCGGCGCGTCGCGGTACAGGCGCTCGATCTCGTATTCCTTGGAGTAGCCGTAGCCGCCGTGGATGCGGAAGCACTCCTCGACGCAGAAGCGCCCGGCCTCGGAGGCGAACAGCTTCGCCATCCCGGCCTCGAGCTCGGAGCTCTCGCCGGCGTCCTTCAGGCGCGCGGCCTTGCGGGTCAGCAGGCGCGCGGCCTCGATCTGCGTCGCCATGTCGGCGAGCTTGAACTGGATCACCTGGTGCTGGGCGATCGGCTTGCCGAACGCTTTGCGCTCCTGCGAGTAGCGCAGCGCGAGCTCGAGCGCGCGCTGGGCGATGCCGACGCCGCGCGCGGCGACGTTCGCACGGCCGACCTCGAGCGCGTCCATCATCTGCTGGAAGCCGCGGTTGAGGCCCGCGTCCTCGCCGCCGAGGATGTTCTGCGCCGGGCACTTGTAGCCGTCGAAGACGAGCTCGGTCGACTCGACGCCCTTGTAGCCCATCTTCTTCAGCGGCGGCGGGACGGTGAAGCCGGCGTACTCGCCCGTGTTCACCGAGACGCCCGGCTCCTTCTCGCAGATGAAGCACGACATGCCCTTGTAGGGCGGGTCGGCCTTCGTGTCGGTGCGCACGAGCGTGAAGACGATCGTCGAGCGCAGGCCGTTGGTGACCCACATCTTCTGGCCGTTGATCTCGTAGTCGCCGTCGTCGAGCTTCTTCGCCGTCGACTTCAGCGCCTGCACGTCGGAGCCCATCTCGGGCTCGGAGAGGCTGAACGCCGCACGGCACTCGCCGGTCGCCATCTCGGGCAGGTACTTCTGCTTCTGCTCGTCGGTACCGAACTTCATCAGCAGGTAGGAGCCGATGAAGTGCGTGTTGATGATCCCCGAGATCGAGATCCAGCCGCGCGAGAGCTCCTCGACGATCATGCAGTAGGTCGTCAGATCCAGCCCCATCCCGCCGTATTCCTCGGGGATGGTGACGCCGAACAGCCCCAGCTCCTTCATCTGGTCGACGATCGGCTGCGGGAACTCGTCCTCGTGATCGTAATGCTCGGCGTTGGGCAGGATCTGCTCGTCGGCGAACTGGCGGACCATCGCGATGATGTCCTTCTGCTCGTCGGTGTACTCGCTGTACGCGGGGGCTACGGCCATGACGTGACGGTCTCCAGGATCAGGAATTCCGGGCGGTTGCGTTGGGCGGGAGCTTACCTGGGCCCGCCGTGCCGGGGCGCCTGAAAGACTGCCGCGCGCATGGGCAACTTCGCCGTCGAGGTCGTGGAGAGCGCGCCGGCCGACCGCCTCGCGATCGTCGAGCTGGCGCGTGACGGTGCGCGCCGCGAATGGTCCTTCGGCGAGGTCGCCGCTTCCGCCCGTGCGCTGGCCGCGCACCTGCACGGCGCGCACGGCGTGGAGCGCGGCGACGCGATCCTGACGCTCGTCGGAAACCGGACCGCGTGGGTCGCGGCGATGGTCGCCTGCTTTCGCCAGGGCTACGTCGTGCTGCCCTGCAACGAGCAGCTGCGCGCCGGGGACCTCGCGCTGCGGATCGCGGTCTGTGCGCCGCGGGTCGTCGTCTGCGACGAGCGCAACGCGGCGGTCCTCGCGCAGTCCGGCTGGGACGGGCCGACGGTCTGGACGGGCGAGCTGTCCGGGCTGCCGCTCGACGACCCGCCGCCGCCGCCCGACCACTCGCCGCTGGATCCGTGCCTGATCACGTTCACGAGCGGCACCGCGGGCGCGCCGAAGGCGGCGCTGCACGGCCAGCGCTACCTCCCCGGCCAGCACGTCCAGGCCGAGCACTGGCTCGCGCCGCAGCCCGGCGATCTCGTCTGGTGCACGGCCGCCAGCGGCTGGAGCAAGTCCGCCCGCAACGTGTTCGTCGCACCCTGGATCCGCGGCGCCGCGGCGCTCCTGCACGACGCGCGCTTCGACCCCGCCGAGCGCCTGGACGTGATCGACCGCGAGCGCGTCAACGTGCTCTGCATGGCGCCGACGGAGTACCGCGTGATCGCCAAGCGCGCGACGCTGCGCCCACTCGCCTCGCTGCGCGGCCTCGTCGCGGCCGGCGAGGCGCTCAATCCCGAGGTGCTGCGCGCCTGGGAGGAGGCGACCGGCCTGCAGATCCGCGACGGCTACGGCCAGACGGAGACCGGCCAGCTCACCGGCATGCCGCCCGGCGAGCCGGTCCGCCCCGGCTCGATGGGCCGCCCGCTGCCCGGGATCGGCCTGACGATCGACGACGGCGAGCTCGTCGTCGACCCCGCGAGCGTGCCGACCTTCTTCGTGCGCTACCTCGGCGACGCGGCGGCGCCGGCCGGCCGCGCGACCGCGCCCTGGCGCACCGGCGACCGCGTCACGCAGGACGACGACGGCTTCCTCTTCTTCGAGGGCCGCACGGACGACGTGATCATCTCCGCGGGCTACCGGATCGGCCCGTTCGAGGTCGAGTCGGCGCTCGTCGCCCACGAATCGGTCGCCGAGGCCGCTGTCGTCGCCGCGCCCGACGACGAGCGCGGCTCGATCGTGCGCGCGGTCGTCGTCCTGCGCGACGGCGTCGAGGCGTCCGACGAGCTCGCCGCGGCGCTGCAGGACCACGTCAAGCAGCAGACCGCTCCCTACAAGTACCCGCGCCGCGTCGACTTCGCCGACGAGCTGCCCAAGACGGCCAGCGGCAAGGTCCGGCGCGCGCTGCTGCGCGAGCTGGGCTGAGGCTCAGCCCGGCAGGGCGACGATCGCGTCGATCTCGACCTGCGCGCCCTTGGGCAGCGCCGCCACGCCGATCGCGACCCGCGCCGGCGGATCGGCGGCGAAGAACGCTCCGTAGGCCTCGTTGACCTCCGCGAACGCGCCCAGGTCGGTCATGTAGACCGTGCATCGCACGGCATCGGCGAGCCCGGCACCGGCGGCCGCGCAGACGGCCTCGAGGTTGTGCAGGCACTGCTTCGCCTGCTCGGCAGGGTTCTCGCCGACGATCTCGCCCGACTCGGGATCGAGCGGGACCTGGCCCGAGCAGAACAGCAGGCCGCCGGCGCGGACCGCGTGGCTGTAGGGACCGATGGCGGCGGGCGCTCCGATCGCCGTGACGGGCTCGCGATGCTGGGACACGTGTGGATTGGCTCCTGGGCGTGGGTTCGGTAGGCGGCGGGACGCTATCCCACGCGCTGCTACGGTGACGCTCGATGCGTCATCCGGCCAAGATGGCCTTGATTTGCAGCATCACCCTGCTTTGTTGCGTGCTGCCTGCTGCTGCCAGCGGGCAGATCGCCTTCTCGTCCTGCCCGCAGTACCCATCGCTGCAGTGCGGCTCACTCGACGTCCCGCTGGATCGCAGCACGAAGCTGCCCGGGACGATCCGGCTCGCGGCGGTGCGCCGCGTCGTGCCGTCCAACCCGTCGGCCACCGCGGTCGTCGCGTTGGCAGGCGGGCCGGGCCAGGCCGCGACCCCGCTCGTGCGCGACTTCGCCACGGTCCTGCTGCCGGCGCTCGCGACGCGCGACCTGCTCGTCTTCGATCAGCGCGGCACCGGCGCCTCGACCGCGCTGTCGTGCTCGCTGCGCGGCCGTTCGCTGACCGTCGCCGCGCGGCGCTGTGCGACCCAGCTCGGCGCCCGCCGCGGCCAGTTCACGACGGCGGCGAGCGTCGAGGACCTCGAGGCGCTGCGCCAGGCGATCGGCTACGACAAGCTCGTCCTCTACGGCGTCTCCTACGGCACCAAGCTCGCGCTGGACTACGCCACGCGCCACCCCGCCCGCGTCGAGGCGCTCGTGCTCGACTCGGTCGTGCTGCCGAGCGGGCCCGACACGCTGCAGCGCTCGACGTTCGCGGCGATCGGTCGCGTGCTGACCGAGCTGTGCGCCGGCGGCGCCTGCGCGAACATCTCCGGCAACCCCGTCGCCGACCTTGCCGGCCAGGTCAGACGGCTCGCGCGCGGGCCGCTGCGCGGGCGCCTGACCGGCGTCGACGGCCGCCGCGCCCGGGCCACGATGTACCGCCGCGACCTGCTGAACATCCTGCTCAGCGGCGACCTCAACCCGACCCTCCGCGCCGAGCTGCCGGCCGCGCTGACCTCGGCGCGGCGCGGCGACTCCTCGCCGCTGATCCGCCTCGCGGCGCGCTCGGCCGGGATCGTCGACCTGCGCGCGCGGACGACGGCTCGCCAGGCGACCGGCGAGGCGTTCTCGGACCCGGTCTTCGCCGCGACGCTCTGCGAGGAAGGGCTGTTTCCCTGGAACCGCGCCGCCAGCCGGCCGACGCGCGCGCAGCAATCGCGGGCGATCGTGCGCTTCCTCGGCGACGCGCCGTTCTTCCCGTTCGACGGCGAGACCGCGCTGTCGAACGACATCGTCGCGCTGTGCCTCGGCTGGCCCACGGTCACGCCGCCGCCCGCCCCGCTCGGACCGCCGCCGGACGTCCCGACGCTCGTCATCAGCGGCGCCACCGACCTGCGCACCCCGCGCGAGGACGGCGAGAAGATCGCCGGCCTGATCGCGTCGACGCAGCTGCTGTCGATCCCCTACACGGGCCACTCGGCGCTCGCCGGCGACCTGACCTCCAACGGCTGTGGCGTGCGCGCCGTGCTGCAGTTCTTCGCCGAGCAGTCGCTGTCGCCATGCGACGCCACGGGCAACCCGGTGCCGCCCACGCCGGTCGCTCCGACCCGCGCGAGCCGGCTGCCGGGGACCGGCTCGGAGGACCGCATCGGCCGCTCGATCACCGCCGCGCTGCTGACCGCC
Organism: Solirubrobacterales bacterium; assembly: GCA_038255395.1. GTDB lineage: Bacteria > Actinomycetota > Thermoleophilia > Solirubrobacterales > Solirubrobacteraceae > CADCVQ01. The sequence continues at coordinate 117,621 of JBBSLI010000008.1, forward strand.
GACGACGTGCGCCGCCAGGTCATCGGCGACCTGCTCGAACGCGGCCGCCTGCCCAGGCGCGACGGCGGCCTGCGTGGCGGCAGCGTGACGATCAGCGCCAGCGGGCGCATGCGCCTGCGCGACGTCGTCTACGTTCCCGGCGTGAGGATCTCCGGCAGCGTGCCGTTCTCGTCCGCCGGCGCGCGCGTGCTGCGCATCGAAGGTCAGCGTGCCGCGCACGGGCGCATCACCGTGACCCCGCGCACGATCAGCGGCCACGTCGGCGGACGGCGCGTGCGGATCTCCGCGGCCGCGGCGAGCACCCTCGCGCCCGCGCCCGAGGACGCGCTGCCGCTGCGGGCGCTGCTTGCCAGCTTCCGCCTGCGCCACGCCGGGTAGGCGCGATCCCGTGGCAAACGCGCTCGCCGGCGAGACCTCGCCGTACCTCCTGCAGCATCAGCACAACCCCGTCGACTGGTTGCCCTGGGGCGAGGCGGCGCTCGCGCGAGCGCGCGAGCTCGACCGTCCGCTGCTGGTCTCGATCGGCTACTCCGCCTGCCACTGGTGCCACGTCATGGAGCGCGAATGCTTCGAGAACGAGGAGATCGCCGCGCTGATGAACGAGCACTTCGTCTGCGTGAAGGTCGACCGCGAGGAGCGCCCCGACGTCGACGCGCTCTACATGGAGGCCCTGCAGCTCATGACGGGCTCGGGCGGCTGGCCGCTGAACGTCTTCATCACGCCCGAGCAGGTGCCGTTCTACGCCGGCACGTACTACCCGCCGCAGCCGCGCACGGGGATGCCGAGCTGGCCGACGGTGCTCGAGGCCGTCGCGACGGCGTGGGGATCCCAGCGCGACGAGATCCGGGCGCAGAGCACGGAGCTCGTGGAGCGGCTCTCGGGGGCCGCCCGGCTGCGCGCGGGCGAGGGTCCGCTGGACGGCCGCATCCTCGACGACGCCGTCGCCGAGCTGCGCGCGCACTTCGACACGACGAGCGGCGGCTGGGGTGACGCGCCGAAGTTCCCCGCCTCCTCCACGATCGAGTTCCTGCTGCGTCGTGGCGAGACGACGATGACCCTGTACACGCTGCGCTCGATGGCCTCGGGCGGCATCAACGACCAGATCGGCGGTGGCTTCGCACGCTACGCGACCGACCGCAATTGGACCGTCCCGCACTTCGAGAAGATGCTCTATGACAACGCGCTGCTCGCGCGCGCCTACCTGCACGGCTGGCAGGTCAGCGGCGGTGCCGAGGGCGGCGATCCGCTCCTGCGGCGTACGGTGCAGGAGACCCTGGACTGGGCGCTGCGCGAGATGACCGGCCCCGAGGGCGCGTTCCACAGCGCGCTGGATGCCGACTCCGAGGGCGTCGAGGGCAGGTTCTACGTCTGGTCGGTCGCCGAGCTGCGCGACGTGCTGGGCGACGACGCCGGCGCCGCGATCGCCTGGTTCGGCGCGACCGAGCGCGGCAACTTCGAGGGCGCGAACATCCTCGAGTCGCGCGGCGCCGAGCCTGACGCCGACGTGCGCGCGCGGATCCGCGCCGCGCTGATGGCGCGGCGCGGCGAGCGGATCCGCCCGGGCCTCGACGACAAGCGCCTGACGGCCTGGAACGCGCTCATGATCAGCGCGCTGGCGGAGGCGGGTGCCGCGCTCGAGCGCGCGGACTACGTCGCCGCCGCGCGCCGCGCCGCCGCGTTCGTCCTCGAGGAGATGCGCGACGAGGACGGCCGCCTGCTGCGCACCTACAACGCCGGCGAGGCGAAGCTCAACGCCTACCTCGAGGACCATGCCTTCCTGCTCGAGGCGCTGCTGACGCTCTACGAGGCGACGTTCGAGGCGCGCTGGTTTCACGCCGCGCGCGAGCTCGCCGACACGATCATCGAGCGCTTTGGCGATCCCGAGGCCGGCGGCTTCTTTCAGACCTCGCGCGACCACGAGCAGCTCGTCGCGCGCCGCAAGGAGATCGACGACGCGCCGATCCCGTCGGGCCAGTCGAGCGCGGCGTTCGGCCTGCTGCGGCTCGCGGCGCTGACCGGCGAGGAGCGCTACGAGCAGTCGGCGCTCGGCGTGCTCGCGCTCTTCGGCGACCTGCTGCGGCGCTCGCCGCTGGCGTTCGGCCACCTGCTGCAGGCGCTGGACTTCCACCTCTCCCCGACGCAGGAGGTCGCGCTCGTCGGCGCGGACCTCGACGCGCTGCGGCGCGCGGTGCGCGCGCGGTTTCGCCCCCACCTCGTGCTTGCCGGCGGCGACGGGGCGGATCCCGGCGGCGTGCCGCCGCTCGAAGGACGGACCCCGTTCGACGGCGTCGCCGCGGCCTATGTTTGCGAGCGATTTACCTGCAAACGACCTGTTTCCGAGCCGGCGGAGCTGCAGGCGCTGCTCGATTCCACCGCCTGAGTCCGCCGCCTCGTGCGGTAGGAATGCGCGATGGCCTCACTGCTCTCGCCCGCCGCCGGACGGACCGCCAAATGGGTGATCGCCGCAGTCTGGATCCTCGCGATCTTCGGTTCCTTCGCCGCGGACCTGCCCGGCAAGTTCGCCGCCGCCGAGGACAACGAGTCGACCTCGTTCCTGCCCGGCGACGCCGAGTCGACAAAGGCGCTCGCCGCGACGAAGCGCTTCCAGGGTGGCGAGCTTGCCCCGCTGGTGATCGTCTATCGCCGCGAGGGCGGGTTGACGCGCGCCGACAGGCGCAGGATCGCCGCCGACCGCGCGGCGATCAACGCGCTCGAGCAGCGCAACACGAGCACGTTCACGCCGCCGGTGTTCGCACCCGACGGCACCGCCGCGATCGTCCAGGCGCAGATCGAGGGCGACGGCGAGCCGGAGACGATCCTCGATCCCGTCGACGCCGTCCGCGAGCGCGTCAGCGACCCCGGCGGCGGCCTGCAGGCCAAGGTCACCGGGCCGGCGGGCTACGCGGCCGACCAGATCAAGGTCTTCGAGGGCATCAACGGCGCGCTGCTCGGTGCCGGGCTGCTGCTCGTGCTCGTGCTGCTCGCGCTGATCTACCGCAGCCCGGTGTTTCTCTGGATACCGCTGCTGGCGATCATCTTCGCCGAGGTCGCCACGCGCTCGATCGGCTACGGCCTGACCGAGCTCGGCGTCACGGTCAACGGCCAGTCCTCGGCGATCCTGTCGATCCTCGTGCTCGGCGTCGGCACGGACTACGCGCTGCTGCTCGTCGCGCGCTACCGCGAGGAGCTGCGCAAGCACGAGGACAAGCACGAGGCGATGGCGCTCGCGTTGCGCACCGCCGGCCCGGCGATCTTCGCCTCCGGCATGACGGTCATCGCGGCCCTGCTGTGCCTGACGCTCGCCGACGTCAACGGCACCTCCGGCCTCGGGCCGGTCGGCGCGCTCGGCGTCGCCGTGGCGATGCTCGCGATGCTGACCCTGCTGCCCGCCTGGCTCCTCATCTGGGGCCGCGGCGCGTTCTGGCCGCGCGTCCCGCGCTTGGGCGCCGAGGGCGCCGACGAGATGCACGGCGCATGGCGCCGCGTCGGTGATCGCGTCGCCCGTAGCCCGCGCCGCGTCTGGATCGGCACGGTCGCGCTGCTCACCGTGCTGTCGCTCGGCCTGCTGAACTTCGACACCGGCCTGACGAGCGGCAACGGGTTTCGCGACGACGTCGAGGCGGTCGCGGGACAGGAGCTGCTCGCGCTGTCGTTCCCCAGCGGCGCCAACGCGCCGGCCGACGTCATCGTGCCCGACCCCGCGCGCGCCGCCGCCGTCACGAAGGCGGTCACCGACGCTCCGGGCGTCGCCTCCGTGCAGGAGGTCAAGCGCAGCAGCGAGGACGGGGTGCTGCTCGCCGCCGTGCTCGAGCCCGACCCCTTCTCGACGGAGGCCTTCGACCTCATCCCCGGCATCCGCGAGGCCGCCAAGAGCGCGGGCGGCGAGGAGACGGTCGTCGGCGGCGGCACGGCGGTCGAGTACGACCTGCGCAAGGCTGCCGCGCGCGACAACAAGGTGATCGTGCCGATCGCGCTCGTCGTCGTGCTGCTGATCCTGATCGTGCTGCTGCGCGCGCTCGTCGCGCCGATCATGCTGATCGTGACGGTGATCCTGTCGTTCGCCGCTTCGCTGGGGGTCGGCGCGGTCGTCTTCGACGTGCTCTTCGGCTTCCCGGGCAGCGATCCGTCGCTGCCGCTGTTCGCCTTCATCTTCCTCGTCGCGCTGGGGATCGACTACAACATCTTCCTGATGGCGCGGGTGCGAGAGGAGACGCAGCGCCACGGCACGCGCGAGGGCATGCTGCGCGGGCTGGCGGTCACCGGCGCGGTGATCACCTCGGCGGGAATCGTGCTCGCAGGCGTCTTCTCCGTGCTCGGCGTGCTGCCGCTCGTGTTCCTCACCGAGATCGGCTTCGTCGTCGCGTTCGGCGTGCTGCTCGACACGTTCCTCGTGCGCTCGGTACTCGTGCCCGCGCTGACGTTCGAGATCGGCCCGAAGATCTGGTGGCCGTCGAAGCTCGCGAAGGCCGAGTAGCGGTCTAGGCCGCGTCCTCCAAGCGGGCGATCTCCTCCTCGTCGAGCTTGAGCTCGGCGGCGGCGACGTTCTCCTCGAGATGCTCGATCGAGCCGGTCCCGGGGATCGGCAGCATCACCGGCGAGCGCTGCAGCAACCAGGCGAGCGCGACCTGGCCGGGCGTCGCGTCGTGGTTCTCGGCGATCTCGGCGACGAGGCCGCCGGGCTTGGCGAGATCGCCGGCCGCGAGCGGAAACCAGGGAAAGAAGCCCAGCCCGTCGCGCTCGCAGAGCTCGACCATCGCCTGCGACGCGCGGTCGGTGAGGTTGAAGCGGTTCTGGACCGAGACGACCTCGACGATCGAGCGCGCCTCCGCGAGCTGATCGAGGTCGACGTTGGAGACGCCGATGTGGTTGATCAGGCCGTCGCTCTGCATCTCGGCAAGCGCTCCGACGGACTCCTCGTAGGGAACGTCGGGATCGGGCGCGTGCAGCTGGTAGAGGTCGATCCGCTCGACGCGCAGGTCGCGCAGCGATCGCTCGCACGCGGCGCGCAGGTGCTCGGGGCGGCCGTTGCGCGCCCACTGGCCCGGTCCGCTGCGCGTCAGGCCGCCCTTCGTGGCGATCAGCAGCCCGTCGGGGTACGGATACAGCGCGTCGTGGATGAGCTGCTCGCTGAAGTGCGGCCCGTAGCTGTCGGCCGTGTCGATGAGGTTGACGCCGAGCGAGATGACGCGGCGCAGCAGCACGAGCACGGCGTCGCGGTCCTGCGGCGGCCCCCAGACGCCCGTCCCGACGATCCGCATCGCGCCGAAGCCGAGGCGGTGGACCGCGAGCTCGCCGCCGAGGGTGAGCGTGCCGCTCGCGTCGACGGCGCTCACGAGCCGGACGCGCCGGCCACCGCGGGAGCGCCCTGAAAGCCGTTGCGCTTGTGCGTGCCGTCGCAGAAGGGCTTGTTCGCCGAGCCGCCGCACCGGCACAGGAAGATCGGATCGCGCTCGCCGCCGTCCATCGGCGCGCCGGTGACGTCGTCGACGAGTGCGACGCCACCGATCACCTTGATCGGCCCGTTCTCGATCAGCAGCACCGTGACATCCCCCATCAGAGGACCGGCAGGTAGCGGTCGAGCTCCCACTGGCTGACCTGCACGCGGTAGTCCTCCCACTCGCGGCGCTTGATCTCCACGTAGCGGTTGAACATGTGCTCGCCGAGGGTGCGCAGGACGAGCTCGGACTCGGCCGTCAGCTCGATCGCCTCGCCGAGCGTCTCGGGCAGCTGCTCGATGCCCAGCCGGCGGCGGTCGTCGGGCGACAGGTGGTAGAGGTTCTTCTCCATCGGCTCGGGCAGCTCGTAGCCCTTCTCGATCCCCTCCAGGCCCGCGTGCAGCAGCGACGCGAACGTCAGGTACGGGTTGCAGGCCGGGTCCGGGCAGCGCAGCTCCATCCGCGTGGAGCCCTCCTTGCCGGGGTGGTAGAGCGGCACGCGCACGAGCGCGGAGCGGTTGCGCCGGCTCCAGGCGACGTAGACCGGGGCCTCGAAGCCGGGCACGAGGCGCTTGTAGGAGTTCACCCACTGCGCGAAGATCGACGAGATCTCACGGGCGTGCTTGAGCTGGCCGGCGATGAACGCCTTGCCGGTGTCCGACAGGAAGTACGGGTCGTCGGCGTCGAAGAACGCGTTCTTTCCGTCCTTGAAGAGGCTCATGTGGGTGTGCATGCCCGAGCCGTTCTCGCCGAACAGCGGCTTGGGCATGAACGTCGCATGCCAGCCGTACTTCATCGCGTACTCCTTGACCGTGATGCGGTACGTCATGCAGTCGTCGGCCATCTTCATGGCGTCGGCGTAGCGCATGTCGATCTCGTGCTGGCTGGGGCCGACCTCGTGGTGGGTGTACTCGACGTGGATGCCGAGCTGCTCGAGCGCGAGCACGGTCTCGCGGCGCACGTCGGAGCCGGCGTCCAGCGTCGTCAGGTCGAAGTAGCCGCCGTTGTCGAGCACCTCGGTGCCCTTGGAGTCCTTGAAGAGGAAGTACTCGAGCTCGGGGCCGACGTTGAACGTGTCAAAGCCCAACGATCCGGCGCGCTGCAGCGCGCGCCGCAGGACGTGGCGCGGGTCGCCCTCGTAGGGGGTGCGCTCCGGCGTGAGGACGTCGCAGAACAGGCGCCCGACGCCCTGCTCCTCGGGGCGCCACGGGAGGATCGCGAACGTCGTCGGATCCGGCATGGCGAGCATGTCGGACTCCTCGATGGCGTTGAAACCGGTGATCGAGGAGCCGTCGAAGCCCATGCCGTTCTCGAACGCGTCGTCGAGCTCGTCGCGGTTGATCGAGAAGGACTTCAGCCGGCCGAGGATGTCGGTGAACCAGAGCCGGATGAAACGGATGTCGCGCTCGGCGACGATCGCCTTGACGTCGTCGGGCGTCTTTGGGCGGTCGTCACTCATGGCCTGGAGCCTAGTTGAGGCGCGAACCGGCCGATTTGTTGCCGGACTGTTACGCCAGCCAGCGTCGCGCCCAGCGCTCGAGCTCGTGCACCGCAGGCGCCAGCTCGCGGCCCATCTCGGTGAGCTCGTAGCGCACGCGCACGGGCTTGCCCGGCAGGACGGTGCGCAGCACGACCCCGTGACGCTCGAGCTCCTTCATGCGCTCCGAGAGCAGACGATCGGAGAGCTCGGGCACCGCCTCGGCGATCTCGCCGAAGCGCAGCGCCTGGCGGTGGATCAGGACGCTGACGATGGCGCCGGTCCAGCGCCGGCCGATGAGCTCGATCGCCTGGTGGTAGTACGGACAGCAGGCAGGTCGCCCCTCCAGCGTCGCCACGAGGGTCCGCTTGGCCGGTGGCGCGCCAGGTCTTGGGCGCGGCACGGGCTGCGGTCCGTCGTCAGCGGGTCCCATCAGCGACTGGCTAGGCGGCCCGCAGCGTCCTGGAGTCCTCGGCGGAGCCGTCGACGGGGACGTCGCCGGCGACGTTGACCATCGCCGTGAAGCGCTCCAGCGCGACGTAGGCGATCGCCTCGAGCAGCTGCTCGTCGCTCCAGCCGTGCTCGCGCGCCTCCTCGTGGAGGTGCATCGGCGGGCGGCCGGGGTTCTCGATGACGGCCTTGAGGTACGTCAGCAGCGCCGCCGCGCGCTCGTCCTTGGACTTGAACTTGCGTGCGAGCGCAACATCGTCGAGGGCGACGCCGGCCTGCCGTGCCGTGCGGCTGTGCAGCGCGATGCCGGGCTGCGAGCCGTGGTACTCGGCGACCGCGAGCGAGATCCGCTCGAGCGTCGGAACGTCGAGCGCGCCCCGGCGCAGCTCAGACCGGAAGCGCGCGTAGCCGCGCAGGGCGGCCGGCGAGCCTGCCAGCGCGCCGAGGAAGTTCGGCAGCTGGCCACCGGTGGCGAGAGCGCCGCGCAGGACCGGGACCGATCCCTCCGGAGCCGTGAGGTCGTCGTGGATCTGGAACCTGCTCATCGATGTCTTCATGGGGGAGGCCTTCTGGGGGGATGGCGTGGGATCAGCGTCCGTGCCGTCTTGGGTGGCGCTGGGCGGAGTTCCTTACTTGTCGTAAGTGTAGGCCGCGGTCCGGGTCTGCACAAGACCTGACCTACGTGTTGTACGCACGGCGGCTAAGCCGCGGCTCACGTTCGTGTGTGGATCCTGCGAAGGGTCCCCAGCTGGCGGTGCGCGCAATCGGCTGCCTGCCGGCGCGCGGGTCGTTGTCTCGGAACGTGGTGGTCGCCGTCGTGCCGGCAAGAACTGCGTCGATGAGCGGGTCGGCGGTCGTGGTGTCGGCCGCCACGCCAGGGCCGGCCGGGGCCAGGGCGGGGCGGGGCGCGGGCCGTGTGACGGCGTGGTGGCGCGTTTGTGCGCTATACCGCCAGAAACGCGCCACCACGAAGCCGAACGGATGCGCACGCAAACGCAGGCCAAGTGCCCCTCGTTCCCGGGCCGGGGTCCACCCACCCGCTCATCGATGCTGTTTGTGCCTGCGCGCAGGGCGAGCACGGCGCTGGTGCCCACGACGACCGCGCCCGGCCGGCGGCGAACGGACTAGTACGGCCGTCCGGAAGTTCTGCGTGGAATCCCGGGATGCCCGGCCGGGATCTGACGGTCGGCGGTGACCCGCCTTCGTGCTGGTGGCACGGGGCGGGCGCCGGCGGGCGTCAGGCACGGTTCGGGCGCCCGGGA